>NZ_BAAAZE010000005.1:385008-700921 GCF_039536745.1 Actimicrobium antarcticum
GGAACCAGCGAGATGGTCGTGCTCGCTTTGCGCGAGAAAACTTCCTCGTCGTGATCGACATCGAGTTCAAAACCAACGTCAAAACCAACATCAAAACCAACATCAAAACCAACATCAAAACCAACGTCAAAATCAAAACCTACAAAGCTTTTACAAGCCATCGCTCTCGCGCAAAGCGAGCCTGGCCTTGATCAAATAACCAAGGCTGGGTTTGGTTTTGACCTTGAATTCCGCATAAAAGGCCGCTGCCAAATACCGTGTCCGGGCAGGGGATAAGAGGGCCGCACTGTCTGAGCGTAGCGAGTTTGCGGCCCTCCCCCTGACCGGGCACGGTATTTGGGAACCCGCAGGGCAGCGGTCTAGCGGTCGCCTTTTTCTTGGTTACTGCTTTTTGGCGAAGCAAAAAGAAGTGACCGGCTGCCGGGCCGCACCCGGCTTGCCTCCACGGATCGCAACCCGTTTTAGCTACCGCAGCCCGCAGTCCGCAGCCCGCAGACAGCAGTCCGCGCGTCGTGGTGACTGGCAAAGCAACCTGACGCATGTTGGGCTTCGCAGCCCAACCTACGATTCTGGTGTTCGCACAGGACGGAGTTCGTAACCGGTGCGCACGTTGGGCGACGTACCCAACTGCGAATTCAGCGCACGAATGCTTCAACGTAGTAGTGCGATAACCCTTAAAATCTGGCCTTCAATTATTTTTATGCCACCACATCCGGCCCGCCCCATGAACTTTGCTCCCCGTTACACACGCACCGCCATTTTGCTGCACTGGCTCATCGCCCTGCTGATCATCGCCGGCTTCTGGCTTGGCCTGGTGATGACCGATATCCCCGGTTTGACAATGACGAAGCTGAAGTACTACTCGTGGCACAAGTGGATCGGCGTGACCGTCTTCATGCTGGCCATCGTACGGGTGGCGTGGCGCGCAACGCATACACCGCCGCCGACGCAGGCTCTGATGCCGGCCTGGCAGGAAAAAGCAGCGCACATCACGCACTGGTTACTGTACTTCCTGATTTTTGCGGTGCCGATCTCCGGCTACTTTTACAGCCTCGCCGCCGGCGTACCGGTGGTGTACTTCGGCGTGATTCCGCTGCCGGTGCTGATCGAAAAAAACGAGGCACTCAAGGAGGTGCTGGTGCTGGTGCATCTGACGTGCAATTACACGATGGCCGGGCTGGTTGGCCTGCATGCGCTGGCGGCCCTCAAGCATCAGTTTTTTGATCGCGATGGCACACTCGCGCGGATGCTGCCGTTTCTTAAATAATGTGCGATAGACTTCAACCAACCAGCGTCATCAACTTTCCGGGAATTTCCATGCGCGCAATTGAATCATCCGCAATCTTTCTTGCACTCGCCATGCTGTCGGCCTCGGCCATGGCCCAGGTCGATCTGGTCAAAAGCACCGTCTCGGCAACCGCCAAACAGATCGGTGTACCGATCGAAGGCAAGTTCAAGAAGATCAGCGCCACCATCAATTTCAACCCGGCGCAACTGGCCCAGTCCAGTGCCAGGGTCGATATCGATGTCGCCAGTTATGACATGGGTTCGCCCGAGTACAACAAGGAAGTCGTCGGCAAGGATTGGTTCAATGCCGCCCAGTTCCCGAAAGCCAGCTTTGTATCGGGCGCAATTACGACTGCCGGCACCGGCAAGTACAACGTCGCTGGCAAGCTGACCCTGAAGGGCAAGACCACCGATGTCGTGATTCCGTTCACGCTGAAAACCGAAGGCGCGGCGCAGGTGTTCGATGGCGTGCTGCCGATCAAGCGCACCGTCTTCAATATCGGCGACGGCGAATGGAAAGACACCTCGGTGGTCGCCGATGACGTGGTGATCAAGTTCCACATCGTGGCCGCATCTGCCAAATAATTGTTTTCTCGCTATGATGCGATTCCACCCATCAAAGGATGTTTCATGAAAATTTTTGCCCTCGCCGCCGTTTTGTCGCTGGTCGCCGCGTCCACCTTTGCCGCACCAGCCAACTACAATCTCGACCCGTCACATACCTACCCAAGTTTTGAAGCAGACCATTTCGGCGGACTGTCTAAATGGCGCGGCAAGATTTCAAAATCCAGCGGCAAGGTGATGCTGGATCGCGAAGCAAAAACCGGTACGCTCGAGGTCACGATGGACATGGACACCATCGATTTCGGCATGAAAAAAATGAACCAGCACGCCACCTCCGCCGAGATGTTCAACACCGAGAAATTTCCGACCGCGACCTACGTCGGCAAGTTCACCAGGTTTGATGGCGACAAGCCTACCGAAGTCGAGGGCCAGTTGACGCTGCACGGCGTGACCAAGCCCGTCAAGCTCACCATCAACGAATTCAAATGCATCATGCACCCGATGCTCAAGCGTGAAGTGTGCGGCGCCGACGCCTCGGCCTCGTTCAATCGCGCTGACTTCGGGGTCGACTACGGTGCCGCGATGGGCTTCAAACAGGACGTCAAGCTGGCGATCCAGGTTGAAGCGGTCAAAACGGAGTAGGTTGCCGGCAAGCCGGATCAGCTGTAGCGATCCGGCCTGACAGCATCGCCACCATGAGTGAACTGAGATACCTGAACGGGTATGCGGAAGAGATTTGTCTGCAGGTGCAGCACCTGATCAGCAACGACAAACTCGCCCCGCATCTGCAAAAAAAATACGCCGGTCCGCACGATATCCGTACCGACAAGGCGCTCTACCAGTATGTGCTGGACCTGAAAAACACCAGCCTGCGCAATGCTGATCCGATCGACAAGGTCGCCTTCGACAGCAAGATCCAGGTACTCAAACATGCGTTGGGTACCCATACGACGATTTCGCGCGTGCAAGGCGGCAAGCTCAAGGCCAAACGCGAGATTCGCGTCGCGACGCTGTTCAAGGAAGTGCCGATCGAATTTCTGCGGATGATTACCGTGCATGAACTGGCGCATGTCAAAGAGCGCGAGCATGACAAGGCTTTTTACAAGCTGTGCTGCCACATGGAGCCGAATTATCACCAGTACGAATTTGATTTGCGGCTGTACATGACCTATATGGATACTTCAGGTAATCGTCTCTGGTAAGTCTTCGGTAGTATTTTGATAATTCGTCACGATGCGCCGGCGTGGCTATTTAATGACTGTACTATTGAAGTGCCGTAAAGCTTGGCTTCACAATTTGTGGTTGAAATGACTGCACAACCAGTCGTTATGGCCATTCTTATCGTGCTACTGGAGATTGTCATGACTACCAGCACCCCCGGTTTTGAATTTAAACTTCCCGTCGAAGGTATCGACGTTACCTATCTGGTGAGCCCGGATATCGCCGATGATGGCAGCTTGCGCAAACTGACGATCTGGAATCATGCGTCCGCTGCGGACAGCATCGCCGATATCGCAATCAGCCCGGAAATATTCAAGCAGTTTGCGATGCCCAATGTCGAGACGGTGTGCCGGATTGCGATTGCACAGGCCGCCATCGAGGGTGCGTTCTCTCAGGTGGGCGCCGCCAATCTGATGCTGGATTTTGCGATCGAGCCCTGGGAGGGGGAGCTGGCACCCGTTTAAGGCGAGGGGCGGCAAACCCGCCCTTGATTATTGAACTTCAACCGGGCCGATTGCCGCCTGGCTGCGCGACACATGAGGTGGTTTGACCGACACGCTTATCCCTGGCGGACATGCTGCCTACTCACTGCGCAACCGTTGCGCGGCCAATTCCACACCATCCATGTTCAGCGTTTCTGCTGGCGGCATTTCCTGCAAACCAAACGAGACTTTCAACCCCGCTGTCGGCGTGTCCGGCACGATCGGGGCGAGCTCGCTCACCACTGCAGCAACAGTCGGTTTTTGCACCATCAGCGACCAGCCACCAACGCTGGCACACAGCATCAATCCGGCCACCACCACGCCGCGCGTACGGGCGCTGATGCTGCGACGCGTCGGTGCCAGCGGCGGTGCATCGGCGAGCAGGGCTTCAGCGCGGATGCGCCAGTCTTCCAGCCCGGTGCTTTCCTCGGACAGACGCGCCAGCAACGCGCGGGCGACCTGTTCCGATTCGAGATGATGGCGGGTGGCTGCCTGCTGCGCGACCCGGGCGTGTTTTTCTGCCGTAACCGCGCAGCGTTCTGCATCCAGAATCGCGTGTTGGGCGACATTGGTTTGCTGGCGTGCTGCAGACAGTTCCTGTGCGAATGCTGCGGCCTGCCGTGCCAATGCGGAATCGGCCTCCGCTTGCTGTTGCGTTAGCTCTTCGCGACGGATCTGCTCTTGCACAGCTTGCCGGGCTCGTTGACTGGCGAGTTCTTTTTGTTTGTCTTGCAGCGTCATTATGGCGAGCTGCTGTTCGGCGGCACTGGCCTGACGGAGTTCGCGTTCGACCTGCGCATGCAGGCGTGCCAGTTCCGCTTGTTCCAGCAAGATGGTGGCGCGGGTTTCGGCCTCGCTGCAGGCTTTTTGTTCGGCGTCGATCTGTTCTTGCGCTGCGTCGAGTGCCGCACGGGCAGCTGCGTGGCGGGATGACTCGAGTTGCTGCTTTTTTTGCAGGATGGCGTTGGCGTTCTGCTCCATGTCGGCCCGTTCGGACTCGATGCGGGCCAGTTCGGCAGCGGCGTCGGCCTGACTCCGGGCGCTGGCAGCGGCGGCAGACGTCAGTTCCAGAAAACGTTGTTGCGCATCGCGCGCTGCTTCGGCGGCGCTGCGTTCCTGTTGGCGCGCTTGCTGGTTGGCAGCGGCCAACTTGCCTTGTTCTTCTGCTGCCTGCAGGCACGCCTCGGTATCCGCGCAGGCAGCTTGCTCCGCTTCCCATTTTTGTCGGGACACGTCGAGCAAACGCTGGCTGGAGAGCTGGCGCTGGCTGGCGGCTTCCTGCTTGCGACGAATCAGAACCAGTGCCTGCTGTTCGGTCTCGGCACGCTGGCGTTCAATGGTTGTCAATGCAACGGCGTCACGCGCTTTTTGCAGCGCATATCGGGCGGTCAGGCGCTGCAGTTCGGTGCTGGTCGCCAGCTGTGCGGTGGCATGGCGGGTGGCGTTGGCTTCGGCATCCTTGGCTTGACGCAATTGACATTCTGCGTCGCTCTGTTCGCGCAGCAGCTCGGTATGTTGCTGTTCTGCTTGCAAGCGCATGCGTGCTGCGTTTTCTGCCTGCCGGGCCGCGATCATTTTCTGGCGGGTGACCTGCACCGTGTCGGCATTGACCTGCGCGCACGCGCGTTCAGACTCCAGTTTTTCTTGCACCAATGTCAGTGCCTGTTGTTCGATCTCCGTGCGCTCCTGCTGGAGCCGTGCCAGTTCCACGGCGTCACGCGCAGTAGCCAGCGCAGCCTCGGCAGCCTGGTTGCGCGAGTTCGCCTCGGCCATTGTTTGGGCCAGCGTTACCTGGCCGGCACGCAGTTCGGTTTCCTGCAGCTGTCGTGCGGTCATGCTTGCCTGTTGCAGCGCGCGCAGCATCTCTGTCTGCTGTTGCTCTGTCATGGCCAGCGCGTCCGCTTCGCACTGGGCGGCTTGCGCTGCTTCGCGCTTTATTTGCATGGCGCTGATGGCCTGGGACTCGGCCGATAGCCGGGCGTGCTCTGCCTGCGCGAGTTCGACTTCTTCCTGCGCTTTCAGGGCGGCGACGCGCGCTGCTTCGTGCTGTAGTCGGGCCTGTTCGGCTGCGGCGGCCAGTCGCTTTTCTTCGGCGTCATTCTGACGTGCCGCCATCGCGGTTGCAGCTTGTTCGGTCTCTGCCAGGCTGATCGCCAGCGCTGCGCCGCGCTGTTCTTCCGCGCCACGCGCGGCGGCTGCCTGCGTCGCCTGCTGGTCTGCGGCGGCGCGCTGGCGCGCTTCGTCGCTGGCCCGGGTTTCTTGCAGCAGACGGGTACGTGCCTCGGCGTCGGCCTGATGTTCGGCTTCGATGCGTTCGACTGCGGCGCTCTGGAGTGCGCGTTCGACTTCCAGGCGGCTTTCGGTCGCGGCATGGATCTGTTCTTCGGCATCGCGGCGGGCCCGGACCGAGACCAGCGCCATGTCTTCGGAATGCGCGCGGCGCACTGCGACGTCGTGCAGTTCCAGTTCGGCTTGCAGGCGCAACTGCAGCGACGCCAGCGCACGCTGTTCGGATTCGGCACGGGCCAGCGCGGCAGCATGCTGTTCCTGTTCGATCACCGTGCGCACGCGGGCTTCTTCGCGCGCCTGCACTTCCAGTGGTGCGCGACGCAGCATGGCGGCCAATTCGTCGGCTTCGGCCTGTTCGCGCTGGGTGGCCAGTTCGAGCACTTCGCTGCGCGCTGCCACCAGCATTTCGGAGGTCATGCGGGCGCTGTGCTCGCGCCGTTCCAGGTCGCGTGCGAGTTCGGTGATCCGGACATCGGCGCGGACCCGGCTCTCGGCTTCCAGTTGGGCGCTGTGCAGTGCGATCTGGCGTTCGGAGGACAGGTTACGCGTCTGGTCTGCGGTTTCGGCGAGTTTTTCGGCAGCGACGCGGGCCTGATTGGCGAGTTCGGTATCGGCGGCCAATTGCTCGACGGCGCGTTCGCGTGCTTCGCGCTCGGCACGGGTACGCGCTTCAGCGGCAATCGCGGCCTGGCTGTCGGCGTCGGCACGGGCGCGCAATGCACTGGCTTCGAGCAGGGCGGCGGCGGTGCTGGCGTCGCTGGCGAGGCGGGCGTCCCGTTCGGCCGCCAACAGGCTGTGACCGGCGGCGATGGCCAGTTCTGCGGAGCGGGCGCTGGCCTGGGCTTCGGCGCTGGCGGCGGCGTCGATACGGGCGCGGTCTTCGGCCATGGCGCGGGCGCGCAGTTCGGTACGAGCACGATTTTCGGCTGCCATGGTTGCGCTGGCTTCGGCTTCGATGCGATTGATCGCCTCGCGGATCGATTTCAGGTCGATGGCGGTGTTGCCGTTCATGGGGTCGGCCGAGCTCATCATGCTGTCTTGACGCCGATCGTCCCCGGAATAACCCGATTGCAAGGAAAGATCTTTTTGTGTCGACTGATTTGATTCCATGAATGACTCCCCGAGCTACCACGTTGGATTACCTGTACCCCGATTATTGCTGTTCGGGAGCGCTGGCAAGGGCCGGAGAAGAGGGTGTAAAGCCGGTCAGTTCGGGATACTGCGATCCTGCTCATGACAGTGCACGCGTGCAGTGCGGCCCGATGATGGCCGGATCGACGGGCTACTGGCATGATGCGCATACAGGCACCGCAACAGAGGTCACGATGACACGGCAAGAAAGTTCGAAACACGGGCTGGCCCGCCCCGGCATCGCCGCCGCACTCGGCGCGGCATTGCTGTTTGGCGCCGCGACGCCGGCCGCCAAATGGCTGCTCGGCAGCGTCGGCCCGTGGATGCTGGCGGGCCTGCTTTATCTCGGTTCCGGCCTCGGCCTGATGTTGTGGCGCCAGTTGGTGCGCGCGCCACGGGTGCACCTGCCGGCGGCCGAGCGGCGCTGGTTTGCCGGTGCCATTCTGGCCGGTGGCGTGATCGGCCCGGCCCTGCTGATGCTGGGGCTGACGCGCCTGCCGGGAGCGACGGTGTCGCTGATGCTCAATGCCGAAGCGGTATTCACCGCGCTGCTGGCCTGGTGCGTCTTCCGTGAAAACGTCGACCGCCGCATCGCCTTCGGCATGGTCGCCATCCTCGCCGGGGCGTTGCTGCTGAGCTGGTCCGGCACGACCGGCTTGCCCGACCTGTGGCCGGCGCTGGCGGTGCTGGGCGCGTGTCTGGCCTGGGGTATCGACAACAACCTGACGCGCAAGGTCTCGCTGACCGATGCGACCTGGATTGCCGGGGTGAAGGGACTGGTGGCCGGTCCGGTCAATCTCTGCATTGCCTTCGGGCTGGGTGCGTCGTTACCGGCGGTGTCGGTCTCGGCGGCGGCGATGCTGCTGGGGTTGCTGGCGTATGGCGTCAGCCTGAGCTGGTTCGTGGTGGCGCTGCGGCATCTGGGCAGTGCGCGTACGGGTGCGTATTTTTCGGTGGCACCGTTTTTTGGCGCGTTACTGGCGGTGCTGGGCGGCGAGGCAGTCACGCCGGTCTTGCTGGTTGCCAGTGTGCTGATGGCGATTGGCGTGGTGCTGCATCTGACCGAACGCCATGCTCATGCCCATCGACACGACGTGATGGCGCATGCGCATCGTCATACGCATGATGTGCATCATCAGCATGGGCATGCGCAGGGGGAGGTGGTCGGCGCGGATGGCAGTCATAGCCATCCGCATCGGCATGAGGAGCTACTGCATACCCATGCGCATTTTCCGGATGCGCATCATCGGCACGGGCATGAGTGAGGAGGGGGCGTGTCAGGGGATCGGTGCGCGGGCGGCAAGTTGTTCGACTGTTGAGCGGGCTGGTCGGATCGGGTTTTTTGCCATGTCCACTGCAAACTGCAATTCCCGCAATTGCGCCTCGGAGTGAACGAAGTGCCGACCCCGGTCACGCCGGCCCCGACTGATGATATTGGCTAGCGCAACATCGGTGTCGTCATCGGGTCTTGCCAGCGCCTCGCGGTAGGCAATCAGGGTGGCATTGCGGCCGATGCCAGCGTAGCTGATGGCCATCGGGTCGGGTTGGGTGTCGGGAAAGATCGGTGTTTGTTCCGGTTCTTTTGCCTGCAGTGCCATGGCCAATTCATGCTGTGTTTGTTTGTGGAAATCCATCAATGCGCTGGCACGCCGGATCTCTTTTCCTTTGAGTACGCTATTGGTGAATTGCAAACCAACTTGCGTGATCAGCATAGTTTTTATTTTGTTGGTTTTAAGGTCACGAGCGGTGAGCTGGTAGCAACAGTGGTCGCTGGGTTCAGCAGGACTTATTTTTCTTAGTTCGTGAATAAGGAAGCGGTCCGCCAGCATAAAATTTCCCGGACTGTCAGGCTTCCAGCCATTCAGTAGTTGATCGAGGATGCTGCGTTCTTTGGCGGGCTCCATGGCCGGATCGTTTGTATGGGCATGCGCTTTACGCGAAACAAATTGAAATAGACCATTGCCGGATTCGAGGCCTTGTATCAGGAATCTTTCACTAAATTCAAATTTCTGCGGTGATTGACCTGCAATAGCAATTCTTTTGAGTGGCTGTTCTTGTTTGTCGGCAGCTGACCGTGCCGGTTGGGGAGCAAATTCAATTTGATTGGCATGCATGTACTTTATGGGCTTATCACCTTCGCTGTCCGTCGTGTCTACATGAACAGCAGTGTTTTCCGGGCAATCGACGCCACTAACATTTTCACCGACGTTATCAAGAAACGTCTGTTTTGGAAGTCGTAACCCCCGTAATGTGTTCCATAAGTTAGCGCACCGTACAAGTAGCAAATTCCTGCCAGGGGAGTTTGGTTGGGAAGCAGTTTGGTCGTTTGACGCACGATGCGACCGGGGCGAAGTGGATGCGAGTCTGAACATAATAGTTTTCCGAGAAGAGTGTTGGGTAATTCGTTCCAATGTCGGTCCCGAGACGATCCTTCGTCGTGTACGGATTTGGGCAGATGGCGATTGTAGTGATCCTGCGATAGCCAAAGAACAGGCCAGTGCCTGAACTTGTCAATCACATCCTCGGGACGCAACGAGCGGCCCGAACCTTGTTGCAGGGCGTGGTCAATGTCATGTGCCAGTGCCGATCCATTTGCTGCGGCCATGCGCCGATGACCAGACACGACATGGCGAATGTATGAGCAGGATTGATCTGAACGAACCGGGATCGATTGCCGTGATCGCGGTCGCACTCCGGGTACGTTGCCTTGGCTATAGACATGTCGATTCCGGAACTTCCTCACCGCATTGGTCAGGAAATTATCGAAACTGTTCGTGAGTGCGCGTTTGTTCGTATCGGTTCCAAATTATTTTTTTACGTGTTGCAGGGGTCGCGGATTGGGCTTTTAGCAGGCCTTGCAATGACTCTTTATCAAATTATTTATGTGCTGTCCGAGCACGACATTGCTCGACGATTCCGATGCTTCTGCCAGATTGTCATGTTGCCCCGAGGCTGCCATTCGGTACTGCCCGCATAAGCACATGCCCTTTAAATGGTTGGTGATGTCACTGCATGTCTTTACACTCTGGCCCTCGCGAATACGTTCGCCATCGACTTCAAGGAAATTCATGCGCGCACCCTCCGTAAAAAAACTGGCTAGCCTGGCAGCAGCATTGCTGTTGTCCGGCCTGGCAATCCAGGCCAGTGCTGCAGACCTGCTGGCGACCGTGCAGGCACGCGGCACGTTGAAAGTAGCCGTCGAAGGCACTTATCCTCCGTTCAATTTCAAGGACACCAAAACCCGCGAACTGAGCGGTTTTGAAATTGATGTGGCGCGCCTGCTGGCGGCAAAGATGGGTCTCAAGCCCGAGTTTGTCAGCGTCGAATGGAGCGGCATTCTGGCCGGTCTGTCCGCCGGCAAGTACGACGTGATCCTGAATCAGGTCGGCATCACGCCGCAGCGTCAGGCCAGTTTCGATTTTTCCGAGCCGTACACCCGGTCGAGTGCGCAGCTGATCGTGCGCAAGGACGAGAAGCGGACCTTTGCCAGTCTCGATGACCTCAAGGGCAAGAAGCTCGGCGTCGGTCAGGGCACCAATTATGAAGAGCGCGCCAAGGCAGTCGCCGGGGTGGAGGTCAAGAGTTATCCGGGCGCTCCCGAGTATTTGCAGGACCTGGCCGCTGGCCGGGTTGATGCAGCGCTGAACGATAGTCTGATGGTGTCGTACCTGTTGAAGGCGTCGCCATTGCCGATCAAGGCCGGTGCGCCTATCGGCGAGGTCGCGCAGATGGGTATTCCGTTCGTCAAGGGCAATCCGCAATTCAAGGCCGCGCTGAACACGGCGCTGGCGGCGATCATTGCCGATGGCAGCTTTGCCAGGGCGTCGGTGCGATGGTTTGGCATCGATGTCAGCAAGGCACCGATCGCGAAGTAATTTGTTGTTGAAGCAGGTTGCAAGGCTCCCCGCACATCGCTGCGGGGATTTTTTTTATGGGCGACTGGCGTGGCCGGAGACATTATGAACCTGATCGAACTTCTGACCCTGGCTGCACCGGTCATGCTCAAGGGCGCGCTGTACACGGTGCTGTTTGCCGTGGCTTCGATGGTGGGTGGGCTGGTACTTGGCACGTTGCTGGCGGTCGCACGCCTGCTGCCGTGGCGCGTGCTGCAATGGCCTGCCGCGACGTATGTCAGCCTGATTCGCGGGACGCCGCTGCTGGTGCAGGTGTTCCTGATTTATTACGGATTGCCGGGTATCGGTGTCGAGTTTTCTCCGGTCAGTGCCGGCATTCTGGCATTGAGCCTCAATGCCGGCGCGTATCTGTCCGAGAGTCTGCGCGGAGCGATCCAGGGAGTCAGCAACGGCCAGTGGTCAGCCAGTTACAGCCTGGGCCTGACCTGGCAGCAGGCTCTGCGCTACGTGATTGCGCCGCAGGCATTGCGCATCGCGGTACCCTCGATGAGCAATACGCTGATCAGCCTGATCAAGGACACCTCGCTGGTGTCGGTGATCACGGTGACCGAGCTGATGCTGGCCACCAAGGAAGTCATCGCCACGACGTTTCGGCCGTTGCCGTTGTATGTTGCGGCAGCGCTGTTGTACTGGTGCTTGAGCCTGTGTTTTGAAGTGCTTCAGCGGCGCATCGAGAAGCGCTTGCAGCGGGCGCATGTCCAATAGCGCGAGCAGAGGCTCAAGTGTAAGCAGTTTTTTTAAAGCGGGATTGCCGAGCGGAACTAGGTATAGTGCAGTCACAGTCACATCAACCGGGAGCAACCAATGAAAAAAATACTTTGCGCCGCAGCCGCCATGCTGGCGATCAGTTCGGCGATGTACTTGCCGACACAGGCAATTGCTCAGGTCAGCGTCAATATCTTCCTCGGTGAAGCACCGCCGCCAGTGCGCTACGAACGGGTTCCTGCGCCACGTAATGGTTATCTGTGGGCGCCGGGCTACTGGAACTGGAATGGCAACCAGCATGTCTGGTCCAACGGTCACTGGGAACGCAATCGCGTCGACTACTTTTATTCGCAGCCGCAATGGCGCCAGGAAAATGATGGCTGGCGACTTGACCGCGGCGGATGGAAGCAGGACAAGAAGCGCTACAAGGAAGAGTACAAGCGCGAACACAAGAAAGACAAACACGATCACCACGATGACGACCGGGGTGATCGGGATGACAGGGACGGTCATGGTGACCGTGGTCACTGCCCACCGGGTCAAGCCAAGAAAGGCAACTGCTGACGTTGTTTCTTGCGGAAGGACGTCGCAATTTCGGCGACGTCTTGGCGACTTTCACCGTACCATTTCTCGCGTTATGTTCGGCAACGAACAGTTCTTCAGATTTCCGGCGAGCATAATATTTCCACAGCCACACGATCTGGCGTTCGCGAAATCAGACCCTGGCTCACGTGATTAAAACAGGTCGGGTTCACCATGTGGGTACCTTGACCTGAGTGCACGCAACCACCTGTCATTCACACCGATGCGAGTGGCAGATTCAATCGACAACAATTTAATTTTTCACAACTTACCAAAGAGGACTTCACCATGACATCCATTAAAAAAACGATCGCTGTTTCCTGCGCTGCTGCCATCCTGTTCTCGCTGGGTGGTTGTGCCGGTATGTCCAACCGTGACAAGAACACGGCAGCTGGCGCCGGCATCGGTGGCGTTGCTGGCGCGGTGCTGACCGGCGGTAGCGCAATCGGTACCGTTGGCGGCGCAGCAGTCGGCGGCGTGATCGGTAATCAAGTCGGCAAGTAAGTAAAAACTAACGGCCGGGGTCCGGTTTATTCCGGCTCCGGACCGCGATGATCAAAGCGCTTCAGCACGTCGAGTTTGACGATCTGGAGCGCTTTGTCATTGGTGCTCTCAAGGACGACCAGTGGCGCCATGCCAGCCTGGAACGCTTCTTTCCAGCGCAGCGCACAGAGACACCATTGATCGCCCGGCTTAAGTCCTGGAAAACGCCACTGCGGTTGCGGCGTCGAGAGGTCATTGCCACGCTCGCTGCTGAACGCCAGGAATTCGGCGGTCATGACCGCGCAGATGACATGGGTGCCGCTATCTTCATCATTGGTCTTGCAGCAGCCGTCACGGAAGTAACCGGTCAACGGGTTGAATGAACACGCTACCAGCGGTTCGCCAAGGACGTTGCGGGCAGGTGGTAAGACAGGAGTGGGCATGGTGTTTTTCCGGGTTGGACAATGTGCGTAAGGTCCACAGACTAACAGGTATGGCGATGCCGATTTGCGTCGGTCAGCTTTGCCCGATTCCTGTGCCGGACCAGGCCAGAGCTGGCACGTCGGCTGGATGATTCCTGATGGTCTGGCAAGCAGTGCATAATCGCCAGCTGCTTACCACTTTCATCGGAGTTGTCGATCATGTTCCACCGCGTTCTCCCCGTATTTCTGGTGCTGGGTGCCAGCCTCGGTATGAGTGTCGACCACGATGCCGCCGCCGCAGACGCCTTCAATCCACGCTGGAATCTCACCGACCTGTATCCGGCAGTGGGTGACTGGCAGGCCGATGTCGCGAAGGCCGACGCGCAGATCGCCGCGTTCGCCGGTTGTCGTGGCCACCTTGGCGACAACGTCCGCCGCTTTCGTCAGTGCCTCGATTTGCGTGCCGACCTGAACAAGCGGTATGACCGCCTCGCGCTGTATGCCGGAGAAACGCATGCCGAAGATACAGGTGCCACGACCGGTCTCGAACTGGTACAAAAAGCCGAGGTGCTGGGTTCCCGACTGGAAGAGGGCACGTCATTTTTCCGGGCCGAAATCCTGGCGATAGGCGCAAAAAAAATCGGTACTTTCCTGGCCGCCGACAAGACATTGAAGCAGTACCGGCAACCACTCGACAATTTGCTGCGCGCTGCACCCCATACACTCGATGCCAAAGGCGAAGCGCTGATCGCCAATTTCGGGCTGACCGGCAATACTGCGCAGTCGGTGTATTCGATCCTGTCGAACGCGGACATGCCGTGGCCGAAAGTGACGCTGTCGGATGGCAAGGAAGTCACGCTTGACCAGTCCGGTTACACGCGCTATCGCGCCGTCGGCAATCGCGACGATCGCAAGAAAGTATTCGATGCATTCTGGGGGAAATGGCACGAGTTCGAGCGCACTTTTGGCGTGACATTCTACGAGCAGCTGAAGAAGGATTCGGTCGATGCCAAGGTACGCAACTATCCCGATTCCATCACCAGAGCGCTCGATGCCAACAAGATTCCGGTAGCGGTCTACAACACGCTGATCGAACAGACCAATGCCAACCTGCCGACGCTGCATCGCTACTTCAGGCTGCGCGCGAAGATGTTGGGTCTGACCGAGATGCGCTACTACGATATCTATCCGCCGCTGATCAGCGGCGAGGCGACGTACCCGATCGAACAGGGCATTACGCTGATGCAGGATGCCGTCAAGCCGCTAGGCGCAGCCTACGGCGCGGCATTGGCGAAAGGCGTTGCCAGCCGCTGGATGGATGTCTATCCGCGACCGCGCAAACTGTCTGGCGCGCACATGGCCGGGGACGCCTATGACGTGCATCCGTTCATCCTGCTGAACTACAACAATGACTATGAAGCGGTGTCGACGCTGGCCCACGAATGGGGTCACGGCATGCACACCTGGCTGGCCAATGCGGCGCAGCCGTATGCCACGGCCGGCTATCCGATCTTCACCGCCGAGATTGCCTCGACCACCAATGAAAGCCTGTTGCTGGCGCACATGCTGGCAATCTCCAGAAGCGATGACGAGCGTCTGCTGTACCTCGGTTCTGCGCTGGAAGGTTTGCGCGGCACGTTCTTCCGGCAAGCAATGTTTGCCGAGTTCGAGCGTGACGTGCATGCCCGCGTCGACAAGGGTGAAGCGCTGACCGGCGAAGGCCTGACCAGAATTTATGGCGATATCCTGCGGCGCTACCATGGCGACAAGGAAGGCATCGTCCGCATCGACGAGGTGTATGCCACCGAATGGGCTTACATCCCGCATTTTTATAATGCGTTCTATGTGTTCCAGTACGCTACCTCGATTGCCGCAGGATCGCTGTTTGCCGATGCGATTCTCAAAGGCGAGCCGGGAGCGCGCGAGAGGTATCTCGATGTGCTCAAGGCCGGCAGTTCGGCGTATCCGTACGAACTGGTGAAAGCGGCCGGTGTCGACCTCGCCACGCCGGCACCGTATCAGGCGGTGGTGCTACGGATGAATCGCATCATGGATGAAATCGAAGCGATTCAGGCGCGCCGCGCCCGCTGATCCCTGTCGAGCAGGATGCAACCATGAAAAAAGCCGGTGCAGCGTATTGCTGTCCCGGCTTTTTTCATACCCCGCACAGTGCTTACAGCCGCGTCGGCAATTCAATCTTCACGGTCGTACCGCCAGCCGGATTGGTAAACACGCTGGCGCTGCCACCCAGAAACGAGGCCCGTTCGCTCAGGCCGCGTATGCCGTAAGTGGTCTGGTTATCCAGCCGTTCCGGCGGAATACCGATGCCATCGTCGCGCACCACCAGTGCTGCCTGATCTTCATCGACATCCAGAATCACCTCGACCCGGCTGGCTCTCGCATGCTTGGCGACGTTATTGAGCGCCTCCTGCAACATCCGGTACAGCGTGATTTCCAGCTTGTGCGGCAGTTGCACCTCCTCGTCCGGAAGGCTGGTCTTGCAGGTGATGCCGGTGCGCTGCTCGAACTCGTCCATCTGTTCGATGATGCCGGCTTTCAGGCCGAACAGGTCCAGCATGATGGGCCGCAAGCCGATCTGGATGCGCCGTGTGGTGGCCACCAGTGCCGCCACCAGCGTTTTGACGCGCGACGCCTTGTCGGTCCAGGCCGTTTCGTTCGGCAGCACTTTGTAGATGCTGTCGAGATGCATGTTCAGCGACGTGAGCGACGCGCCCATGTCATCGTGCAGCTCGCGGGCGATGGTGCGTTTTTCTTCCTCGCGGACGGTTTCCAGATGGTCGGCCAGCTTGCGCAGTGCGGTGGTGCGCAGGCTGACGGTCGCTTCAAGTTCGGCTTCGCGCTGCTTGAGCTGTTGCTCCATTTCCTTGCGCGTGGTGATATCGGTACTGATGCCGACCAGCCCGCGCAACTGTCCCAGGCTGTCGAACCAGGGCGTTTTGGTCGACGTGTAGGTGCGTACGCCACCGGGCAGGTGCAGGGTTTGTTCGATGGTTTCCGAGACACCGGTCTGCATGATGCGCTGGTCTTCGATGTCGATCTGGTCGGCTTCGGCGGTGTCCGGTATCAGCTCGCGGCTGCTGTGAGCCAGCGTTTCCTCACGGCTCTTGCCGATCCAGCGCAGCGTGGCCGGATTCGCAAAAATCATCTTGCCAGCGCGATCCTTGACGAAAATCGGATCGTCGGTGTTGTCGCTGACGGCAATGAGCAAGGAGCTCGCTTCGGCAAGTTCGCGGGCACTTTGCAGACGCGCCCGGTATTCGTTGTTGACGGTGGCGGCAGTGCGCCAGAAAATCATCAGGATGACGCCGCAACTGAGCAAGGTGAGGGTCGGCGCAACCATGGTCGGTTCGTAGAACCCGAGCAGTGCGCCGCGGTTGACCAGCCAGTGCAATATCACCAGCACCAGCAGCGTTAGCGGCAACGAGCGGCGCAGCATCTGTCCGCCCGGCACGTTGTCAGTGATGATGGCCATCATGCTGCGGCTAGGTTGCGACAACAGCACCCCGGCACCAATTGCAAGTGACACCACCGCCGGCAGGAACGGCACAGCAAGCGGATTGCCCAGCTTCGCCATTGCGCCAACCTGGTACGCCAGCCCGGCCAGCGGTACCAGATTCAGCGAGATCAGGCTCAGTGCCAGGAACTCGGCCGGTGCGTGCCGGTTACGGGTACGAAATTCTTGCAGCATCAGCGCGCATCCGCCTAACGCCGTCGAAAACGCGACCACAGGATGCGTCATGCTCGTATCCGATCCCGTAATGGCGAAGGATAGTTGCCCAAGCACTGCGTTGATGGCTTCGCCGAACAGCGACAGGCCCTGCGCGATCAAGGCCACGCCCAGCAGCGCCATGAGCGTCGCCGGTATCTGCGCCAGCAGCCCGCGCAGCCACGACCGCTTCAGTGGCAGGCACTGCAATGTCAGGCTCAGGCCGCCCAGCAGCATACCCAGTGCGACTATCGAGTTCATCAGGCGCAGCGTGGGTACGACGATGCTCGCCAGCGCGCCTGCACCCACCAGCATTACAGCCAGTCCGATGCCCAGCGCGATCCTGCGACAGCGCAATGCCAGCGCCGACTGACTGCCGGATTGCAGCTGCGTCAGTTCCTGATTCAGCAGTTGTTCCAGCCCGCTCAGGCTATTGGTTTGTAATGTCACTGAAGTCCTTCGAAGCAGAGGCTTCATCGTGCGTTGGATATCTCCGGATGTCCCTGTCGGGAATCAACGGTACGTGGTGAGGCGTTTGTTCAAGGGTTGGTCAACGGGTCGGGGGAGCGCGCCGGACAACGTCATGGTGCGCGCTCGGCGGCGTTGATGCTGGTCGCAAGCTGCCGGCTCAAGCTCGCTAGCGCACGGTCGTGTGCCGCCGCCAGGTCCTCGTAACCGGCACCTTGCACCGGTTCGCGCCACGCCATGCTGCCCGCTTGCAGTGACTTGCCATCACGCCGGATTCGCCAGCGGGCTTCCAGTTCAACCGCCTCGCCCAGTGTCGAATCGAAGCGCAGTATGTCTATCGCCACGCTGTACCGGGCCGGCGCGGTGGTGCCATCGAGGGTGCTGCTGACCTGCACATCCTGCCACTGCCGTTTCAGGTTACTGCCGATGACGCGCGGGATCGCGCTGCGCAAGGATTCTGCCCAGCGCCGCGCTTCCATCAGACGTACCTCGTTGGGGCCGGACCTTAGCACCAGTTGTGGCCGGTCGACCATTTCCGGCAAGTTCACCGGACCGAGCCGGATGCTCAGGGCGCTGTTGCCGGGCGCAGGCGGGCTGCCATGAGCAACCGCGTCGAGCGTATAAAAGTGTTCGGCGGGCGGGCTGGCACAGGCGCACAGCAGTGCGGTAGCAGTCAGCACGATGACGCGCACAGAGGTTTTCATGGGGCTTCCTTTTTCCCGCGCAGCAGCGACTCGGGATGGCGTTCCAGATAATCGGTCAGCGAGCGCAACGCCTGTGCCGCGCGGCTGATGTCGCGCAGGGTGGTGCGCAGATCTTGCTGCAGCGGTGCATCGCTGGCCAGCATCTGATCGGCGCTGGCGATGGTCTTGCGGACCTGCTCGAGTGTCGAACGTGCTTCGGGCGCCAGTTCGGTATCGAGCCGTCGTACCAGTGCATCGGTACTTTTCAGGGTGGTGTCGAGCGACTTCACTGCGGTCCTGACATCGGCGGCGATCTGCTCCATCGGTACCTTGTCGAGGCGGCGCGCAATCCGGCTGAGGATCGATTGCAGTTCTTCCAGCGTTCCAGGCACGGTGGGCAGCGTGATCGGTTCATTGCGCCAGTCGATTTTTGTTTTGGGCGCATCCGGGAAAAAATCCAGTGCCACGAATAACTGGCCGGTCAGCAGGTTGCCGGTTTTCAGTTGCGCGTGCAATCCATGCTTGATCAAAGCGTCGATGACCCGCGTAATATCCTCGGGCGCCGTACTGCTTGCGCCTTTTCGGTTACGCGATTGCAGGCGCTGCGGATAGAGATTGATCTCGACCGGAAAGCGGAACAGGCCGGTCGCCTTGTCATAGTCGAAGCTGATGGCAGTGACTTCGCCCACCGGTATCCCCCGAAAATCCACCGGTGCGCCCGGTGCCAGGCCGCGTACCGATTCGTCGAAATACAGCAGCGCCTTGCGCACCACGGTATCGGCATGCTTGAGTGCACTGTCGCGATTGCCATACAGCGTGAAGCGCGCATTGACGGCGGCTTCTGCAGTTGCCGCAACATCCTCCGGTGCGCCGAAGCTGACCCCGCCGGATAAAATCGACGCCAGCGACTCGGTGGCCAGCTTCACGCCATTGGCGTCCAGGCTGAGCTCGACGCCACTGGCTTGCCAGAACCGCGTGTTGGTCGTGACAAACTTGTCGTAGGGCGCATTCACGAAGACCTGCATGGTCACGCCAGCACCATCCTTGTCGAGTTCATAGGCGGCGATCTGTCCCACCTGGATATGCCGGAAAAAAATTGGCGCGCCGATGTCGAGCGAGCCGATCTGTTCGGCGTGCAGCACGAACTGTCGTCCCGCCAGCCCGGTCAGCACGAACGGCGGCACATCGAGTCCGGTGAATTCTTCCCGGCTGGTTTCCGACTTGCCGACATCGACGCCGATATACGAACCCGACAGCAAGGTACCCAGTCCCGAGATTCCACCGGCGCCGACGCGTGGCCGGACTATCCAGAAACGGGTATCGTCCAGCAGAAAACTGTCGGCGTTTTTCACCAGCTGGGCAGCGACGATGACTTCCTTGCGGTCGGGTGACAGCGTGATCCGGCCGACCGTGCCGATATCGACATCCTTGTACTTGATCTTGGTCTTGCCGGCTTCCAGTCCTTCGGCGCTCTTGAAATTGATCGTGATGCTCGGCCCGCGTTCCAGCAACGCCTGTACCAGTATCGTGCCACCAACCAGCGCGGCAACCAGCGGCACCAGCCAGATCAGCCAGGGTGACCAGTGCCAGCGCGGTGCCTGCACGGCCAGGGGTACCGCGGCCTTGTCGATGTCGTTGTCGTTGACGGGTTCAGTCATGCTTGGTCTCTGTCTCAGTGTTTGTTGTGTGTTCTGTGTCGATGTTGTCCCAGATCAGGCGCGGGTCGAAACTGCCTGCGGCCAGGATCGTCAAAACCACCACCGCACCGAACGCCGCCGCACCGGGGCCGGCCTCGATGCGCGCTAACGTCTGCATTTGCACTAACGCCGCCAGCAGCGCCACCACATAAATATCCAGCATCGACCAGCGTCCGATAGCCTCGACCAGCCGGTACAGCCAGGTCCGTTGCAGTGGTTGCCAGGTCGAGCGCAATTGCACCGATAAGGTCAGTAACGTTAGTGCGAGCAACTTGAACAACGGGATCACCACGCTCGCCAGAAACACCAGCATGGCCAGCATGCGGGAGCCCGAAACCCAAAGAAACACGACACCGCTCATGATGGTATCGGCCTGAACCGAAAAGAACGAGCGCGTTTCCATGATCGGCAGCAAGTTCGCGGGAATGTACAGGATATAAGCGGCAAGCAGGAAAGCCCAGGTGCGGGCAACGCTGAAACGGATCCGTGCATGCAATGGCGCCGCGCAGCGCGGGCAGTCGCCATCCTTGCGATGACGGGCCGGCCGGCACAGCAAACCGCAGGCGTGGCAGGACAGCAATCCTTGCGATGCAGCGGTCATGACCGTGCCGGATCGCGGATCAGCCATACGGTCGCAAGCCCAGCCACAGATCACGCGGATTAAAAAAATGCGCGGCGGCCGATAACGTGAACATCAGCGCCCCGAACGACCACAACGCGACGCCCGGAATGACCGTGGCAGAGGTTGCCAGTTTGACCACCGAGACCAGCAAGCCCAGCATGAACACCTCGACCATACCCCACGGACGGATCATCTGCACAAAACGGAAAGTCGCTGCCACACCCGGCACGTTCGCTCCCAGCTTGAGCGGCACCAGAATGTAGAGCATCGCCGCCATTTCCAGCGCAGGCACCAGAATCGTCGTGGCCAGCACCAGCAACGCGACCGAGATCAGCTCTTGCGACGCCAGCGCCGTGACCGCGCCAAACAGCGTGGTCGACCGGCTGCTGCCTTGCAGCTCCAGGCGCAGCAACGGAAACACATTGGCCAGCAAGAAAAACAGCACGCTGGCCAGCGTGAAGGCCAGCGTGTAATCGAGTCCGTGCAGGGTTTGCCGATACAGCTGTGCGCCGCATCGACTGCACAGGGCGATGGCATGGGGCGCAAGCGCAATCTCGTGCTGCAACTGATCGCATTCCGGACAGGCGATCAGAGTCTGCGCAGCCATGGTGCAAGCGTCGGATCGGGGGAATGGCGGGGATGGCGGGTCGGGAGGGAGCATGGGCAAGCCGCGGAGCAAGATTGCCAAATTATACTGAGGCACTGAAGTACGTCAATGCTCGCAAGCAGGGAGTCAGCGGGTGCTGCGTTTTATCTTGGTGCCGTCCGAGTTGGTATCGTCATGGCCATTTTCCTGTTCATGACTGGTGCTGCCCCGGCCAATCGACAGCACGCCGGCAGCCTCCGATGCGACCGGCGCGTTGAACTGGTCTCCGCGTCCCAGATTATGGATGCCCAGTGTTTTCAGTTTGTAGTACAGCACATGCGGCTCCACGCCCAGTTCCTTGGCCGCACGCGACACATTGCGCTTGCAGCGTTCCAGCGTTGCCACCAGCAAGGTGCGCTCGAACTGCTGCAGCATTTCCTTGAGCGAGCCATCGCGATGTTTCGCCATCTCGCTACCGATCACCGGAAAGCCCAGTGCATAGCGCTGCGCGGCGGCGCGCAGCTCGCGAATGTTGCCTTCCCAGCCATGCGCCAGGATTTGCGCCTCGATGCGCGGATTGACATCGGCGCCCGGTGGCATGTTGAACTGGCGCGCGGCATGGTCCACATAACGCCAGAACAGGTCCAGTGCGCGCTCGGGTTGCGAGCGCAGCACCGGCAATGCCAGCTCCACCACACTCAGCCGGTAATACAGGTCATTGCGGAATTTGCCTTCTTCCACCAGTTTTGCCAGCGGCACCTTGGTCGACACGATCACCCGAAAACTCAGTTGCCGGAATACCGTCGAACCAACGCGTTCAATGCCCCGATCCTGCAACACACGCAGCAACTTCGCCTGCAAGGTCAGCGACATGCTGTCGATTTCATCAAGGTAGAGCGTGCCGCCATTGGCCGATTCGATGCGCCCGGCCCGGCTCTTGGTGGCGCCGGTGTAGGCACCGGCATCCACGCCAAACAGTTCGGCTTCGGCCAGCGTCTCGGGAATGGCCGGGCAGTTGACCGCGATGAACGGGCCACGCGAGCCGGAATGATCATGGATGTAGTGCGCCATCCAATCCTTGCCGGTACCGGTTTCGCCGACCAGCACGATATCGACATCGGTACCGGCAATGCGACGAGCAGTGGCATAGACGGCGTGATTGACATCGGCGATCACGGGCGTGGCGTGCGACGACTGGTTGGCAAGGGCAGCCGGTGTGGCATGGACCGGTGACGGGCGCGGTGCAGTGGCAACCGGCTGGTAGTCTGCCATGCCCATGAGCTGCTCGTCCGGCTCCGACAGCGACGCAGAATTGAGTAACTGCTGCAGCACTTCTTGCAGTCTGGCATCGCTGGACGGAATGCTGATCGCCCGGCATACGCTGGCGGTCGCGACACAGGTTGCATAGTCGCTGCCATCGACCAGCCGCACCAGATTGGTCTGGGTCGGGGCGCCGATACGACCGCACTGGGCGATAATTTTTTCAAACTCGGCATCGTCCTGACAGATCAATATCCGTACATCGGGTCGCAGCGTGATTTCATGGGACACCTCGGCAACCGGAATTCTTCGCAGCTGCACCGACATTTCTCCTGCATTGCGCAGCAAACGATCCAGTAGCGACGGGGAAGCGATGCACAGCAACAGTGAGTTGTTGAAAAGCGCCATGAATTACTCTTTCGAATGCGGTGCCGGGTTAGGGTGTCAGTGCTGGTCGGCGCTTGGTTAGAGAACGTCGGCGTCGACTTGCGCAGGGGACGGGCAGCTCACGCTGCCCGATTACGCTGCCTGGTTTTCTTAGATTAACTTATGGTTACAATTCCGCAAAGCAATATGCTTGGGTTGTCACTGGGGTGTTGGTTTGCGGAGGTTTGGTGGGGGAATTGGGGCGGATCATCCTGACTGTATTGTTCGGACGATCCTGACTTGTCAGCCCCAGAAACCTTTGTTCGTCATGGTCGTTGCCTGAACTTTGCTGGTGCTTTGAAAGCTGCCTACAAAATTCATTTTTTTTCCTTCTTCGAATGAGCTTTTCTGAATACTGAACAAAAAGCGCTCGCTGTAGCTGTTCTTGTTATTCAAGAGTGATTCGGCCGCGGCATCGAAGACGGCTGCCTGATTTTGATGTGTGAGCTCAGCTACCTTGCGCGACATAATGGCTAAAGCGCGGTAACGATTGATTTGCTCGGTAATATCCGGCTTCATTTCCAGATATTCAATGTGATAAATATTTGGATCGGCATTGTCAGCGGCTTCCTTGAGCAGATCTCGAACGACTTCTCGCTGTTCGTTAACTACTTCGATCCGATCTGCAGCTGCACGGCCGGGTTCTTTCGTCTCGGGATTGTACTTGACTGGGTTCTTAATTTTTGCAAAAGCATGTGACCACCTGGTCAAATTTTCGGGCTGTTTTACTTTGTCGATAAAACTTTTAGCATTGGCATGACTAATCACCATATAGGTCCGGGGTTGCAGCACTCCGTTAAGTTCGACCGTTCGAATATCTGATGTAACACCTGCCCGGAAGACTTCCGCCTCAGCCGATACCAACTCGGCAGCCGTGAAGCCCACCTTGGCCAGTGCCGGATCGTTACCTATTTCCGTGTTTTGAAGGCCCAGCGTTGCAGAAGCCTGCAATGTGCCAACGACGCTATAACCAGTGCTGATAAATCGTGATCTCAATGCACCCGTGAGTTCCTCCTGATGCTGAGTCTTGACTGTTTGCGACGTACCCGCGGTACCGCTAAGTGCTGCCCCGCCGATTCCATCAGCATGGATACCGCCAATTCCGCTGATCTGTTCTGAGATCCCGGTCGTTCGTGTACCGCTATTTTTCTTGTCAATCCATGACACTGATAATGCGGTCCCGTCCTCACCTTCGAGTAGTTGCTCCAACAAGGTTGAATTGGAGTAATTCTCGAGCATGCCATCCGGAATTGCCGTGTCCCCGCTAGGAGAGCGGCGCCCCTTCATGACTTTTTCCACCAGTTCGCTGAGGTTCTTCGTCATGGCTGCATCTCCGGCGACGCCGGCCACCTGATCCACTCTGCCGGTAATGTCACCACCAAGACGATCCAGTCGCAAGCCCACACCCTCGAACTGGTCGGCATCTGCGATGGCTTTGACATCAGCTGCCGCACTCAATCCTGCCTTGAACCCCGCACTTTTTTTACCAATCCTCCAACCGATCGATCCTCCTCCGCCAGCGCGAGTGCGCTGATCCGTTTGCACACCGAACCGTGCGAAACCACCTACAGCATTTACGCCAATGTCCATTTCTGCCACTCGTCCGAATCTGCTACTGAAACTAGCCCGGCCAGAGGCGATCAGCGCCGTACCGGCTCGACTCAACGCCGAGAAGGTGCCTTGCAAACCAAAACCAAGTGCAGCTCCGTCTGTCATTTTTATCGACGAGCCCAGGCGCATGCGCTCAATCTGGGCCTTCATGTAGTTAATCGTTCCCTGTTTGGTGTAATTTACATGTGAAATATTTTCGTTATCCATGCCATTGATCAGATGGTCGAGGGCATCAAAAAAATTAGATGGATACTCACCTGCCGGCATGTCGTTGACCTCATCCGCAGTGGGAATTGGTCGATTCTCGTCCGTTACACGCGTCAGGTTGTTCAATAACTTTACCTTCTCTAACACCGGCCTTTTAAGTCCTGCCTCTGTTGCCCAATCCCCCAGTAGTTTGGGCGTTAAGCAACTTGGTGCAAGGGCTTTCAGTTCATCGCGAATCTGTTGAAAAAATTTGAGACTTCCCGGGGGCTTGGGTACGTCGTCGCTCATATCAACGTCGAACATGGCTCCAAGAAACTTCAATCCCTCGTCCTTGAAAATTTCCTCTGGAGAGAGTGAATAGCCAGAAATATTCTCGGACTGTGGCATACCTATCCATGATCTCAGCATCACTATTTTGGCTACATTGCTGGCTGTCATTTTATTGGCTTTCGCTTCCGTCGCAGTTAATGCGCCTTCGAATCGTGTAAAGTTGAAACCCGGGTCCGTATTATTTACTTTTTTAAAATGAAGTTCGGTAGTTGTTTCTTTTTTTACCTGATCGCCGACTCCACTGAGAAATTTTTCCAGCAGACGTGACGCAAGATGCATTTTTTCTCGTTGTATCAAAGCCCCATTAGTCGCAATGTCGAAAAACAAACTATTGTTGAATGCGGACTTCCGACTCAGCTTGGAAGGCTTGAGCCAGGGGCGCAAAAGTGTTTGCGAGTCGATTGCTGCAGCAGCCTCCTTGTCACGATCGTCAACTTCAATTCCTTTGGCTTGCAAGGCGCGAGTCAGTTGTATTGAAACTTTTTCAAGCCGCTTGTTTGCCTTGTCAAACTCGGATCCCGGAGCGTTGGTATCAAATCCGTTACGAAGGGCATTTACTGCCCACGTTGATTTTGATACATTTTTTAAAACTTTCTTTTTTTCTTCGGCAGCTTTAAAAATTGTATGATTGACACGAAGAGGATCGCGATCCCATTTAGAAATTTCATCATCCCATGCAGTTTTGTAGTTTTCCAAATCAGCTGCACCCGACTCTTCACGCATGGCGTATTGTAATCCTGGCAGTGCTTTGATCAATAATGTGTTCGAGATTTTTGTGTCACCACACGTTTTTTCCACGCAATATTTAATTAAAGAAGTCGGGTCAACGTATGATTGAGATACGTCTTCGTTTGCTGCCATTAATTTACTGGCACCCTGCATGAATAAGCGCATATTGGCATCTTGCCTGATTTTTTTTCTTGCGCTATTGGTTCTTTCCAGTTGCGACAAATTTTGAGGCGTATTGTCGACCGGTGTTGCTGTAATCAATTTTAGCAAGTCGAATCCCATCTGCGTTTCCGCCAGTTTATAGGCGATCCGCCATGCCAGATCAACGTGCTCCGTATTGCCAAAGGGCGCCTTTAGACTGGCCTCAGAAGTTGCAGCAGGTCTTATAATGCTATTTTCCAGCGATAATTCCTTCATGGCATCTAGTGCTTTTACACATCGTCCTACATAAAGAAGTTTTGATGAATCTCCCTTGTAGTTATTGTCCTCATCGATTGCAACAGAAATAATGGCGAGCGATAATATTTTCATATTTTCGTCCGGACTACCAGTCATTATATTTGGATCTGCATCTTTCAGGCATTTCAAGTGTTCAAGAATGCGCTTCTCACTTTCGGCAAGTGGGCCGTTATGCGTACTAGCCGTTGCTCCAGGGATATATCTTCCTTTTGTTTTTTTGATATCTGAAATGAAAATTTGATTATTTTCATTTATTGCTTCTTCTATTTCTGTTTTAATAGATTCGGGAAGGTGCACATGTTTTGGCGTTGGAGTCTTGAATTCTATTTCAAGTGGTTCGTTGAGACCCATCGCGGTCAGTTCTTTTTTCTTGATTTCAAGATCATGTTCACTCATTGCGTATGCAGCAAGCCTTACAACCGGTTTATCGATTGTGGCTGATTTGTAATCAAAGAAGCTCAGCGTGAAATTTGTTTTAAATCCAAGGATATTGGTGACCTTCGTACTCCGTTTTAATGAAACGAGCTTCGAAATGGATACCGTACCGTGGCCCCATCCAGCAATATTCAGTTTGTTATTGGTTTTTTCAATGGCTGATTTACTGTCTGTTATCCTGTTTTTTCCCCATTGCTTAAATCGTTCAAGACGACTTGTATTTCGGGGGATTTTTCCTTTTATTTTTGCGTCTGCGCTGTTTTTCTTTGCTTTGTCACTATCGTATTTTGTTGTGCGATATTGAGTCGCTTTAGCACTTACCTGGGTTGGCAGAAGCTGAGCTTCTTGATGCTTCGTAAGCACAGGGGCCGGCTCACTCTTCAAATAGGTAATAGCTCGATCAATAAACTTTGGAAAAAATCGCATGTCCTGCTCCAGATTGAATTAACTCAAGGATCCTCATCAACCAGGTTCAGCCTGCGTTATCCTGACGATCCAACTGCGTGTTATGTGGTGATGCATAACCGCCGGTTCCATCAAAACAGCTTTTTTGCACCAAAATCGCTCTCAAGGCCATCTGTTGACCAAGCCGCTCTCCCAACAGCCCGATCCACTGGGCCCCCTGAATAAAATGCGGCGTATCGCCACCGGCCTCTTGCTGCTGATGGCGCTGACGTTCGTGCTGGCGCGCTGGTTTGAACAGGTGCATCCAGCCATCGGTTTTGTCCGGGCATTCGCCGAGGCGGCTTTGGTCGGCGCGCTGGCCGATTGGTTTGCCGTGACTGCGCTGTTCCGGCATCCGCTGGGCCTGCCGATTCCTCATACGGCAATCATTCAGAAGAACAAGGACCGGATCGGCGCCAGCATCGCGGGGTTTTTGGAACACAACTTCATGACGCACGCGGTTATCAGCAGCGAATTTGCCCGCATCGACTTCGCTGGCGCTGCGGCGCGATGGCTGGCGCAGCCGGACAACAGCCGGGCCGTGGCGTTGCAGCTGGCGGGTGGACTACCTGCGGTATTGCGGCTGGTCGACGATGACGACATCAGCAACTTCATTCATGCCCGCTTCGACAGCGTGGTGGCCCACGTGCGCTTCGCACCGCTACTGGCCGACATGCTGACGGTGCTGGTGGCCGACCGTCGTCACCAGGAGCTGTTCGATCACTTGCTGGTGATGGTGGCCGGCGCACTGGAAAAGAATCAGCCTTTCATTCGCCAGAAAATCCACGACAACAGCCCGCGCTGGATGCCGCGTGCGTTCGATGACAAGTTCTTCGAACGCCTGCTTGAGGGGTTGAACAGCGTGCTGGAAGAGATGAAGCAGCCCGACAGCGAGTGGCGTACGCGTTTTCAGGAATCCGTGGAGGAGTTGGTTGCACGTCTGCGCAGCTCGGACGCGTACGAGGAGCGTATCGCCGGGCTGGTGCGCTCGGGTTTGCAGCATCCTGTTTTTCGGAGTTACGTCGATCAGGTCTGGCACGATCTGCGTCAGCGCTTGCTGGACGATGTCGCTTGCGCCGATTCACGCATTGCCGCTGGCCTGGTGCGGGTGATCATTGCCGGCAGCGTGGCGCTGGCGGACGACGTTGCCGTACGCACCAAGCTCAATGACTGGTTACGGCAATTTGCGACCGATGCCGTTGTGCAGCGGCGTGGCACGATTGCGGCGCTGGTGGAGCGGGTGATTCGGCAGTGGGATGGCGAAACGGTGGCGCGCAAGTTCGAGCTGTATGTCGGGCGGGATTTGCAGTTCATCCGGATCAACGGGACGGTGGTCGGCGGTCTGGTCGGGGTCCTGCTGCATCTGGTATCGATGGCGCTCTAGCGGACAAGCCGGGGCCTGAACGCAAAACCATCTGCCGTCAATCCGTCCAAATCACTTACCATAAGCGCCGTCCCAACTTCCGCCCCATTCATCGGCTCCCATCATGTCCAACCGCAACGCATCCAACCCGCTCTGGAACGCCGATCTCGAACCCACCACGCCGGCCCAGCGCACCTGGACAGCCACCCACTACGCGGCCCTCTGGGTCTCGATGGCGGTCTCGGTGCCCGCTTACATGCTGGCGTCAGGTCTGATGAGCGAGGGGATGAACTGGTGGCAGGCAGTGATGACGGTTTTTCTGGGCAACCTGATCGTGCTGGTGCCGATGGTACTGGTCGGGCATGCCGGCGCGAAGCATGGCATTCCGTATCCGGTATTGGCCCGGACGGCTTTTGGCGTGCGCGGCGCGCAATTGCCGGCGGTGCTGCGGGCGATCGTTGCCTGCGGCTGGTTTGGCATCCAAACCTGGCTGGGCGGGCAGGCGATTTATACCATTTTGAATGTGGTGACCGGCAATGCGCTGCAGGGCAGTGCGCTGCCGTTGCTGGGCATTAGTGGCGGCCAGCTGTTCTGCTTTTTGCTGTTCTGGGCGCTGCATATTTACTTCATTGCCAAGGGCACCGATTCGATCCGCTGGATGGAAACCGTCGCCGCGCCACTGCTGCTGCTGTCGAGCATTGCGCTGGTCTGGTGGGCGTATGCCAAGGCGGGCGGATTCGGTCCGATGCTGACCACGCCATCGCAGTTTGATGAAGGCGGCAAACGGGCAGGGCAGTTCTGGATCGTGTTCTGGCCGTCGCTGACCGCGATGGTCGGTTACTGGGCCACGCTGGCATTGAATATCCCGGACTTCACGCGTTTTGCACGCAGCCAGCGCGATCAGATGCTGGGGCAGGCGATCGGCTTGCCGGTGCCGATGGGGTTGCTGGCGCTGGTGGCGGTGCTGGTGACGTCAGCCACGGTGGTGATTTATGGCGAGGCGATCTGGGACCCGGTGGTGTTGACCGGCAAAATGGGCGGCATCTCGGTGGTACTGGCGCTGATCGCGTTGATCATTGCGACGATCACGACCAATCTGGCGGCCAACGTGGTGTCGCCGGCGTATGACTTTTCGAATCTGGCGCCAAGCAAGATCTCGTTCAAGATGGGAGGCTACATCACGGCGGCAATCGGGCTGGCGATGTTCCCTTGGAAGATACTGGAAACCACCAAGGGCTATATTTTCACCTGGCTGATTGGCTACGGTGGTTTGCTCGGACCAGTGGCCGGGATCATGCTGGTGGATTATTTCGTGATCCGCCGTACCGAGCTGGACCACGATGCGCTTTTCGACGCCAAGGGCATCTACAGTTACCACAATGGCTGGAACTGGCGTGCGGTGATGGCGCTGGTGGCGGGCGTGCTGCCCAACCTGCCGGGCTTTCTGAAAGCGGCCGGATTCATTGCCAGTACCGCACCGGTCTTCGAGACGCTCTATACCTACGCCTGGTTCGTCGGCCTGACCATTTCTGCCGTGGTGTACTTTGCGCTGATGCGCGCAAATCCGCCTGCGGCATCACACTGAACGGAGCATTCCATGAACACCAAGGACCCGCGTTTTCCGAACCTGCATGTGCTGACCCATCCGCTGATCCAGCACAAGCTCAGCCACATGCGCGAGAAGGATACGTCGACCCGCACCTTCCGCGAATTGCTGCGCGAAATCACGCTGTTGATGGGCTATGAAATTACCCGCGACCTGCCATTGACCACGCGCACCATTGAAACACCGCTGCAGACCATGGATGCGCCAGTCATCGCCGGCCGCAAGCTGGCCGTGGTGCCGGTGCTGCGTGCCGGCATTGGCATGAGCGATGGCTTGCTGGAGTTGATCCCGTCGGCACGCGTCGGTCACATTGGTGTGTATCGCGATCCCGAGACGCTGGAGCCGGTGGAATACATGGTGCGCCTACCCGACCTGGCAGAGCGCACGTTCATTCTGTGCGATCCGATGGTCGCCACCGGAAACTCCGCAGTGCATGCCGTGAATGTGCTGAAAAAGCGCGGTGTTGCCGATGCGCAGATCCTGTTCCTCGCGCTGGTCGCTGCGCCGGAAGGCGTGCAGGTATTCCAGGATGCGCATCCGGAGGTGAAGTTGTACGTGGCATCGCTGGATTCGCATCTCAATGAGCATGCGTACATCGTGCCGGGACTGGGCGATGCGGGGGACCGGATTTTCGGGACCAAATAAGCCAGCTCGCTGCGGGTCGTGAATCAGGTACTGGTGTGTGCCGTCGTACCCTGATCGCGCCAGACGCAAATTCAAGCGCCATGCAGGGATTCGTCTCTTTCAAGCGTGGGCACCCCGGCAGCTTGCGTATGGCTTGCCTTATTTCGTAATCAGCTCCGGCGCCATGACCGCCCGCAGAAAATTGCCTGATGCGTCCTCACCCTCGCGCTGCGCAATCCACCAGACATTGCCCTTGCGGATGGCCCAGTCCTGTTCGACGCCGCTGATGAGCAACGCGGCCAGTTGTCCCAGCGATGGCTGGTGGCCAACCAGTACCACGGGTTCCCGATTGTCCGGCCAGTTGGCCGCTGCCAGCAGACTGGCCGGCGTCGCGTCCTGCGCCAATCCCTGGTGCACTTTGAATTTACGGTCCAGCGCCCGTGCGGTTTGCAGCGTACGGATCGCCGGGCTGACCAGGATCTTGCAGCCATTCGGCAGATTCTGGTCCAGCCAGCGCGCCATTCGGGATGCCTGCTTGTGTCCCTTTTGGGTTAGCACGCGATCGTCGTCGGGTTCGTCGGGTGCGCCTGCTTCGGCTTCTGCGTGACGCCACAGGATCAGGTCCATGGTCCTTACTCCCGTTCCGGTGTGCCGACCGTCTTCATCAGGTATTGCTGTGCGCTGAAACTGGCCTGCTTCGCGCGCACTTTGCGCTTGTGGTACACGCCGTCGCCATTGAGTTCCCAGGAGTGCGTGTTGTCCTTCAGGTAGGGATTGAGTCCCTCGGCAATCACCCGTTTTTTCATGGCGCGATCGAGGATGGGGAACGCCACTTCGATGCGGCGAAACAGGTTGCGATTCATCCAGTCGGCGCTCGACAGGAAGACGTCATGCGCCAGGTCGTTGCGGAAATAAAAGATCCGGCTGTGCTCCAGAAAGCGTCCGACGATCGATCGCACCCGGATGTTTTCCGACAGTCCGGCCACGCCGGGACGCAACGCACAGGCACCGCGCACGATCAGGTCGATCTTGACGCCATCGGCCGACGCCGCATACAGCGCGCGGATCACTGATTCATCCAGCAATGCATTCATCTTGGCGATGATCCGGCCAGGCCGGCCGGCGCGGGCAATTGCCGCTTCGTTGCGGATGGCGCGGATGAATTCCTTGTGCAGCGCGAACGGTGCCAGCCACAGGTGGGTCAGCTTCTTGGGTTTGGTCAGGCTGGTCAGATGGATGAAGATTTCATTGACCTCCATGGCGATCGCCGTGTTGGCAGTCAGCAGGCCGAAATCGGTATAGAGCTTGGTGGTGGTCGGGTGGTAATTGCCGGTGCCCAGATGCGCGTAGTAGCGAATCTGCCCGTCTTCGCGACGCAATACCAGCGCCAGCTTGGCGTGGGTTTTCAGGCCGACGACACCATAGACCACTTGCGCACCGGCGCGTTCGAGCCGGTCGGCCCAGTTGATATTGGCTTCTTCATCGAAGCGTGCCATCAGCTCGACGATTACGGTGACTTCCTTGCCCTGACGTGCCGCCAGGATCAGCGACTCCATCAGGTCGGAATTCATGCCGGTCCGATAAATCGTCTGTTTGATCGCCAGTACGTTTTTATCGAGTGCTGCAGTGCGGATGAATTCGACGACCGGCTGGAACGACTGGAACGGGTGATGCAGCAGCACATCCTGTTTTTTCAGATAAGCGAACAGGTCGCCGCTGGCAAGCTGTGGCGGGAAGCTGGGCGTGAATGCCGGAAAACGCAGTTCGGGAAAATTAACCAGGTCGAGCAATTCTGACAGCCGGACCATGTTCACCGGACCATCGACTGCGTACAGGCGATTTTTATCGATCCTGAATTGATCGAGCAGCAATTGCGCCAGATGCTGCGGACAATTCTTCGCCACTTCCAGACGGACGGCAACGCCGAACTGACGCACCTGCAATTCACCCTGCAGCGCCTGGCGCAGGTTCTTGACCTCTTCTTCATCGACCCACAGGTCGCTGTCCCGCGTGACGCGAAACTGCGAATACGCAATCACTTCACGGCCGGTGAACAGGTCGGTAATGTGCGCGTGGATCACCGATGACAACAGACAGAACGACGCACCGCCATTGTCCGACAACTCGTCGGGTAGCCGGATCACGCGCGGCAGTACACGGGGCGCGCGCAAGATCGCGATGGCCGTACCGCGGCCGAACGCATCTTTGCCGGACAGCTCGACAATGAAATTCAGGCTCTTGTTGACGACTTGCGGAAACGGGTGCGCCGGATCAAGTCCGATCGGCGTCAGCAGTGGCCGCACTTCACGGTCGAAGTACGCCTTGACCCAGGCGCGTTGTCGCTCGTTGCGATCCTGATCGCGCAGCAGATGGATGCCGTGTTTTGATAGTTGGGGTAGTACCTGCTGGTTCAGTACTTCGTACTGACGCTCGACGATCGCGTGGCACTCGGTGCTGGTCAGTGCCAGTGCGGCGGTGAGTGCAGGCGGCTCCTTGATGTCGCCGTCGAGGCGGCTCTTGGCCAGCAGGCTGGCGATCCGGACCTCGAAGAATTCATCGAGGTTGCTGCTGGCGATGCACAGATAGCGCAGTCGCTCCAGCAAGGGGATATGTCTGTCTTCGGCCTGCGCCAGTACGCGGCGGTTGAAGGCCAATTGTGACAATTCCCTGTTCAGCAGAATCGGACCAACTACCGGAACAGTGCTTGAAGTCGCCGCAAGTGCGGGGGAAAGTACTGGAATGGTATCGATCTTGTTGGCCTGAAGTGGAAGTGATGTCATTGATTCTATGTTGTTATTCGTGAATTTGACAGAGTGTAAAGTCGGCACGTGACAACTTAATGACATGGCCGCCGGGTCCAGATTTCTTTATGACATGCGATTTTGACGCTGTCATAAAGCTGTCACATTGGCTGGTTAGAGTTCGGGTTGTCGTTTTTGCCAACCTAGGAGTTATTCATGCAGCTGAACAAAATCCTTAAATCGATCGTTGTCGCCTCGGGCACAATACTCATCCTGTCGAACGCTGTTGCTGCAGACATGACCGGAGCCGGCGCAACCTTCCCGTATCCAATTTATTCGAAGTGGGCCGAGTCCTACAAAAAGACCACCGGCAATGGACTGAACTATCAGTCGATCGGTTCGGGTGGCGGTATCAAGCAAATCAAAGCCAAGACCGTGGACTTCGGTGCCTCCGACATGCCTCTGAAGGCCGAGGAACTCGCTACCGAAGGCCTGGTGCAATTTCCGGTCATCATGGGTGGCGTGGTTCCTATCATTAACCTCGAAGGCGTCGCCCCGGGTCAAATGAAGCTGACCGGCGATGTCCTCGCTGGCATCTATCTGGGCAAAATCACCAAATGGAACGCTCCTGAAATCGCGGCACTGAACCCTGGTGTCAAGCTTCCAGCCGAAGAAATCACGGTGATACATCGTGCAGACGGCTCGGGTACGTCATTCCTGTTCACCGACTACCTCTCGAAAGTCAATGCCGATTTCAAAACCACGGTTGGCGCAGGTACGGCAGTCAAATGGCCGCTTGGTGTCGGTGGCAAGGGCAATGAAGGCGTTGCCGCCAATGTCCAGCGTATCAAGAACTCGATTGGTTATGTCGAGTACGCCTACGCCAAGAAAAACAAGATGTCGTACACCCAGCTGAAGAACAAGGACGGCCAGTTTGTTGCGCCGGACGATGACAACTTCAAGGCGGCTGCAGCCGGTGCCGAGTGGGCCAAAACACCAGGTTTTGCCGTGGTACTGACTGACCAGGCAGGTAAGCTGAGCTGGCCGATCACGGGTGCCTCGTTCATCCTGATGCACAAGTCGCAAGCTGACGCTGTCAAAGGCAAAGAAGTCCTGAAGTTCTTTGACTATGCGTACAAGAGCGGTGGTGCCATGGCTGCGGAGCTGGACTATGTCGCCATGCCGGCGGAAGTGGTCAAGCTGGTTGAAGAATCGTGGAAGTCGCAATTGAAAGACGCCTCCGGCAAAGCAATCTGGTAAGACTGGCTTGCAGGTAGCCACATCAGTTGTAATGTCCTGACTTTCGCGTAACACGCTGCTCCCGAAGGCACTCCATCGTGCCTGTCGGGAGTTCGCATATCGAGTACTTCATCCATGAGCGCACATATTTCTTCCATGACGATACCTGTCTCCGAGCCGGATCAGAACAGCGCCGAAGCAGCGTTGGCAACAAAGCGGATGGCTTCCACGATGCGCAAGCAACGATGGCAGGATTTTCTGTTTCACAAAATTACGCTCGGCTTCGCATTCAGCGTCTTGCTGGTGCTGGTTGGCATCATCATTTCACTGGTCATCGGCGCCTGGCCGGCTTTCAAGGAATTCGGGCCGGCGTTCATTACCACGGTCGAATGGGACCCGGTGAATGACAAATACGGCGCCTTGATCGCCATCGTCGGTACCTTGTCGACGTCGTTCATTGCACTGCTGATCGCGTTTCCGTTGAGTTTCGGAATCGCCTTGTTCCTTACCGAAATTTGTCCGTCGTGGTTGCGCGGACCGCTGGGCTCGGCAGTCGAACTGCTGGCTGGCGTGCCCAGCATCATTTACGGCATGTGGGGTTTGTTTGTGTTTGCCCCGCTGTTTGCCGACTACATTCAACCTGCGCTGGCCGCAACACTGGGCAATGTGCCGGTGCTCGGTGCCCTGTTCAAAGGGCCGCAAATGGGTATCGGTATTCTGGCTGCGGGTTTGATCCTTGCCGTGATGATCATTCCGTTCATTGCCTCGGTCATGCGCGATGTATTCGAAGTGGTGCCGGCGGTTCTGAAAGAATCCGCCTACGCCCTCGGTTGTACCAAATGGGAAGTGGTCCGCAAGGTCGTGCTGCCTTACACCAAGACCGGTGTCGTCGGTGGCGTGATGCTGGGTCTGGGACGCGCACTCGGCGAGACGATGGCGGTGACCTTCGTGATCGGCAATGCGCACCACTTGTCCTGGTCGCTTTTTGCGGCAGGCAACAGTATCGCGTCGACGCTGGCCAATGAATTCGCCGAAGCCGAATCGACGTTGCATGTCTCGTCGCTGTTCGCGCTGGGACTGATCCTGTTCATGATTACGTTCGTGGTGCTGGGTGCCGCCAAGCTGATGCTGGCCAGCATGGAAAGAAAAGAGGGCAGCAAATGAGTACGTCCAATAACGCCAAGGCGATCCCTGTGCCGATGAACCCGGTATACCGCAAGCGTCTGCTGATGCATCGGGTAGGCATCGCGCTGTCGTTCCTCGCGATGGCGGTTGGTTTGTTCTTTTTGATGTGGATTCTGATCACGCTCATCATCAAGGGCTTCGGCGCGCTCAGCTTGTCGATGTTCACAGAAACCACACCGGCACCGGGTAGCGAAGGCGGCGGCCTGCTGAATCCGATTGTAGGCAGCCTGATGATGGTCGGTATTTCCACCGCGATCAGTACACCGATCGGCATTCTTGCAGGGATTTACCTGGCCGAATATGGTGAGCGCAGCTGGTTTGCCCAGGTCACGCGCTTCGTGACTGACATCATGCTGTCAGCGCCATCGATCGTGATTGGCCTGTTCATTTATGCGATCTACGTCGCCAATGTGAAGCATTTTTCAGGCTGGGCCGGGACGTTTGCCATTTCACTGATCGCGGTGCCGGTGATCGTTCGCACCACCGATAACATGCTCAAACTGGTTCCGAACAGTCTGCTCGAAGCCGCGTTTGCACTCGGCGCACCACGCTGGAAAGTAGCTACCTTCGTGCGTTTGCGTGCGGTCAAGGCGGGCGTCATGACTGGCGCCTTGCTGGCACTGGCCCGGATCGCCGGAGAGACCGCACCGCTGCTGTTTACCGCATTGAACAACCAGTTCTTCAGCGCCAACATGAACGCACCGATGGCCAATTTGCCGGTCGTGATCTACCAGTTTGCGATGAGCCCGTATGACAACTGGCGCTCGCTGGCATGGGGTGGCGCGCTGCTGGTGACCTTCACCGTGCTGGGCCTGAACATCCTGTCGCGTACCGTATTCAATCAAAAAATCAAGAGCTGAACTCCATGACCAATTCCAATTCTGCCGACAAGAAGCCGACCATCGCGATCTCGAACCTGAACTTTTTTTACGGGGCGTTCCAGGGCTTGAAAGACATCAACCTGAACATCCACGAGAAAAAAGTCACCGCATTCATCGGCCCGTCCGGTTGCGGCAAATCGACCCTGCTGCGCACGCTGAACCGCATGTACGACCTGTATCCCGGTCAGCGCGCCGAGGGCACGATCATGTATCGTGACAAGAACATTCTCGAGCCGGGTCAGGACGTCAACATGTTGCGCGCCAAGGTCGGCATGGTGTTCCAGAAACCAACCCCGTTCCCGATGTCGATCTACGACAACATCGCCTTCGGTGTGCGGCTGTACGAAAACCTGCCAAAAGGCGAGATGGACGAGCGCGTCGAATGGGCGCTCAACAAGGCGGCTTTGTGGGGCGAGGTCAAGGACAAGCTCAACAAGAGCGGCCTGAGTCTGTCCGGCGGCCAGCAGCAGCGGCTGTGTATTGCCCGCGGCGTGGCAGTTAAACCTGACGTGTTGTTGCTGGACGAACCGACCTCGGCGCTCGATCCGATTTCAACAGCGAAGATTGAAGAGCTCATCAGTGAACTCAAGGGCGAGTACACGATCACGATCGTGACCCACAACATGCAACAGGCGGCGCGTTGCTCGGATTTCACCGCGTACATGTACCTGGGCGAACTGGTAGAGTTTGGTGAAACGGACCAGATTTTCGTCAATCCGTCACGCAAGGAAACGCAGGATTACATCACGGGCCGCTTCGGCTGACCCTCCTCGCGCAATCCACCACGCAAACAACAACGCAAACAAGATCAGGAGATTTTTGATGACCGGCGAACACTCTTCAAAACAATACGACCTGGACCTCGAATCGATCCGTTCGAAAGTCCTGCTCATGGGCGGACTGGTCGAGAGCCAGCTACGCGATGCCATGGTGGCTTTTCGGACTGGCAATATCGAGATGTCATTCTCGGTCATCAAGTCCGACGAAAACGTCAACAAACTCGAAGTCCAGCTCGACGAAACCTGCAGCCATCTGATCGTCCGGCGCCAGCCGACGGCCAATGATTTGCGCACCGTGATGGCGACCATCAAGGTCATTACCGATCTTGAACGCATCGGCGACGAAGCCACCAAGATTGCCCGCACCGCTGCCAATTTGCACGAACGCGGCGCGCTGGTCATCAACCATTTCGAGACCGTGCGCGTCATCGCCAACAGCGCAGCCGACATGCTGCATGACGCGCTCGATGCCTTTGCGCGGCTCGATGCCAAACAGGCCACCCGCCTGATTGCGCAGGATGCGGTGATTGACCACGAGTTCCGTTCGATCATGCGCAGCCTGATCACGTTCATGATGGAAGATCCGCGCACGATCTCGTCGGCACTCGACACGCTGTGGGTTGCCAAGGCCATTGAGCGCATTGGCGACCATGCCAAGAACATTGCCGAGTACGTGATTTATATCGTCGAAGGCAAGGACATCCGCCACACCGATTACGCGGCTGCGGCCAAGCTCGATGAGTAAACAGCATGGCCGTTGATTTCACCACCATCCTGATCGTCGAAGACGAGCCGGCCATTGTCGAACTGGTGACGTTTGCGTTGCGCGGAGCCGGCTGGAACACGGTTGCGGTGAGCACGACCGCTGCCGCATGGGACTTCATTCAGCACCGCACGCCGCAATTGATTCTGCTCGACTGGATGTTGCCGGACCAGAGCGGATTGCGCCTGTTGTCGCGCATCCGCAATGACCGGCAAATGCAGGAAATCCCGGTCATCATGCTGACCGCCAAAACCATGGAAGAGGACAAGATTGCCGGCCTCGACAATGGTGCCGACGATTACGTGACCAAGCCATTTTCGCCGCGCGAATTGACGGCGCGGATCAAGGCACTGCTGCGCCGCAAGAGTCCGGAACATGCGCAAAGTTTGATGAAGGCCGGTGATGTGACACTGGACCCGATCAGTTGCAGCGTCAGCTTGTCCGACCAGAAAATCGAGATCGGTCATGCCGAATTCAAGCTGCTGAAATTTTTCCTGGCGCATCCCGACCGGGTCTTCAGCCGCACCCAATTGCTCGACAAGGTATGGGGTGACCATGTCGTGATCGAGGAGCGTACCGTCGATGTGCACGTGCTGCGCTTACGCAAGGCGCTGAAGGAAGCGGAGCACCTGATCCGTACCGTCCGTAGTGTAGGCTACATGCTTTCCGAGAAATAAAGCCCGTCCATGAATCCACAGTTGTTGTTCTGGGTGCCTGCGTTATTGCGCATCGGTGCGGTCTTTCTGGTGTCGGGCGTGATTGGATATTTTTTTGGCGCAGTCATTGGCCTGATGGCCAGTGCTGCGGCGCTGGTGTTTCTGGTATTGACGCAGCTAGGGTATCTGCATCGCCTCAATTCCTGGCTCGATCATCCGGATAGCGCCAAGCTGCCTGATGGTTTCGGCGCCTGGACAGATGTGTTCTCGCGTTTGTACCGCTTGCGTCGCGATGATGAAAAGAACCAGGCTGAACTGACCGAATGGCTGGCGCGGTTTCGCCAGGCCATGACCTTGCTGCCGGACGGCGTGGTCATCATGGACGATGTGCTGTTCCTGGAATGGTGCAATCCTGCTGCTGAAAAACACCTGGGATTGCGCCAGGATCGCGACAAGGGCATGCGCGTCACCAACCTGATTCGCAATCCGGATTTCATGGACTACATCATTTTGGGGCGCTATGAAAAGCCGCTGACGCTGACGTTGAAAGACCGCAAGCTGATCATGCAAATCATCCCGTTCGAGAATCGCCGCCAGATTCTGGTCACGCATGATGCGACCGAATCCGAGCGCATCGAAATGATGCGGCGCGATTTCATTGCCAATGCATCGCATGAGCTGCGCACTCCTCTGACGGTGATCAATGGTTTCCTGGAGATCGCCTTGCTGCAACCGAATCTGGAAGCGCAAACCCGTATTTCGCATCTGAAGCTGATGACCGAGCAAGGCCAGCGCATGCAGAACCTGGTCGAGGACATGCTGACACTAACCCGGCTTGAATCGATCGACTATCCGATGCGGCCGGAGCATGTGATGATCCCGGTGTTGCTGGAACAGATACGTGAAGAAGCCGAGGCGCTATCGGCCGGAAAACATGCGATTACGCTGAAGGTTGATGGCCCCGATATTCGTGGCAGCGTCGATGAACTGCGTAGCGCGTTTGGCAATCTGGTGTCGAATGCGGTGCGCTATACGCCAGCAGAAGGCACCATTCAGATCAGCTGGAACATGGGTGCCGGCGGCCCCGTATTTGCAGTGCGCGATAGCGGTATTGGCATACGTCCCGAGAATATTTCCCGGCTGACCGAGCGGTTTTACCGGGTCGACAAAAGCCGCTCGCGCGAGACCAAAGGGACGGGCCTCGGTTTGGCTATCGTCAAGCACGTGCTGCTGCGTCATGCAGCAACACTGGTGATTGAATCGGCGCAAGGGGAGGGCAGCCTGTTCAAGGTTAAATTCCCGATGGCGGCGGTGTATTCGGCCAACGAACACTGACCGGTTTCGGCAGCCACTGCCCGTTATCCGTTCTAGTTGTCGTGGTCCAGTTGCAGTGCTTCCAGGAACCGGGACACCATGTTGTAAGCCGCAATCGTTGCCGTCAGTTCGACCATTTCGCGATCGCTGAAGTGCGCCTTGACGGCATCGAACAATGCTTTCGGTACGCGGATGTCGAGTGTCATTGCATCGGTATAGTCGATCACCTGCAAATCCAGCGCATCGAAATAGTCCCGGTACTCGGCCGTTTTCAGTGCGGCCAATTGTTGCTTTGTATAGCCTTCCTTCAATGCAAACGGCACATGCTGGGCGAATTCGTAATCGGCTTCGTTGAGCACCGCGATGCGCATGATGGCGAGCTCGCGGTACTTGGCCGACAACAGGCATTGCTGGCGGATTGCCGTCAGCAACTGACGCCAGCCGTCCGCCACCGGCGGGCTTTGCAATAGCATCTTGTACAGGTTGATGACACTGCCGCCACGCTCGGCGGCGATCTGTGCGGCCTGCTCGGCGATCTCGGGATTGCTGGGGTCTGCGTAGGGGATGCGTGCCATGGTCGGTCTCTGGGGATTGAAGAAGCCGCAGATTGTGACATTGTTTGCTGAAAGTAAGGACCTTCGTGCTTTGCCGGTATCATCAGGCGCTTGGTTAACTCATCTGTCTGCCCACTTCATGCCCTCCGTACTGTTATGCCGCTCGTTGTTCGTGTCGGTCGTTGTTTTTCTCGGTGCCTGCAGTTCTGCACCTGTCCTGCCAGTTACGCCATCAGCACCGCTAGCCCAGCCACGACTGGACAAACCGATCCGGATCGGACTGGCACTCGGCGGCGGTGCTGCGCGCGGGTTTTCGCATATCGGCGTGATCAAGGCGCTGGAGGCGCAGGGAATTTTCCCGGACATCGTGGTGGGCACCAGCGCCGGCAGTCTGGTGGGTGCGCTGTATGCGGCGGGTAACAACGGCTATGCGCTGCAAAAAATGGCGCTGGACATGGACGAAGCTGCGATTTCCGATTGGAGTGTGCCGCTGTTCGCCAAGGCCAGCGGTGTGATCAAAGGCGAGGCACTGCAAAACTACGTCAATAAATCGGTCGGCAATCTACCGATCGAAAAATTCAGGATTCCGTTTGGTGCCGTGGCGGCCGATCTCAATAGCGGCTTGCCGATACTGTTCCGCAGAGGCAATGCCGGTCTTGCGGTACGGGCTTCGTCTGCCGTGCCTGGCGTGTTCCAGCCGGTACGCATAGGCAACCACTCGTACGTGGACGGCGGTCTGGTATCACCAGTGCCGGTGCGCTTCGCCCGCGAGATGGGCGCTGACTTCGTCATCGCCGTAAATATTTCGACACAGCCCGATGTGCAGGCCGCATCGAGTTCGGTGGATGTGGTCTTGCAGACTTTTGCCATCATGGGGCAGAGCATTAACCGGGCAGAGTTGAAGGATGCGGACATCGTGATACGTCCCAACCTGGGCACCATGAAGGGGAGCGATTTTGCCGGACGTAATCTGGCGATCCTGGCTGGTGAGCAGGCGACTACCAGTGTGCTGGGCGAATTACGGCAAAAATTGAAAGCCCGGCGCGAGCAATAAAAAAGCCGCATCGGTGAATCCGATGCGGCTTGTTCAGGTAGCCAATGAAACAGCTAATCGATTACGGGTGATCCGGATCGCTTATGCGGCGCGCGCCATTGAAGCGGCTTTTCCAGTAGCCGATATCCATGCTCTCGATCCGAACCTGGCCGCCTGTTGATGGTGAATGGATGAACTTGTTATCGCCAAGATAAATGCCGACGTGCGAGAAACCGCGTCGCAAGGTGTTATAGAACACCAGGTCTCCCGGCTGCAGCTCGTGGGTGTCGACTTTTTGACCGACCTGGCTGATCTCTTCGGCGGTGCGGGGTAGCGTTGCACCCCAGGCTTGCTGAAACACGAGTCGTACCAGACCGCTGCAATCCAGCCCATTCTCTGCCGTATTGCCGCCCATCTTGTAGCGAATACCGATCAGGCCCAGCGCATTCAATGCCAGCTCGGATGCCCGATTGCTCAAGGTTTGCAATTTCACCATGGCTGCCGTCATCGGCTGGTCCGTGATGTCTGCGCTCGAAGCGACGGTAGGCAATGCACACACGACGGCGAGCAGTATCGTAGTAACGCTGCGGCGAAGGTGACGACGGAATGGTTGTCTTATTATCAAAATTGAGGAATCCTTTTGAGAAAAGCCAAGGTAACCGAATCATCAAACCCTGTCAAAAGTTATTCCTGTCTGAACGGACCGGCGCGTCTATCGTACAATCGGCATTCATTTTTTTTCCGGAGTTGTGATGCTATCCAAGCCTGTGTTGTCCCTCGTTGATGTAAAAAAAATCGCTGCCGCAGCCGAAGCCGAAGCAGTCGCCAATAACTGGGCAGTCGCCATCGCGATTGTCGATGACGGCGGACATTTGCTGTGGCTGCAGCGTCTCGACGGCACTGCGCCAATTTCCGCCGATATCGCTCCTGCCAAAGCGCGTACCGCTGCACTGGGCCGCCGTGAAAGCAAGATCTACGAAGACATGATCAACAACGGTCGTGCCTCGTTCATTACCGCGCCGAAGCTCGAAGGCATGCTCGAAGGCGGCGTACCGATGATGGTTGACGGTCATTGCGTTGGTGCGGTCGGGGTATCGGGCGTCAAGTCGTCCGAGGATGCACAAATTGCCAAAGCAGGTATCGCAGCACTGCTGGGCTGATCAAGTCATCCGGTATGTCGAGAATTTCTTTCTAGACATACCGTTTCCGGTTTGCCCGGAGCCTGCCTTTCAAGCTATAATCCGGCGGTTTAGCCCATTTTATTCCGCCGTAGCGCAACTCTCTTTTAGCCCCTTGATGCCAACGCAAATTTATCCGCGCCACATGCTGCGGAAAGACGCGCGCGGTCATTTTTCAGGCATAGCGCGGCGGTAACCACATCAGGAGTTACCCCTTGCCGCCATTCTTTACTGGCCCCTCAGTCCCAGCCATCCTGGCGCTTGCAGACGGGTCGATATTTCAGGGATTTTCGATCGGCGCTGCCGGCACCACTATCGGTGAAGTCGTGTTCAACACGGCCATGACCGGTTACCAGGAAATCCTGACTGACCCAAGCTACAGCCGCCAGATCGTCACACTGACTTACCCGCATATTGGCAATACCGGCATCAATGCCGAAGATATCGAATCCTTCAAGGTGCACGCAGCCGGCCTGATCATTCGCGACCTGCCGTTGATGACCTCCAATTTTCGCTCTACCCAGACCCTGGCCGATTACCTCAAGCAGGAAAACGTGGTCGCGATTGCTGGCATCGATACCCGCAAGCTGACCCGCATCCTGCGTGAAAAGGGTGCCCAGAGCGGTGCGATCGTCGCCGGCGTCGATGTCACTGCCGAGCAGGCGCTGGCGTTGGCCAAATCCTTCACGGGACTGGCAGGGATGGATCTTGCCAAGGTCGTCTCCACGCCAACGGCATACGAGTGGACCGAGACCGAGTGGAAGCTGGGCCGCGGTTATGGCAAGCAAACTGCACCGGACTTCCATGTCGTGGCGTTTGACTACGGAGTCAAATTCAATATTCTGCGCATGCTGGCGCAACGTGGCTGCAAGGTCACCGTGTTGCCGGCGCAGGCGTCTGCTGCCGACGTGCTGGCGCTCGCTCCGGACGGCGTTTTCCTGTCGAACGGTCCCGGCGATCCCGAGCCGTGCGACTACGCAATCGCTGCCGCGCGTGAATTGATCGATCGGGGCATTCCGACCTTCGGTATCTGCCTTGGTCACCAGATCATGGCGCTGGCATCCGGCGCAAAAACCCTGAAAATGAAATTCGGCCACCACGGTGCCAACCATCCTGTGCAGGATGTCGATTCCGGCCAGGTCATGATCACGTCGCAAAACCACGGTTTTGCCGTCGACCCTGAATCCCTGCCTGCCAATTGCCGCGTCACCCACGTGTCACTGTTCGATGGCTCGCTGCAAGGTTTCGCACGTACCGACAAACCGGCTTTCTGCTTCCAGGGGCATCCCGAAGCATCGCCCGGCCCGCATGACATTGCACCCCTGTTCGACCGCTTCATCGAGTTGATGACCGGCGTCCGGAATCAATCAGGCACGGCAAGAACCGCAGGAATGGAAAAAGAATAATGGCAAAGCGTACTGACATCAAAACCATCCTGATCATCGGCGCTGGTCCGATCATTATCGGCCAGGCCTGTGAATTCGATTACTCCGGCGCACAGGCTTGCAAGGCACTGCGTGAAGAAGGCTATCGCGTAATCCTGGTCAACAGCAATCCGGCGACCATCATGACCGACCCTGAAATGGCCGATGTGACCTACATCGAGCCGATCACGTGGCAAGTCGTCGAGAGCATCATTGCCAAGGAGCGCCCGGATGCGATCCTGCCAACGATGGGCGGTCAGACCGCGCTCAATTGCGCACTCGACCTGCATCACAATGGTGTGCTGACCAAATACAATTGCGAGCTGATCGGCGCCTCACCAGAAGCCATCGACATGGCCGAAGACCGTTCCAAGTTCAAAGAAGCAATGACGCGCATCGGCCTGGGCTCGGCCCGTTCCGGCGTGGCGCATTCGATTGATGAAGCATGGGTCGTGCAAAAGACACTAGGCTTTCCGACCATCATCCGGCCATCGTTCACGATGGGCGGCAGCGGCGGCGGTATTGCGTACAACTCCGAAGAATTCGAAACCATCTGCAAACGCGGCCTCGAAGCCTCGCCGACCACCGAATTGCTGATTGAAGAATCGCTGCTCGGCTGGAAAGAATTCGAAATGGAAGTCGTGCGCGACAAGGCCGACAACTGCATCATCGTCTGTTCGATCGAAAACCTCGATCCAATGGGTGTGCATACCGGCGATTCGATCACGGTCGCGCCAGCGCAGACTCTGACCGACAAGGAATACCAGGTCATGCGTAACGCGTCGCTTGCGGTGTTGCGTGAAATCGGCGTGGATACTGGCGGCTCGAATGTGCAGTTCTCGATCAATCCTGCAGATGGCAGGATGATCGTCATTGAAATGAATCCACGCGTGTCGCGTTCATCGGCACTGGCCTCAAAAGCGACCGGTTTCCCGATCGCCAAAATCGCTGCCAAGCTCGCGGTTGGTTTTACGCTCGACGAGTTACGCAACGAAATTACCGGTGGCGCTACGCCGGCCTCGTTCGAACCGAGCATCGATTATGTTGTCACCAAGATTCCGCGTTTTGCGTTTGAAAAATTCCCGCAAGCCGACGACCATCTGACCACGCAAATGAAATCGGTCGGCGAAGTCATGGCCATTGGTCGCACCTTCCAGGAATCATTCCAGAAAGCCCTGCGCGGACTGGAAGTCGGCGTCGATGGCATGAATGAAAAAACCACCGATCGCGAGACCATCGAAGAAGAGCTCGGCGAGCCGGGTCCGGACCGGATCTGGTATGTGGGTGATGCTTTCGCCCAGGGTTTCACGATGGAAGAAGTGCATGACCTCACGCACATTGATCCGTGGTTCCTGATCCAGATCAAAGAGATTGTTGATCTTGAGCTGTGGCTTGAGACCAAATCACTGGATGACCTCGACAAGGACACGCTGTTCAAGCTCAAGCAAAAAGGTTTCGCGGATCGGCGCCTCGCCAAGTTGCTCAAGACGACAGATAAAATCGTCCGCGAAAAACGCCATGCACTCAATATCCGTCCGGTCTACAAACGCGTCGATACCTGCGCCGGTGAATTTTCGACCGATACTGCCTACATGTATTCGACGTACGAAGAAGAATGCGAATCGGCGCCCACCAACAAGAAAAAAATCATGGTGCTGGGCGGCGGACCCAACCGCATTGGTCAGGGCATCGAATTCGACTATTGCTGCGTTCACGCCGCGCTCGCGATGCGCGAAGACGGCTATGAAACCATCATGGTCAACTGCAATCCGGAAACCGTGTCGACCGACTACGACACCTCGGACCGCCTGTACTTCGAGCCGTTGACACTGGAAGACGTGCTGGAAATCGTCGACAAGGAAAAGCCCTACGGCGTCATCGTGCAATACGGCGGTCAGACGCCGCTGAAGCTTGCGCTGGACCTTGAGGCGAACGGCGTACCGATCGTCGGCACATCACCAGACATGATCGATGCGGCCGAAGACCGCGAGCGTTTTTCGCAATTGCTGAAAGATCTAGACCTGCGTCAGCCGCCTAATCGCACTGCCCGCACCGAAGAAGATGCCTTGCGTCTGGCGCAGGAAATTGGTTATCCGCTGGTGGTCCGCCCATCGTACGTGCTGGGTGGCCGCGCCATGGAAATCGTGCATGAACAGCGCGATCTGGAACGCTACATGCGCGAGGCAGTCAAGGTGTCGCATGATTCGCCGGTGTTGCTCGATCGCTTCCTGAACGACGCAATCGAGGTCGATGTCGATTGCCTGTCCGATGGCACGCGCACCTTCATCGGCGGCGTGATGGAACACATCGAACAGGCTGGCGTGCATTCGGGCGATTCGGCCTGTTCTCTGCCGCCGTATTCATTGTCGCAAGCGACCATCGATGAAATCAAACGCCAGACTTCGCTGATGGCCAAAGGGCTCAATGTCGTTGGTCTGATGAATGTACAGTTTGCGATTCAGCAGCAGGAAATCGACGGCGCGATGCAGGATGTGGTCTTCGTGCTGGAAGTCAATCCGCGTGCATCGCGTACTGTGCCGTTCGTCTCGAAAGCCACCGGCTTGCAGCTCGCCAAGATCGCTGCGCGTTGCATGGTTGGGCAATCGCTCGATAGCCAGGGAATTTTTGACGAAGTCGTGCCGGGCTATTTCAGCGTCAAGGAAGCCGTCTTCCCGTTCGTGAAATTTCCGGGCGTCGATACCATCCTTGGGCCGGAAATGAAATCCACCGGTGAAGTCATGGGCGTTGGCAAGACCTTCGGCGAAGCCTTCGTGAAATCGCAACTGGGTGCCGGCGTGAAGTTGCCGACATCGGGTCAGGTATTCCTGAGCGTCAAGGGTGGCGACAAGCCACGTGCCGTGAAGGTTGCGCGCGCGCTGGTCGACATTGGGTTCTCGGTGGTCGCGACCAAAGGTACCGCAGCGGCGATTCGTGAAGCGGGTATCGCGGTGACGACCGTCAACAAGGTCGTGGAAGGCCGCCCGCATGTCGTCGACATGATCAAGAATAACGAGATCGCGCTGGTCATCAACACCGTGGAAGAAAAGCGCAATGCGATCACGGATTCGCGGGCAATTCGTACCTCGGCACTGGCAGCCCGGGTCACGACCTACACGACGATTGCCGGCGCCGAAGCTGCCGTCGCGGGGATGGCGCATCTGGATCAGTTGCATGTCTATGATTTACAGGGCCTGCATAAATCCTTACACTAGGCCTGTCGATTTATCGTACCAACTACAATTGCAGAGGTCACAGAGGGTGTCCGGTTTTCCAGGCACCCTCTGTGACCTCTGTAGTTTTTAATCTGATTAAAAGAGACTTATGAGTACTGTACCGATCACCAAACATGGCGCGCAACTTCTGAAAGAAGAGCTGCACCGCCTCAAAACCAAAGAACGTCCATCCATTATCAATGCCATTTCCGAGGCGCGCGCGCAGGGCGACTTGTCCGAAAACGCAGAATACGATGCTGCCAAGGAACGCCAGAGTTTTATTGAAGGCCGTATCGCCGACCTCGAAGGCAAGCTCGGCTCTGCACAGATCATCGATCCGCTGACGCTGGAAGCCGATGGCCGTATCGTTTTCGGATCGACGGTCCATCTGGAAGACCTGGAGTCGGGTGACAAGGTGACTTACCAGATCGTCGGCACCGATGAAGCGGACCTGAAAGAGCTGAAGGTCTCGATCACATCACCGATCGCGCGTGCACTGATCGGCAAATTTGCCGGTGACGTTGTGGGCGTCCAGGCGCCTGCCGGCATCCGCGAATATGAAGTGCTGGAAGTACGTTACATTTAATTCATGAACATAGCTCCGCGCATTCGATTGCTGTTGATAGTCCTTTGGGTGGGCAGCTTGTGGACTATCGGCTACCTGGTTGCCCCGACCTTGTTCGCGACGTTGAACGATCGGGTGCTGGCGGGCATGGTGGCGGGCAAGCTGTTTCGGATAGAAGCGTGGCTGTCCGTGTTCATGGCGCTGTCGTTGCTGATTCTGATGGCCACCACGGTGGCGCAGGGCAGAGTGCGCAAGTGGATGTTTCGGCTTGTCGTTGCAATGCTGGCATGTACGCTGATTGGTTATTTTGGTCTGCAGCCGATGATGGCCTCACTGCGCGAAGCCGCACCCGATGGCGTGCTGTCCGGCGACGCGAAAAGCCAGTTCGGTATGCTGCATGGCGCGGCAAGCGTGTTTTACATGATCCAGAGTGTGTTGGGCGTGTTCCTGATTTTCAGGAACGATCAATCCGGTGCGCTTTCGGAAACGAAGTAGCAAATATCGGTGAGGCGGGATTGAGCAGTGACGGAATCGGGTGGTATTCAATGCAACACGAGGTCGCATTGAATGAACCGAGGTAATTATTGACCCAGTGAGGACTTCTTTGCGCTGGTCTGGCGCGGCTTGGCTCGCTTGATGGAGCCGCCTTGTGTAACCCGCTCATTGCCCTTGACCATCACTTTGGTAACGGAAGGTCGTTTGGTGCCGCTCGGGCTAGGCTTGACGATCGTTACCTCGCGCATGCCGCGGCCCTTCTTGTCGCTGCGAAGTTCTTTGACAGTTTCCTTCTTCTCGCGATACACAACCAGGAGTTTCCCGATATGCTGTACGGGTGCGGCGCCGAGTCTGTCGCAAATAGTCTCATACATGCCGATGCGCGCTTCGCGATCATCGCCAAATACGCGGACCTTGATCAAACCATGTGCATCAAGGCCGTTGTCAATTTCCTTGAGGACCGGTTCAGTCAGTCCCGCCTCACCGATAATGACGATCGGGTTCAGCGCATGCGCTTCGGCACGAAGCGCACTGCGCTCCGATGGTGTGAGTTTCAACATTAAAAATCCCTTAAAAGCAGTATTCTACGCGAATGGCAAAGAACAAATTAAACAAAAACTGGCTGCACGATCACATCAATGATCCTTACGTCAAGCTGGCGCAAAAAGAGGGTTACCGTGCCCGCGCCGTGTACAAGCTCAAGGAAATCGATGAGAACGAAAAGCTGATCAAGCCCGGTCAGGTGATCGTCGACCTTGGTTCTACCCCGGGAAGCTGGTCGCAATATGTCCGCAATAAATTGTCTGGCAAGGTCGGCGGTGGTATTGAAGGCACGATCATCGGGCTGGACATGCTGCAGATGGATCCGATTGCGGACGTGCACTTCATCCTTGGCGACTTTCGCGACCACAAGATATTGCGACAGCTGGAGGTGATTCTGGCGGGTCGTAAAGTGGATCTGGTGCTGTCCGACATGGCACCCAACCTGTCAGGCATCGCCAGTGCCGATGCGGCACGCATGGAGCACATCATCGACCTGGCGGTAGAATTTGCGCAAGGCCATCTGAAACCTTCCGGCGCTTTGCTCGTCAAATGTTTTAATGGTTCCGGATATAGTCAGATCGTCGAAAAGTTTCGTGACGAATTCAAAACCGTGTCGCCAAAGAAACCGAAAGCAAGCAAAGATAAATCTTCCGAGATATTCTTGCTTGGTCGAGGCGTGAAAAATCCGATATCGTTGCAAAAAGTCTTGTCGGACTCTTGATTTCAACGATCTTTAGCCCAATGTCATGCTCAGCATGCACTCTTTAATACGAGTAAAATCAGGTTTGCACATCAGGCATATGGCGCTACGCGCGTCCAAGGAGTTCTAGTGAATAATATGTTTTCCAAGGCTGCCATTTGGGTAGTCATTGCCATGGTTCTCTTCATGGTGTTCAAGCAGTTCGACAGCCGTGGCCTGTCGGGCGGCGCGACGTCCGTGCCCTACTCCGATTTTCTGGATGAAGTAAAAGCCAAGCGCATCAAGGAAGCCACGATCGAAGATCGTACTTTGCTTGCGACGACGACCGATGGCAAAAAGATCAAGACGGCAATTACCTATCTTGATCGTGGCCTGATTGGTGATCTGGTCAACAACGGCGTCAAGTTCGATGTCAAGCAGCCAGAAGAGCAATCGTTCCTGTCCCAGATATTCATCTCCTGGTTCCCGATGTTGTTACTGATTGGCGTATGGGTATTTTTCATGCGGCAAATGCAGGGCGGTGGCAAGGGCGGTGCATTTTCTTTCGGTAAATCGAAGGCGAAGATGCTCGACGAAACCGCGAACGCGGTGACGTTTGCCGATGTGGCGGGTTGCGACGAGGCCAAAGACGAAGTGCAGGAGCTGGTTGACTTCCTGCGTGACCCGACCAAATTTCAGAAACTTGGAGGCCGTATGCCCCGAGGTGTCCTGATGGTGGGTCCGCCAGGAACTGGTAAGACCCTGCTGGCCCGTGCCATTGCGGGCGAAGCGAAGGTTCCTTTCTTTACGATTTCCGGATCCGACTTTGTCGAAATGTTTGTCGGCGTGGGTGCATCCCGTGTGCGTGACATGTTCGAAAACGCCAAAAAGCAATCGCCTTGCATCATTTTTATCGACGAAATTGATGCGGTAGGCCGTCATCGCGGCGCCGGTATGGGCGGTGGTAACGACGAGCGCGAACAGACCTTGAACCAGTTGCTGGTCGAGATGGATGGTTTCGAAGCGAATGCCGGTGTGATCGTGATTGCAGCAACCAACCGTGCCGACGTGCTCGACAAGGCGCTGTTGCGTCCGGGCCGCTTTGACCGTCAGGTTGTGGTGGGCCTGCCCGACATCCGTGGTCGCGAGCAAATTCTTTACGTTCACATGCGCAAGGTACCGATTGCTCCCGATGTCAAAGCAGACATTCTCGCTCGCGGTACACCAGGTTTCTCTGGTGCCGACCTGGCGAACCTGATCAATGAGGCAGCATTGTTCGCAGCCCGTCGCAACAAACGTCTGGTGGAGATGCAGGACTTCGAGGATGCCAAGGACAAGATCGTCATGGGTCCTGAGCGCAAGTCAGCAGTGATGCGCGAGGAAGAGCGCCGCAATACGGCGTTCCATGAGTCGGGCCATGCAGTTGTTGCCAAACTGTTGCCGAAAGCCGATCCGGTGCACAAGGTCACGATTATGCCGCGGGGCTTTGCCCTGGGCCTGACATGGCAACTGCCGGAACATGACCGAGTGAATTTGTACAAGGACAAAATGCTCGAAGAGATTGCCATCCTGTTTGGCGGTCGCATCGCCGAAGAGATCTTCATGCATCAAATGTCGACAGGCGCTTCGAATGACTTCGAGCGTGCCACCAAACTTGCCCGCGCAATGGTGACTCGCTATGGCATGTCGGAGAGCCTTGGCACGATGGTCTACGAAGACACCGAGCAAGATGCCTATTTCGGTCGTTCGTCTGCGAAGACGGTTTCCGAAGCGACGCAGCAAAAAGTGGATCTGGAAATCCGCAGCATTCTTGATGGCCAGTACGCGTTGTCTCGTCGCCTGCTGGAAGAGAATCGCGAGAAGGTGGAAATGATGGCAAAGACCTTGCTTGACTGGGAAACCATCGACGCAGATCAAATTAACGACATCATGGAAGGGCTGGAACCACGTTTGCCGAAAGCGGGCATACCGCCGAAGCGTAAAAATTCCGATAGCAGTTCAGGCGGCGTAACACCTACTGCGACCGCACCTGCCTAATTAGTTATCCTGTTTGTTCGAGGGGCGAGACGAAATTCTCGCCCCTTTTTATTTTTCTGAATCCAATGAATCCAACTCACTTGCAGTGCGGCCGGTATCGGCTGCCAATAGCGGCTGGCGTGGCGCCCTTGGTCATGGGTATCCTGAATGTCACGCCCGATTCTTTTTCCGATGGAGGGCGGTTTCATTCGCTGGAGTCAGCGCTGTCACGCGCTGAAGAAATGATCGATGCGGGTGTCGACATCATCGACATCGGTGGAGAATCGACCCGTCCGGGTGCCGTGCCTTTGTCGCTGGAAGAGGAGTTGCGACGTGTTTTGCCGGTGGTGTTTGCGCTGCGCGATTGTGGCAAGCCGCTATCCATCGACACCTACAAACCGCGCGTGATGATCGAAGCTCTGGCCGCCGGTGCCGACATGATTAACGACGTCTCCGGTTTTCGCCAGCCCGAAGCATTGATTGCCATCAAGCACAGTGATTGTGCGCTTTGTATCATGCACATGAGCACCGATCCGCAGTCGATGCAAAGGCGTCCGGCGTATCAGGATGTTGTTAAAGAAGTAAATCAATTTTTGCTGGAACGGATCAGTGAACTCGACGCCTGTGGCGTGGCGCGTGCGAGGCTGTGTATCGATCCCGGTTTTGGTTTTGGTAAAACACTGGAGCACAACATCGCCTTACTGAAAAATCTCCGGTCGATAGCTGCTGCCGCGGAGCTGCCTTTGCTGGCAGGCCTGTCGCGCAAGTCCATGATTGGTGACATCACTGGAAAAACAGTCGACCGCAGGCTCGCCGGAAGCATCGCAGCGGCAATTGCTGCAACGGCGAATGGCGCTGCAATTTTGCGTGTTCATGATGTTCCGGAAACGATTGATGCACTGAAAGTCTGGCGCGCGGCAATATAATAAACAATCACAACAAGGGTTCTCAATGTCGCGAAAATATTTTGGAACGGATGGTATCAGGGGCAGGGTGGGTGTCACGCCTATTACGCCGGAGTTTGTCATGCGGCTCGGCTATGCCGCCGGAAAAGTGCTGACCGCTACAGCAACCGGCAAGCCGACGGTGCTGATTGGCAAGGACACCCGGATTTCTGGCTACATGCTTGAGGCTGCACTGGAAGCTGGCTTTGCCGCGGCTGGCGTGGATGTGATGCTGGCGGGACCGATGCCGACACCTGCGGTTGCCTATCTGACGCGTGCACTGCGGCTGGCCGCTGGCGTCGTCATCTCTGCATCGCACAATCCGTTTCACGACAATGGCATCAAGTTCTTCTCTTCCCAGGGCAACAAGCTGCCTGACGCGGTAGAGCTGGAAATTGAAGCGCAGCTGGAGCTGCCGATCGGGTGTGTGGTGTCTGAAAAGCTCGGCAAAGCACATCGTCTGGATGACGCTCAAGGTCGATATATCGAGTTTTGCAAAAGTACCTTTCCAAACGAGCTGGATTTGCGGGGCCTGACCATCGTTGTTGACTGCGCTCATGGCGCGGCTTACCACGTTGCGCCCCACGTGTTTCACGAACTCGGCGCAGAAGTGATTGCGATCGGCAATCAGCCCAACGGGGTCAACATCAATGACGATGTGGGCGCGACCGCGCCAGCTGCATTGGCCCGTGCTGTCCAGGCCAACAAGGCAGATCTCGGTATCGCCCTTGACGGAGATGCCGACAGGCTGGTGATGGTCGATGCGGACGGTCGAATATTCAATGGGGATGAGCTGTTATACATCATGGTCAAGGACCGGATGACGACACAGACCGTGCCCGGCGCGGTCGGTACGTTGATGACCAACATGGCACTTGAGGTCGCATTCAAAAAGCTGGGGGTCGGTTTCGCGCGGGCCAAGGTCGGAGACCGTTACGTGCTGGAAGTGCTGCAGGAACGTGGCTGGACTCTCGGTGGTGAAGGCTCCGGTCATTTGCTGTTCCTGGACAAGCACACGACCGGTGACGGCATTGTCTCTGCATTGCAGGTCCTGTCTGCGCTCAAGCGCAGCGGCAAGACCCTGGCGCAATGTACCGACGACATCACGATGTATCCACAATCCCTGATCAACGTCCGTGTCGATCCTGGTTTCAACTGGACCACCAATCTGGCCATGGTGTCGGAAAAAGAAATGGTCGAAGCTGAACTGGGTGATGCCGGTCGGGTTTTGATAAGGGCCTCCGGCACCGAGCCATTGATCCGTGTGATGGTTGAAGCAAAAACTGCCGAATTGGCAGAAAAGATGGCGCGTCGAATCGCTAACAAGGCAACTTCCGCCTGAGCCAGTCAGCGCAAGCTGTTGTCGGTGTGACACCGCCAACAGCTTGCGCACGATGCAATTGCACGCAAGTTAATTTCGCGAGCTTTCGTTCTTCTTTCAGTAAAAATTCGGGGGCCGTCGATTGCGCTTTGGAGCCATGGTTCGCGCCAGTCCGGACCATCATTAACAGACACCGATTCCGCTCCTGCCTGCAAATCAAGCAACCTTTCAGCCGTACCCGCACCATCCTCGATTACACTTGCGAGCAATCGACTAACAGACTACGCCGCCCGCAAAAATGCCCAAACCCTCGTATCAAGTCCTGATCGTTGAAGACGAGCCCGGTATCGCGGAACTGGTGCAATTCACACTGTCCGATGCAGGCTTTTCATCCAGAAGTGCGATGACGGTACAGAGTGCCCAACTCGCTGTGGCCGACGAATTGCCCGAGGTCGTTCTGCTTGACTGGATGCTGCCCGATGGGTCCGGCCTGACGCTCTTGAAGGAGTGGCGCAAGACAGAGCGACTGGCCGTGCTGCCGGTGATCATGCTGACTGCCAACGGCATGGACGAAGACAAGGTACGTGGGCTCAATGCCGGCGCCGACGATTTCATTACCAAGCCGTTTTCCCCACGAGAACTCGTCGCCCGCATTCATGCCCTCTTGCGTCGCAATAAGAGCGATGCTGCACGTTCTGCAGATTGCTGCGGCCTCATCACGATCGACGTGAAGCGCCATCAGGTGGCGGTTGCTGACCAGCCGATCAAACTTGATCAGGCCGAATTCCGGCTTCTGCAGTTTCTGGTTGCCCATCCCGAACGCGTTTTTTCACGCTCGCAGTTGCTCGACAAGGTATGGGGCGATGAGGCGTATCTCGATGAGCGCACTGTCGATGTTCACATCATGCGATTGCGCAAATCGCTTGGGCCCGCCGCCAACTACATCAAGACTGTGCGCAGTGTCGGATATATGCTGGATGCCTCGTCAGAATGAATACGGCGATCTGCAAGTTTAAGCGGCCCGGTCATTGACGAAAATGGCTACGCCCGCTATGATTCTGTCTATCGGAGTGTAGCGCAGCCCGGTAGCGCACCTGGTTTGGGACCAGGGGGTCCAAGGTTCGAATCCTTGTACTCCGACCAGAAAAGTAAAGCGGGTTGTCGAAAGACAACCCGCTTTTTTTCGTTTTGCGATAAGTTGGGTTTCGCAGCTAGCTTGTCAGTACAAATCAGTTCTTTGCGGTGCTCCGTATTGACTATCCAGCCCCGCTGGTTTTCGTTGCAACGACTTGCAGCCAACCATTTTATTCCGCTTATCTGCCCTTAGCTCAACTGGATAGAGCAATGCCCTTCTAAGGCATAGGTTACTGGTTCGATTCCAGTAGGGCAGACCAGTCACTCTTCATTCGCCGATAGCTCGGCACTCCACACACTTTTCACTGACACCACACGTCTGCATGTCAGGGCCGAAATGCAGAGTTGGTTCTGCCGAATCGACTGGCGGGATACCTGCCGGTGACGCTCGATCTCCGATGTCAACGCGCCTTCGATAACGGCTGATGCGCATTCGCGGCAGATTAACAAAGTCCTTGCAAGTTAATGTAAATAAAGATAATTTCAAGGTTACTGGCAAGTATCACTGAACGATAAAAAGTGAACGCCAGAAGCAGCGCCTCGATGCGCTGACGATAAAAAACGAAGGAGACGGCAGTGAAGCCAATGGCACAGTCCATTCTGGAAGTCCGCGGGGTCACGCTCGCGTTCGGCGGTGTGAAGGCGTTGAATGACGTCAGCTTTTCTGTCGAGGAAGGTTCGATCACTTCGGTCATCGGGCCCAACGGCGCCGGTAAAACCTCCGTATTCAACACCATCTCAGGTTTCTACACGCCAGCTTCCGGCGATATCCGTTTCTGTGAGCAAAGCCTGGCTGGCGTCAAGCCACCTCGGCGTGCCGCGCTAGGCATGGCACGCAGCTTCCAGAATATTGCGCTATTTCGCGGCATGAGCGTACTGGACAACATCAAGCTCGGTCGCCATTGCCACCTCAAAACCGGTCCCCTGTCTGCCTTGTTTTATACCCGTTCAGCGCGGCGCGAAGAAGAGGCGCTGCGGCAGGAAATCGAAGAGCGCATCATCGATTTTCTTGAGATCGATCACATCCGCAAAGCGCCTGTCGCGTCACTCTCGTATGGCTTGCAAAAGCGGGTGGAACTGGCCCGTGCGCTGGCCATGAAGCCAAAAATCCTGTTGCTCGATGAACCGGTCGCCGGCATGAACCGTGAAGAAACCGAAGACATGGCGCGCTTCATACTCGAAGTGCGACGCGAGTGGGGTGTCACCATCCTGATGGTCGAGCATGACATGGGTATGGTGATGGATTTGTCTGACCATGTCATCGTCCTCAACTTCGGTCAGGTCATCGCGGACGGGAAACCAGCCGAGGTGCAAGCCAATCCCGAGGTGATCAAAGCCTATCTCGGCTCCGGTGACGTGATGGCATTGCGCGCCCGTTACAAGGATGCAGCGATGGCGCGCGCGCGGAGCGCCGCATGAATATCGACTGGCTTTTTTTCTTCGAGATTTCTCTCGCCGGACTCGGTACCGGCGGCCTGTATGCGCTCACCGCACTGGCCTTCGTCATCATCTACAAAGCCACCCGCGTGGTGAACCTCGCCATCGGCGACATGCTGATGATCGGCGCCTATCTGTTCTTTGCTTTTTCGGCCGGCATGGGTTTGCCGTTGTGGATCGCGATTCCGGCGGCGCTGTTGTCGATGGGCGTTGTCGGTGCGGTGGTCGAACGCACCATCATTCGGCCCATGCTCGGTGAATCGCCGATTTCCTCGTTCATGGTGACGGTCGGGCTGTCGTCAATTCTGGTCGGCCTGGTCGAGCTGATCTGGACGGCGGACCAGCGTCGCTTGCCCGAATTCCTGCCGACCAAACCGATCCGGATTGGTGAAGCATTCCTCGCACCTAAAATCTTCTACGGCTTCTGGGTGGCGGTCGTGCTGATCGTCGTTGTCCTGCTGATATTTCGATTCTGGCGCGGCGGCGTCGCGCTGCGCGCCACGGCGTCCGACCAGGGTGCGGCCTACTCGATGGGGATCAATGTACCGCGCGTGTTTTCGTTGTCGTGGTCGCTGGCGGCAGTCATTGCCGGCGTCGCCGGTATCGTGGTCGGGACGATAGGGGGCATCTCGTCGTCGATGGGCGTGTTCGGTTTGTCGGTGCTGGTGGTGGTGATCTTTGGCGGGCTCGACAGCGTGCTGGGCGCACTGGTCGGCGGTTTGATGATCGGACTGATCGAGGCATGGACCGGCACCTATCTCGGTGGTGAATACAAGTTGCTCGCCACCTTCAGCCTGCTGGTGCTGATATTGCTGATCCGGCCGTATGGCTTGTTCGGCACCCATGACATAGAGAGGCTGTAATGCGCATCGGCTCCGCGAAACAAAGTTATCTGGCCGATCAGGCGCTGTTCGACAGCGTGCCGCAGCGGGCGTGGTTCGGCGCGCTGCTGCTGGCGCTGGCCGGATTTCCGTTCATGGCCAATGAATATTGGCTGTACCTGGCCTGTCTGGTTGGCCTGAATATCGTCAGCACCACCGGCCTCAATTTGCTCACTGGCTACACCGGTCTGGTCAGCCTCGGCCAGGCAGCATTCATGGGACTCGGCGCTTACACGGTTGCCATCCTGCAGGTGCGGTACGGCTCGCCGTTTCTGTTGAATCTGCTGGCCGGCGGGTTCGTGGCGATGCTGGGCGGTATCCTGGTCGGACTGCCTTCGCTGCGGGTCAAAGGCCTGTACCTGGCAATTGCCACGATCGCCGCCGGATTCATGACGCATTTTGCGTTCTCGCACTGGGCCGGTATCACCGGTGGCAGTGGCGGCATGACGGTGCCGCCCGCACGGCTGTTCAGCTTCGAGCTCGATACCTCGTTTCGTTTGTACTGGGTCATCATGCCCGTCATGATCCTCATGGTATTCGGCGCGGCCAATCTGTTTCGCACCCGGATCGGTCGTGCCTTCATTGCAATTCGTGACCGCGATATTTCGGCCGCCGTGCTCGGCATTCCGCTGATGCCCTACAAGCTGATGTCGTTCGCCATTTCGTCGTTTTATGCCGGCGTCGCCGGTGGCCTGTTTGCGTATTTCTTTCGCGTCGTCACACCGGAAAGCTTTCCGCTGCTGATGTCGATCTTCTTTCTTGCGGCCGTCATCGTCGGTGGCATGGGCACCATCAGCGGCAGTATTTTCGGCGCGATTTTCATGACGCTGGTCCCTGAATTGCTCAAGCTGATCGTCGGCTGGTTACCGCTCGGCGACAACGCGACGCTGGTGCTGTCGCCGGTGCGCACGATAGTTTTTGGTTCGATGATCGTGCTGTTCCTGATCTTCGAGCCGCATGGTCTGGCGGAGATCTGGCGTCGCATCCGCCGTCTGTTTCATCTATGGCCGTTCCGGACATAGCAATCATAAAAAAATGGAGACAACATGTTGCGCATTCACTTGAAAAACTGGATCACCTCATTGGCCGTTACCAGCGTGCTGGCCGCGTCGTCAGCGGCCTGGGCGCAGGAAGACATCGTGCTCGGTGGCTCCATCCCGCTCACCGGCGTATTCGCCTTCGCTGGTATCGGCATTGATGCCGGCATCAAGGATTACCTGAAAATCGTCAATGATGCCGGTGGCATCAAGGGCCGCAAGATGCGCTACGTGCCGGAAGATACCGGCTACAAGGTCGATGCCTCCATGGCGGCCTTCAAAAAAATTACCAGCCAGAACAAGGTCAACCTGTACTACGCCGACTCGACCGGATTCTCGAAGACCGTCAATCCCGAACTCGAACGCTCGGGCGCGATGCTGATGACCGGCGCCTCGTTTGGCAAGGAACTCAACGATCCGAAAAAATATCCGCTGCAATTCATGGTTGGTCCCGACTACAGTGAAATGGTCGGCATCCTGCTCAACTACATCGCCAAAACCAAGCCGGGCGCAAAAGTCGCCATCGTCTATTCCGATACCGAATTCGGCAGGGACCCGATCGACGCCGCACGTGCCAGCATCAAAAAGCTCGGCCTGAACCTGGTCACCGAAATCGTCACCGCACCGGGCAGTGTCGATGTCTCGTCGGAAGTCATCAAGCTGCGTCGCGCCGATCCGGACTACACGATTTTTCATGGCTATGTCCTCGCGCCGATACCCGAGTTCATCAGCCAGTCCAAGGCGCTCGGCATGAAGACTGCGTTCATGGGAACGTTCTGGAGCATGGATAACTCGACCGTCATGAAAATGGGCGACAGCGCCGATGGCTTCATGGGCGTCATGCCGTACCGCTACTACTACGACACCGAGGGCAAGTCGCCGATGCTGGATAAAATCCGCCAGATGCGCCCCGACTACCAGAGCACAGCCTACACGCAGGGCTTCCTGTCGGCGATGCTGATGACCGAAGCAGTCAAGCGCACGCTGGATGCCGGCAAGCCGCTCGATGGCAAGAACATGAAGGCCGCACTCAACTCCATCAGCAACTTCGACACCGGCGGCCTGATCGGCACACCGATCACGATCAAGGGCAATTCGATTCCGGTCGGACGCATCTACAAGGCCGACATGAAGCAGAAAAAAATGCTGCCGGTGTCCGACTGGATCACGCTGGAACAATAAGGAATCCATTGTGACCACTCGCCCCGACATGGTCCTCGAAGTCAACAATATCGAGGTGGTCTACAACAAGACCGTGCAGGTCCTGCGCGGCCTGTCGCTGGCGGTGCCGCGCGGCAAAATCGTTGCGCTGCTCGGCAGTAACGGTGCCGGCAAGTCGACCATGCTTAAAGCCGTGTCGCGTTTGCTGGCGCTGGAAGATGGTGCCATGACCCGGGGTGAAGTGCGCTTTGACGGGCACGACATCAGTCACAGCGAACCGCACGAGCTGGTGCGTGCCGGCCTGTTTCACGTGATGGAAGGACGGCGGGTGTTCGAAGACCTGACCGTTGAAGAAAACCTGGTGGCCGCGACCTATGCGCTGTCCGGCCGGGGCGCGGTAAAGCCGGCGTTCGATCTGGTGTACGAGTATTTTCCGCGCCTGTTCGAACGGCGTACCGGGCTGGCCGGTTACCTCTCCGGTGGCGAGCAGCAAATGCTGGCCATCGGTCGTGCTCTGATCGCACAACCGACATTGATTCTGCTTGATGAACCCTCGCTGGGCTTGTCGCCGGTACTGGTGGAAACCATCTTCGAGATCATCGCCCGGATCAATGCCGAACGCGGTGTCTCGATGCTGGTGGTCGAGCAGAATGCCTCGGTCGCGTTGGCCGTGGCGGATTACGGTTACATCATGGAGACCGGCAAAGTCGTCATCGATGGCACGGCAGAAAAGCTGGCTACCGATCCTGATGTGCGCGAGTTTTATCTGGGCATCGGCGCCGAGGGTGGCACCAAGGGTTTCCGCGAATTGAAACATTACAAGCGCCGCAAGCGCTGGCTGTCCTGACATGAATGACATCCCCAACTACACACTGACGCAGGCGCAAATGCTGCGCCTGCACGCGCAACGCCGTCCTGATGCACTGGCCATCCGGCAAAAGAAATTCGGTATCTGGCAACCGGTATCGTGGGCTGCCTACTACCGTCGCGCCTGCCATGTCGGACTCGGGTTCAGGGCGCTGGGACTCGGGCCGGGTGCGCACATCGCGATCCTGTCCGAGAACCGGATTGAGTGGGTACTGTCGCAGCTCGGGGCCGGTCTGGTCGGGGCGATTACGGTGGGCGTGTATTCGACCAGTCCGTCGAACGAGATTGCCTATGTGCTTAACCACGCCGATGCCGAAGTCATCATTTGCGAAGATCAGGAACAGGCCGACAAGGTACTGGCCGTGATCGACCAGTTGCCGCTACTGAAAAAAATCATCGTGCTCGAAAAGAAGGGTTTCGAAGAAACCCGCGTCCTCGATCTGCAGCGCGTCATGAGTTTCCGTGCGCTGGAGGAAGCGGGCGTGCAACACGGCCAGCTGCATCCCCGTCTGGTCGATACCTGTCTCGATGCCCAGCAACTGGACGACACCGCGCTGCTGATCTACACCTCCGGTTCCACCGGCAAGCCCAAGGGCGCAATGATCAGTTACGCCAATATCGCCGCCATGGCCGAAGGCGCTGCCGAACGGCTGAACCTGAACAACCGAACGACCCATTTGTCGTACCTGCCGCTGTGCCACGTCGCCGAGCAGATGCTGACCGCGTTCGTACCGCTGTACCTGGGCTCGCGGGTCGACTTTGGCGAATCGATCCGTACCGTCCAGGAGGACCTGCGCGAAGTCGGGCCGTCGATGTTCCTCGGCGTGCCGCGCATCTGGGAAAAATTGCACTCCGCCATTTCGATCAAGATGCATGAGTCGGGTGCCATTCGGCGCTGGCTGTTCGCCACCGGCATGCGCACCTGCGCACCGTTCGCCGAAAAAGCAGCGCACCAGCGCAACCCGATGCAGCAGCTCGCATTTTCCATTTACTACCTGCTGATTTTCCGGGCACTGCAGAACTTCATCGGGCTGCGCCGGGCAAAGATAGCGCTGACCGGCGCGGCACCGATTTCACCGGTGATCGTGCAGTTTTTCCGGACGCTGGGGGTGCCGCTGGTGGAGGTGTACGGCATGACAGAATCGAGCGGGATGGTGCTCGGGCAGCGCCTCGATGATGTGTATATCGGCCGGGTCGGCTTGCCCATCATCGGCGTCGAGCATCGGCTGTCGGCGCAGGGTGAATTGCAGATCCGCGGTGCCGTGGTGTTCCAGGGTTATTACAAGAACCCGGAGGCCACTGCATCGACCATCATCGACGGCTGGCTGCATACGGGCGATGTGGTCAGTGCCGGCGAGGGCGGGCTGAAGATCGTCGATCGCCTGAAAGACATCATGATCACTGCCGGCGGCAAAAACCTCACGCCATCCGAAATCGAAAACACCATGAAGTCCAGCCACTTCATCAAGGAATGCATCGTCATCGCCGATGCCCGCAAATACGTCGCCGCGCTGATCCAGATCGACTACGACGCGGTCGCGCAATGGGCCGAAGCGCGCAACATGGCGTTCACGCATTACCGGTCGCTGATCGACGCGCCCGAGGTGCGTGACCTGGTACAGGCCGAGATCGACATCGGTAATGCGCGTCTGGCGCAGGTCTCGCAAATCCGTAAATTCCATTTGCTGACCAAGGAGCTGGACCACGACGACGGTGAAGTCACCGCCACCATGAAAGTGCGGCGCAGCAGCATCACCAGGACGTACGCCGGTGACATCGACGCGATGTATCGCTGAACATCATGGCCATCAAACCTGTGCCACCGACATCCTCGCCATGGAGCAAGAAACGCGACCTCGACCAGGAACGTGAAGTCAAACGCGCAGCGGTGCTGCATACCGCTGCGCAGCTGTTCAACGAAAAGGGCTTTCACGCGACCTCGCTCGATCAGGTGGCCGAGCGACTGCACATCACCAAGCCGACGCTGTATTACTACATCAAGAACAAGGACGACATCCTGTTTCAGTGCGTCAGCCGCGGACTGGAGATGATGCAGGAAGCCATCCGCGTTGCCGGTCTGTCCGGCGGCAGCGCGCACGACAAGCTGGTTGCGGCCATGCGGCAATACGCCGAAATCACCACGATGGACTTTGGCATGTGCGTGATCCGGGTCGGTGAAGATCCGTTGCCGCCCGAGAGCCGCAAGGCATTGCGTCGCATCAAAGGCGGCATCGACCGCGAGTTCCGCGAACTGATCCGGCAGGGCATCGCCGAAGGCTCGATGATCGAATGCGATCCCCGGCTGGCGGCTTTTGCGATTGCCGGTGCGTTGAGCTGGATCGGGCGCTGGTATCGGCCGGATGGACCCGAGTCGCCGACCGCGATCGCGGATCAGATGATCCATTTGCTGACTGCGGGACTGAGCAGGAAGCCGGTGGCAGCGAACGGCAGCGCGGTGACAAAGACGACCCGGGCGACCGGCAAGACGCCCGTGGTTGCAACGCGCAAGAAAAAAGCAGAACCGATTTAGTGACGCATTCAAGCCGATCAACCCAGCCAACCAGGAACCACCATGCAACCATCCGAGCCGCTCGTCATCCTGCAACGTGACGGCGCCATCGCCACGCTGATCCTGAACCGCCCGGGCAGCATGAACGCGCTGGACATTCCCACCGCACAGGCCTTGCTGGCGTGCTGTACCGAACTGGCCGCCGACGAGAGCGTGCGTGCGGTGGTGCTCAAAGGCGCCGGCAAGGTCTTCGGCGTCGGTGGCGATCTGTCGTCGCTGCGCACCGATTCGGCTGCCACGGCGATGACGCTGATCGCACCGTTGCATGCATCGATCCGGTTGCTGACATCGATGAACGCGCCGGTCATCGCCTGCCTGCACGGCACCGTGGCGGGTGGCAGCCTCAGCCTGGCGATGGCGTGCGACCTGGCGATTGCCGCCGATGACACGCGCTTCAACCTGGCCTATGTCAACGTCGCGGCCAGTTGCGACCTGTCCGGTTCGTGGCATTTGCCGCGCCTGGTCGGACTGCGCAACGCGATGGCCATCGCGCTGCTGGGCGACACTTTCGATGCAGCCGAGGCGTTGCGACTCGGTTTGCTGAACCGGATCGTGCCGGCAGCCGAGCTGGCGTCGGCCACGACCGCGCTGGCGCAGCGCCTCGGCGATGGTCCGACGCAAGCAATCGGCCGCATGAAGCGTCTGCTGCGCCAGTCGCTCGACAACACGCTATCGAGCCAGCTCGATCTGGAGCGCGACAGTTTTCGTGACAGCGCCGGGACCGCGGATTTCGCCGAGGCGCTCGATGCATTTTTCAGCAAGCGACGTCCGACGTTTGTCGGTCACTGAATTCGGTTTTTACAATCATTCCTCGAAAGGACATCACCATGGCAGAAGCCTATATCGTCGCCGCAGCACGCACCGCGGGCGGCCGTCGCGGGGGCCGTTTGTCCGGCTGGCATCCGGTCGATCTGGCCGCGCAAATTCTCGATGCGCTGGTGGCTCGCGGTGGCATCGATCCGGCGCTGATCGATGACGTGATCATGGGTTGCGTCAGTCAGGCTGGCGAACAATCGACCAATGTGGGCCGCAACGCGGTGCTGGCATCCTGCCTGCCCGAGTCGGTCCCGGGCACCTCGATCGACCGCCAATGCGGCTCGTCGCAGCAAGCGTTGCACTTTGCGGCGCAGGCCGTGATGTCGGGCACGATGGATGTCGTCATTGCTGCCGGCGTGGAAAGCATGACGCGCGTGCCGATGAACATGCCGAGTCAGCTGGCGCGCAAGAATGACCTCGGGTACTACATGAGCGATGCCCTCCGCGCACGCTATCCGGGACCGGACTTCAGCCAGTTCATCGGCGCCGAAATGATCGCAAAGAAATACGGACTGTCGCGCGAGATGCAGGACCGCTATGCGTACGACAGCCACCAGCGCGCGATTCGTGCCACGCGTGACGGGCGCTTCGCTGACGAGATCGTTGGCGTCGCTGCTCGCACAGCTGCTGGCGCAACAGGCGAGCTGCATCTGGTCGACGAAGGCATCCGTTTCGACGCCACGCCCGAGAGTATCGGCGGCGTGAAATTACTGTTTGAAGAAGGCTCGATCAGCGCCGCCAATGCCAGCCAGGTCTGCGATGGGGCCAGTGGCGTGATGGTCGTCAACGAGCGTGGCCTGAAAGCACTTGGCGTTGCGCCCTTGGCCCGCATCCATCACATCAGCGTACTCGGACACGATCCGGTGATCATGCTCGAAGCGCCGATACCCGCGACCTTGCGGGCGCTAAGCAAGGCTGGTTTGCAGATCGATGACATCGATCTGTTCGAGGTCAACGAAGCCTTCGCCCCGGTGCCGCTGGCATGGCTGCAAGCCACCGGCGCCGATCCGGCTCGCCTGAATGTGCATGGCGGCGCGATTGCGCTGGGGCATCCGCTCGGCGCTTCCGGGACCAAGCTGATGACCACGTTGCTGCATGCCTTGCGACAGCGCGGCAAACGTTATGGTTTGCAAACCATGTGCGAAGGTGGCGGCATGGCCAATGTGACGATTATCGAGCGGCTTTGATCCGTTCGATGAGCGTCCGACTAGCTGGCTGGATTACCGTCCAAAAAACGGATAGTTCGGATCGGTATACCCCGGTGTCGAGGTATGACCCGGATGGATCAGCGTATCGATGTAGGCCTCTTCCTCTGTCGTGATGTTGACGTCGATCGCCGGGTAGTAATCCTCCAGCTGCGCCAGCGTACGCGGCCCGGCGATCACTGAACTGACGATCTTGTTCGCCATCACCCAGGCAGTCGCAAATTGGCCCAGCGTGATGCCACGCGCATCGCTGCGTTCCTTGAGCTGCTGGGCAATCACCAGTGACTCCTCGCGGAATTCGGTATTCATCATGCGTGTATCGCCACGGCCGGCACGCGTGCCTTCCGCCGGTGCCTGGCCGGGCAGGTATTTGCCGGTCAGTACGCCACGGGCGATCGGGCTGTAGGGCACCACGCCGATACCGTAATGCGCGCAGGCCGGCAGGATTTCGACTTCCGGACCGCGATTGAGCATGTTGTAGTACGGCTGGCAGACGATCGGCAACGGCACGCCGGTCTGTTCGCACAGGCGCACGACCTCGGCGATGCGCCAGCCGCGGAAATTGGACAGGCCGAATGCGCGGATCTTGCCGTCGCGAATCAGGTCGCCCAGTGCGCGTACGGCTTCTTCCAGATTGGCATCGTGATAGTCGCGGTGCAGGTACAGGATGTCGACGAAATCGGTGCCGAGGCGCTTGAGCGAGGCTTCGGTTTCACGCAGTATCCAGTTGCGCGAGTAGTGGCCCTGGTTGGTTTGCTTGCTCATCGGGTTGCCGAGCTTGGTCGCCAGTACCCAGTCATGGCGGTCGCTGGCCAGTATCTTGCCGACCATTTCTTCGGAACGGCCCAGCATGTAGACATCGGCGGTATCGATGAAATTGATGCCGTGCTCGCGCGCCGATGCGACGATGCGCTCGGCTTCGTCGAACTCGGTCTGGTCGCCAAACATCATGGTGCCGAGGCACAGTGCGGAAACCTTCAGATTGCTCTTGCCCAGATTCTTGTAATGCATGGTGCGACTCCTTGTTGAGGACTATGACAATTCACTTTGCCGATTGCATCGCGTCCGCAAGCCAGCCCAGACCGTCTTCGGTACGTCCGCGTGGCCGGTACTCGCAACCGATCCAGCCGTCATAGCCGAGTTCGTCGAGCAGACGGAACAGGTACGGATAATTGACTTCGCCATCGTCCGGTTCATTGCGGCTGGGGACGCTGGCAATCTGTACGTGGCCGATGTCGTCGATGTGTTTTTTGAAGGTCGTCGCCAGGTCACCTTCGACGATTTGCGCATGGTAGAAGTCCATCTGTACCTTGACGTTGGCCGCACCGGATTCTTCACGCAGTGCATGTGCCTGTGCTTGCGATGTCAGGAAATAGCCGGGCATGTCGCGTCCGTTGATCGGTTCGATCAGCAGCATCAGACCATGCATGCCGACTTCCTGCGCGGCGTGGCGCAGGTTGGCCAGATACACCGCCCGATGCGCGGCCAGATCGGCGCCCGCAGGTACCAGTCCGGCCATCATGTGTATCCGTTTGGTGCCGAGCGCGCGTGCGTACTCGATGCCGCGTGCAACGCCGGCGCGGAATTCTTCTTCACGGCCGGGCAGGGCGGCGATGCCGCGTTCGCCGGCTGCCCAGTTACCAGGAGGCAGGTTGAACAGCACGTTTTCCAGGCTGTTTTCGGACAGCCAGGAAGCGACTTCCTGTGGCGTGTGATCGTAGGGAAAAAGAAATTCGACCGCCTTGAATCCCGCGGCTGCCGCCGCGGCAAAGCGCTGTGGAAAAGCGACTTCGTTAAACATCATCGTCAGGTTGGCTGCAAATTTTGGCATGGTCATCCTCTGAATGGGGCATGGCGCCCGAAGGTCGGTTTGAATGTATCGATCTGCTGCCTGGCGCACGGGCTTGACGCTAGCAGGAGTATGGCACCACCCGTCGTGTTCAGACCTGGCAATCCAGCGCGTATTTCTGTTCCAGTCGCTGCGATTTGCGGCGGGTTTTTTCTGCGCTGCGGTTGGTTGCAGCTGCTGCATCTTCTCGCGCCCATTTGGATTGCAGCGCCAGCGCATCACACTTCTTGCGGTGGTTGCTGGCGATGGTGCGGGCGTGGTTGCGCTGCTTTTGTTCTGCGCGTTCGGTCTTGCTGCGGGATGCCGCGAGCGCGCCGAGTTGCCTCTTGTCGGCATCGGCGCGCTGCTGTGCCGCACGCAAGTCGGACTGCATTGTCGCGGGCTGGCGCAGGTCCGATTCCGGCAACGGCTTGCCGCCGGGGCAGGCGGTATCAGTGTAGGTCACGCTACCGTTGCTGTCGCAGCGGAAGGCGGCATGGCTGCCTGCCGAGGCGCCAATAAAAAGCACCGCCAGTGCGGCGCGCGCAAGGGACATTGAGACGGTCATGGTCAGACGACTTTCCCGGGATTCATCAGGTTCAGGGGATCGAGTGCAGTCTTGATGCGTTCCATCAGGCGCATTTCGACGTCGGATTTGTAGCGGCGGATCTCGTCGCGTTTCATCGCACCCAGGCCGTGTTCGGCCGAAATCGATCCGCCAAAATGGTCGACGCTGTCATGCACCACGCGGTTGATGTCCGACTGGCTGGCAATCAGGGCGTCGCCAGCTTCGCCTTCCGGTGGCGAGACGTTGTAATGCAGGTTGCCGTCGCCCAGATGGCCAAACGTGACCAGCCTGCAGCCGGGGAACTGCGCGGCCAGCAGGGCGTCGGTACGGGTGATGAATTCACCGATCAGTGAAATCGGTACCGACACGTCATGCTTGATGTTCTTGCCTTCATCGGCTTGCGCCAGCGGGATGTGCTCGCGCAGATTCCATAAACCTTTCGACTGTGCCATCGAGGATGCCACCACGGCATCGTGGATCACTTCCTGTTCGAGAGCATCGGTGACAAGACGCTCCAGTGTGGCTTCGGCATGTTCGGCGGATTCGTTGTCGGAGATTTCCAGCAGCACGTATTGCGGTGACGATTGCGGAAACGGCAGGCGCATTTGCGGATAATGCTTGACCACCAGTTGCAGGCAAAAATCCGACATCAGTTCGAAACCGGTCAGGGTGGCGCCGCAATGGCTTTGCGCCAGCGACAGCAGTTTCAGGGCCGCATTCGGCGTGTGCATCGCCGCCAGTGCGGTCAGTCGCGCCTTCGGTTGCGGGAACAGTTTCAGCACGGCGGCGGTGATGATGCCCAGCGTGCCTTCGGCGCCAATGTACAGGTCGCGCAAATCGAAGCCGGTATTGTCCTTGCGCAGGCCGCGCAAACCGCTCCAGATTTCACCCTGGGCGGTGACCACTTCGAGGCCGAGGCACAGCTCACGCATGTTGCCGTAGCGCAGAACCGCCGTGCCACCTGCGTTGGTGGCGAGGTTGCCGCCGATGGTGCAACTGCCTTCGGCTGCCAGCGACAGCGGGAACAGCCGATCAACGTCGGTGGCAGCGTTCTGGATGGTCTGCAGGATGCAGCCGGCTTCGACCGTGATCGTGTTGTTGATGATGTCGGTAGCGCGGATGTGGTTGAGTCGCGTGAGCGACAGCACCACGGCGTTGCCGCTGTCGTCCGGTACGCTGCCGAGCACCAGGCCGGTGTTGCCGCCTTGCGGGACCAGCGGCACACGGTATTGGTTGCACAGTTTTACCAGCAGGGCGACTTCTTCGGTGCTGCCGGGTTTCAGGATCGCCAGAGCCTTGCCGGTAAAACGGCGCCGCCAGTCGGTCAGGTAACCGGCCATGTCGGTGTGGTCGGTAACAACGTAATGTTCGCCAATGGCGCTGCGGCAATCGCTCAGGAAATCATTCATTTGGGTGCTTTTTCGGTGGCGGTTTCAATGGCTTTGTCGATTGTTTCGCGGGCGATTTTCTTGGCGGCTTTTTTGTACGGCTTCAGGTAATAAATGACCGAAAAAAAGTAGATGCAGACCAGCGCCACTTCGATCCAGCCGAGTGTCGCAGACAATGGCACGCGGTCACTGGTGGCGCGTACTATGCCTTCGGTAAAATAGATCAGGATCAGCATGGACGACCATTGCAGTGTGTAAACGTCACGTTTGATCACGCCGCGCAGAGGCAATATCAGCGGGATGACCTTCAGCACCATCCACGACCCGTTCGGTCGCAGCGGCGCCAGCCACATTTCCCATGCCACGCCAAGAACGATCAGGCCGATGAGGCTGGACACCGCTGCTACGTAGCAGGACTTCTGGAAGGAACTTTGCATTAGTGGCTCCGGAGTTTTTTAGCGGTCTCGGCGAGGCGGCGGCCCAGCGCGATGGTCAGGGTCCGACTCTCGTCGGACAGCGGCTGGTTGCCATTGATGCCGGACCAGTGGCTGGCGCCGTAGGGCGTACCACCGGAAGAAGTCGTCATCAGTTCGGGATGGGTGTAGGGCAAGCCAAGCACCATCATGCCGTGGTGCAGCAGCGGAATCATCATGGTCAGTAGTGTGCTTTCCTGCCCGCCATGCAGGCTGCCGGTCGAGGTGAAGACACAGGCCGGTTTGCCGGCCAATGCCCCGCCCAGCCATTGCGCGCTGGTGCCATCCCAGAAGTATTTCAGCGGCGACGCCATATTGCCAAAGCGGGTCGGCGAGCCGAATGCCAGCCCGGCGCACTCGTCGAGGTCGCGCAGTTCGACATACGGTGCACCGTCGTCGGGAATCTCCGGCATGGTCGCTTCGGTGACGGTGGAGATTGCCGGTACGGTGCGCAGCATGGCATCGCAGCCGGGCACGCTTTCGATGCCCTGGGCCAGCAGTTCGGCCATTTTGCGGGTCGCGCCGTGCCGGGAATAATACAAAACCAGAATGGATAAGTTGGGTGAGTTCATCCTTGATATTATAGGGCGCTTTGCTTCTGGCCCAATACGGCGCGTGCCCTGCGCCGACCTCTCGGATTAAATCTCTTTTCGTATGGTTTCAAAACGTTCGCTGACACTTCGCGGTATCACCTGGTCGCAGCTGCGCGACCTGTTTCGCTTCGCCGCGCGCCGGCTCGACGAAGAGCATTTGCCGCAGGTCGCCGGCAGCCTGACCTTCACGAGCGTGCTGGCGCTGGTGCCATTGCTGACCATTGCGCTGGCGATTTTTACCGCCTTCCCGCTGTTCAATACGTTCCGTGCCTCGCTGGAAGCGTATTTCATCCAGAACCTGATGCCGAAGGCGATTGCCAACACCATCCTCGGTTATTTGACTCAGTTCGCCGCGAAGTCGACCGGCCTGTCGGCCATCGGTGGCGGCGTGCTGATCATCACCGCAGTGGCGATGATGTCGACCATCGATCGGGTCTTTAACCGCATCTGGGGGGTGCGGGTGTCGCGCCCGTTCCTGCAGCGGGTGCTGGTGTATTGGGCGATTCTGACGCTGGGGCCGCTGCTGATCGGCGTGTCGATTTCACTGACATCCTATCTTTTCAGCGCGACCAACGGCGTCGTGCTGGTCGTGCCGATGGTCGGTGCGGTGGCCTACACGCTGATCTCGGTGGCGCTGACCACGGGAGCGTTTTCATTGTTGTATGTGGCGGTACCGAATCGTTCGGTTGACTGGTCCGATGCGTTCTGGGGCGGTCTGCTCGCAGGCGTCGCATTTGAAATTGCCAAGCGCCTGTTCGCTGCCTATATCGTCAAGTTTCCGACTTACACGATGGTGTATGGATCGGTGGCGGCGGTGCCGATTTTTCTGTTGTGGATCTACATGTTCTGGATGATCACGCTTGCCGGCGCGTTGCTGGCGGCGGCACTGCCGGTGGTCAAATATGAACGCTGGTGGTTCGTCGCCCGGCCCGGCAGTGCCTTCGTCGATGCGATTACGATCCTGCGCTTGCTGTACCGGTCGCGCCAGGCGGCATCCACGTCGGTGGTCGACGCGAACATGATACGCACCGGCACGCGGCTTGGTTTTGACGAGTCGGAACAACTGTTGCAGCAGATGCTGGAGGCCGGCTGGGTCGGACGTATCAAGACCGACGCACCGAAGCGCATGCGGTGGGGCAAGTCAAACGCCGGCAGCCAGGATCGCTGGGTGTTGCTGGCCAATCCCGGACAACTCAAGCTGGCCGACATTTATCGCTTGTTCGTCTTTGATGCGTTCGGTGCGTCACCGCTGGCCTCGCATGTCGAGAACGCCGTCGAAAACGGCCTCGACATCAGCCTTGCCGACTACTTCAATGACGAACCGGTGCGGCCATTCCATCTCTCGTCGGTGGTGCGCAGCTGACGAAAGTCAAGTCCGGCCCACCGCAAAATCAAACAGGTGCGCCAGTACCGCATCGGGTTGTTCGGCCATCAATGCGTGTCCGCAATTGTCCAGCCGGACGACTCGTGCGGCAGGCATCGCCTTGATCAGCGAGGCAGTGGCACGCGGCGGCGTCATCATGTCCTGTTGACCCAGCAAGAACAGTGTCGGGCAGCGCACCGACGCGGCAGCGATGTCGCCATTGGTGTAGCTGTTGCAGGCCACGAAATCCGTATGAAAAACCGGCGCCGGGTTGCCTGCCGCAATATGCTGCATCAGGCGCCGGTTGCCGCCGATGACCGAAAATCCGGGTCCCGGTGACGACGGTTTTTGGGCGATACCGGAGTGCGACCAGATGTTGACCATGTCGATTGCATGCTGTTCGTGATGCTGTGCCTCGTCGAGCAAAGTATCCGACACCTTCATCGGATACGCGCTGCCGACCAGGGCGATTTTATCCACGCGCGACGGCGCACGGCAGGCGGTTTCCAGTGCCACCAGCGAACCCATGCTGTGGCCGATCAGCGTGGCGGTCCTGACGCCGGCGGCATCGAGCAACTTCAGCAGCCAGTCGCTAATTTCGCCGACCGACGCGAGTGGCGCGCCTTTGCTGCGGCCATGGCCCGGCAGGTCGAGCGCCAGCACACCAAAGCCATGATGCGCAAAATAGCGTGTCTGCAGCACCCAGACCGAGTGATCGTGCTGCGCGCCGTGTATGAACACCGCAGTCGGCAGGGTGGCATCGAAGGGCTTTCCACCGGTGTAGCAATAGGCGTCGCGGTCATCAACAGTGAGCAGCATCTCAGGCTCCTTTCGGTACGCGTTGCGATGCCTTCAGGCCTGCGGCCAGGTCGTCGATCAGGTCGTCGACGTCCTCCAGTCCGATCGACAGGCGCATCGTGCCTTCGGTAATGCCGGAGGCGGCCAATTGGGCATTGGGTACCCGAAAATGCGTGGTCGAGGGAGGATGGATCACCAGTGATTTGGCATCGCCGACATTGGCCAGATGCGAGAAGACTTTCAGCGCCTCCACAAAACGCTGGCCGGCGGCGCGGTCGCCCTTGATGCTGAACGAGAACACCGCGCCGCAGCCTTTGGGCAGCAATATTTTTGCCAGGGCGTGATCGGGATGCGACGGCAAGTCGGGATACGAGACCGATTCGACGGCATCGTGCGCGACCAGAAATTCGACCACCTTGCGGGTGTTGGCGACATGCCGGTCCATGCGCAGTCCGAGGGTTTCGATACCCTGCAAAATAGCGAACGCATTATGCGGACTCATGACCGCGCCGAAGTCGCGCAAGCCTTCGCGACGGGCGCGCAAGGCAAACGGCGCGACCGTCGATTCTTCCGAGAACACCATGCCGTGGAAGCCGTCATACGGTTCGCACAGCTCGGCGAAGCGGCCAGTTTTTTCATACGCCTGCTGCCAGTCGAAGGTGCCGCCATCGACCAGCAAGCCGCCGATGGCAGTGCCATGTCCGCACAGGAATTTGGTCGCCGAATGAAACACCAGATCGGCGCCATGCTCGAACGGTTGCAACAAGTACGGCGTGGTGAAGGTGGAGTCGACCATCAGTGGCAAATACTGTTCATGTGCCAGTTCGGCCACGCGGTCGATGTCGAGGACGTCGAGTCCGGGATTGCCGAGCGTTTCGGCAAACAGCACCTTGGTGTTCGGCCGGATGGCAGCACGCCAGGCATCGATATCGCGCGGATCGACGAACGTGGTCTCGATGCCGAAGCGCTTCAAGGTGTATCCGAGCAAATTTTGTGACCCGCCGTACAGCGCGCGCGAGGCGACGATGTGCGAGCCGGCGCCGGCAATCGTGACCAGCCCGAGATGCATGGCAGCCTGGCCGCTGGCGGTGGCGATGCCGGCGACGCCACCTTCGAGTGCGGCGATGCGTTCTTCCAGTACGGCATTGGTCGGATTCGAAATGCGCGAGTACACATGGCCTGCGCGTTCCATGTTGAACAGCGATGCGGCGTGATCAGAGTCCTTGAAGACGAACGAACTGGTCAGGTAGATGGGCGTGGCGCGTGCGCCGGTGGCCGGGTCAGGGGCGGCGCCAGCGTGCAGCGCGAGGGTGTCGAAACCGGGATAGTGCGGACCGCTCATGGGCTGTGTCTCCTGTCTTGTATGGATCGAATCGTAGCATCGGAATGTACTGAGGTTGATCTTGTCGACCATTGCCCATGATTGATCACATTCATGCCGCCGAACCGCGCTAGATTTTTCGACGTGCTTGCGCTACTCTCCAGAGGACAGAACAACAACACGCCGGGACACGCCAATGAAAGTATCTGAAATCCTGCAAGTCAAAGGAAACATCCTTTACACCGTTACTCCCGAGACACCGATGCTGCAGGCCGTGATCACGATGGCGGAAAAGGATATCGGGTCCCTGGTGGTGATGGAATTCGGCGAACTGGTCGGCATGTTGAGCTTTCGCGAAGTCATGAAAGCACTGCATGAAAGCAATGGCGAAGTCGGCAAAGGGACAGTGCGCAAGCACATGGATGACCATCCGATCACCGTCACGGCCGATACCGAAATCAATGAAGTGCGTCGCCTGATGCTGGAGCGCCATGCGCGGTATGTGCCGGTGATGGATGCCCGCACATTACTGGGCATTATTTCGTTTTATGACGTCGCCAAGGCGGTCGTCGAAGCACAGAGCTTTGAAAACAAAATGCTGAAAGCGTACATACGCGACTGGCCCGCGGAAGGCGACGAGTAACTCTGCTGCTCCGGTCCGAAGCATGACAAAAGTGCCGTTCACGGTTGCCAGTGCGCAGCGATGAACGGCTTTTTAATGTCCAGCTGACTGTTCGATCAGCGCTCACCACAACCAGAAAATTCCACTCACCCTCATCAGGAGTACAGGCATGCATATCGCCATTATTGGTGCCGGTTTATCCGGTTTGACTTGCGCCCACCGTCTGCAGGAGCAGGGACATCGCGTGACGGTCTATGAAAAAAGCCATGCCGTCAGCGGTCGCATGAGTACCCGCAAAACCGACCTCGGCGGTTTCGATCATGGCGCACAGTACTTCACGGCAACCAGTGCCGCATTCAAGAAAGACGTCGCTGTCTGGACCAAAGCCGGCTGGGTCGCGCCGTGGCAAGGCAAATTCGTGGCGCTGGAAAACGGCAAGTCCAAACCAGCCGGAAAATCGGCACCGGACAAATCGACCCGCCATGTGGGCGTCCCCGCCATGCGCGCCGTCGGCGAGCAGCTGGCGCAAGGGCTCGATATTCGGACCGCGCAACGGGTCGGTCGCATCGAAAAATTTGGCGAGCAGTGGCTGCTGGAAGTGCATGCCGACACGGTGCCGATTGCAGCCAGCGCCGGACCGTTCGATGCAGTCGTTGTCGCGGTGCCGGCGGATCAGGCCGAGCAATTGCTGTCGGTCGTGCCGGCCTTTGCCAGGCAGGCAAAGAAAGCCAGGCTGGTGCCATGCTGGACGATGATGCTGGCCTTCCAGGAAGGACTTGACCTTGGCTATGACGGTGCTTGGGTATCCGGTTCGCGGCTGGGCTGGCTGGCGCACGATGCGTCCAAGCCGGGGCGCCGTCCCGGCGAGCATTGGGTCTGCAACGCCACCAGTGCATGGAGCATCGAACACCTTGAGGACGATCCGGAACGCGTCAAGGAAAAATTACTGAAGGCGTTTCATGAGGCTACCGGCAGCCACGTGCAGCCGGTCTATGCAACGGTCCACCGCTGGCGTTATGCGCAGGCACAGGCTCCGCTGGACGCGGATTGCCTGTGGAACAAGAAGCTGCGCATCGGCGCGTGCGGCGACTGGTTTAAGGCCGGACTGGATGGCGCCGGGCGAGTCGAAAATGCCTACCTGAGTGGCACGGCACTGGCCGCAAGCATCGTCTGATCCATCGTTTTCCGGGCCGCCCATGAGCAATAAAAGCCAGTTTTCATTGATGGCCGAGCGTCGCTTCGGCCCTTTTTTCTGGACCCAGTTTCTGGGCGCCTTCAACGACAATGTCTTCAAGACGGCGCTGCTGACGATCCTGACCTACGAAGCGATGAGCTGGACAGCGATCGACCCGGCCTTGCTGAACAACCTGATTCCGGGTTTGTTCATTTTGCCGTTCGTGCTGTTTTCTGCCACGGCGGGGCAGCTGGCCGACAAGTTCGACAAAGGCCGGGTAGCCCGTAGCGTCAAGTTACTGGAAATTGTGATCATGCTGGTCGCCGCTGGCGGATGGATGACGCACAACCTGTTCCTGCTGATCGCCGCGATCATCGGCATGGGATTGCATTCGACGCTGTTCGGTCCGGTCAAGTACGCCTATCTGCCACAGCACCTGAAAACCAGCGAACTGGTTGGCGGCAACGGCCTGGTCGAAAGCGGCACCTTTGTCGGTATCCTGCTGGGCGAAGTGCTGGGTGCGGTCCTGGTGGTGCACAAGCCGTGGGGTGTCGAACTGGTGGCGTTCGGCACGGTGGCGATTGCGCTGGCGGGCTGGCTCTGCAGCCGGGCAATTCCTGTGTCGCCGGCACCGGTGCCGGGTCTGGTGGTGAACTGGAATCCCCTCAGCGAGACCGTGCGCAATTTCAAGTTCACCCGCCAGAACCGCGCGGTATTTCTGTCCGTGCTGGGCAACTCGTGGTTCTGGTTTTATGGCGCGATCATTCTTGCGCAATTTCCTGTCTTTGCAAAAACTTACCTGCACGGAGATCACACGGTATTCGTGCTGTTGCTGACAATTTTTTCGCTCGGGATCGGTGCTGGCTCGTTGCTGTGCGAACGGCTCTCCGGCGGCAAGATTGAAATCGGGCTGGTGCCGTTCGGCTCGATCGGCTTGTCGGTGTTCGGAATCGACCTGTTCCTAGCCAGCACGGCCTATACCAGCACCGTCAGCGTCGACCTTGTCGGCTTTATTGCACAACCCGGCAGCCTGCGCATCCTGTTCGACTGCCTGATGATTGGCTTGTTTGGCGGCCTGTATATCGTGCCGCTGTTCGCGTTGATCCAGACCCGTTGCGACCCGCGCTATTTGTCGCGCACGATTGCCGGCATGAACATCATGAATGCGCTGTTCATGGTGGTGGCGGCGTTGCTGGCGATGGTGCTGCTCAAGGCCGGCTTCACGATCCCGCAGTTGTTTCTGGTTACCGCCGTGTTGAACGGGTTGGTGGCCACGTATATTTTTTCGGTGGTGCCGGAATTCCTGATCCGGTTCATGGCCTGGTTGTTGATCCACACCATACATCGCGTGCAATTAATTGATGTCGACCGGATTCCGCACCATGGGGCGGCTGTCCTTGTTTGTAACCATGTCAGTTACGTCGATGCGATCGTCATCATGGCTGCCAGTCCGCGCCCGATCCGGTTTGTGATGGATCACCAGATATTCAGGATTCCCGTGCTGTCCTGGATGTTCCGGAATGCCAAAGCGATCCCGATTGCGCCCGCCAAAGAAGATGCGGCATTGATGGAACAAGCCTATCTGGACATTGCCCGGGCACTCGACGATGGCGATCTGGTCTGTATTTTTCCCGAAGGAAAACTGACCGTGAATGGTGACATGAACACATTCCGCGGTGGCATCATGAAGATACTCGAACGCTCGCCGGTGCCGGTGATTCCGATGGCCTTGCGTGGACTGTGGGGCAGCTTGCTGTCGCGCGGTGATGGCAATCCGTTTGGCCGCTCGTTTCAGCGCGGACCGTGGTCCCGGCTGGCGCTGGCCGTGGGCCAGCCGTTATCGCCGTCGGAAGTCACGCCAGAGAGTCTCCAGGATCGGGTATTGGGCTTGCGCGGAAACGTCAAATAGGAGCGATGGCCGGCGTGGATCAGGTAATTGATCAGGCCCACGCTAGTAGATGACCAGCACGTCGTTGCTGCAGCAGTCGACCAATCGTTGATACACATCGGGCAGCACATTGATGCAGCCCTTCGTGACCCTGACGCGTTGCTCCACCCGGTTAGCATTGAGCCGGTCAACCCGGCGCTCCTTCGGATTGAGCGTGTAGACGCGATGAATGGCCCACAGGTTTTTACGATCCTCCTGAAAGACAAGCAGGTCGCCGCCGTAGCCTTGCTCGCTAATCTGCTGTTGAGACAATGAAAATGTTCCGGACGGCGTCCGCTCGCCGACCAGCGCCGGAAAACACGACCCCATGAAGCAGATCGAGGCTGCTGCCAGACTGACCAGCACCATATCAACCCAGCGGCTTCTTGCTCGCCATCGGGATAACTGGCGGTGCAGGTGTTACGGGGATGGCAGGCAGCACCGGAGCAGGTGGAATGAACTTTGCCACCGGACGGACAAAAATATATTCGCCGCGGCCGATTGCCGGAATGACTTCAAAGCCACTGCAGACCAGCTCACCGCCGGATGGATCGTTTTCACATTCCAGCGGCAGTGCCCGTGGCCAGATGGTGGCCGCTGTCGGGAAGCCCGGCAGATAGTTGGGCACATGGTAGAGGCCATCGCCCACCGGGCCGGCAAATTCGGTTCCGGTGGTCGAGATAGCCGGGGTGCCCGATCCGAGCGGCATCCTTTTTACCAGGAAGCCACCATTCGCCGGCAGTCCGTCGGACGCTTGCGCGCCGCAGCAGAACAGGACGCTGGAAATAACAAGTGATGCAACTTTGGTTTTCAAGATAGCTCCTTCATGCCGTATTGAGTTTGCGAGCCAGGCATCAGTAGCGATACGTATTGTCGCTACCGCCGGCATCGCTCAAGCGGGTGGGGGAGGTAGATACCGCCGAGACGGCAGTTGCGGAAGACCGGTCGGGACACCGCACGCCGGTGGCTTCGAATGCTTCCTTGTTGAGCGCATCCATGCACAACCGCGCCAGCGCGGCACCCTTGAAACCCATGTTCCAGATTTCGCGTGCGTTTTTCAGCATCAGACAATTGTTGTCGGTCCAGCTGCTGCCGATGCTGAATCCGAACGACACGGCACTCGCACCCATCGATACCGAGCCCATGCACGTGTCGTTGCTGCTGGTGAGTGCAGGAGCGACGGCAGTGGCTACCGGGTTGCGCGATTGTGCTTCGTAGGTTGCATGGCTATCGATGGACAGGGATTGGCCCTGACTGCCGACGCCTTGCGCGCTGCCGCCTTTGCTGGCCGAATTCGATGATGCGCCTGCGTTGGCATTCGACGATGTGGCAGCGTTGGCATTGCTGGACTTTGCAGGCTTGCCGAGACCATAAGTCGGTTGCAGTGCTAGCCCGTCAGCCCATGCGGCACTCATGCCACAAGCAGCTGCCAGAAAGATGACTGTTTTGATGTTCATGATGTTTTCCCGGAGTGGTGAGCAGAGAGGTTCAAGGTGCGGTGACCTTGCCTGTGGATGCCGACAGGTTGGCGCGTACAAAGTAGTCGCCCGAGCTACCGAGATTGGCGATGCCGGCGGCGTTCATGCCGTCCAGCTTTCCGATGTCCGTGGCGCCACTCACGTAGCCGGTTTTTTTATCCGAAATCTTGACTGTCGTCGTGCGGATGCCGCCGGTCGAGCCGGTTTGTGCCGGAACGGTGGTGGTCAATTTTTCGTAGTGCAGCGCCAGATCGAAACCAGACGTGGTTCCCGCTGCGAAGGCGCTGCCCTGATTGGTGTCCGCCACAATTCGGTTGTGCGTATCGGTGCCTGATTTTCCGCCGTTGTATCCGTCGGTGACACCATGAATAGCCGCTTGTCCGTGAACTGCCGCGCTGACGTCGCCGCGTGACGTTGCCGAACCGGTGCCGGAACCTGTGCTGATGTTGTAGGCTTGACCTGAGCTCTTGGTCTCGGTTGCGCCGGAGATACCTGCATTGACAGCCTGATAACAGGGCAGATAGTTTGCTGACGCGGTGACCTTCGCCATGCCGGATTCCTTGTTTTGCGCAAACGATGTCGATGTACCATTGTTGCCCAACGAGAAGTTGCCTTTGACGACATTTTGAATCGCCACAACGCCGCTGCCGCTGGCAGAAGGCTGGGTGGCAAACGCTGCGCCATGGAGGGTCATTGCAGTCAACATTACAGCTGTGATTTTAATTTTAGACATGATCGAAGTACTTTCTATAGTTATTAGATTGGCATTTTTGTTGTTACTTCGATAAGTGGCGGGTGTGCACGGGAAGTTCGGTGCGAAATAAGGAATTGTTGAAATGACACTATTTTTCACAATGTTTTGCCGAGGTAAATCAATCGCAGGGGTTCCTCCTGTGGTGAGCGATGACTGCATAGACGCGCATCGGGGTCGCTATTCGGCAAGCGACTCGGCACATCGCGGTGAAGGAGTTGGCATCACCCGGGCGATCCGGGAAATTGCCTGGCAATGTGCTGATGGTTGAAGCGACGCAGAGCCGCAATCCTGAAGTCGACAGGGCGCTGACTTCAGCCGGGGCATGTTTCGCCGCGGCGAATGCAGTTGCAGGTACTTGAACAGCCCGGGACTTGTTAAAATGCGCCATTCGCCAGCATGGTCATGCTGTTCGGCGCTCCCTTTCATTCCTTTACCAAGATCGATCACTGTTATGTTGAGTTACCGCCATGCCTTTCATGCGGGCAATCACGCCGACGTTCTGAAGCACGTCGTTACGATGCAGCTGTTGCGTTATCTCAATCAAAAAGACACGCCTTACATGTACATCGACACGCATTCCGGTGCCGGAGTCTATACGCTGGACGGCGGCTACGCCGCCAAAAATGCCGAATTCGAAAGCGGTGTCGCGCCGCTGTGGAGCCGCAAGGATTTACCACCGCCACTGCACGAGTACATCCAGCTCATCAAGAAAATGAACCCGAGCGGCAAGCTGCGCTACTACCCCGGCTCGCCATACGTGGCCGACCAGACCATGCGCGAAGCCGACCGCCTGCGCCTGTTCGAACTGCATCCTGCCGATGCTCGCATCCTGCAAGACAATTTCCGTAAGGTCGAAGCGCATGCTGCCGCGCAGGGCGAGCGCACCACCGTGCGCGGCAAGCGCGTGATGATTCAGAAGGGCGATGGCTTCCTTGGATTGAAAGCCCTGTTGCCACCGCCATCGCGCCGTGGCCTCGTACTGATCGATCCTCCCTACGAAGACAAATCCGACTATCGCCGGGTCAAGGACACGCTGCAGGACGCGCTGGTGCGTTTTGCGACCGGCACCTATGCGGTCTGGTATCCGGTGCTGCACCGGATGGAGTCACGCCAGTTGCCCGACAAGCTCAAGCGTCTGCAGGCCAACGGCTGGCTGAACGTCACCCTGACGATCAGTACGCCGGGGCCGGATGGTTTCGGGTTGCATAGCAGCGGGATGTTCGTGATCAATCCGCCATTTGGTCTGGAAGCCATGCTCAAAGACCTGATGCCGTTTATGGTCAAGACGCTGGGGCGTGACAGCGGCGCTGGTTTTACCCTCGAAACGGGTGCCACGGCGGTGCCGTACACGGGTACGCGCCGCGTCTGAGTGGCCGGTGCAAGGACCAGTGTTGTGTTGGTCGCGCCTGGCATTGAACAATCTTTTTTCACCATGTCAGCGATCAAATCATGAACAAGGCCTTTGTCAGGGAAGCTGATGGTGATGAGGACGATGACGAGGTCGCATTACCGGCGATTCCGGCCGGCACCCGTAATTACATGACGCCTGCCGGATTCCAGCGGATGAAGTCCGAGCTACTGAAGCTGATTGATGTCGACCGGCCTGAAGTCGTGCAAATCGTGTCCTGGGCCGCGTCGAATGGCGACCGCTCCGAAAATGGCGATTACATTTACGGCAAGCGTCGCCTGCGGCAGATCGACGGGCGCATCCGCTTTCTGACCAAGCGCCTCGACTTCGCCGAAGTGGTCGAGCCGAGCGTGCAGTTCGGCAACGCGCAGATATTTTTTGGTGCGACGGTGCGCTACGAGAATCACGCCGGCGAGGAGCACACGGTGACCATCGTCGGCATCGATGAACTCGATCCGTTGCATGGCAAGATAAGCTGGATTTCACCGGTGGCCCGCGCGATCACCAAGGCCAGCGTAGGCGATACGATCACCCTGAAGACGCCGTCCGGTATCGAAGAACTGATCATTCTGGAGGTCAGTTATCCGGCACCGTTAGTCGAGTAAGTTTATCCCGGCGGGTTGGCCCACTGGCCACGTTCACGCAAGATGCGTGTCACCCCCGGAATGCGTTTGACGTTGCGCATCAATCTGGCAAGGTGCACACGGTCTTCCACCTGTATCGTGAAACGCAATTGCGTCATCAGCGAGTCATGATCGTCGTCCATGCCGACGAACGTGATGTTCGCATCGGATTCACCGATCTCTGCAGCCACCCGCGCCAGCACACCGCGTTCATTGGTCACCAGCACCACGATGCGACAATCAAAGCGGCGATTGAGTTCTTGTCCCCACTGCACTTCGATCCAGCGTTCCGGCTCCTTGCTACGACCACGACGTGCGACATCGCATTCCTGACTATGCACCACCAGGCCCTGATCACGTTTGAGCTGACCGTCTATTCTGTCACCGGGAATCGGCTGACAACATGGTGCCAGTTGTACTGCCACGCCTTCGCTGCCGTAAATGATGACCGGGTCAAGTTTTACTGGCACGTCGTCGTCGGTGCTGGTAACACGTGCCTGCAACGGTTGTCCTGCCGTGTCGTTCAAGCCCATGATATGCCGCGCCACCAGTGCCGCCATGCGTTTTCCAATGCCGATGTCGGCATGCAGTTCATCCAGCGATTTGGCGCTCGACTCATTGAGCAGGCGTTCGAGCGTGGCTGGTGGAATGTCCGAATCCAGATTCAGTGCGGCCAGTGCCTGAGCGAGCAACAACGATCCCAGTTCCACGGATTCCGACAGATTGATCGTGCGCAGATGGTGGCGGATCGCGGAGCGTGCCTTACCGGTGCGAACGAACGTCAGCCAGGTCGGGCTGGGTCGCGAACTGGCCGAGGTAATGATCTCCACGATGTCACCATTGCGCAGTTCGGTGCGCAACGGGGCGTGCTCGTGGTTGATGCGCGTGGCAACCGTCTGGTCGCCGATGTCGGTATGAATCGTGTACGCAAAATCAAGTGCGGTAGCACCGCGCGGCAGGGCGATGATTTTTGATTTGGGTGTGAACACATAAACGGAATCAGGGAACAGGTCGACCTTCACATGCTCCAGAAATTCAGCCGAGTCGCCGGTCTGCTTCTGGATGTCGAGCAGTGATTGCAACCACGCATGCGTGCGCTGCTGCAGGTCGGTCAGGCTACCTTCATTATCCTTGTAGAGCCAGTGCGCGGCCACGCCCGATTCGGCAACACGGTGCATTTCCTGGGTACGAATCTGGAACTCTACCGGTGTGCCATACGGACCGATCAGCGTCGTATGCAATGACTGATAGCCATTGAGCTTGGGGATGGCGATGTAGTCCTTGAACTTGCCTGGCATGGGTTTGTACAGCGCGTGCAAGGTACCCAGCGATACATAGCAGTGGGCGAAATTCTCGACCACAATCCGAAAGCCGTATACATCCAGCACCTGAGAGAACGACAGGCGCTTGTTGCGCATCTTGCGGTAGATGCCGTATAGCGTTTTTTCGCGGCCATACACCTGCGCCTCGATACCCGCTGCAACCAGCGTGTTCTTGACCGATTCCATGATCTTGCTGACGACTTCGCGACGATTTCCCCGTGCTGCCTTGACCGCCTTGGCCAGGGTCCGGTAACGGATCGGATGCAAGTGCGAAAACGACAGGTCCTGCAATTCACGATAAATATTGTTCAGGCCGAGACGGTGCGCAATCGGCACATAGACTTCCATCGTCTCGCGGGCAATGCGGCGCTTTTTTTCGGCGGTCATCGAGCCGAGCGTGCGCATGTTGTGCAGCCGGTCGGCCAGCTTGATCAGGATGACCCGCACGTCGCGCGCCATCGCCAGCAACATCTTGCGGAAGTTCTCCGCCTGCGCTTCGATCTGGCTCTGGAATTCGATTTTTTCGAGCTTGGACAAGCCATCGACCAGCGCGGCGACCGGTGAACCAAAGCGCTCGATCAACTCTTCTTTTTTGACATCCTGGTCTTCCATCACGTCATGCAGCAGAGCCGCCATGATCGCCTGTGCATCCAGTTTCCAGTCCGCGCAAATTTCGGCGACAGCAATCGGATGGGATATGTACGGCTCTCCCGACACCCGCATTTGGCCGAGGTGCATCTCATCCGAGAAGCGATAGGCTTCCTTGACCTTCTTCAGGTCAGAAGGCGACAGGTATTCGGCGAGTTTGGTGTTGAGCTGGGAAACAGATGCGACCCCCGGTGCTGTGGGTGTACCGGGGTCGGGAGAGAGGAACGTGCTTGAACTACGGATGCCAGCGCGGTCCGGCGGGGTTCGGCTGGTCAACGCCGAAATCAGAGAGTCTGCAGGTGTCAGGTCCATGCCGGTAAAGTAGCCGCGCCAGAGTGATATTAACTGTGATTAACTTGGGACTTTCTTCAACATTTCAATACCGACTTTACCAGCGGCAATTTCACGCAGGGCGATGACGGTTGGCTTATCCTTGGCATCCACTTTCGGGGTATGTCCTTGCAGCAGTTGGCGCGCACGGTAGGTAGCGGCCAGTGTCAGCTGAAAACGATTAGGAATGTATTTTGTGCAATCTTCGATGGTAATGCGGGCCATAGGTACTCCTGAAATTACGATGTCAATTTAACGCGGCATGGATGCCCAGTTGGGCGAATAGAGAAGCGTTGCGCGCGGCCTGTTGCGGGAACCTGCAGCGTGTTGCCTGAACGATCGCTGTAAGCTCTGATAAAGCACGTGCAAAGTCTTGATTAATAATAACATATTCAAAGTCGCCGGCATGCGCGATTTCGCCGCCAGCAGCCAGCAGCCGACGCGTAATGACATGCGGTTCATCCTGTCCGCGTTTTTTGAGGCGCTCCTCCAGCGCATCGATCGATGGCGGCAAAATGAAGATGCCAACAGCGTGTGAAAATTGCTTTTTGACTTGATGGGCGCCCTGCCAGTCGATTTCGAGCAAGACGTCGCTGCCGGATTTGATCTGGCTGGCGATCATTACGCGTGAGGTGCCGTAATAATTACCATGGACTTCCGCTGATTCCAGAAATTCACCGGCATCCCGTCGCCTCATGAAATCGTCGGCAGTGGTGAAGTAGTACTCGCGCCCGTCCTGTTCACCCGGGCGCGGTGCGCGCGTGGTGTAAGAGACCGACAGCTTCAACGCTGGCTCTTGCGCCAGCAATGCATTCACCAGTGTGGATTTTCCTGCACCCGAAGGCGCAACCACCATGAACAAACTCCCGGCGGAGGCGTTGTCGTCATGCATATGTGTCCTTAAATATAGGTCAGTCACGAAAAATTACCGTGACCTTGGATAAGTCGATGATCGTTTGTTTTGCCGCAGAGGCCAAGCGATAACCGGTCGGAAAGCAGTTATTCCAGATTTTGTACCTGTTCGCGCATCTGGTCGATCAGTAGTTTGAGTTCCATCGATGCATCGGCAAGTTCCTTGAGTGCTGCCTTGGAGCCAACCGTGTTGGCTTCGCGATTGAGTTCCTGCATCATGAAGTCCAGACGCTTGCCGACCTGACCACCTTTTTTGAGGATGTGGCGCGTCTCGGCCAGGTGCGCGGCGAGTCGCGACAACTCTTCGGCAACGTCAATACGTATACCGTACAGCGTGACCTCCTGACGTATCCGTTCAACCACTTCGTCATGCGACAGGTTCGCGCTGACGCCTGGCTTTTGCAGCGCAACGCCGAGTGCTTCTTCCAGGCGCTCGATCGATTTTTGCTGGAACTGCGCGACGACTTGCGGTACCAGCGGCGTGATGCGGCGCACGATTTCGTCCATGGCATCAATGCGAGTAATTAGTGTCGCCGCGAGTGCCTCGCCTTCGCGCGCTCGTGACTCCACGAATGCCGTCACTGCGTCGCTGATCGCGGCGGCAGCGTCCGCCTGCAAGGTATCTTGCCCCATCTCGGCTTCTTCGATCACGCCCGGCCAGCGCAGCAGATCGCTCACCGACATGGGTGGCGCCGACGAAAACTGCGAACGTACTTCGGCCTGCAACATGGCAAGCGACTTCAGCAATTCGGTGTTGATTCGTTGGGTGGCGCCCGTCGCCGTTTTGCGGCCAAAACTGACGCGACACTCGACTTTGCCGCGCGTGATGCGACCGGTGATCGTTTCGCGCAACATCGGCTCGAAAGCACGCAGGTCATCGTTGATCCGGAACTGCAGATCCAGGAAGCGGGAATTCACGCTCTTGACCTCGATAGTCAGGGTGCCACCCGAGCTTTCACGGGTGACGACTGCGTAGCCGGTCATGCTGTAGATTGTCAAAATCAGGTCCTCGGTTGTTCTTTACAAATCAGTGATTTATCCACACAATCGAATGGGTAGTATTGGTCGTTCAGGGTTCAGCCGCAGGTCGTTGCAACAGGTCGGTGCGGTGGCTTTACCAGTGACATTCCCGAAATTTCCATAGGAAACCATGGCAGCACAAAACAACGCACCCCTGCCTGACGGGCTTCAAATTTCTGGCTACCGCATTGTAAAGAAAATTGCATCCGGCGGGTTCAGTATTGTCTATCTGGCCTACGACGAAGATGGTAATGCCGTGGCCATCAAGGAGTACTTGCCGAGCTCGCTCGCACTGCGCCAACCTGGCGAATTGTCGCCCTCCATTTCGCCTGAAAATTTGCCCATTTTCAGGATAGGATTGAAATGCTTTTTTGAAGAGGGCCGGGCGCTGGCCCGCATCTCGCATCCGAATGTGGTGAGCGTTATCAATTTTTTTCGTGCCAACGATACGGTCTACATGGTGATGGCTTACGAATCCGGCCGGTCTCTGCAAGACCATATTCTGCGCCGGCGCGACAAGGGTGAAAAGCCGCTGGTGTCGGAGCGCTTTATCCGCAAGATGTTCAGCCAGGTCATGAATGGTTTGCGCGAAGTCCATACCAATAAATTGCTGCATCTGGATCTGAAGCCGGCAAACATTTACTTGCGGGTCGATGGCACGCCCATCCTGCTCGATTTCGGCGCAGCGCGACAAACCCTGAAAGCAGATTTGCCGAAGCTGTATCCGATGTACACACCCGGTTTTGCGCCGCCCGAGCTGTATTCCAGAAATGGCAACCTCGGACCGTGGACCGATATTTACAGCATCGGCGCATCCATGTTCGCCTGCATGGTCGGCGCGCCGCCTCAGCCTGCCGATCAGCGCAAGATCAACGACAAGATGGACGGCCACCTGCGCAAGCTCGAAGGTATCTATTCTTCCGAGCTGATCCAGATGATCCGCTGGAGTCTGATGATCGATCCGCTGGAGCGGCCACAAAGTGTGTTTGCGCTGCAAAAGGCGTTGCAGGAACCGGTGCCTGAAAAGCATAAGGAAGGCACGGTGCAGATGTTGAAGCACAAGATTCAGGCGCTGTTTGGCGGCACCAAAAAAGCCGATGTCCCTGTCGCGCCGCCGGTTCGCGAACATCCGCATTGATGCAGTGATGCCATGACCAATCATGAGACCAGACCATGAAATTTTCTGTATTTCAGGAAAGCCATATCGGTGGCCGCAAGATCAACCAGGACCGGATGGGTTACAGCTTCACGCGTGACGCGCTGTTGCTGTTGCTGGTCGATGGCATGGGAGGCCATTTGCACGGCGAGATCGCGGCGACGGTCGCGATGCAGATGGTCGGCTCGCTGTTCCAGCAAAACGCCAAGCCCTACGTCAAAAAGCCGGAGCAGTTTCTGGAAGACAGTTTTTTTGCGGCGCATCGCGAAATTCATCGCTACCGTGTCGTGAACAATCTATCCGAGACCCCACGCACCACCATCGTCGCCTGTCTGATCCAGCACAACACGGCATTCTGGGCACATTGCGGCGATTCGCGTTTGTACTGGATGCGTGACGGCCAGATACTGGCGCGTACACGCGACCACTCTCGCATCGAAACCCTGATTGCACAGGGCCGGGCAGATCCTTCCGAACGTGCCACGCATCCCGATCGCAACAAGCTGTTCAATTGCCTTGGCGCACCCAACATGCCGATCGTCGAAATTTCCCGGCGCGCCAGTCTACAGGCTGGCGATGTGATGTTGCTGTGTTCCGATGGGTTGTGGGGGGTACTGCCGGATCACCTGCTGGCGCAATGCCTGCAAAACAATACTATCGTGCGCGCTGTACCCGAGTTGATTAGCACTGCCACGGGCATTGCCGGCAAGAACAGCGATAATGTCACCGCGCTGGCAATGATGTGGGAAAGCGATGCCAGCGCCGACGGTCCGAACACCATCACCACCAACATCTTGCCGGTGGGTGCTGTTACCACCACGATTCAGTCAGCACATCCGACCGAGCCAGACTCGGCGGAAAGTTATGACGAACGTGAAATTGAAAAAGCCATCGAAGAAATTCGTGGCGCCATTGAAAAATCTTCGCGCATCACTTCCAGGAATTAAGCACACATGTCGTCTTCATCTCGTCCCAGCGGTCGCACCGCTGACGCACTGCGCGCAGTGCGTATTACGCGCCATTACACCAAACATGCCGAAGGGTCGGTCCTGATCGAATTCGGTCACACCAAAGTCATCTGCACCGCCAGTATCGAAGACAAGGTGCCGGGCTTTCTGAAAGGCAAAGGACAAGGCTGGATGACCGCCGAGTACGGCATGTTGCCGCGCTCCACCCATACCCGGATGGCGCGTGAAGCAGCCAAGGGTAAACAGTCCGGACGCACCCAGGAAATCCAGCGCCTGATCGGTCGTTCGCTGCGCGCCGCGTTTGATCTGTCGGCATTCGGCGAGCGCACCTTGCATCTGGATTGCGACGTGATCCAGGCCGACGGCGGCACCCGGACTGCGGCGATCACCGGCGCGATGGTCGCGGCGCACGATGCGTTTTCGGTTCTGGTCGCCAACGGCATGCTCAGTGCCATACCGTTGAAGCATTTTGTCGCAGCCATTTCGGTGGGCGTGTTCCAGGGCGCACCGGTACTCGACCTCGATTACGACGAAGACTCGACCTGCGATACCGACATGAATGTCGTGATGACGGATGCCGGTGACTTCGTGGAAGTGCAGGGCACTGCCGAAGGTGTGGCGTTCGATCGCGCCACGATGAATCAGTTGCTGGATCTGGCCGATAGTGGCATTCGCACATTGATTGCGCTGCAAAAGCAGGAGCTTGGCCTGCCAGCATGAGCAAAACCCTGATCCTCGCCTCGAACAATGCCGGCAAGCTCGCCGAGTTCCAGTCCCTGCTCGGGTCGATCGGTTTCGACGTCCACGCACAGGGTGAATTTGCGGTACCCGAAGCCGACGAGCCACATGCGACGTTTGTTGAAAACGCGCTCGAAAAAGCCCGGCACGCATCGCGCCTGACCGGATTTCCGGCCTTGGCTGATGACTCCGGTGTTTGCGTCAATGCGCTGGGAGGACGTCCCGGTGTTCAGTCGGCACGCTTCGCCGGCGAGCCAAAATCCGACCTGCGTAATTGTGAAAAGCTGATTGCCGACCTGGCCGTACATGCAGACCGTTCGGCCTACTACTACTGCGTACTGGTCTATGTGCGGCATGCGGATGATCCGCAACCGGTGATTGCCGAAGGCCGCTGGAATGGTGACATCGTTACGGTACCGCGCGGCACCGGGGGCTTCGGCTACGATGCCTGGTTCAAGGTCGCCGGGCTCGACAAGACCGCTGCCGAACTCAGCGCGACAGAGAAAAACCAGCTGTCGCATCGTGCCCAGGCGCTGCGCGTGTTACTCGACAAGTTGCGATGATTCCGATTATTCCGATCCACGACATCCGTTCGCGGCCAACGCAACCCGCTGGTCCCGCCGACGCTGCCGCCGCCGCCAACGCGTACCTGCGACCAGGCATACTGAACCTGTCCGCATTGCCACCTCTGGCGCTCTACATCCATTTTCCATGGTGCGTCAAAAAATGTCCGTACTGCGATTTCAATTCGCATGAGGTGCAGGGCGGTTTTCCGGAAGAGGCGTATCTGGATGCGCTACGCGCCGACCTGGAGAGTGCGTTGCCGCTGATCTGGGGCCGCAAGATTTACACGATTTTTATTGGTGGCGGTACGCCGAGTCTGATGTCGGCAGCCGGACTCGACCGGTTGATGTCGGATGTACGCACGCTGCTGCCACTCGATGGCGCTGCCGAGATCACGATGGAAGCCAATCCGGGCACCTTCGAGGTCGAGAAATTCCGCGCGTATCGCGCCAGCGGTATCAATCGGCTGTCGATCGGTATCCAGAGCTTTAACCAGCAACATCTGCGTGCCCTTGGGCGTATCCACGATCACGACGAAGCCCGCCGCGCCGTCGACATCGCCCACGCGACCTTCGATAACTTCAATCTCGATCTGATGTACGCACTGCCGTCGCAAACCATGGCGGAGGCGACCGAAGACATCCGCACCGCGCTGGCCTATGCGCCACCGCACCTGTCGCTGTACCACCTGACGCTGGAGCCCAACACCGTCTTTGCAAAGTTTCCGCCGAACGTGCCCGATGACGATCTGAGTGCAGAAATGCAGGACATGATAGACGACGTCACTGGTGTCGGCGGTTACCAGCACTACGAGGTTTCGGCGTACGCACAGCCCGGTCGTCAGTCACGGCACAATCTCAATTACTGGCAGTTCGGTGACTATCTCGGGATCGGTGCCGGCGCACATTCAAAGCTATCGTTCCCGCACCGGATCATTCGCCAGGCGCGCTTCAAGCAACCGAAGTCGTACATGGACAATATGGCGCGTGGCAACGCCATTCAGGAAGAAGCCGAGATCGCGCGCGGCGAACTGGGTTTCGAATTCATGCTCAACACACTGCGCCTGACCGGCGGATTTGACGTGAATCTGTTTTCGGAGCGCACTGGGCTGGGCCTCAATGCGGTCGAGTCGGCATTGCTGTCAGCAGAAGCCAAAGGGCTGCTGTATCGGGACCATAAAACCATATGCCCCACGTTACTCGGGCAGCGTTTTCTGAATGATTTGCAGCAGATGTTTTTGCAGGACTAGTGCGGCTCCCGACGCCGCACTTTCTCAGAACCGGGTAGATAAGCCAACGGTCCAGCTAGTGTCGACGGTATTGCGGTTGAGTCCGCGGGCAAACGCGGTGTCGACCTGTGTGTCGTTGGTCAGCAGGTAACTGAGACCGGCTCCGATCGTCATCGTCGAGCCGCCATTTTCTGCCCGCGCAATCTGTGGCAGTGCCACTTCGGTAAAGATCGCCAGCCGGTCGCTCATCGATTTGCCAAGCTGTACCCCGAGCAGTGCGCTGGCAAAACGCTCGCCAGTCGGTTTCTTGTCCCAGACCAGGCCGGGCATCACGTTCAGCGACATCGCATTCGGAAGAGTCCATTCGAATGGCATGTGCAGTGTGGGGCGCACGCCATTGCCGCGAAACTGTGGCGAGCCCGAGTCGACATCCAGCTGAGTGATGACGCCGATCGATGGTCGCGTGCCCAGTGCATCGCTGATATGCCACTTCATTCCTAACGAAAGATCACCTGCGCCGCGCTGGGTTTCGCTGGTGGAATCGGTACGCGTCGTATTGACGACCCGACCGTCGCTGCCAAGACGCAGTTCCAGCGAGTTCGTGACGCCAAGGCGCAACAAGGTCGGCGTGGACAACGTGCGGTCCCTGACGCCATCGCGGCGATTATGTTCGCCTGCGATGCTGGTTTCGATTTGAAACCAGCCGCGGCCAACGACATCACTGGAATCAGTGAAGCCGGGTTGGTCACTCAGGATCGTGTCGGCGGTTGCAGCGGATACCGTGAGCACCGTGGTTGCCAGCGTTAGTGCCAGCAGCGCAGTGCACAGGATGTTCAGGCTGTTGTGCTTGTCATCGACTGCATTGCACGTGTTCGGCAAGGCGGCTGTTTGCATGCGCTTCTCCTTCATTATTTTTTTGAAAACGCCATCAGCGTTCCATTGCGACGGGATGCTGACGGGTTCATGTGGGTGCTACCGGACTTGCCAAATTCGCAGCCAGGTATTCAGCCACCGGCCCGTTTCACCGAAAACCCTTGCTGCTTCAATGTTGCGATCACCCGCTCGCAATGATCGCCCTGGATTTCGATGATGCCGTCCTTGACTGCGCCGCCAGATCCGCAGCTGGTCTTGAGTTGCTTGCCCAGCGCCGCCAGGGACAGCGCATCGAGCGACACGCCTTTGATCACCGTAACCGCCTTCCCCGCGCGCCCTTTTGTTTCGCGAGAGACCCGTACGACACCATCGGGCGAGGCCTGGCTGACCGCACTACGGCAAGAACAGGAGGCCACTGGCTGGCGGCAGGACGGACACATGCGGCCCGTTTCGGTGGAGTAGACGAGGCCACCGCTTGCGGATGTCGATTTCATGGATGAGTGTGTCGGAGAGAAAGCCAGAGTTTAATGGATAGTACGTGGGAGTCGTCTTAAATACGCAGGCTATCTGCGCCGTAAAAATAGAGTTCTGAAAAATGTGGCGGTAGTGCACGACACGGCAATGTTGGCATGCGCGGAGATATCTACAATTATGCCTGCCATGAATAAACCGACGTGTTATCCCGGCTAGCGTATGGTGTCTGCTCCAAGAGGCTTTCAGTAAAAAACTACCTATGAGACTCGCTGCCTTTATCGCCACGAATATGGACATCATCGTTGACGAGTTTGTTCGTTTTGCACGCACTCTCGAGCCTGCCGCGCTGGGTGAATCGGTAGCAGAGTTAAGCGATCACGCCCGCGAGATTCTGCTGGCGATCGTCCAGCAATTGCCTCGCCACGAGACACCAAAGCAAATCCACGAGAAGTCAGTACGGCATGTTTCAGAGACAGGTTTGCCGGATACGGCGGCGGCGCAACATGGCGCCGCTCGGCAAGTCAGCGGATACACCCTGCCGCAGCTGACGGCCGAGTATCGGGCCTTGCGTGCGAGCGTGCTGGGCTTGTGGATGCCGACGATCAAAACACTCAGCAAAGCAACCGCTTCAGATATGTCACGTTTTCACGAAGGGATCGATCAGGCATTGCAAGAATCAGCGATCAATTTCGCGAATAAAAACAATCAAACTCGCGATACTTTCCTGGCAATATTGGGGCACGATTTACGCAGCCCACTTGCCACGATGACGCTGGCTGGCGCCCTGTTAACCCGCACAGATGAAGGCACAGAGCGAACCGCACAAATCGGCGCGCGCGTCAAACGCAGCGCAGCGGCCATGACAACGATGGTCAATGACCTGCTTGAGTATGCCCGCACCGAACTCGGCGGGAAAATACCGGTTTGCCCGACCCTCGGAGACTTGCACGATATCTGTCAGAGCGCGGTTGACGAAGCGAGTGCGGCGCATCCTGACTGCGAATTCGAGTTGATCGATGATGGAGAAACGATAGGCGATTTTGACGGACCGCGGCTCGCGCAGGTATTCTCGAATCTGCTGAACAATGCTGCGCAGTACCGTAGCGATCAACGGCCGGTGACACTCGAAGTCAAGAGCGATGCGAGTGGGTGGGACGTGACTGTTACCAACTTCGGACGTGAAATATCGTCGCAGGCACAACGCGTCATCTTCGATCCGCTGGTGCAATTGTCGGTGTCCAGCGATCAGAAAGGCCCCGCCTCAACCAGTTTTGGGCTCGGCTTGTTCATTGCACGCGAAATCGCAGTGGCTCATGGTGGCTCGATCAGCGTTCAGTCGAGCGAGGCGCTTGGAACTGTGTTTACGGTTCGGCTGCCGCGTGTGCTTGCGACTGGCATTTCGTAAAAGTTGGCGATTGAACTGTCGAGTATCTCGGTACCGTCCTACCGGTCATCTCCGCTCGGATTATTTTTTGACGTAGACATTGACAACGCGACAACGCAGCGAATGCGAGCGGACTGTTGAAAGCATGCGCAGTGTTGAACTGTTCAAGCGTGGTGTTTTTTGGTTGGGTAGGGAGGATGTCGGGCTGGTAGGGGAAACGTGAGGATTCTCACATCTGTGCTGGCGGAGGCGGTGTCCGCCATGGTCGATTATTGGGCGGTTTCAAAATACCTCGAAAGTCAAAAAAACCTATACAAATCAAAGATAGTTTGCGGTCTTGTTGTGCCGGTCGGTTTTAGGGCATATCATCTAGTATCATGCTTTATGGCGGGTAGGATGGGGGGTAGGAGTATCACGGAGGGTATATGCCACGATTAGCAAAAGAGTTGGGAGCGCTGGAAGTCAAACGACTGACCGCACCTGGCTATCACTTTGTCGGGAAGGTGGCCGGACTGGTTTTGCAGGTGTCTGACACTGGCGCACGGTCCTGGTTACTTCGCGTGAAAATTGGCAATAAGCGGCGCGAGATTGGGCTGGGTGCATATCCAGGCGTGACGCTGGCAACTGTGCATGAAACCGCGGCGCAATTACGTAAGCAGATCAAAGACGGCGCGGACCCCGTACTAGAACGAGCCAACGCACGCCGAGGTGTGATTCAAAAACAAATTGAAGATAAGGCAAAGGCCTGGACTTTTCGCCTCTGTGCAGAGGCATACATCAAAGCTACGGCACCGGGGTGGCGTAACGCCAAGCATGAAAAGCAATGGACTAGCACCTTGGAGAAGTACGCCTATCCGACTATCGGGGAAATGCTTGTGAGTGCGATTGCGTTCGAGGACGTGCTGGCAATTGTCGAGCCGCATTGGATGACCCGAAACGAAACCATCAACCGCGTACGCAACCGCATAGAGCTTGTGCTGGACTGGGCAACTGTGCGCCGCTATCGAGAAGGCGATAACCCGGCGCGCTGGAAAGGTAACCTCGATAAGCAACTAGCTAAGCGGCGCAACGTCGCACCCGTAAAGTCGCACCAAGCGCTACCGGCAGAAGCAATGCATGGCTTCATGGTGCAACTGCGCAAGCTCGATACGACCGGGGCACGTTGCCTGGAATTCGCTGTGCTGAATGCGAGCCGATCCGGCGAGGCACGTCTGGCTACTTGGGATGAAATCGACCTGAGAACGCGGACCTGGACTATCCCAGCGGTGCGAATGAAGTCGCAGCGCGAACACAAAGTGCCGCTTTCAGACCAGGCTGTGAAGCTACTTGAATCGCTACCAAGGTTTGATGATGAACCGCTGATTTTCCCTGGACGTAAAGCGGGCACGCCGTTGTCGGATATGACCCTAACAAAAATACTGCGTGATATGGCAGTGGGCGCGGTGCCTCATGGGTTTAGGTCTACTTTCTCAACCTGGGTGGCATCGTCAACCAGCTACCCGTCCGAAGTGCGCGAGATGGCACTGGCTCATGCGGTAGGAGATCACACGGTAGCGGCATACCAGCGGTCCGACTTGTTCGAGAAACGGCGCAACCTCATGTGTGACTGGGCGAACTTCGCAGACACCCCGCAAATAGAGTCCGACAACATTATCCAGTTGCGAAGCGCATCGCCTTCGAGGGTGTAGGGCTATAAAAGAAAAACCCGGCTGTGTGAGGCCGGGCGAGTGCCACAGAAAACGATCAGGGATTCCACAGCAATATGAACAGCTACAAGCATAGCATTGATGGCGGGCGCATCTCAACCGATAGCGCATTAACCGGCGCACGCCTCAAAGCCGAACGCGAGAGGCGAAAGGTAACCAAAGTTGATTTAACGTCTTGGGCCGGGATCACGCGTCCGACGCTTGACCATATCGAAGCCGGGGGTGAAAGCCGCGATCTGCAACGGATTTGGGATACGCTGATTTTGGGGCGTCCAGGCGAACAAAAGAAGCGCGGCCCGCCCCGGGTTGCTCGGGCGTACAAATTGCCGCCTGAATGGCTGGTGCTGATGCGCGACCTTGCCCACTATGCACAGCCTGATGACGCATCCGTGAGGGCGTTCCTGGAGATAGTGGATGCTATGCTGGGCAGTGACGTCGGCGGATATGACCGTGCCGCATATACAAGTACCGCCGCGTTGTTCGATGCGCGGATTGCTGCTATTGCCAAAACTTATCCACGATGGCATGAAGCCTTGAGCGGCTGGCTTTTACATAGTGCCGCCACTAATGTGCACCCGTTGTTCTGCAGGATGGCAAGGCGTGCTGAAATAGCACGTGTAGCGATTGGGCGTGGGGTGAAACCAAGCAAAGTATTTGGGCTTGTGAAGGTGGGGCATCCTGCGGGTGTTCCGCAACGAGTGGCCGGGGTGAAAACCTATATCGGCACGGGGGCAACCCAGAACGATGACGCCGTGCGCCTCGCGTACCTGCACATAATGAATGCTATTTCCGAAGCAGAAGCGATCAAATCCGCAGTGCTGACCTGCTACGGCGACACTACGGCAATTAGGGTTATCGGTGTGCGCCTGAAGAAAGCCAGGGCAACCGGCACGGCAGAGGTTAGCCCATCCAACTTCCCAGTTTCTGTAGAGATCGCCGCAATCAAAAACAAGTACAACGTCGAAATGTAAAGTTTGCATTTCGACGGTCAGAACTCCGCCTGAATACGGATGCGACCGCCTGATGATGGCCTCACTTAAACAAGAGTGGGTGAGGAAATCATGAACAAAGAAATCGACGTTCAATTGCGTATCAAGACCGTTGCCGAAGTAACGGGACTATCAAAGCCCAGCATCTACCGGCTCATGAAATTGGGCGTGTTTCCAAGGCCGCGACGCGTTGGAATTTCTGCGGTCGCCTGGTCTAGTGCGGCCATCGTTGCTTATATCGATTCACGTAGCGCAGCCTGACGGATGGGCAGCGGTATGAACGAAATCAAAAACGATCAGATTGCCATGTTCGATGGCGGCAGGCGGGTGGCGCTAACTGTATATTCACGAACAACAAACCCAAAGCCGATAGATGCAGGGCAACCAGAGTGGAATGAGGTTGTTGAGACGTTGAGCAAGCACGACGTTCGTGAAGATAAAGAAGGCAGGTGCATCTCGTTCCATCAGCTCATGCCGGGAGCTACACGGGCAAACGCAAACGTAGAACTTGTATCTGCCTACGTAATCGATAGCGACGACGGGGCCGGATTGGACGAAATAAAAAAGCCGCTCACTGGTTTGGAATACGTGATTTATTCGACGCACAGCCATACGCCGGATAAGCCTAAATATCGTGTGGTATTTCCTCTGAGCGCCCCTGTAGGTCATGCCGACTGGGACTATTTTCGAGGTGCCGCCGATGCTGAACTCGCGGGCGGGCACAACGACGGGTCAACGAAAGATGCATCACGGCTTTACTACACGCCAAGCTGCCCGGAGAGCAGGGCCGAACATGCCTACTTTGAACACGTGCGCGGCGAGGCTATTGATAGCGCTGCAATGATCGCAAAGGGTAGAGCACAGAGCGCACGTAGTCTGCCCGGTCTGCCACAAATTAAACCTCGTAAGTATGCGGCGTCAGTAGCCCGTAACGCCGATGTGCTGGGTGTGTCCGGTCCGGTGGACCTTGAACGTGCTCGGTCTGCTTTGATGGCGATTCCGTCCGATGGTGGGCGGTATGAGTGGCGGGGGAGTGTGTGGGGTTTTGATGCAGCAACGAACGGCGAAGACCAGAATTTTTTGCGTGGTTGGAACGCTCAGTCGGCGGACAAGTACCCTAACTACCGGGAGGCATTGGAGAAACTTCTCCGTTCTGATACCAAGCGCGAAGGTGGTGTCGCCGCTGGAACATTGTTTATGCTCGCCAAACAGCACGGATGGACAGACCCAGCGCACAGCAAGCGCATCGCCGCCAGCCCGGATGAAACAACACGACTGGGTAACGTTATGGAAACCCTGAACGACGCGGGTAATGCTGACCGGATTGTCAAAGCCGCAAACGGTAACCTTCAGTATTGCCGAGACCTGCTTAAATGGCTTGTCTGGACGGACGGGCACTGGCACTGGGATATCAAAGGCGACGTGGTGCAGTTCGCTACCGCGGTTATGCGCGGCATTTATACCGAAGCACGCGACGAGGCCCGAAATGATGATGCGAAGCGGTTGGCCCAGCACGCTGGCAATAGTTGCTCGCTGCGTGGCCTGACGGCGGGGGTCGAATTAGCGAAGTCAATGCCGGGTGTGTCGGTTGGTGCATCGGAACTCGATGCGGACCCCATGGTGATCGGCGTAGTGAACGGCGTTGTTGACCTGAAAACCGGAGAGTTCCGCCAGGCATTGCGCGAGGGACTCATAACGCGCCTCATGAACGTCGAATGGATCGCCGGTGCGACCTGCCCGCACTGGGAGGCTACGCTCCACAGCATATTCAACGACAACCGCGACGTAGTTGATTTTGTGCAGCGTGCTATGGGGTACACGTTGACCGGCCGGACGACGGAGCAGTGCTTTTTCTTTCTGTATGGGACAGGGGCGAACGGGAAATCTACCGTGCTCAACGTGCTGCGGGAAATCCTTGGCGGCTATGGCATCCAGACCTCGCCGGAAGTGCTCATGGCGAAAACTGCGGCGAACGCATCTGGCCCTACGCCGGAAATTGCGCGACTGGCGGGGCCTCGCTTTGTTGCAGCGAACGAGACCGAGGAGGGGCAGCGCTTTGCCGAATCAATGGTCAAGCAACTGACGGGTGGTGATGCTGTCACTGCGCGTGTCTTGCATGGTGCGCCGTTTGACTTCGTGCCGGTTTTTAAGCTGTGGCTGGCCGGGAATCATCGCCCGGTAATTCGGGGTGACGACCACGGCATCTGGCGGCGCATGGTGATGATCGGGTTCGACCGGAAGTTCAGCGGGGAAGAGCAAAACAAGCACTTGCCTGACATGCTGCGGAAAGAGTATCCAGGCATCCTCAACTGGCTTATCGCTGGTTGCCTCGCCTGGCAAAAGCATGGCCTTGATAGGCCCGCTGAAATCACCCGCCAGGTTGATGCCTATCGGTCCGACATGGACCTCATGGGGAACTGGATCGACGAGACGTGCATCGTCGAAGCCACTGCGGTCATCAAGGCTGGTGCTGCTTATACGAGCTATAAAAATTGGTCTTTCCAGAACGGCCACCGCTTTATCAGCAACCAGAAATTTGCCCAAAAACTGAAGGACCGAGGGTTCGACAAGGGGCACGGAAAAGCCGGAACGCACTACTTCGGACTGGGCTTTCGACAGGGGCAATTCTAGGCCGGTGACGGAGGTGACGGACAACGACCTTTTTCAATGTTTTTCTCTATATAAATTCTCTTATGGGAAACATAGGAAATGCTCAATGTCCGTCACCTCCGTCACCACGCAGCGCACACCCGTCGAACAAATAGTCCCAAACAGTTTCATTACGTTCGCGGGGCCTTGCCCGCGTCGAACAGATCACGACCGGAAGGAAACACCATGAAATTATTTGCAAATAACCTCGCAGCACAACGCCAAGCCAGCCTTGCCAAACAAGAACAGGACCGGGCCAAGCGGACCGAGCGCGACCAACATGCAGAGCAGTCATCGAACGAGCGGTTCATTCCCCTGACGGACCGCGTGCAAAAAATGATCGACAAAATGCCCTTGCCTATCCAGTGCGACGGGGTGCCGATGGCCCTGTTCGTTGAAAACCTACGTGGCAAGTTTCGAGGCCAAGCCAGCGCCCCGGCACTGGGTAAAGCGTTACGTTCGATGGGCTGGATTAGAACCCGCCAGTGGCGCAACGAGAGCGACGGATTCAGTGCCCTATGGTTCCCACCAGACAAGCCAGATAAACGCGCCACAGCCCCGCTATCGCAGCCAGCAACGCCAGACCAAACCCCAGTCGAACCCCTGAAAGGATCAGCACAATGAATACCAAGTTCACCCCGTCCGAGAAGTTGGCAGCGCTCCCAGAGTCAACTCCAGGTCGCCAGTTTTACGATGCGTTCCAGAATGCCATCCGACGTTCGCCAGAGAATGAAGCAGTGATGGTCACCGCCGACCGTGACGAACTAAATGCAGTAGCCTATCTTGCCGACATCGTACAAACGGCCATGTACACTGGCATCGCATCTCACGACGGCATAGCGTTATCGAGAGTTCCCGCTCTGCTTGCCGCAGCGGTAGCGCGTGGGGTAGGTGCTCGCTGTTATGAACTCGCCTCTGAACTCCAGCCTGAGGACGCCAAGACCAAGGCTGCGCAGTTGTCTGAGTGGGTGCGTGGTGAATTCCTGCCATTGTGCGACGCTGCCCATTACAAGCTGCAAACCTCGGAAGGGTGGATGATCGAACGCGACGCCTGGCTAGATGGGCAAGGATATTCCGCACTGGACGAAGTATTTCAATCCGTGAACAAATGGTTACCGATTCTGGACACCTGGTATGAAGCCGCGTGCTTGCCGCACCGGGTCGAAGTGTTCCAGCAATACGAATTCCGGTACGACTGGACGAGCTACGACGAAACACGGTCTTACCTTGGCGTGTTCAATATCGGCGTTTCTGGCATGCCGTCAATGTGTTTTAGCAAGACGCCGGACCCGACCCCTGCGGACCAGACGGCCAGCTAAGTTGATATGATCGCGCCGCGCCAAGATGGGCGGCGTCACCTCGGTTATTTGCAGTTCTTCCTATTTGCCTTTTTCCCCAAGCACCTGAGGTCCAAGATATTTCAGGACGGACTTTGCGTCATATGCGGTGCCTATGCCTTCCGGTTTCACCCCCTTGAATGCTTTGATTACGAGTGTCGAGTTTGGTAATTCAATTGGCACGATGGTTGATGGTGTATATCTAGTCGTTGTTGTTGCCAAAGCGGTTGAGCCATAGCTATTGATCGTCGTATTACTTGTACTGTTTCCCGGCGTCACCATTGAAATTGACCGAGCGTTGTTTGCGGTACTACCGACGACAAAATAGTCAAAGCCGTGTTCAACGGTCAGTTCTGCCGCACGATACAAGGCTTGCATAGAAGTAACTTGTTTGCTTGTCATGCCGTTATTGTCCACACTGATAGAGAAAGTATTTTCATCAATGCGGGAGTCGGTGTATCCGCCAAGCAGCCCATATTTTCCGTATGGCGTTGCACAAGCCGCGAGTAAAACAGCCATCAAGATTGCTAATAGTTTTTTCATCGACTTATTCCCTTATTAAATTTTTTCCAATGCACGATGGGTCCGGTGTGAGGTTGTTCTGGTGGCGCACTAGGAGGCATAAGTTGCAGTCGGTGTGGTGGAGGTGCGAACAGTTCAAGCGCGTGCAAGCCGTCGTATAGCCGCTTGATTGCTTCAGGCTGTGGCTGCGTTGGTGAAAGTGTTGGCATGGCTAGGTTAGCTACCGTGGATTGCACAAGAGCATGTAACTTAACGTTGCTTATCTGTAATGTCAAATTGAAAACATTGCCCCTCAGTGTTGCGATCACTGGGGAGCTTTGGGATTTCGGCTGTCGGTAAAATGGCGTACCTCAGAAGCGACGGGGTGGCTTGCTTTTTTTGGTGTCCATGCCGGGGTGGTACGGGGTGGGGGGGTAGGGGTGCTGGATGGGTAGGGGCGAAGCGTGAAGATGAACGCGTGATAGCGGGTGATGGCAGGCAATGCTGGCTATTTACAGGGAGTTAAGGTATAATACCTATGTGCTAACGAACTAGCACAAGCAGCGAAGCAGGGTGCTTGAACACCCTGCCCGCCTAAATCACCCACTTGAAACGGACAAGCAAATGACCTACCAGAATTCTACATCGACCGCCGCCCGCATCCTTCAATGCGAAATCGACGTTGCGATGGGCGCATCGCCAAGCAACGAAGTTTTAAATGCACTGGCAGGCGCTACAGCGGCAACCGTTGAGGCCGTGACCGTCGAGAGTACCGCCACCCGTGCGCGTGCATGGGCAGCGTGGAACCATGCCGTCGAGGTATTCGAGGCACTGAAGCCACAACTTACCCCGAACGCCTTCCACGCGCACGCCGACGCCCTGATGCGTATGTCGTTCAAATTGGATTTGTTGGATGAAGCGGTGCACTGATTAGCAGTCATTGGCGCGACGGAGACCCGGTGCAGTTCGCCGGGTTTTTTATTGAGCGATCAAACAATGACGTTATTGATGTATCAGCCAGGCTTGAACAGCGGCAATCAGTCTTAAATTCTTTGGGGGGTAGGATGGTGGGTAAAGCGGGATTTGATAGTTCTCTCATAGGAGAACTGGCGGAGGCGGTGAGATTCGAACTCACGAAGGGCTCACACCCTCGCCAGTTTTCAAGACTGGTGCCTTCAACCGCTCGGCCACACCTCCGCTGGAGCCCGCATTATGCCATTCGATCAGGGCCGACACCAATTGAAATTTCGGGCGGAGTGGAAATACCAGCGTGACACCCATCGGAATCGCTGGTTTTTCGGTGCGCTGCGGCCGACTGGCGCCAACTATTCACTTCTTCAAGCGAATTCTGACCATGCCTGTCGATGTCAACTCAATCAATGATCATGCGGATCTGGTCACGAACCCGGGACACTCGCGACCGAACGGTACCAATCGGGATATGCATTTTTTCTGCCGCGACTGCGTAGCTCGATTCGTGTTCCAGCACAGCTTCGAAGGTCTCGCGTATGCGGTCCGGGAGGGTTGATAGCATTTGTTCGACACGTTCAGCCAATTGCTGGTTTTCAATTACATCAGCAGGGTTACCCGACATATCGACCATATCGTCGATCAGGCTTTCGTCCGCATGTTTGGATGCAGCGGCGTAGTTGCGACGAACATGATTGCGGGCGAGGTTGAGAGCGATGCCGAAGAGCCAGGTGGATGGCTTTGATGCGCCTGAAAAGCGGTCTGCGCAGCGGACGCTTTCGACGAAGGTGTTTTGAACGACATCGCGTGCATCTTCGATGTTGCGTACGTAGCGTTGTACAAAACGTATCAGATGGGAGTAGTGCTGTTTGAATAATAGATCGATGTCGACGAGGCTCAGCGGGCTGGTGTGTACGTACGCGGATTGTTCAGTGGAAGTGTGCTCTTGCTCGAGTAATGAGGTCATCGCTATCTCCTGAATATCGCGCCGGCAAAGGGGCGCAGATGAGAAGAACTAGTGCAACACTCATGCCAAACATTGTTTTTTTGCTAAGTGATTATAAAGAAAGGAGTTTTTGTCGAAATGGCATTTAATGATCAAGAAAGCATCTAAAAATGGCTAGGTCGGGTTTAGAGAAATTCCGTGCTGGCCATTTGCACGTCTTTTTTGTCTTCGCCTGCCGACGTTGATTCGGTGTCGTGTGCATTCATTGATGAGTGCCGTTACACCCTATCGAGTTGCAAGCGAAGGCTCCGCGTTGACGTCATCCTATTGAACATGCCGTGTCAGTAATCTCACTTGACCGACATGCGGATCTCGTTTTTTACCCGCGATATGCGCGATCGCACGGTACCTATTGGGATATTCATCATGATAGCGGCGTCGGCGTAACTGGCTTCGTGTTCCAGAACGACTTCATACGTTTCCCTGATGCGCTGAGGGAGTTTGTCCAGCAGGCGTGAGACACGGTCGGCCAGTTGTTGATGTTCAACGACCTCCGCCGGGTCATTGGAAAAGTCGATGACGTCGTCAAGCAAGCTTTCATCGGCATGGCGTGCGGCAGCAGCATAACTGCGGCGAACATGATTGCGTGCCAGATTCTGTGCAATGCCGAATAGCCAGGTGGAGGGTAGCGATCCACCGTGGTATCGATCTGCACAACGTATTGTTTCGACGAAGGTGTTTTGCACCACGTCCATCGCATCATCGATGTTACGCACGTAACGTTGCGTGAAGCGTAATAAAAAAACGTAATGCTGTCTGAATAACATGTCTGGATTGATCACCTGCCGGCTGACAGTGAGTTCGGCAGGTGGTAATTCATCGGTTGCCTGCGGGCATTCTGATAACGTCTCCATTGCCATCTCCGTGTTTTTTTTAACCGAAAAAGTATCCACAGGAAAACATTGCAACAGACGTGCCCGGCATTCTTCCTCGCTATGTTGATAAGAAGAAAGGATTTTTTATCAGACGGTTTTTCGGTTTGGTGAATCCATCCAAAAATGACCGCATCCACTATGGAAAATCTCTATTTCTGAAACGGAACTATCCATCTGAAAATGCTACTCAACAGCATGACTCCGATTATCCAACCCGTTCGCACCCAATACGTTCCGGACAACTCGGCGAAGAGTCCAGGCTTGCCCGCGGTGAGCAATCGCGCAACGACCGAGATGACCGAAATCGCTCAGTTCCAGCAAGAGGCCTCGGCATCAAGCCTCGCGCAGCATCAGATGCAAGTCGGTCAGCGAACACTGATCAACCGTCTTACCAATCCTCGCGACCGCAAATCAGGCGCAATATCTGGTGCCGAAACCGCAGCAACTGGTAAAGAAGGCAATGGTGTCAAAGGAGCTGGTGTTCTCGCTGCTGAGGGCATGCCGGAGTCCGATACCGTGACATCGCGTCGTGAATTCGGGCAGAAGGAGATGGATCGGTTCAATCAGTTCATGCTAGACGGCGGCCATGGACAGTCCAGGGAAGATCTGGAAGAGCTGAAAAAAAAGCATGCGGAATCCGTCAACGGTGGCATGGATGTCGCTGATGTGTTTCGCCGACAGTCGTCGACTGGAAAACGCGAACTATCCGACTTGACCGTGATCATGACCGGTTCGGAATATGGCAAAGGCGCGAAGACGATCGATGCTCCCGGATTGCTGGCACATATCGAAAAAAACCATGCCCCCAAGGACGTGGATACAGCGCTGGCCGATTTACAGAAGCTTGTCGGCGCCGAAGCGCGCAAGCGCGTGCCCGATGGGCCGGGGCCCGAGAGTCATCGCAGTTTTACGTTGTGTGCGGCGTTTCATCAGATGGTCTCCAGTCGCGCGATTGCGTCTGACATGTGTAGCCGGATTTCAGCTCTTGGTGTCCCGCCGCGTACCACCGCCGCTGAGGCGGGACGACTCTTGTTGAAAGCACCAACACTCGATGATCGTACCGCCGCACCTTTGGTGAACAGGGTGGCCAATATGGACGCGCTTTCCACAACCGACAAAGCCGCAGTTTGCCGAGTAGTGCGCACCGCTGTAGCTGACCTTCCGACGACCTTGTGGCCACTTGATGGGCTACCGCAACGGCAGAATCTGCTGAACAAATTTGATGAAATGTCGATGACGGAACACCCGTCACCTCATCCGTTTCAGTCGGCGTTTCCGCGCAGGGAGCAGACCCAACGCGCTCGCATCATGAACAAGGCGATGCTCGGTCAACGCCCACGTGTTTCAAACCCGCTCCCGTTGGACTCTGACGACGCATCCGAAGATCAAAACTCGTCCTTAATGAGGAAATAATGATAGATCCGTCAGGGCAGTCATCCGGGCTTGAACAAATTGCCATCGATCTCGCTGCGGCTGCGGTGGAAGCAGGCGCGGTGGCCAGGCAGTCGCTGGGAGCGGGCATGGGCATGTTTGCCTATCCGGGTGAGGGATGTCTGATAGTTGGAATTGGTTACCAGCGCGATGCATTGAAGCCGGACACGATCATTAACGTACTCAGGCGGCGTGATCAGGTACCGGATCGCTTTGCCGCATGGTTGCCGGCGCAGTTTGCCAACGGCAGCTTCTATGTGTTGCGACGCCTGCCGTACTTCGGACACGGTCCGGCGCACATGCCGTCGGAGAACGATCTGGACAACGCGCTCGCGTTGCTGGTGCCATGACAACGATTGTCCGCACAGGCGGACCTGGCAGCGGGCAACCAATCAACGTCGAAGGCGGCGAAATCCATCCGGTCGGGTTGCCGACACCAATAGCGAATGTATCAGTCTCCCTTCTGGAAGCGCGCGAAGCCGCCGCCTCGGTGCATGTCACGACACGTGAGACGCAAAGTGCGATCGCACCGTTGACCACCTTGCTGGGCCTGGCGCTGACAGCCGGTAGTCCGGCATGGCGTGGTGATCCGATTCCAAAAATGCGGGCGTTACAGAAAAAATTGCTGGAACGCGGCATGCAGGTAGAAGGCGAAGAGCGGGATCATGCACTAGCGGCAATCTCGGTCGTGGAAAAAAATATCCAGTTGCGCCTGCGGTTGCATCAACTGCACATGTCCGATTTGCAATTAACCGGTAGCGGGGAGGGTGGAAAGTCATGATGAAACGAAAAAGAACAGCTCCACCATCGATCGAACAAACTCTGGCGATTGGCTTGATCTGGGGCCATCTGAATACCCGTCAGCTGACAGATGCCTATCAACTGGCGCGCGGTTGCGGGGCCTTGTGGCCAGACGATCAGCGCTTTGCATTGATGGCTGCGTATGCCGCCGTGGAGTTGGCAGAACCGCTGGACGCCGCCATGGTGCAGGCCATGCAAAGCACCGGTCACGAGGCATGGACTAATCTGATTTGGCGTCGTGCGTATTCGCCTGACGATGACGACAGTTTGGTTAGTGGTAACGCGGTCGGTGCACATGAATAATCTCGTACTTGCCCTTAACGCGTTTGCGGCGCGGGCGGCCAAGCGGGCCGAGCTGTTTGCAGCTGCGCTGATCATGTCGATCGTGTTCATGCTGGTGCTACCGATGCCGATCTGGTTGCTCGACATCCTGATCGCGATCAATTTATGTGTGGCTGGTCTGATGGTCGTGGTCTCGATGTACATGGAAGGGCCGACGGCTTTCTCTACCTTTCCTGCCGTCTTGCTGTTGACCACACTATTCCGTCTGGCATTGGAAGTGGCAACCACCCGCCAGATTCTGCTGGAAGGCACTGCCGGACACATCGTCGAGACCTTCGGTAACTTTGTGGTCGGCGGCAATCTGGTGGTGGGGCTGGTGGTGTTCCTGATCCTGACGGTGGTGCAATTCATCGTGATTACCAAAGGCTCCGAGCGGGTCTCGGAAGTGGCGGCGCGCTTTACGCTGGACGCGATGCCAGGCAAGCAAATGTCGATTGACAGTGATTTGCGCGCGGGTTTTTTGACCGCCGATGACGCACGGCGCAAGCGTGCCGAACTGGCCAAGGAAAGCCAGTTGCACGGTGCGATGGACGGTGCGATGAAATTCGTCAAGGGCGACGCGATCGCGGGTATTTTTATTGTCATGGTGAACCTGATCGGCGGGATTTCGATTGGTATTTTTCAGCGTGGCATGACCGTTGGCGAAGCCAGCAAACTGTATTCGATCCTCAGCATTGGCGATGCCCTGATTGCCCAGATCCCGGCTCTGTTGATCTCGCTGACAGCCGGCATGATCACCACCCGGGTGTCCGATGACAATCGCGAACACGATTCAGGTGGCAAGAGCAATATCGGCCAGGACATCGTGAAAGAAATGTTCGCCGAGCCCAAGGCGCTGGTAACGGCCAGCGTCATCATGGTGTTGTTCGGCATGATTCCCGGCATGCCAACGCTGATTTTCCTGACGCTTGCGTTGCTGCTGTGCGCCGGCGGGATGCTGGCCATCCTCAAGCCGAAAGCAGAAGCCGCGAAGAAGCGTGAAGCCGAAATGAGCAAGGTCGTCGGCAAGCCAAGAATTGTGGACTTGACGACCTTCGAGTCAACCAAACCATTTATCTTGCGCATGCCGAAAAGCATGGAAGGCACACCCGAGGCCGAATCGATTTCGGATGCCGTTCGGATCATGCGCAATACCGTCATGGGCACGCGTGGAATTCCGGACATGCACACCATCGATTTTGAGTACCGCGACAACATGCCGGCCGGGCGGATTCATTTTCTGATGGCGGAAGTGCCGCTGGTCGATGTCGAAATGCGCCTCGGCTGGGGTGCAACGATCGAGTCATCGGAGCGCCTCGCCGAGCTTGGATTCGAGGCGACGGATGATGGCGTGGCGGGAACGCGGCGCCACCGCACCTGGGTCAGGGTTCCCGCTGGAGATGCGCTGGGCACGGCTGGCGTGGTGTATCAAACCTGGGAAACCGTGCTGGCAGCCGATATCGAAGTCGAGATGATGCGCAACTGCCAGATGTTCATGGGGGTGCACGAGGTCAATCGCTTCATGCGCTTTGCCGATCGGCGCTTCCCCGAATTGGGGAAAGAGCTGGCTCGCAGCGTGACACTGCCGCGCTTGACCGAGGTCATGCAACGCCTTGCCCGCGAAGGCGTCTCACTGCGCAATGCGCGACTGATCCTGGAGACGATCCTGGACTGGTCGACCAAAGAACGTGATCCCGACATCCTTGCCGATTATGTACGCCTGGCGCTCAAACGCCAGCTGTGTCACGAGGTGGCACGCGATGGCCTGATCGAAGTCATTCTGATGTCGCCAGAAATGGAAGACCTGTTGCGCGGCGCCGTGCGGCAAACCAGCCAGGGCAGTTACCTCGAACTGGAGGTCGAAACCGAGCAAGCGATCCTGGACCGGCTGGGAGAACTCATCGGTACGGGCGGCACCGCAGCGGCCCCACCCGTATTGGTCACTGCGGCAGATATCCGGCGCTCGGTGCGCAAGCTGATCGAGGAAGAGTTTTTCTCGGTACCGGTATTTTCCTTCTCGGAGCTCACGCAACACGCGCGCGTCCAGCCGCTGGGAATGATCGAGTTGTAAAAGGAACCATCACTTCCATGGTGTCACTTATTAATAAGAAAACATCATGGTGAGGAAACGATCATGGACAATGAACTGCGCATCCTCAATGGCCTGCATCGTGGCGCAACATTGCCACTGGACGGTTCTACGCTCCTGTTGGGCGCGCACGAAGACGCCGATGTCGTGATGGTCGATCCCGGTATCCTCCCGCATCACGCCAGTTTGCAGTACAGCGACGGTAGCTGGATGCTGAGTCCGGATGCCGGTCCGGTCTTCAGTGCCGATATGGCAGAACCGCAAGCGCTGATCGACCTCTCGACCGGTAGTTTTTTTCGCATTGGTGAAACGTGGCTGGTCATTTCCGATCCCCATGCGCCGTGGCAAACGATGCCCGCAATACCATTGCCGGAGACGACAGTCGATGCGCTGGACGCAGCGCATGACGTTACCGATCCTGAGGAAGTTGTGCCAATGGACAGCGCGTTCAATGGCGACGCCGAAGACTTGTACGACGCCGTGCAGGATGCCGAACAATTTCCACAACGCGTCTCTGATCCCCTCGAAGTGCCTTCCGTGGAAACCGTTCCCGTGCGCACCTCGTACATTGCCAGAAGTTGGCGCAACTGGATGATGGTCCCCGCCGGCTTGCTGGTGGCGTTGTCAGCGGTTGCAGCTTACGGCTATTCGGCCAAGCCTTCGATACCGTCGCTGCATGGTGCGTTGCGCCTGTCAGCCAATATCAGCATGCCGCCGGACCGATCGCTTCCCGGTGCAGAGCGCATGGAGAAAGGCGCAGAGATCGTCAAAGTGGTGTTGCCAGCGCGGTTATCACCGGACGAGTTGCGGTCGGCATTTCGCAAACGCATGAAAGATGCTGATCTGCTCAAGCAATTTGACCTCGATCTGACTGACGAGGGCTGGTCGATGCGCGCCCATCTGGACGATGCTGAAAGTGCCCGCTTCGAGCGCATTCTGAAAGCCTTCGTGGCCGAGCACAAGATCAGCTTTCCGATCAGTGCCAAGGTCGGCAGCGCCGAATCGATGTTGCCATTCAAGATACGGCAGGTCGTCAGCGGTACCAACGCCGGCATCGTCACCGGCACCGGTGAGCGGTTCTATGTGGGTGACGAATTCCAGGGAGTACGGCTGGTATCGGTCGTCGAAAATCGGCTGACGTTCATGGGCAAACGCAAGATCGAGGTGGTTTGGTGACCACTCTGGCACCAGTCGAACTGGCTACGATGGAGCAGGCGCTCGCTGGCATCAGCGAGCGCAGCATCGGCTGGCTCGCCGGCTTGCCTGCCAAGCCGGGCTTCACCAGTTGCGGCAAGGTGGCCCGGGTGCTGGGCACCGTCATCGAAGCCCATATGCCACCGGTACAAATCGGAGAGCTGTGCAGTCTGGTCAATCCCGGTTCGGATGTCGCGCTGCTGGCTGAAGTGGTGGGCTTCAATAATCATGCTGCCTTGCTGTCGGCGCTCAGTCCGCTCGAAGGCGTATCGAACCGCACCCGTATTACGCCGTTGCGCTGCAGTCATTCGATCGAAGTCGGCGAACACATGCTGGGATGCGTGCTCGATGGCTTTGGCCGCATGCAATTTCGTACCGCCATCATGCCGCCGGAACAACCGGGCTGGCGGGTAACGGTGCCGGTGATCCGCGATGCGCCCAAAGCCACCGACCGGCCGCGCATTGCGACTATTCTGCCCACGGGCGTGCGGGCGATCGACGGCATGCTGACCATGGGGCGCGGCCAGCGCATTGGCGTGTTTGCCGGTCCCGGTTGCGGCAAGACTACGCTGATGGCATCGATTGCCCGTGGCTGCGCCGCCGACGTCATCATTTTCGGACTGATCGGTGAGCGCGGCCGCGAGCTCAATGAATTCCTGCAGCATGAACTGGACGACGAGCTGGTGCGCAAGACCATTATCGTCTGCGCAACTTCCGACCGAACTTCGATGGAACGCTCGCGTGCGGCATTCAGTGCAACGGCAATCGCCGAGGCATTCCGCGCGCGCGGCAAGAATGTCCTGTTGCTGATCGACTCGTTGACCCGTTTTGCACGGGCCCAGCGCGAGATCGGCCTGGCCGCCGGTGAACCACCGGCGCGCGGCGGATTTACGCCGTCGGTCTACACCATGCTGCCACGGCTGATCGAGCGCGCTGGCAGCACGCAGGAAGGATCAATCACGGCAATGTACACCGTGCTCGTCGATGGCGAAACCACCTCCGACCCGATCGGCGATGAAGCCCGCTCGCTGCTGGACGGACATATCGTGTTGACCAAAAAGCTGGCGGAACAAGGCCATTACCCGGCCATTGATGTCCTCGCCAGCATCAGTCGCGTGATGAGCAACGTTGCCACGACGGAGCAGCGCAAGGCCGCCTCGCGCTTTCGCGAACTGATGGCGCGGTACGACGAAATGGAGTTGCTGATTCGCCTGGGCGAGTACAAGCAAGGCGGTGATCCGGTGGCCGATGCCGCTGTCAGGTTACGTCCCGAACAATTGCAATTCTTGCGTCAGGACACCCGTCATCTGACGCCCTACGACCAGATGCTGCAGCAACTCAAGGCGCTCGCCGAGTGAGCGTCGATGACGCCATCGACCTGTTTGCACTGACGTCGCCACGACGTGAACCGGTCGATGTTGCCGAGCCAAAGCGCCAGGACAAAAGTCTGCTGAAACTGATCGGCGTCCATAAACGGCGACTCGAATGGATGGAGTGGCAATGCCGGCAAGCGCTTGTCGACTGGCGTGAGCGTCGTCATGTCGTCACGCAGATCAAGCAGGAATGGCGCGACGCGAAGCAGCATGCCACGGATTTCTGGGCCGGGGCGCGTGCCGAATTTTTCAGGATGGAGATCTCCAGCGGAAAATTTCGTACCGCAAAAGGTGCCTACGAGCGCAAGAAACTCGATGCCGAAAAAGTTCATGTGCGCGCCCGTGAAGCAGCAAATGAAGCCCGCCAGGCCGGACGGACGTATTTCGTGGCCAAGCAGGAACTGCGCGCGGGCCACCTGCGCAGCGAGAAGCTCGACATTCTCCAAAAAATCATCCATGAGAAAAATAACCCTGTGGAGTAACTGATGACTCTTGCAAAGGTAGTGAGCAAGCCGGCACCGACGCCCGTTGCAAAGAGCGATCCGGTACCTGTACCCGCTCAGGATGCGTCGGCCTTTTCGGCAAAATTAAAAAAGGCAAATGCCGATCAACAGGGCAAGAACGCGCGGCAAAAACGCGATGAGCTCCGTGCAACGGCGGCCGAGGATGCCAGCGCTGCCAGGAGCGTGATCCGCGAAGGTGACGAGCTGGCCATCCGCGCTGCCAGCCAGCGCCAGCAGCAGGGCGGTGATGATGAGTCCGGGCAGTCCCTGGCCCGGATCGCCACGCAGGATCTGGCCGGCGATGTTGATGCCAGTTTTCTGGTGGATCAATTGGCGCCACTGACTGCGAACGACGGCATGTTCGAGGTATTGATTCCCAGTGGCGCGAAGTTGTCCATTGCATTGAAGGCATCGGCAAATCGCGTCCAGATTCTGATTGGCAGCGATTCGGCGAGCCTGGGTGATCAATTAAAGCGAAAAAAAATGGAACTGGAGCAACGTTTAGGGCGACGTATAGGAAAGGATGTCGTTCTGGCTGTCCTCTAACCGCGCTGCCTGAAAGTCATTCCCATGCCTCCAAGCGAATTTGCAGCGTCTCAAGAAGCTCCTCCGCTTCCCGTCAAAAGAAACCGCAAGCCCCGCAAGGCACCGGTCGAACTGGTCGATGTCGTCGACTTGCCCGACACGATCATCGAACTACCCGCTGAAACAATCGCGCCCAAGCCGCGTCGCAAACGCACTGTTCGTACAGTCGATGCTGCGCAATCGCTTGAATGCGATCTCGACCCGGCGCCAGTGTCCACGCAGGAATCCGAACTGGAGAACCCGTCATCACTGCCCCGGCAGATCGATGCGAGAGATGGGGCAGCGACAGAATCAGAGCCCGTATCGCAATCAGACATATTGCACGAACCCGACCTCGAATCTCCTGCAATCGACGTACGCAGCGCCAATTTGAACCTGCCACGGGTTACGACCGAAGTTGCGGCGCTGACGCGCCTGATGGGTAGCGGTCGTTATGCGCTGTTACCCGCGCTTGGTGCCGAGGCATTGCTGGGCTTGCGACTCGACAACCAGATTGCCAAGGAGGCAGATCCCTATCAGGCGCTGGTAGTCACTGGTCCCTGGGGCGAGATTGAATTGAGCGACGGCGTGCGCTTGTTCGCCGCACTTACCGGAATCGACCTGGGACAGAGCGCCGTCGAAGTGCCGCAATCACAGTGGCTCAGCGCAGCGGTACTCGGCCGACTCGATGCGACGCCGTTACGTGACATCACGGCGATTGCGCGTGGGTTACTTGTGTCGGAGCAGCCTTGTCAGACCCTGCGTCTGAGTTTGCGTAGCGGAAGCCACGCCTTCTCGCTGGCGGCCCGTGCCAGCAGCGCTTGCTGGGTTGATTTTCTGTCGCGCGGCGGCTGGCAGCGTGATCGCACCGCTGTCGATGACCATCTTGATACGTCTGTTGCGGTACCGGTCGTGATTGGCTGCCACGCGCTGGCCAAATCCGTCCTGGAGGAGGTCGCAGTGGGCGACATCATTCTGCCGGATACCTGCTGGTTCGATTGCGCTGGCAATGGCGTGATCCTGGTCGGCGGCTGGCAATTACAGGTTACCTACGCCGCACCGGCCGGCTTGGCCATCATCAGTCTGGAGACGCGCATGGATCCCATCAATACGACCCCCGGTAATGCCGACGCTGATCTGTTTGTGATCTCGCCTGTGTTGCCTGTCACAGCGGGCGCCAGCAAACTCGATGTGCTTCCGGTGCAGCTGCAATTTGAAATGGGTCGATGCCAGACCACGCTTGGTGCGCTGCGCACACTGACCGCCGGGATGGTGTTGCCAATTGAAGGCGGCTCACCGGCCGTCATTTCCATCACTGCGGGCGGGCGCGTGATGGGGCGGGGTGAACTGGTCGACGTCAATGGCCAGCTGGGAGTTCGCATCGTGCACTGGAGCTGACGATGAATACGAACCAAATGGATCTGGTCTCGCTAGCGATCCTGATGGCGATGCTGTCGCTGGTGCCGCTGATGGTGGTGACCACGACGTCTTTCCTGAAAATCTCATTGGTCATGCTGGTCACCCGCAATGCACTCGGCGTGCAACAGGTGCCACCGACTCTGGCCATTTATGGCATTGCCTTGTCGCTGACCCTGTTCATCATGTCGCCGACGGTTCAGGAAATCGGTCGTCGGGTAATGGCAATCGAAGCCGAGAATTCCACCGTCAAGCATGGCCTGGCCGACGCACAGGTCGCCTTCGAACCGCTACGCACTTTCATGATCAAGCACTGCAAGCCGGATCAGCGGGAGATTTTTCTGGCGAGTGCAAAAAAGCTCTGGCCCAAGGAATATGCCGCCGAAGCCACCTCGTCCGATGTGCTGGTGCTGGTGCCTGCCTTTGTGGTGTCGGAGCTGCAGACCGGCTATGAAGTGGCGTTTTTGATTTATATCCCGTTCGTGGTGATCGATTTGCTTGTGTCGAATTTGCTCATGGCGCTGGGCATGCAGCAAGTCAGTCCGCAAACCATCACGGTACCGCTGAAATTGCTGCTGTTCGTGATGGTCGATGGATGGGGCAAGTTGCTCAATGCACTGGCCATGTCGTATGCCTGATCCTGCAGCGTGACGATCAACTGAATCTGACTGAATTTCCCCTGAGAGGATGTGCCATGGCTGACACCATCAATTTTTTCCAGCAAGGTCTGTGGATGATCATCATCCTGTCCGCACCGCCGCTGCTGGTTGCCGTGGTGTGCGGCAGTTTCATCTCGCTGGTGCAGGCCGTGACGCAGATCCAGGACCAGACCTTGCCGTATGTCGTCAAGCTGATGGGCGTCTCCATCACGCTCACGCTGATGGGGCGCTGGATCGGCAGTGAGCTGATGCAAATGGCAAATGCTGCCTTTTTGCTGATCCCGACGGCCGGACGATAAACTCGTCGCGCCGCCATGTCGTCATCGTTCCTGCTTGACCTGCAACACATGATGGTGGCGATGGCGCTGATCATGCCGCGTTCGTTCGTGGTGCTGGCCATCCTGCCGGGTTTTGGCACCCGCACGCTGGTGGGTATTGCGCGCAATTCAATTGCGATCGCGATTGCCTTGCCGGCCTGGCTGCCCACTTTTTACTTTGTCAAGCAAGGACATATCGATGGCGTCATGATGGCAGCACTGGGCTTCAAGGAAGCCGCCATCGGCCTGATACTCGGCGTCTTGATGGCCATCCCGATCTGGGTGGTGCAGTCGCTCGGATCGGTGCTGGATACGCAGCGCGCCGCCACTCAGGTCATGTCCGACAGCGCCTCGTTTGATGCGGATGCCAGCGCGCTCGGTGCCATGCTGTTGCAGGCAGTGGTCATGGTGATGATCCAGGCGGGACTGATGACCGCCATGGTTCGGGTGATGATCGAAAGCTATGGATTGTGGCCAGCGTTCAGTTTGTCACCACCGTTTGAACTCGGGCATATGGATGTCGTGATTCAGCGCTTCGGCGAATTTTTCTGGCATCTGGTGGTCTACGGCGGACCGGTCCTGATCCCGCTGGTGCTGATCGATTTTACGATTGCCGTCATCGGGATTTTTGCCTCCAATTTGCAAGTGTCATCCATCTCGTCACCCATCAAGTGTCTTGCTGGCTTGTTCATCCTGCTGGTGTACTGGCCGACACTGGCGCATTACGTCGCCTATGACTTTTCCCGCATCCTGGACCTGCTCCCGCTGCTGCTGCAAGCGACCGCCAAGGGAAGCTGAGAGCAGTGAATCATGAGCGAAAAAACCGAACAACCCACTGACAAGAAAATCGAAGATGCCCGTGAAAAAGGGCAGGTACCGGTCAGCCGCGACATGGCACGACTGGCAACTTTTTTTGTGCTTGGACTCATTGCGTTCGTCACCGAAAAAGAGTGGCACAACGCAATCAACAGCCTGTTTGAATTGGCTTTCATGCGTACAGGCAAGCCCTTCCTGTCGGCCATGTGGGAGATGATTTTCAATGCCGGAATGCTGCTGATGGTTGCGTTCGGTGCGCTGGCTGTTGCGGGCATCGTTGTGGCAATTCTTGCTTTTTGGGGACAATTCGGAATTGTGGTTTCGTTCAAGACGCTGGAGCCGAAGCTCGACAAGCTCAATCCGGTTCAAGGTTTCATGCAATTATTTTCTAAAAGGAAACTGGTGGAGCTGGTGACGTCATTGGCCAAGGCAGTATTGATCGGCTACGTGCTGTATCTGGTGGTGGTCGATGAACTGCCGAACATCATGAACCTGTCTGGGGGCACTCCGGCGGATATCTACAACGGCTTTGTCGAGATACTTTTTTCGATCTTCAAGATCACGGTGGGTATTTGCTTCAGCTTTGCACTGATTGACCTGGTGAGCCAACGCCACTTTCACACCAAGTCGCTGATGATGAGCATGGATGAAATCAAGCGGGAGTACAAGGAATCGGAGGGCGATCCGCAAGTCAAAGGTACCCGCAAGCAGCTCGCCCGCGAGTGGGCCAATGAAGACCCTCCGGCTCGCACCGAGGGCGCCAATGCCGTTGTGGTCAACCCGACGCACTTTGCGGTGGCGCTGTTCTATGACACCGAGTCGCCGTCGGTACCCATGGTTCTGGCCAAGGGCAAGGACGAAATGGCGCAGGCCATGATTGCGCGTGCGCATCACTTGAAGATTCCGGTTATCCGTCATGTCTGGTTGGCGCGCATCCTGTATGCGACAGCCCGGCCCGATCATCCAATTCCGAAAGCCAGTTACGAGGCAGTTGCGCATGTCTATGCCGTAATTCAGGAGATGGTCGACACCGATCAAATGGTACCGATCACGGAGCTGGAAACACGTGGGGAACCGCCTGCCGATGAATAGCTGCAAGCACACCAGGAGTTGCCATGGCCATTGGTGATAGCGGCCCGGTTCAGCCATCGCGGCGTACGTCGCTACCGATCAATACACACGAGCAAAGTCCTGCAGAAACAGGCCGACTTGGAACCGATGACGCGTTTGCTGAAAAGCCGGACGAAGCTGACGTTGGCGGGCGTGCATGGGTGGATGGTTTCGCCATGACGGAGGCAGACGGACCCCCGTCGACGTTTGCGTCCGCGCTTGATGCGCTACCGACTGAGTCGTTCGACGAGTGTGCGCGGACCGATACCGCAGGTCGCTCGTTTGAATCGGAGGTTGGCGATGAGGAAACATTCGATGATTGCCTGGTTCCTTCGTTCGATGCGCCTCCGAAACGACGTCTTCATCACGAACAAGACCAAGAAATATCTTGGTCCATCGATCGGAATGCTTCTGGCCATCAACTCCATCAACTTCCTGTCCCACGCCCTCAAACCGTCGCAGTTCCGATTGCGGTCTGGGTCGGAGGACATTTGATCGAAGATCGGCGCAAGCAGCCACCCGCTCTCGGGCCTGCAGGAGTATCACGCCGGACCACATTTACCCGACGCTGCGAATATCACGGCTTTTGCGATCCTTCGGATCCACTGGGCTGCGGTGGAGAGTTATGCGGTAAAAAGCCGCACAGCCGGATCGAATAGCGCGCATGAATGACACCCATCAGGGTCGATGACACGACAATACTGCCGACGCCACCGAGTACTCCGCAATTCGGATACCATGAGGCCATTCGGCATCGAATACTATTGCCGTCAAGACACGTATTTAATTTCATCAAGCCTAAAATGACCGATAACAGCATCCATCCAGAGGCAGACCCGAGCTCCGCCCAGCCAGCTTTACAGCCCGTTTCGCAAATCATCCGCCAGCGCATTCAGGCCAGCAAGACGCGTTTTCATGCGAATGACAATATTGCTGCTTTCATCGAACCCGGTGAACTTGACGTACTGCTCGAAGAAGTCCAGGGCAAGCTTCAGGGCGTATTGGAAAGCCTCGTGATCGATACGGTCAGCGACCACAATACGCAGGACACCGGACGTCGGGTAGCAAAGATGTTCATCCACGAAGTCTTTCGTGGACGTTATGTGCCGATGCCGGCGCTGACAGAATTTCCGAACGCCGCCCATCTCAATGAACTGATGATCATCGGACCGATCACGGTGCGTAGCGCTTGCTCTCACCATCTTTGTCCGATCATTGGCCGCATCTGGATCGGGGTGATGCCGAATGAGCATTCGAACCTTATCGGTTTATCCAAGTATGCCCGCATTGCCGACTGGATCATGAGCCGACCTCAGATTCAGGAAGAAGCTGTGGTGCAGTTAGCCGATATCCTGCAGGACAAGATCCATCCGGATGGCCTCGCCATCGTGATGGAAGCGGACCATTTCTGCATGCATTGGCGCGGTGTGAAAGATATGGACTCAAAGATGATTAACAGTGTGATGCGCGGATCGTTCCTGAAAGATCCCAATTTACGTCGGGAATTTCTTTCTCTTCGCAACGTAAAAAAATAATCGAGGATCTGTCATGTTAGTTCGCTTACTTTATGCAAGTCGCTCAGTCGATAAAATTTCTCCCGAGATGGTTGATTCCATCATGGCCCAGGCGCGCACCAACAATCCACCTCACGGCCTGACGGGTATCCTGTGCTTTGGCGGGAATATTTTCGTTCAGGTGCTCGAGGGTGGTCGTACTGCAGTCAATACGCTGTACGGCGATATCTTGAGAGACCCACGGCATCATGACGTGCAGATTCTTCATTACGAAGAAATTACCGAGCGTCGTTTTGCAGGATGGACGATGGGACAAGTGAATTTAGGGAAACTGAATACGTCGGTCTTGCTGAAATATTCCGAACTGCCGTACCTCAACCCATTTGCCGTTTCCGGGTTAGTGTCGATGGCACTGCTCGACGAACTCATTGCGACGGCATCGATCGTTGGTCGTGCCTGAACATACTATTTTGTAATGTTGGCTGGCGCACAGAGTATTGCCCCTGAATGACAGATGATCAACGGCATTCATTCATGTCATTCAGGGAACAAGTATCATGAAAATTTCTGCCAGGTTGCGATCGCTGGTTTCTTTTATGGCAACATCCGCGGTAATACTGCTGTTCGTCGCGCTGGGTGCAAGTCTGCTGGCCGACTGGATGCCAGGTACGGATGGATTGCCAACCGATATTGCACTTGTGGCCGATTGAACCACTATGGACATATCGGTCGACTTGCTCAAACGTTCCTCATGACTTGATGGGTTTGGCCGGATTGACCTGATCCGGAAGCAGAGACGCTATTGGGGATACAACCCATGGCTGCGGCCAAACAGCCGCGCCAGACCCAGTAAACTGTCGATCGTCGGCGTGGGCAGGCCAACATGCTGTCCGACTTCCTGCACAGCACCCACCAACGCATCGATTTCCATCTGCCTTCCTGCTTCGGCGTCCTGCAACATGGATGTCTTGAACGCGCCCAGTTTTCGTGTCAGCTGCATCCTTTCTTCACCGCTTTGCAGGATTGAACAGCCGATCCGGTTGCCGATAGTCGCAGCTTCCTGCATCGCCATCAGACAGAATTGACGCACCAGCGCATCGTCGAGCAACTTGTCGCAGGTCGCTCCCGTGATCGCCGACAGCGGATTCATGGTCATGTTCCCCCATAGCTTGTACCAGATGTCGGTGCGGATATCTGCACTCGCCTCGGCGTCAAAGCCCGCAGCGGCAAACAGCGCGACGACGCGCGCAAGTCGGTCTGAGCTAGCGCCGACAGCTTCTCCGAAAATCAGACGATTGCCAAAACCTGGCTTGATTACACCCGGTTCCGGTGAGGTACTCGACAGGTGCACTACGCAACCCACCAGATGTTGCAACGGGAGCGCTGCTGCCAGAGCGCCATCGGGATCGAGTGATTGCAGGCGCATGCCAGCGTAGGGCACCAGCGGATTCTCAAAAAACCACCAGGGTACGCCGTTCATGGCCGTGATGACGATGGTGTCGGGGCCGAGCAAGGGGGTAATCTGTGGTGCGATGTCGGCCAGTGCGGTGGCTTTTACTGCAAGCACCACCAGATCTTGCACACCTAGTCGTGCCGGGTCACTCTCGGCAGTCAGCATCGCCGTGCTGACCGTGCTCCCTGTCACCAGTTGCAGACCGGCAGTCTGTATTGCCTCCAGCGTACGTCCTCGTGCAATGATGCTGACCTGGGTGCCGCCTTGTTGCACCAGACGTGCCGCAATCAATCCGCCGACTGCACCCGCACCATAGATAGTTATTTTCATTGTTTGTTCTTTCAGATCCAAAGGATTACTTGTAGCAGTTCATGCGCCGACAATCCAGCCTTCCAGCACATCGAATTCCGGCAAGCCAAAGCGCACATCCCGTCGCTGCCACGCCCATGCCGCAAGCAAACCGCACAGAGCTGCATCCAGCAAGTCGCCGGTGGCATCGTCGAGCAAGGCATCACGATGGTCGCCGGCATCGAGGCGGATTGCGAATCGATAGTTTCCGGTGTCGAGATGGTCAAGAATCACGGCGCGCGCGGCGCGTCGCTGCGGCGTCTGCTTCGAGCGGTCGTCGTTTTTGTAGGAAGCGGCGGTAATCGAACGTGCCACCATTCCCGGATACCCTTCCAGCGCAATACGTGTCGGGTCGCCCGGATGCATGCCGCTGAGCGACACGCCGGCTGCGCGCAATAACGGCACGCCTGCATGCAGCATGTAAGCCACCGGTGGGTTGACCCATTTCATCGACGAGGATGAGCCGGCCGGACCATCGGTCGCGCGATGAGCAAACTTGTTTCCGACCGGTCGTGCATCACAAAATCCTTTGAATGCAGTACGCAGTTCGCCACGTGACAGGGTGTCCAGATGCGTCATCAGTTCCACCCAGCGGGTTGGCCAGCCTAGCTGCTCCACCAACTCTCGCGGTAGTGAAAAAGGAAAGTCGAACGCGCCCAGCCAAGGGCCTGGTTGTTCCAGCCAAGTACTGAAGCTGGCGAAATCAGTCAGCGCATGCAACGATTCGATGCGCCATGTATCACCGGTAAGGCGCCCGGAGGCGATCGTGATCGTCTTGCGTTTGCTCGGTGCCGACGTGAAATCGACACCGTGCAACAGCCAGCTTGTGGTCGATGAGTCGGTCATGATGCTTGTCAGTGAAAGAGGGTGCCCATTTTACCGGGCATGAAAAAAGGCACCCGAAGGTGCCTTTCATGATGGCTTGCATCGCAGCAGGCTTACGCCTGCCAGCAATTAGAACGAGTGACGAACGCCAACGTTGAACAGGTTGTCGGTATTGCCTGCGACAGCCGATGTGGTGCCCAGGTTGACTGACGAACCGCTGTCGTTGGAAGTACGTGCATAGGACGTGTACAGGTTGGTACGCTTCGACAATGCATAGGTGTAGCCGACTGCGACCTGGTCTGCATCGAGGTTGGCACCGGTCTTGTCTTTACGCTTGGTGTAGTCGACGAGGAAGGTGCTTGCGCCGAATGGGACAGTTGCGCCGACCATGTAGTCACGACGATTTGTACGGTTCAATGCGACATCGTTTTTAACTGTATCAAAAGCAACGTGTGCCTTCACAACGTTGAAGTCATACGTACCGCCCAACAAAGTCGTTTTTACTTTGTCGGTTGAGACGCCAAGAGTAGCGATATCGGAAACGTTGTGTACCAGAGCGATCATCGCAGGGCCATTTGCATATTGCAGGGCGCCCGAGATTTGACGTGCTGCTGTCGTGCTGCCTGCTTGCTCGCCGAAGCCGTATTCAAACTGACCAGTGAAGCCGCTCAGGTTTGGTGTTTCGTATTTGATGGCATTGTTCATACGACCGCCACCGTTGGTAGTGGCGGTGGCGTTGGTTGCATCAACTACGCCGCCCTGATTAAAGAAGCGCGTTGCATCGCCGGCCAAGCCGATACGGAACGGATCGAGAGCATCAAGATTCTCGCGCAGCAGGGTGTTTTGACGACCCAGTTTGACAGCACCGAATGCGCCTTGCAGACCGACGTATGACTGGCGACCAAATGCCTTGTTGCTTTGACCGAAACCGCCAGTATCGACATTGATACCTGTTTCCAGAACGAACAGACCTTTCAAGCCACCACCCAGGTCTTCAACCCCACGGAAGCCCAAACGGCTACCTGACTGGATGCCGCTGTTGAGGCCGGTAGTGGTCGCTGCGCCATTGTCATCACGGGAAACACCCACGTCGACAACGCCGTACATCGTGACTGACGATTGCGCCGAAGCGGCGGAAGCAAACGCGCCAAGGATGGCGAGTGCGAAAAGCGATTTTTTCATTGTTGATTTCCTGGTTGTAAAAATAAATGGTGACTGGTGCGGAAGTTGATCGAATCAACGATAGCCAGCGGTAATGTAAAGCAACTAAATGACAACATCGTGACCAAATGGATCTATTTCAACAATCCATTACCTACGATAGGACTATGTTGCCGAAAAAAAGTTGCCTATTTGCTGAAACTATTTTGTTTTGTGCGGCGCGACATAAAAGTGCGGTTCGCATTCCTCTAACGAAACGAAGTTTAGCGCAAAGTGGCGAACTTGTTTGGTGATGCGATTTTTTGTGGGGGGAGGTTGGTTTTCAGGCGCGTAAAAACAGGCGCTAGGGCAATGTCTGAAACTACCGTGCTGCAGCAATAATTGAGGATTGGGCTCGCTTGCAGGGCAGCGAGCGGTGCGCTCGCTGCCTGATTCGGAATGGTACGCGCCCGGATTGCCAGATGCATCGATCCATTTCCATTGGACGCCTGAGTGTCAACTCAGGCGTCCGGTAGCACCACGTTGACATCGAGAACTTCGAGGTTGCCCTGCCGATCCAGTGAAATCTTGATGTCGTCGGCGTTGACCTTGGTGTACTTCGAAATCACCGCAATCAGCTCCTTGTGTAGCGCCGGCAAGAAGTCCGGACCCGACCTGCCATTGCGTTCGCGGGCAATGATGATTTGCAGTCGCTCCTTGGCCGCACTTGCCGTTTTGGGCTTGCTGGCGAATAAAAAGGATAAGAGAGCCATCTTACTTTCCCCTGAAAATGCGCTGCAGGAAACTTGGTTTTTCGTAGGTAGTGAAACGTAACGGTACGTCTTCGCCGAGGAAGCGCGAGACCAGGTCGTGATAAGCCTGCGATACGTCGCTGCCTTCGATGTGAATTGCCGGATTGCCCTGGTTGGATGCCGCCAATACCGATTCCGATTCCGGAATAATACCGACCAGCGGGATCCGCAAAATCTCCTGCACATCGGTGTAGGAAAGCATCTCTCCGGTCTCAACCCGTTTTGGAACATAGCGCGTGATCAGCAGGTGTTCCTTGACGGGCTCGCCACCATTCTGGGCGCGGCGCGACTTGGCCTGGATGATGCCAAGGATACGGTCAGAGTCGCGTACCGATGACACTTCCGGATTGGTGACAATGATGGCCTCGTCGGCGAAGGTCAGTGCCATTACGGCGCCACGTTCGATACCAGCAGGCGAGTCGCAAATGATGTATTCGAAACCCATCGCATCAAGATCTTTGAGAACGCGTTCAACACCTTCTTCAGATAACGCATCTTTGTCGCGCGTCTGGGATGCCGGCAGGACAAACAGGTTGTCGCAGTGCTTGTCCTTGATCAGCGCCTGATTAAGTGTGGCTTCATTGTTGATGACGTTAATCAGGTCATAGACGACGCGTCGCTCGCAACCCATGATCAAATCGAGATTACGCAACCCGACGTCGAAATCGAGAACGGCAGTTTTATGCCCGCGCAAGGCGAGCCCGGAGGCGAAACTTGCGCTAGAGGTAGTCTTGCCGACTCCTCCTTTGCCGGACGTTACAACGATCACTTTTGCCACAAAGAAGCTCCTTTCGGAAAGATGTTTATTAAGAAGGTACCGATAGTACGTCGAGACGATCACCAACGAGTCGTATTTGTACTGCGTGGTTGGATAATCCCGACGGATAACCATTTTCAAAAGTCCGGTAGATGCCGGCGATTGACACTAGTTCGGCTTCCATCAATGAAGTAAAAATGCGTGCGTCAGGATTGCCGCTGGCGCCTGCAAGTGCGCGGCCGCGCAACGGCGCATACACATGGATGCTTCCGTCAGCGATGACTTCGGCGCCATTGTTGACGGCAGCGGTCACGATCAGATCGCACCCACGTGCGTAGATGCGCTGCCCGGCGCGAACCGGTGTGTCGATGAACATCGTTGTAGATCCACTGCTGGTCGCCTGTTGTTGGACATGTACCGGAGCCGGAGCAGGACGTTCGGGTTCCGGTGCAACCAGCGAACGTGGCGTATTGCCACGATCCAGGGTCAGGCCGTGCGCGAGGATGGTTGCTTCCATTTCTGCTGGTGCATTGCGTACCGCAACGGCATACAGACGGTACGACTTCAGCAGTGCTACCAGCACATTCCAGTCTATCGGATCGCCAGCCAGATCGATTTCGCCGAGATCAATGATAGCAAGCTCATCTTCAAAAAAATCAGGCTCGCCACCAGTCATGTCACGGATGGCTGCATCGAGTTTTGCCGGATCGGTTTGATGCAATATGGCGGATATGGCGACGACGGTAGATATCTTGATTGTGATCGGTTTGCCGGGCTGGTTTTTTTGCATGAAAAAGTCTTGGTGGCGCATGATGCGCAGTTGCTGTCGGGCAAAATTGCCGACCATTCGAGTGATTATTATAACGCGAGGTTTTCACGGACTTGGTCATTATTCCAGACGATGTTTACACCCTTGCTTCATAGATAGATTCGTCGTACCAGCGCAATAAAAACCGCCCAGCTGGATTTGGCCCGCGTGTAGAATCACTTCCTTTTTCGTCAGGCTGCCATGTGGTTCAAGAATCTTCAAATTTATCGTCTTCCAGCACCTTGGGATATGGATGCCGAGCGGCTTGAAGCGGCGCTCGCACCGCAAACATTTCAGCCCTGCACCAGTCTCGACATGCAAACGCAGGGATGGATCTCTCCGCGTGAAAACGGGATGCTGGTACACACAGTCAACAAGCAATTATTGATTGCGCTCGGTACCGAAAAAAAGCTGCTGCCAGCCAGCGTCATCAATCAGGTGGCGAAGGCCCGTGCCAGCGAAATGGAAGAGCAGCAAGGCTTCAAACCTGGTCGCAAGCAGATGAAGGAAATCAAGGAGCAGGTCACCGATGAGTTGCTGCCACGCGCGTTCAGCATTAACCGGACTACCTGGGCGTGGATCGATCCGGTCAATGGCTGGTTGATCATCGACGCAGGCACGGCGGCCAAGGCTGACGAAGTGTTGAAGCTGTTGATCAAGGGCATTGCCAAATTGCCGCTTGAAAGCTTGCACGTGGTGCAATCGCCGGTGGCTGCGATGACCGAATGGCTGGTAGAAGATGCCGCGCCGAAAGGCTTCACGGTCGACCAGGATACTGAGCTGCGCGCCAGCGGCGAAGGCAAGGCGACCGTGCGCTACGTTAGCCAAACGATGGAACTGGTCGATGTGCAACGTCACATCGCCAGCGGCAAGCAGTGCACGCGTCTTGCCATGACGTGGGCAGATCGGATTTCATTCGTGCTTACCGAGTCGTTGACGATCAAGCGTATCGCGCCACTGGATGTGATCAAGGAAAATACCGACACCGGTTCGCAGGATGACGACGAGCGGTTTGATTCGGACATGATGCTGATGACCGGTGAGCTGGCAAAAATGCTGGACGATCTGGTGTTTGCGCTGGGCGGGCAAATGCAGCCTAAGTAGATGGCTTAGCTGGATGGTTGATGAACGCCGAAACAGGTTGGCAGCTACGCTACCCATTCCGGCGTTTTTTTATCATGCAGAGTGACTCTCGGTGCCTTGAAAAGTGCGATGAAAAGTAAGATCTGCTGCCGCTTGACGCAATAAGTACAATGTAGCATTCTTGTTTTGAGCACTTTTTCTGGTCACAGCCCTTGCGCTGTGGGCTTCGCACTCCGGTGGTAAAAAGGTCCCGACCACTATTTTTTATTTTTCGTCAGCAAGGAAGCTGTGACATGTCGGACCACTACTTTGGCTCGGATACGTTGTTCAGCACGCTGGCCGAATCGATCGGTCTGATCGCGATGGTGTGGGAGCTCGAGCCCGACATAATTCATCTCAGCGAGCAATGGACCGCCTTGACCGGGCATCCATCAGCCGACCCAATTTCATCGGCGCAGCTGCGCAAAATCATCCACTCCGACGACCTGATGGTCATGAACGATGCCATTTTGCGCTGCCTGAAAGGCAGCGACCATTTCTATGATGCCGAAGTGCGTGTCCTCCACCGCAATGGCGAGTGGATCTGGCTGGCAGCGCGCGGTCGGGTTGTCGAACGCAATGCCGAGCATCGTGCGGCACGTATCGTGGCAAGCTTTCTTGATATCGGACATCGCAAACGCGCCGAACTGATTTTGTCCGAAAGCGAGCAGCGTTACCGCGCAATGTTCAATATCAGTCCGCACGGGATATTGTTGACCAAGCCCGACGGCGAGATCCTGTCGGCGAACCCCGCGGCCTGTTTGCTGACGGGTTACTCCGAGGCGGAGCTCATTCATCTTGGTCATGCAGGCCTGTCGAAATCAGCTGACACAGCGCGTTCATCCCTTCCGCTGACAGGCTTGCAAATGGGGAGCCGCAACGGACAGGCGAGCCTGTTTCGCAAGGATGGCGTGCGTTTGGATGTTGCGTTGTCGTCGGCCACGTTCACTGACCAAAGTGGCGCAATGCGCATCAGCGTCATGTTGCAAGACATCACCGACTCGATTGCGACCGAACGCAAACTGCAGCGTCTGGCCCGGCTTTACGACGCGCGAAGCCGCTGCAACCAAGCGATTATCCAGAGCAAAACGCCACAGGCCCTGTACGAAGCTGTCTGCAAGATCGTTGCCGAATGTGGCGACTTCGGTCTGGCGTGGGTAGCCCTTGTTGACTGGCAAACCCGGCAAATCAAACCGTCATGTTCCGAGGGCCGCGAGCGAGCGTATCTTCACAGCGCCAAGATCAGCATCGATCCCACAATTCCTGCTGGTTGCGGCCCGCTTGGCAGGGCGATCCGGGAGAGCCGCAATATCATCTGCGAGGATTTTCAAAACGCGCCATCAACCGCGCCCTGGCACGCTCTTGCGGGTATCCATCACTTCAGGGCCATTGCGGTATTTCCGTTACAGCAAACCGGCCAGACTATCGGTGCGTTGACCTTGTATGCGTCCGACAAGGACTATTTCGATGCGCAGCTAGTTGAATTGCTGGCTGAAATCGCACGTGACATTTCATTTGGCCTCGATAATTTGCAACGCGATATTGCGCTGTCGAGTAGCGAAGCGCGTTTCCGTACGCTTTGGGAAACCAGTACCGATGGCATTCTGATGATGACGCAAGAGTCGATCATCCGTTACGCCAATCCTGCACTGGAAACTCTGTATGGTCACCCCGGTGATCAACTGCTCGGAAAAAGTATCGCCATGCTGCAACCTGCGCGCTTCAGAACCAGCCATGACGAAGGAATCAGGCGCTTTTTGCGTTCAGGTCGGCGCATGCTCAACTGGCGTGGCGCGAGTGTTGTTGCCCTGCATGCGGATGGTCATGAATTTCCGATGGAAATATCGTTCAGCGAGGCAGTCATCGATGGCGAGCGACTGTTCATCGACTTCATGCGTGACATCACCGAGCGCAAGCGTGCAAATGATCTGGTTTCTCATCAGAACGCAATTTTGAAAATGATCACCAGCAGTGTCGAACTGCCGATCACGCTGGCAGCCGTCAATCAGATGATCGAAGGTCAGGTATCCGATACCACGTGCTGCATTCAGGGTTTGCATGAAAGCGATGGCAGTTTTTCGTGGCAAGTGGCTGAAAATCTGCCCGAAAGCTTTACTCATTTCATGTTGCAACTACCCACAGGCAAAGCGGGTTTGCCCGACACAGCGCTCGATGCCGCGCGGGTCGTGGCCGATCTGGAGTGTGACCCGGATTACGCCGCACATGCCTTGCTTGCCCGGGAATACGGGATACGCGGTACCAGCTTCTGGCCGGTTCAAGGGCGTCAGGGGCAGTCCCTGGCAGTTCTCGTGCTTTACCACCACGGCAGCCGTGCGATTAGCGAGTTCGAACAGTGTCTGCTGCCTTCGGTGGTCGATCTGATCGGCCTGGCGATTGAAAACCGGAAGTCGGACGAACGCATCCGGTACCTTGCCCATCATGACGATTTGACCGGACTACCAAACCGCGCACGCTTCATGCAAGAGCTGACGCTGGCCACGGCACGGGCTGCGCGCGGTGGACATCAGGTCGGGTTGCTGTTCCTCGACCTTGATCGATTCAAGAATATCAACGATACATTGGGTCACCATACTGGCGACGCCGTGCTACGTGAGGTCGCGAACCGGCTGCGACATGCTGTTCGGGAGGTCGACATGGTGGCGCGACTTGGTGGCGACGAATTTGTCGTCATGGCAGAAAACTTCTTTGATCTGGCGACGTTGACCGGTATCGCCCAAAAACTGATCGAGCAAATTTCCCAGCCGATGGACATCGAAGCACAAGAATTCCACCTGACTGTCAGCATCGGCATCAGCATCTATCCTGTGGACGGCAGCGACATCCATACCCTGATCAAGAATGCCGACATGGCCATGTACCGGGTCAAGGAACTTGGCAGAAATAGCCATCAGTTTTATGACGAACAAATGAGTGCCGGTTAACGCACGTCAACATGGCGCATTGTTGCGGCATCAGGTTCCACAAAAAAGCGCTCGGCCATCTCTTCCAGTCCGACGGAGGCAAGTACCTGCTCCAGCCGTTCTGTCGGGCGCCGGCGTGGCAGATCCTTGAATGTGGCGATGATCAGTTCGTTCTTCATGGAATGCTCCCAACCGACCAACTCCGTGACGCTGACTTGATAACCATGCGCCTCCAGTTGCAGGCAACGCAGCACGTTGGTGATCTGGCTGCCGAACTCGCGCGTGTGCAGCGGATGGCGCCACAGTTCGGTCAATGCGCTCTTGCCCAGCGCCTTTCCCTTCAGTCGATTCAGTACCGACGCTACTTCGGCCTGGCAGCAGGGCACCAGCACCAAATGCCTGGCCTGTTTTTTCAGGCCGAAATGAATCGCATCGTCGGTCGCGGTATTGCAGGCGTGCAGTGCGGTGACGATGTCGATACGTTCTGGCAGCAGCGGCGAGTCGATCGAGTCGGCCACCGACAGGTTCAGAAACGACATGCCCGGAAACGCGAGTCGCGCCGCCAGTGCCTCGGATTTTTTGACCAGATCGTCGCGCGTCTCGATCCCATAGATACGTGAACCGTCATCGAGCGTCTTGAAAAACAGATCATACAAAATGAACCCGAGATACGATTTTCCAGCGCCGTGGTCAACCAGGCTGATGCCGCTGTTTTTCCCTTGCGTCGCTTGATCGGCTTGGACCGCCTTCATCAGCGGTTCGATGAATTGATAGAGATGGTAGACCTGCTTGAGCTTGCGACGGCTGTCCTGGTTCAGCTTGCCGTCCCGAGTCAGGATATGCAACTCCTTGAGGAGTTCGATCGATTGACCAGGGCGAATTTCCGGGATCTCTTGCATGGCAGCTTCCTTGTTGTGCGAGGCGCGAGTATATGCTGCTGCGCACAGCTGCGCAGGCATAATGCGGGCTGTGTTTTTTCATGACGAGCAGATTCCCGCAATCTGCCTTGCTACCGATCCCCACTGAAATCATTGACCATGTCGCTTCCCTCACATCAGGCTACGTCGCTGGCATTGTTCTGCAAAGTCGTCGATAACTTTGGCGATATCGGCATCTGCTGGCGCCTTGCCAGGCAGCTGCAACAGGAGCATGGCATCGCAGTCACCTTGTGGGTGGATGACTTGTCGAGCTTCAAGCGCATCTGCCCCGAAGTCGACATCACCGCTGTCGAACAACAGCTAGCCGGCGTAACGGTGCGCTACTGGAGCAATCAGGAACTCGTCTTTTCGGCGGGCGATATTGCCGATATCGTCATCGAGTTTTTTGCGTGTGATATTCCGGAAGGCTACATCGCTGCCATGGCAACCTGCGAGCCGCGCCCGGTGTGGCTGAATCTGGAAGGATTGAGTGCCGAAGACTGGGTGGAGGGCTGCCACAGGCTGACCTCGCCACATCCGCGTTTGCCGTTGATGAAGTATTTTTTCTTCCCCGGCTTCACGGATAAAACCGGCGGCTTGCTCCGGGAGTCGTCGTTGCAAGACCAGCGTCGGCGGTTTCAGGATGATCCGGAAGCCGTGATGGCGTTCCTGGCCCAGCTTGGTGTGACAAACACGGAAGCCGCAGCGTTGAAGGTGTCTCTGTTTTGCTACCCATGCGCACCAGTGTCAGCCTTGTTCGCTGCCTGGCAGGACAATGCAACGGCGATGACCTGTCTGGTTCCCGAAGGCGTGGCAGCAGAGGCAGTTCAGGCATTTCTCGGTGTGCCAGCGCAAGCGGGGACAGCACGGACCCGCGGTTCCCTGACGGTACGCGTACTGCCGTTTGTGGCCCAACCGGATTACGACAAGTTGTTATGGACATGCGACCTCAATCTTGTTCGCGGTGAGGATTCGTTTGTCCGCGCGCAGTGGGCCGGCAAACCCTTTATCTGGCACATTTATCCACAGGATGAAAATTTGCACCACGTGAAGCTGGGTGCTTTTTTGCGGCGTTATTCAGCCAGCACTGACAGTTTGATCGCCATGTCGTTGTGCTGGAACGGCGCACAGGCAGGCCATATCGAACGGCAAGCTGACTGGCTTATGCTCTGGCAGTCATTGCTGGCGGATATGCCAGGGATCGCCCGGGCATCGGCCGATTGGCAACGGCAAATGCACGCGAATGGCGATCTGTCGTCAAATTTGCTGAAGTTTGCCGCCTCGGTTCGGTCAGAGGCCGCCTAAAACAAGGTATAGTGCGCGGTCGTTCGATAATCTATTCCTCCGAAAAATCGTAAGCTTGCGGCGCCGTTCGACATGAGGCGACAGCTGATTTTCATACCACTTAATTTTTACGTACATTCTCTATGAAACCTGCAAAAGAAATTCGCGTTGGCAATATCATCATGGTTGATAGCAAGCCGTTTATCGTGCTGCGTTCCGATGTCAATGGGTCGAGCCGCACGGGCTTCACCTACAAATGGAAGACCAAGAACCTTCTCACCGGCGCGCCTATGGAAAACGTATTCCGCGGTGACGACAAGTTTGAAGTCGTTGTTCTGGATAAAAAACCGGTGACTTTTTCGTACTTTGCTGATCCGTTGTTCGTCTTCATGGACGAAGAATATAACCAGTACGAAATCGAAGAAGAGAACCTGGGCGATGCGCTGCATTACCTGAAGGACGGCATGGAATGCGAAGCAGTTTTTTATGACGGCAAAGCCATTTCTGTCGAATTGCCGATCACGATCGCACGTCAGGTGATTTACGCGGAGCCTGCAGTCAAGGGAAATACATCAGGCAACGTCCTGAAAGAAGCCAAGCTTGAAAATGTGATTGAAGCCAATCAACATGCCATTCAGGTGCCATTGTTCGTCAGCCAGGACGATGTGATTGAACTGGACACCCGCACCAACGAGTACAAAAAGATCGTGCGCAACTAAATTGCGTCCCATAAAAAACGCTGCCGAGTCTGGCAGCGTTTTTTTTCGTCCGGACTCGGCAGGTCAGATCAGCGTGTCCAGCATTTCCGGACCAAACACCTCGCGGTGCACGTGCGTCAGTGGTACGCCTGCCGCAACCAGTGCCTGCCATTGTGCTTTCATGAAACCGATCGGGCCGCACAGGTAGACATTGGTCTCGGAGCGCGGCCATGACGGCAGTTGTGCTATCTCCATCAGGCCAGTGCGTGCCTGACCAACGATCGATTGGTCGCCAGAGCTGCCTGCCGTTGTCGTTTCCAGAAACGTAATGATCTGCAAATTGGGCATCCTGGCCTGTGCAGCATCCAGATCACGACGATGCGAAAGGTGGTCACTATCCCTTGCGGCATGCGAAAAAATCATCGGACGCGAAGGTTGTTTGATCGCAATCCGGTTGAGCACGGCAATCATCGGCGTAATCCCGATGCCCGCCGACAGCAGCACGATTGGTTCCGCCGACTCCGTGTCTGGCGTGAACTCGCCGAACGGATGCGTCACCTGAAGTACACTACCTTCCTTGATGTTGTCATGGATCCAGTTCGAGACTTCCCCACGCGGCGCCTCAGGCTGTGCCAGTTCGCGCTTGACCGAAATACGCAAGTGATCGAGTCCCGGGGCATCCGACAGACTGTACTGGCGCAGCTGGCGATGACCATCGCCCAGATCCACCGCGACGCTGATGTACTGACCGGGTTTAAAGGACGGCACGGCGTCGCCATCCATCGGTTCCAGCACGAAGGAGACGATCCCGGTGCTTTCGTTATGACGTTGCGTGACCCGCATGTTGCGCAACTGTCCCGGCATGATCCCAGCTTGCGCGTAGGCTTTTTTCTCAGCGTTGATGAGCAGGCGTGCGAGGCTATCGTACGCTTCCACCCAGGCTGCCAGCAAAGGTGCGGTGGCGGCGTCTCCGAGAGTTTCCTGAATGGCGCCGATCAGATATTGACCGACGATCGGATAATGCTCCGCACGGATGCCCACCGACAGGTGCTTTTGCACAATGCGCTCGATCACCGGGCCCAGCGCAGCCGTGTTGCCGATGTTGGCGGCGTAGGCAAACACGGCCGCAGCCAGCGATTGCTGTTGTACTCCGCTGGCCTGGTTGCCCATGTTGAACAGGTTGGTCAACTCGGGATGGGCCACGAACATGTTGCGGTAAAAGGTGGTTGTAATTGCGAGGCCATGGGCGCGCAGAACGGGAACGCTGGCATCGATATACGGACGGGCGGAAGCTGAAATCATGAATTCTCCAATAATAAGTATATTAAATGCATATTTAAAAACAAAAAAATAGCCGTCTAACATTGTTCGTGGTTCTACGGCCCTGATTTATTGCCTGGTAAAACTGCGATGCATGCGTACGATCTGTTCGCCGGTTTCGCCAGCACAGAGGTCCGCCAGCGTGTACGCATTCATTGCGTCATAAAATGCTCGCATGCCCACCTGCAGCGCACCGCGCAATGCGCAATGTTTGCGCAACTGACATTGCTGACCTTCGCAATCTGCCAGTTCTTCAGTCCCTTCCAGCTCCAGCAGGATGGTGCCGGTCCGCAGGGTCATTGGATCAATTGCAAGCCGCAATCCGCCATTACGTCCGCGTGTTGCCAGTATCCAGCCTGCCCGCGCCAGGTGCCCGACCACCTTGACCAGATGATTGACCGGGATGCTGAATTGCGCAGCGATTTCTGCAGCAGTCACGATCGACTGCCGATCGCCCGTCCGAGCGAGGTAGATCAGAACGCGAAGTCCGATATCCGAAAAACGGGTCAGGCGCATGGTATTTGGCCGGTAGCAGGTGAGGGTGCATTCTACCAAAGTTGCATTAGTTATGCATCTTTAAAATTAATGGATGTGTTTTGGACAGCTTTAAGGGTAGACCAGACATCAACTCAGCTGCGCGCGATTTCTATCCTGTTACGGCCCAGTTCCTTGGCGCGATACATGGCGATGTCACTGCGCGACAGGACTGTGCCGGTAATCGTGTCCGTGGCGGTCATCAGCGTCATGCCAATACTGACCGTGACGGCGATAGCGTGGCCATTCATGATGACTTCCATGCTGGCCACCTTGTCCTTGAGTCGTTCGGCAAACAATCTCGCATCGGCAATCCCGATACCAGACAACACGATCGCAAATTCTTCGCCACCGACCCGACCAGCCGTATCGTTTTTGCGCAGTTCTGCACGCAGTACTTTCGCAAATTGTTTCAGTACCAGATCGCCGGCGGCATGACCGTAGGTGTCGTTGATGGATTTGAAATGATCCAGGTCGCACATCAGCACCGCGCTGCCTGTGCCGTCAATGCCCCCAATGCCACGACGTATCCGTGCAAGTTCTTCATCCATGCGCGCCATGAAGTACCGGCGATTCGGTAAATGCGTCAGGAAATCGGTTGTCGCCAGCGCCTGCAACTCGGAATCGATTTGCTTGCGCTGGGTAACATCAGTAATGAAGCCATGCCATTGGATGACCCCGTCGGGCAATCGGCGCGGATGTGCACTGCCATTGCGCCAGCGTACGCCTTGCTTTGGCAGGATGACGCGAAACTCCAGTTGCCACGGTGTCATGCGCAGCGTGCAGGTCTCCAGCGATTGCAGATAACTGCCAAGGTCATCAGGATGAATGACCGCACGAACCAACGAAGCGTCATCGATGGCTTGTGCCGGCGTCAGTTCATAAATATCCCGTATACCCTTACTGACATACGAAAAAAACGCCTTTCCATCGATGGGAATGCAATATTGAAATGCCATTCCAGGAATTTCGTTGGTCAGGCGCGTGATCATATCGACGCTTTCCTGTAATCGGTCCGACATCGCCCGCATGTCGCTGATATCCGTGGTGGTGCCGATCATGCGCAGCGGTTTGCCGTCGATATCACGGCTGACGACTTTGCCTCGGCTGGAAATCCACTTGTAGCGGCCATCCTTGCAGCGAATCCGATGTTCGACAGAATAGATCTCGGTGGTCTGGTCAAAATGTGCCTGGATGGTGGCTTGTACATAGCCTAAGTCATCGGGATGCACGCGGCTGTATCCGTCCTCGATGCGTTTGCTCAGATCGGTGGCGGCGTAACCCAGAATGGCTTTCCAGCCCGCCGAATAATGCATCTCGCCAGTGACTACATTCCGATCCCAGATGCCGGTACTGCTGCCATCGATCGCCAATGCCATCCGCAAGGTATCTTCCCGCAACGCATCCATGGATTGCTCGGCTTTGCGGCCGATGATGTCACGTTCGATGGCAATTGATGCCAATGAGGCCAGGTCAGCAATCGCTTTCTGGTATTGATCAACAGGCACGTCGGGTCGGTCGGAATGAATAATGAACATCCCCAACAGTTTGCTGGAGGCAGGGCGAATGGGCACCAGCACGCGCGCATGCGAGGCGTATTGCTGCAACGCCAGCGCGCGGTAATTTTGCCAGAACGGGCTTTCTTCCAGCGCGTCGGCATCCACGGTCGGTAAAGGATCACCGGCATGAACGATATCGTCGAGCAAGTTCGGCACGGTTCCGGCGTGCAGGTATGCCCCGTTTTCGTCAACCACAAAAATCGCTGCGGCGAAACCGGTATGCCGGGTCGCCATGCCCTTGACGATGCTATCCAATGTAGCGATCAGTGCGTTTGCAGACCCGCTGCGGGCCTGATCGGGATTCAGTTCGGTATCTTCTGCGGGGTGGTTCAACTTCGACGTCATGTTGTGTGGGCAGGCCCGACGAGAGCTTGTGTCCTGTATTGGATGCTGTGTGGCAAATAGACGCGCGACGTGATGACGAACATATCCGCGCAGGTATTTCCGGAGAGGATATCGCACCCGGGGTTCACGAGGCTGAAGTGTAGTCGGTTTTGTGCACGACTGATCCCGTTCATCGACGCATTCTTTTGGCCTCGTAGTGAATGGCGTTGCATGTTGACCGAATGGCGAGCTACGATTCGCCTTCGCAAAAAAACATCCGGAAGTCCTTTTCAGCCGTATACATGTGGCCTGGGGCGGCCCGGGCGCGGCAACGGAAATTGTCATGCACCTGCCACTTCCCCAACTTTCAGAATCGAGACTGCATGCGCCATTGGACCACCCTGTTAGCTGCGTTGTTGACGCTCTCATCGCCAGGATGGGTTAGCGCCCATGAGTTTTGGCTGCGCGCGGAACCACTTTCTCCGCGAGTGGGTACGCAGGTACAAATGTTCATGTATTTCGGTGAGTATTTCGAGGGTACCCAGGCAGGTTTCCAGACCAGTCATGCCGCGGTGCTGCGTCATTACTCGGACGCTGGTGTCGACGACTTGATGGGACTCGTGCCCTCGAAAGAACCGATCGGTCAGGTTCCTGTGGACATCACCCGTGCCGGCACGCATCTGGTGGCCTTCGATAGCCACACCGCACAGATCACGCTACCAGCCGACAAATTTCAGGCGTATCTGCATGACGAGGGTCTCGACCGACTGGTCAAGCAGCGCGAAGAGGCTGGTACGGCGTCGCAGCCTGGACGCGAACGATTCCGCCGCCATACCAAAACCCTGATGCGTGCCGCCGGCAAGTCGGATCAGACCTACGCAATCCGCACCGGACAACGCCTGGAAATCCTGCCGCTGAACGATCCGCTATCGCAAACTGCGGGTGCGACTTTGAACTTCAAATTGCTGTTTGATGGCAAGCCACTGGCCGGTGCGTTGTTGCGCGCCTGGCATCATCACAAGCAGCAGACCGTATCGATACGGGCGAAAACCGATGAGGACGGCAACGTCTCATTTGCGTTGCCCTATGCCGGTGCCTGGATGATCAGTACGGTGCACATGATTGCCGCAACCGACTCAAGCGAGGTGGACTGGGACAGTTTCTGGGGGAGTTTGATGTTTGAGGTGCCTGCTCGGAAATAACTATTTATCGTGGTGGAAAAGTCACTCCACCACGTTGCTTAATGCATCACTCTTCGGCTACCTGCAAGACCAGTTTGCCGAAATTGCCACCGTTAAACAGCATCAACAATGTCTGTGGAAATTTTTCGATGCCGACGACAATATCTTCGCGCGTCTTGAAGGTGCCTTCCTGCATCCATTGCGCCATCGCGGCAACGCCCTTGTGATACCGATCGGCGTAATCGAATACGACGATGCCTTCCATGCGTGCGCGATTGACCAGTAGCGACAGGTAATTGGCCGGACCCTTGACCGGCGTTGTATTGTTGTACTGCGAGATCGCGCCGCAAATGACGATGCGGGCCTTCAGGTTGATGCGTGTCAGTACCGTGTCGAGAATGTCGCCACCGACGTTATCGAAGTAGACGTCGACGCCTTTCGGACAATGTTCTTTCAACCCCTCCCGCAAAGCCCCGCTCTTGTAATCGATGCAGGCATCGAAGCCCAGCTCATTGACCACGAAATCACATTTTTCCTTGCCACCGGCAATCCCGACCACGCGGCATCCCATGTGTTTGGCGACCTGGCCGACGGTTTGTCCGACCGCACCGGCGGCACCAGAGACAACCACGGTCTCGCCCGCCTTCGGTTGACCCACTTCGAGCAGGCCGAAATAGGCTGTCATTCCCGGCATGCCCAATGCATTCAGATACTTGGGCAGCGGCGCCATCGCTGGATCGACTTTGTAAAGCGCTGCAGTCTTGTCGTCCGCCGCGCCGGTCCAGTAAGTCTGTACGCCGAGGCCACCAGAAACCATGTCACCCACCGCAAATTTTGCCGATTTCGATGCGACTACCTTGCCGATGCCGCCAGCGCGCATGACTTCCTCAATGGCAACCGGGCGGATATACGATTTTCCCTCGTTCATCCAGCCACGCATTGCCGGGTCCAATGACAGATAGAGCGTCTTGACCAATACCTCGCCATCGACGATGTCGCGGACCGGCTCGGTGGTGAAGTGCCAGTCTTCGGGTTTTGGCATGCCAATCGGTCGGGCGGCAAGTCGATATTGCTGGTTGATCAGTGTGGACGTGCTCATCGGTGTCTCCGGGTGATTGTGGGGTCGGGAAACTATAGCTTAATTTGGAACGATCGTGCTTTTTATGTGAAATGTAAAATATTGGAACTTTTTAAACCCGGGCAGGCCAAAATCAAGAGTCTGAATTTGATCAAACTCATGGTTGCTTGTCGATACTGTACGAATTGCTCAATGCGCTGAAAAAAACAGAGCCGAGACTAGTGCCTATTCTGTGAAATTCAGACTAAGCAAATTGTCCACTTATCCGAGTTTTCATCATTCCACGCATTTTCAGGAGATATCATGCTTCGATCCGAAACACTTTTTGGCAAACGCGACACCACCACACCGACTTCTCCGTTTAGCAGTAGTGGGAGCAGCAATCTCGGTAGTAGTTCAGGTAGCCCCAAGTCCACCTCCCTCGGCGGCTCGTCATCGTCCGTCACTTCCCCTGCACCGGCAGCACCGACTCCGGGACAACCAACGTCCATGTCCAGCACCAATGAAGTCGGCAGCAAGCTCATCGTCGGCCCGAACATCAAGCTCAAGGGTGTCGAGATCACCGATTGCGATACGCTGGTCGTCGAAGGACGCGTTGAAGCCACGATGGATTCGCGCGTGATACAGATCGCCGAGAGCGGCGCTTTCAAGGGATCGGCTGAAATCGACATCGCTGAAATACGTGGCGAATTTGATGGCGAACTGACTGTGCGTCAAAAGCTGGTGATTTATTCAACCGGCAAAGTATCCGGCAAGATTCGCTATGGCAAGGTTGTCATCGAAGAGGGCGGCCAGCTGTCCGGTGATGTGCAAGTTGGTACTGCCAGCGCTCCTCGGAACTTATCGGTCGCCAAGTCGGTGGTCTGATAAAGCGCGATGGCACGGTCATTGAGTTGGAATTGACAGCACGCATCGACATGCGCTTGACACGACTTTCTGCTCTTCCGGCCCAGTCCTGATTCAAGGCGTCGTAGTACTGCCGCTGAGCCGGGGGAAGTCGATGCTGGCTGACGCGGCTCAGTAACCTGACCCCATGCGCCTCTGCTCGGCTCCAGCTTCTCCAGTTCAATGACGTCTCTGGCTCAGCGGCGCACTGCGTTTTGCGGATCGCGTTCGTACTGTCACGGCATGCGACAATGACGGCTCTTTTTTGCCAGCGATTTCAGCCAACTTCATGACCACGCATCCGGAATATATCCTTACTCTTTCTTGCCTGGACCAGCGCGGTATTGTGCATCGCGTGTCCGGGTTTTTGGCTGACCATGGCTGTAACATCATCGACTCCGCCCAGTTTGGCGACGCCCAGTCCAGGCTGTTCTTCATGCGCGTGCATTTCAGCGCTGAGGATGCATCGGTCAGCGATAGCAGTTTGCGTGCTGAATTTGCTGTCCTGGCCGCCACCATGCAGATGAATGCGCAGCTCAATGATGCACACAAGAAGCCGAAAATGATGCTGATGGTGTCGAAGATCGGGCACTGCCTCAACGACCTGCTGTTTCGCTATCGCAGCGGTTTGCTACCGGTGGAAATTCCGGCGATCGTGTCCAACCACACGGAGTTTTACCAGCTCGCGGCCAGCTATAACATTCCATTCCATCATCTGCCTCTGGTGGCCGGTGCATCTCCCGACGACAAGCGCAAACAAGAACAAAAAATCCTCGATCTGGTTGCAACGCATGACATCGATCTGGTCGTGCTGGCGCGCTACATGCAAATCTTGTCACCGGAGTTGTGCGATGCGTTTCGTGGCCGGGCGATCAATATTCATCACTCGTTTTTGCCCAGCTTCAAGGGCGCCAAACCGTATGCGCAAGCCCATGAGCGCGGCGTCAAGCTGATCGGCGCAACGGCCCATTTTGTCACCGGGGATCTGGACGAAGGTCCGATCATCGAGCAGGACGTCGAGCGGGTCGATCATGCGATGGACCCGGAGACGCTGACGGCGATCGGACGGGATGTGGAATGTGTGGTGTTGGCGAGAGCCGTGAAATGGTTTGTCGAACACCGGATTTTGTTGAACGGGTCGAAGACGGTGGTATTCAAGTAACCGGGTAATTACGGCCCTCGAACTACGCACGACGAGGACTCGCATGTTGTCACCGTCGTGCAGGGATTCGCTGCTTTTCAATGAGCCGGAGCCGGGTCATGTGATGTCATGGAGAGCTTGCTCGGTCTGGGTTTCGCTTCCGGTAGCGAGTGCCAATATTTCTGTGCCAGCGAATTCCGCGGCATTTCCCAGACTGGTAAAGTTGCTCGCTAACGATATGCCCTTCAACACCTTCTTCATCCAGGGTTGGTCCGACATGCCCATCGTCTCGGCGGCAGTCTTCATCGCCCCCTTTACTATTTCCATTGCAGCATTCGCTGCCGCTGATTCAGGCAAGGTCGCCAGATCCGCCATATCGGTCCCGAGTTGCAGGAAGCATTTACCTACTTGTTCAACATCTCCTGTAGCAACGGCCTCCAATAAAGCGAGCGTGTGCTTCATGAGACTCTTGAACGTGTCACCGACCGTGTTGATGGCGGCCTTGACAGCATTCACGCAGGATTCAAATGCGTTCTTGATTCCCTCAGTGATCTTGTGAAAAAAGTTTCCTATTTTGCTCATGTTCATTCTCCCTTGCACCGTTGATGGCCGCGTTCGCTTCAATATGCGGATTCAATAGTGGGTGGGAAAAACTAATGTGCAGTTCCAAGCGTGGTTGAAATCGATAAAGGGCGGCGCAACACTGCATCATCGCATCAGTAATTCGGCAAAGTGAATCTGAATACCGATCCGGTACCCGGCACACTGTCAACACTCACCGCACCGCCATGCGCCTCAACGAACGTCTTGAAGATCGTCAGTCCGAGGCCCATGCCATTGCCATTGGCCGGATCGCCCTCGAATTTGTCGAAGACCTTGTCGATCATGTCGGCGGGAATGCCGGCACCGGTGTCGCTGACCGAGCACTCCACAGCCTGTCCGTCGCTGGTTGCACAGGCAGTAATGGTGACGTCGCCACGCGGTGTGTACTGGATGGCATTGGCAATGAGGTTCTGTAGCACCCTGCGCAACAGATTGGCATCGGCATATACCGTCAGATCTTCTGGAACCTGATTGTTCAGCTTGGTGCTGCCTGTCCCTGCCACAGGATTGAGGTCGATGATCAGACTCTCTACCACCGGCCACAGGTCGATGTGACGGCGCACCAGCTTGATGCCGTTCTCGGTCTGCAAATTGGTATTTTCGTCCAGAATGTTGGCGACCAACGCTGACAGCTGGTGCACATTACGATGCAGACTTTTTAACATCTGGTGGGTTTGTAGCGACGTGGTCTGATCGGTGACGCTCAGTTCAAGAACGCGGGTCGCCAGCGAAATCGCACTCAGCGGAGTGCGCAGATCATGTGCGACAAAGGCCAGGTAATCTTCACGGCGCTGCTGCACATTGCGGGCGCTTTGCGTCGCATAATTTTGTACTGCCGCACCGATGGCACCGTCCAGCACACGGTTCAGTATATGGAACGGCTTGCCCTGCAGGTTGAGTCCGTGTTCGTCCGCGAGGTCATGGATACAGCTGCGCAGAATGTTGTATTCGGAAACCACTTCATCGATCTCAAAGCCGTCCTCCAGCCGCTGCAAGCCATGTTCTGGCGGTGTCTCGATGTGCCCTTCGATCGCATCGTCGGTCATGCGCAATCTGAAAGCGACGACCAGCTCATCGAGCAGCACGGGTATATGGTCGTTCAGGGTCGGCAAATCGAGATGCCTGGCTGATTCGAGTTTTTTGAGCTGGGTGCGCCACGTCGCCAGCAGTTGCGGCCGTTGATCGACGATCAGCGTAGCGAGTTGTTCGAGCTGCTTGATGATAGCCTCCTTGCGATTCGCTGCGATTGCGCCGGGTTGCGATTACCTTGAACGGTGTGCGCGTGCTGCGTAATTATTCGGCAGCGAGAATATTTTTGAACCACTTGCCAATGTCGCCGATTTCTTGCGGGCAGACCGAGTGCGGCATGGCGTATTCATGCCATTCGACCGGATAGCCGAGTGCCAGCAGCAAGTCACGCGATTGCTCGGCACGCACCATCGGTATCACCGAATCGCTGCTGCCATGCGCCATGAAGATCGGTGTGGTCTGGTTGGCCACATGCCGTTCTTTGGCGAGATGTGCGTTGAGTGGCACATAACCCGACAGGCACAGCAGGCCAGCCAGTTTCCCGGGATGGCGCAGACCCGTTTGCAAAGCCATCGCACATCCCTGCGAGAAACCGGCCAGCACGATACGGTCGGCGGGAATGCCGAGCGTCTTTTGCTGGTCGATCAACCGTTCGATAGCCAACTGCGATTTGCGCAGTCCTGCTTCGTCCTCGCGCTTGACCAGATCGACACCAAGGATGTCATACCAGGCCGGCATCACATAGCCGTTATTGGCGGTCACCGGCATCGTCGGCGCGTGCGGAAAAATGAAGCGGATCCCAGGGCAGCCAGTCAAATCCAGCTCACGCACGATCGGCACGAAGTCGTTGCCATCGGCGCCCAGTCCGTGCAGCCAGATGACCGCGACGGTCGGGTTGGCGGCGGTTTCAATGGTGACGCTGTCGAGCAGGGATGTGGTCATGGCAGGAGGGAATAAGAGTCAGGAGGGTTGCACCCGCAACGCCGACTTGGGCCGGAATACGGTGCACACAGACGGATTGGTCTCGATGTACGGACCGCCGATCAGGTCGATGCAATACGGAACAGCAGCGAAGATGCCGGCCACCAGTTGCTTGCCATCGGCATCCTTCAAGCCTTCGAGAGTTTCCCGGATCGACTTCGGCTGACCGGGCAGGTTCATGATCAACGCCGCATGGTCGGGGGTTTCACGGATGACCGCAACCTGGCGCGACAGAATCGCAGTCGGCACGAACTTCAGGCTGATCTGGCGCATTTGCTCGCCAAAGCCGGGCATCTCTTTGGTGGCGACTGCGAGCGTCGCTTCAGGTGTCACATCGCGCCGTGCGGGGCCTGTGCCGCCAGTGGTCAGCACCAGATCACAGTCTTCGAGGTCTACCAGTTCGATCAGGGCGGCTTCAATGGCAGGTCGCTCGTCGGCGATCAACCGGGTCACCATGATCCACGGGCTGCTCAGTGCACTGGTGAACCAGTCACGCAGCGCCGGAATGCCCTGGTCTATATAAATTCCCGCAGAGGCGCGATCGGATATCGATATCAGTCCGATGCGCAACTGATCAGGCTCAGTCCTCGTCGGCTTCGTCATCGTTCTCGGTTTCATCAGGCTTGGCTTTGGCGGCAACTTGCTTGAGGATCTGGAACAGTTCGCGGTAGGCTTTCGGCGGCTTGTTCTCGGCTTGCTCCTTGCGGGCATTGCGGATCAGGCCGCGCACATGCTGGGCATCGAGTTCCGGATTCTGGGTCAGCAAGTCGGTCAGGACTTTTTCATCAGTCAGCAGCTTGTCACGGCGGCGTTCCAGCGCATGCATCGCGTTGGTGTCGGCTTTCGACAGACCGCGCCAGCTGTCCAGCGTGCGCTGGATGGCGGCCAGTTCGTCGTCATTCAGGGTACGCATTTTTTTGCCGACGTACTGCAACTGGCGACGTCGACCTTCGTGGTCCTTGATCAATTGGCATTCGAGGATGGCGTCGCGCACATCTTCTGGCATGGGGACGCGCTTGACGCGGTCACGCGCTTCGGCGACCAGTTCGGCACCGAGTTTTTGCAGGGCGGTCATGTCGCGTTTGAGTTGCGACTTCGAAGGGCGCTCGTATTCCTGTTCAAACTCGGTCGATTGGAAGCCGCAGTTGCCGCGATTGGGATTAGGCATGATGAAGGGATGAGGCGTAAAGCCATACTGTAAACGACTGCTATGATAACCGTTTTACCGTCCAGCCCAAGAAAACCGCACATGAGCGCACCCGTATTCAGTTATAGCCAGGACCAGATGCAGCAGCTTGCGCAGGATGTGCTGCGCTATGCCCGCGAACGCGGGGCGTCGGATGCCACCGTCGAAATCAATGAAGGCCATGGTCTGGGGGTAACGGTACGCAAGGGCAAGATCGAAACCATCGAGCAAAACAAGGACAAGGGCATGGCGGTGACGGTCTACCTGGGTGCCGAACGGCATGTCCGGCACGGCAATGCCGACACCTCCGACTTTTCGCAGAATGCCTTGAAGGACACGGTCGAGGCCGCCTGGAACATCGCCCGCTTCACGTCCGAAGACGACTGCGCCGGTTTGCCTGACCCCGACTTGTTCGAAAAGAATCCGCGTGACCTGCAGTTGCACTATCCCTGGAATATCGATACCGAACACGCCGTCACGCTGGCAAAACGCTGCGAAGCCGCCGCCTTCGAGGTCGACCCCCGCGTCACGAACAGCGAAGGCGCCAGCGTGCACGCGCAGGCGTCGCAGTTCGTGATGGCCAATAGCCGTGATTTCATGGGCGGCTATGCGTTTTCCCGGCACACCATCTCGGTCTCGCCGATTGCCGGTCGCGGCGCCAGCATGCAGCGCGACGACTGGTATTCGTCGATGCGCAATCCGGCGAAGCTGGCCAATCCGGAAGCCATCGGTCGCTATGCCGCCGAGCGTGCGCTGGCACGCCTGAATGCCCGCAAGCTCGACACCCGCAAATGTGCGGTGCTGTTCGAAGCGCCGCTGGCGGCAGGATTGCTGGGCGCATTCGTGCAGGCCGTCTCGGGGGGCGCGCTGTACCGCAAGTCCACCTTTCTGCTCGATTCGCTTGGCAAGCAGGCACTGGCCAGGCATGTGCAGATAGTCGAAGATCCGTATGTGATTGGTGCGGTTGGCTCGGCACCGTTCGATGACGAAGGCTGCCGGACTGTTCAGCGTGATGTGGTTGTCGATGGCATCGTCCAGGGGTATTTTCTGTCGACCTATTCGGCACGCAAGCTGGGCATGCCGAGCACCGGTAACGCCGGTGGTTCGCATAACCTGACGATGACGTCGACGCAGACCCGCCCGTCTGATAATTTCAAGGCCATGCTGAAAAAACTCGGTACCGGTCTGCTGGTCACCGAGCTGATGGGGCAAGGCACGAACTATGTCACTGGCGACTACTCGCGTGGCGCGTCGGGTTTCTGGGTGGAGAACGGCGTGATCCAGTATCCGGTCGAAGAAATCACGATTGCCGGCAACATGAAAGACATGCTGATGCAGATCGTCGCGATTGGTGCGGACACGCTGATTCGCGGGACCAAACAAACCGGCTCGGTGCTGATCGAGAGCATGACGGTCGCTGGCAGCTGATCGGTTTTGTCATCGACGTGTCGCAATCGCGCATGACTCACCCCCAGACCCGGACATTCTCCGGGTTTTTTTTCTGAAGTCCCTCTTCCAATTGTCATGAACACAGCGTCCGGTTCCCCGCTGGAATGCCCTGCAAAAACCTCTGATTGACAGTCGCCTGACCATCGATACCCGCTCGACCAACATGGTTGACTAAATTAGTCGGGTATCGTACAGTGAATATCCGACTAAATTAGTCGGATATTCTAGATGACCCCAAAGGCAAATCACGATGGCAATTTCACTGTCAGACCATGCAGCACAAAAAATCCGCGCCCAGATTGAAAAAAACGGCAAGGGTTTCGGTATCCGCTTAGGTGTCAGGAAAGTCGGATGCTCCGGTTTTGCCTACACGCTGGATTACGTCGACGCCGCAAAGGATGACGATCAGCTATTCGTGTCCGGCAACATCAACGTCGTGGTCGACCCAACTAGCCTGACCATGATCGATGGCTCGCAGGTCGACTTCGTCAAGCAAGGCTTCAATGAAGTATTAAAAGTCACGAACCCGAACGCCGAGAGCGAATGTGGTTGCGGCGAGAGTTTCAATCTCAAGAAGAAGAACGCAGTTGCCTGAAGCGTGACCAGTGAGCAGTAGTGGCCATTGCAGGGAATCTTTTCCCTGACGCGGTCATGCCGGAGCAGAGCCAATACCTTCTGCCGGCGACAGAAAACAGTGAGGACTATCACCCATGAGTGCCGTACTTCAACAATTGGTCAACCGACCCTATCCGCACGGATTTGTCTCCGACATTGAATCCGACGTCGCGCCAAAAGGTCTGAGCGAAGACACCATCCGCCTGATTTCAGCAAAGAAAAACGAGCCTGACTGGTTGCTCTCGTTTCGTCTGGAGGCATACCGGAAATGGCTCACGATGACCGAGCCGCACTGGCAGAACTGCCATCACCCGAAAATCGATTTCCAGGCGATCAGCTACTACGCGGCACCGAAGTCCAAACCCAAACTCAACAGCATGGAGGAAGTCGATCCGGAACTGTTGCGCACATTCGAAAAACTCGGTGTCCCGCTGCACGAGCGCATGGCGCTGGCTGGCGTGGCAGTCGACGTGATTTTCGACAGCGTGTCCGTGGCGACGACCTACAAGCACAAGCTGGCCGAGGCGGGCGTGATCTTTTGTTCGATGTCGGAAGCGGTGCTGAAATATCCGGAGCTGGTCAAAAAATACCTCGGCACGGTGGTGCCGAGCGGCGATAACTTTTATGCCGCGCTCAATTCCGCGGTCTTCACCGATGGCTCGTTCTGCTACATCCCGAAGGGCGTCAAATGCCCGATGGATCTGTCGACCTATTTTCGGATCAATACCGAAGAATCCGGCCAGTTCGAACGCACGCTGATCGTCGCCGAAGAGGGTGCCTCGGTGGTCTATCTGGAAGGCTGTACCGCACCCGCATTCAGCAGCAACCAGTTGCATGCAGCAGTAGTCGAGCTGGTGGCGCTGGACCATGCCGACATCAAGTATTCGACGGTACAAAACTGGTATGCCGGTGATGAAAACGGCATCGGCGGCATCTACAACTTCGTCACCAAGCGCGCGCTGGCCAAGGGCGTGAACTCGCGGATTTCGTGGACCCAGGTCGAGACCGGTGCGGCGATTACCTGGAAATATCCGTCGGTCATTCTGCAGGGCGATAACTCGATCGGTGAGTTCTATTCGGTCGCCGTGACCAACAACTACCAGCAAGCCGATACCGGCACCAAGATGATCCATATCGGCAAAAACACCCGCAGCACGATCGTCAGCAAAGGGATCTCTGCCGGCAAATCCAGCAACAGCTATCGCGGTCTGGTCAGGGTCGCGCCGGGTGCCACCGGGGCCCGCAATTATTCCCAATGCGACTCGATGCTGATCGGTGAAGCCTGCAGCGCCAATACCTTCCCGTATATCCAGGTGCGCAATCCGACCGCACAGGTCGAGCATGAAGCCTCGACCTCGAAGATCGGTGAAGACCAGCTGTTTTATTTTGCCCAGCGCGGTATCGATGGCGAGGCGGCGGTGTCGATGATCATCAACGGATTCTGCAAAGACGTATTTCAACAATTACCCCTGGAGTTCGCGGTCGAAGCATCCAACCTGCTGAACTTCAAACTGGAAGGGAGCATCGGATGATGAACAGCGATAGCAAGATCCTGCTGGAAGTACGCGGACTGTGCGCCAGCGTGAACGGCACAGCGATTCTGAAGGACCTCGATTTCACGGTGCGCAGTGGCGAAGTGCACGCGATCATGGGACAGAACGGATCGGGCAAGAGCACCTTTGCCAAAGTGCTGGCCGGGCATCCGGCCTATGAGGTGACTGGCGGATCGGTGCTGTTCGAAGGGCAGGATCTGTTTGCACTCAAGCCCGAGCAACGGGCGCGGGCCGGACTGTTCCTGGCGTTCCAGTATCCGATCGAAGTGCCGGGCGTGGTCAACAGCCAGTTCCTGCGCCTGACCTACAACACGGTCCAAAAGGAACGCGGCAACGAAGAACTCGATCCGCTCGAATTCGACGACTTCGTCCGTGAAAAGATGCAACTGCTGGAGATGAGTCCGGACTTCCTGGACCGCAGTGTCAACGACGGTTTTTCCGGCGGAGAAAAGAAGCGCAACGAGATCCTGCAAATGGCGTTGCTGGAGCCGCGCGTGGCGATCCTCGACGAGACCGATTCCGGCTTGGATATCGATGCGCTGCGCATCGTCGCGCACGGCGTCAACCAGCTGTCGACCCGCGACAATGCGATCGTGATGGTCACGCATTACCAGCGCCTGCTGAACTACATCGTGCCGGATTTCGTGCATGTGATGGATGCCGGTCGCATCATCAAGACCGGCGGAAAAGAGCTGGCGCTCGAACTCGAAGAGCGCGGCTACGAGTGGGTCAGTGACGAGTATGCGGCAGCGCAAACGGTGACTGCATGAGCGCCAGTGCGGTCCTGACCGGCGCATCATCCGGTCAGGCTGACACTGGCGAACAAGCGTGGCTGGATGCGTTGCGGGCGACGGCGACGCTGCGCGCTGCCGTGCTGACGCGGCCCACCACGCGTGACGAGGAATGGCGTTTTACGGACTTGTCGCCGTTTGCCCAGACCGCGTTTGCGCCAGCACTCGGCGCCAGTTCGCTGGAGCTCGACGACATCGCCGAGTTCGCGATCGAAGAAGCGCAGACGCGACTGGTGTTCGTCGATGGCATTTACGCTTCCGGGTTATCGACGCTGAAAGCCGACGAGGGTATTGTCGTCACCGATTTGCAGACCGCGCTGCTGCAGCATGCGCAGACGATTCAGGCTCATCTTGGAAACCACGCCGCTATCGATAGCGCCTATTTCGCAGCACAGAATACCGCCGCGCTCGACGACGCCGCCATACTCATCGTCCATCGGGATAGTGCGATCGTCGCTCCGATCCACGTGCTGTTCATCGCCACCCAAAAGGATGTCGTCAGCTTCCCGCGCTGCCTGATCGTTGCCGAATCCGGCAGCAGCGTGACCGTGATCGAGGATTACGTTGTGCTGTATCAGCCGCGCTGGCAGGAAGAAGCGCATTTCACCAATGCCGTGACCGAAATCGCGTTGGCCGATTCGGCACGGATGACGCATATACGCTTGCAGCGCGAAGGTAACTGGGCTTTGCATATCGGCCTGTGTGCCGTCTCGCTCGGCCGTGCCAGCAATTACGAGTCGGTCAGCGTCGCGCTGGGCGCCCGTATTTCGCGGGTCAATGTGGATGTCGTTCACGACGGCGAAGGCGCCACCTGCACGCTCGACGGACTGGCCATGATCGGTGGCCGGCAACTGGCGGACACGCATACCTTTGTCGATCACGCGAAGGCACATGGCATCAGTCGTCAGCTGCACAAATGCATCGCCGGTGGCAGCGCGCATGCGGTCTTCAATGGCAAGGTGATGGTGCGACCCGGCGCGCAAAAAATCGATGCGCGTCAGTCGAACCGCAATTTGCTGTTGTCCGGCAAGGCGCATATCGACACCAAGCCGCAACTCGAAATTTTTGCCTCCGACGTCAAATGCACGCATGGCGCGACGGTTGGCCAGCTCGATCCGGATGAAGTGTTTTATTTGCAGAGTCGCGGCCTGAGCGAGGCCGCTGCACGCAACCTGCTGACCTATGCCTTCGGTGCAGAAATCATCGAACGCATCCCGGTCGCTTCCGTGAAGCGGCAGCTGGCGCAGAAGGTGCTGGAACAGACGAGTGGCCAGCCATGAACGACCTCATAACGCATGCCGATGCAATCGATGTTGAGCGTATTCGCGCCGATTTCCCGATCCTCGGATTGCAGGTGAACGGACACCCGCTGGTGTATCTGGATAACGCAGCATCGAGCCAGATGCCGCAGCCAGTAATCGATCGGCTGGTGCGCTATCAAACCACGCAGCACGCCAATATCAACCGCGCCGTGCATACGTTGTCCGAGATCGCGACCAATGAATACGAAGCTGCGCGACGCACGTTGCAGCACTTCATCCGTGCGCGCTCCGAGCGTGAAGTGATCTTCACCAGCGGCACCACCGATGCGATCAATCTCGTCATGCATGGCTACGGCCGCAAGTTCATCGGCCCCGGCGACGAGATCATCCTGACCACGCTGGAGCACCACGCCAACATCGTGCCGTGGCAAATGCTGGCCGAAGAAAAGGGCGCAATCGTTCGCGTCGCGCCGATCAATGATGCCGGCGAGGTGCTGCTGGATGCGTACCGGGATCTGTTCAACGAACGCACGAAGTTCGTTGGTCTCACGCATGTCTCGAACGCACTCGGCACCATCAATCCGGTCAGGCAGATGGTCGCGATAGCACATGAATCTGGCGTGCCGGTACTGGTCGATGGCGCGCAGGCGGTGCCGCACATGGCGGTCGACGTGCAGGACCTCGATTGCGATTTTTATGTCTTTTCGGGTCACAAATTGTGCGGGCCGACCGGCATCGGCATCTTGTATGGCAAGGCCGCGCTGCTGGAACGGATGCAACCGTTCAAGGGCGGTGGCGACATGATCCTGTCGGTAACCTTCGAGAAGACCGTCTACAACGCCATCCCGCATAAATTCGAGGCCGGCACGCCGCCGATTGCGGCAGCCATCGGCATGGCCGCTGCGGTCGATTATCTGTCGGCTATCGGCATGCAGGTAATCAGCCGGCAGGAACAGATACTGCTGGAGTACGCCACCGACCAGCTGCAACAACTGCCGGGTGTGCGCATCATTGGCACAGCTGCAAACAAGGCGGCGGTACTGTCGTTTGTCATCGATGGCGTGCACCCGCATGACATCGGCACCTTGCTCAACGAGGACGGCATTGCGGTGCGCACAGGCCATCATTGTGCGCAGCCGGTGATGCAGCGTCTGGGGTTGCCTGCGACGTCGCGCGCCTCGTTCGCGTTCTACAACACCCTGGCAGAAGTTGATGCCCTGACCGCCGGCATACGGGCCGTGCAGAAAGTGTTTTTGTAATGGCTGATCCACGCGCGCTCTATCAGGAAATGATCCTCGACCACAATCGCAAGCCGCGCAATTTCGGAGTGCTCGAGCAGGCCACGCACCACGCGGCGGGACACAATCCGCTGTGCGGCGACCATATCGAGGTCAGCCTGGCGATGCAGGGCGAGACGGTCGAGCAGATCGCCTTCGAGGGCGCGGCCTGTGCCATCTGTAAATCGTCGGCGTCGATGATGACGGTCGCCGTCAAAGGCAAATCGCAGGCCGAAGCCGAAATGCTGATCCGTGAATTCATTGCAATGACTACCGGCAAACTCGACATGAACAGCGACCACCATCTGGGCCGGCTGAAGGTGTTTGCCGGTATCGCCGAGCTGCCGGTGCGCGTCAAATGCGCGATCCTGCCGTGGCATACCTTGCATGCGGCTTTCCATGCCATCGACAGTCTGTCGACCGAAGCGGAGCAGGACCCGATGCACGTGATGATTGGCGACGCATAATGAAATCCAACCCACTTTTTGTTGAGGCCGAGCATGCCAAAAATTGCTGAAATCGACGACACGCCGAATCCGAATGCAGTCAAGTTTACGCTGCACGAACCACTGAGCTGGGGGATTGCGCATTCCTATGACAACCCGGAGCAGGCAAAAAATGACGAGCTGGCGACGGCCTTGTTCGCGCTCGACCATGTCACCAATGTGTTCTACACCGACCGCTGGCTGACCGTGACCCAGGATGGCGAGGCCGACTGGCCGGCACTGGTGCGTTTGATTGCCGTGCCGTTGCGGGCAGCGCCTGCGGCTACCGAACAGTCGGCGGCAATGGTCTCTGCCGCCAAGCTTGCGGTGCATGAAATGAGCGAGGACGAACAGGACCGCTTTGGCCGCATCAACGACTTGCTGGATCAGCAGATTCGTCCGGCGTTGCAGGCCGATGGCGGTGACTTGCATGTATTGGGGCTGTCGGGCGATACGCTGAGCATCCACTACCAGGGCGCGTGCGGCACCTGCCCGAGTGCCATCGGCGGCACCCTCGCCAGTATCGAAAACCTGCTGCGCTCGATCGAGCCGGAGATTGCCGTGCAGGCCGTGTAATGTCTAAAGAGGATGATTCCAGCATGACGATTGATACCATCACCTTCAGGAATGTCGTCTCCATCCTGCCGCCGGTTGTGACCGGCGACCGACCCGATCAGCAGCGTGGTTCTCTGAAGACCAAACGCGACGCAATGCCGCCGTCGGCCAGATTGCCGAAGCCGAACTGGATACGGGTCAAGGTGGCCTCGTCGGGCCGCTTTTCCGAGACCAAGGAAATCGTCCATGCCAACCGGCTGGTGACGGTCTGCGAAGAAGCCTCTTGCCCGAACATCGGCGAATGCTGGAGCAAGGGCACGGCCACCTTCATGATCATGGGCGACAAATGCACGCGCCGCTGCCGCTTCTGCAATGTCAGCACCGGCAGGCCGGACGCGCTCGATGCCGATGAGCCGGCGCGGATGGCCCGTACCATTGCATTGATGAAGCTCAGTTATGTGGTCATCACGTCGGTCGATCGCGATGACTTGCCGGACGGTGGCGCCAGTCATTTTGTTGCATGCATCCGCCAGATACGCGCTGCCGCGCCGGCCACGCGCATCGAAATCCTGACGCCGGATTTCGGTGGCCGACTGGACCTGGCGCTGGACATACTCTGCAGCGCGCCACCGGATGTGTTAAACCACAACATCGAAACCGTACCGCGTTTGTACAAGGAAGCCCGACCTGGAGCCGACTTCCAGAACTCGCTGAACCTGCTGAAAAATTTCAAGGCCATGCATCCTTCCATCCCGACCAAGTCCGGCCTGATGGTGGGGTTGGGTGAGACCGATGACGAAATCCTGCAGGTGCTGCGCGACCTGCGCGCACACGGGGTGGACATGTTGACCATCGGCCAGTATTTGCAACCGACCGTCGGCAATCTGGCGGTGCAGCGTTACGTGCATCCGGATGGATTCCGGATGTATCAGGAAGAAGCAAACAAGATGGGTTTTGCCAATGTCGCTTCCGGCCCGATGGTGCGGAGTTCGTACCATGCGGATTTGCAGGCGGCGGGTGCGGGCGTGGTCTGACCCCCGCTTTGATCGCGCTTCATGCAAGCCAGGTACCAGAATACTTACAGCGCTTTATTTGATCGTCACATCACCCCGGAGTCACCATGAATGCCATCGCCGACATGCCCGCACCCATCCTCTTCACCGATAACGCCGCCGCCAAAGTCGCGCAGTTGATCGAAGAGGAAGGCAACCCCGACCTGAAGTTGCGCGTGTTCGTGCAGGGCGGCGGCTGCTCCGGTTTCCAGTACGGTTTTACGTTCGACGAAGTCGCCAATGAAGACGACACCACCATGGAAAAAAATGGGGTGCAACTGCTGATCGATTCGATGAGCTACCAGTATCTGGTCGGCGCAGAAATCGATTACAAGGACGATCTCGAAGGCGCCCAGTTTGTCATCAAGAATCCGGGCGCAACCTCCACCTGCGGTTGCGGCTCGTCGTTTTCGGCGTGAGCCCGGTTGGCTCGCGCACTTGCGGGTAATTTGAAGGAGCAGTCATGCATGATTCATACGCCACACGCGATACCCTCGCCATTAATGGCACCGATTACACGATTTTCAGCCTGACCCGGTTGGGCCGGCAATTCGACCTGGCGCGCCTGCCGTATTCGATGAAGATCTTGCTGGAAAACCTGTTGCGCTGCGAGGATGGTGTCTCGGTCACCAAAGACGCCATCGCCGCCATCGCACAATGGGATGCCAGGGCCGAACCGGCGACGGAAATCGCGTTCATGCCGGCGCGCGTGGTGCTGCAGGATTTCACCGGTGTGCCGTGCATGGTCGACCTTGCCGCGATGCGCGACGCAGTCGTCAAACTGGGCGGATCGGTTGCCAACATCAATCCGCTGATCCCGGCAGAACTGGTGATCGACCACTCGGTGCAGGTCGACTCGTTTGGCCAGCGCGATTCGCTGGAGACCAACGGCGAGATCGAATTCAGCCGCAACGGCGAGCGTTACAGCTTCCTGCGCTGGGGACAGAAAGCCTTCGATAATTTCAAGGTGGTGCCGCCCAATACCGGCATCGTCCATCAGGTCAATCTGGAGCATCTGGCGCGGGTCGTGATGGAGCGCGAGATCGACGGCGTTCGCTATGCCTTCCCGGATACGGTCTTTGGTACCGACTCGCACACCACCATGGTCAATGGGCTTGGTGTGCTGGGCTGGGGTGTCGGTGGTATCGAAGCCGAAGCGGCCATGCTGGGCCAGCCGAGTTCGATGCTGATCCCGCAAGTGGTCGGCTTCAAGCTGACGGGTCAGTTGCCCGAAGGCGTGACCGCAACCGACCTGGTGCTGACTGTCACGCAGATGCTGCGTTCGCTCGGCGTGGTCGGCAAGTTTGTCGAATTTTATGGTGACGGGCTGGCGAGGTTGCCGCTGGCCGACCGTGCGACGATTGCCAACATGGCGCCGGAGTATGGCGCGACCTGCGGCATTTTTCCGATCGATGACGAGTCGCTGAATTACCTGCGGCTGTCCGGTCGCAGCGAAGAACAGATCACGCTGGTCGAAACCTACGCGAAAGCGCAGGGGCTGTGGCGCACCGATCAGGAAGCCGAGTACAGCGCCACGCTGCATCTGGACATGGCGACCGTGCTGCCATCGCTGGCCGGACCGAAGCGGCCGCAAGACCGCGTGCTGCTGTCGGACATGAAAGCCAACTACACCAGCAACGTCATCGGCATGATCGCCGGGCGCAAAGCGGCGGAACCTGCCGTGCAGCGTTTTGAAGGCGAGGGCGGTGGCACGGCAGTCGAGCATGCCGCGTCGGTGCTTGCAGCAACTGTCGCCGTGGCCGATGAACCGGATTTTTCTCTCAAGGATGGCGCGGTCGTAATTGCCGCCATCACGTCCTGCACCAACACCTCGAACCCGGCTGTGATGCTGGCCGCCGGCCTGGTCGCACGCAATGCGCTGGCCCGAGGCCTGAAACCGGCACCGTGGGTGAAGACCTCGATGGCGCCAGGCTCGCTGGTGGTGACCGATTACCTGACCAAAGCCGGCTTGCTGGCCGACCTCGAACAACTGGGTTTCTTTATCGTTGGGTATGGCTGCACCACCTGTATCGGCAATTCGGGACCCTTGCCTGCCGCCGTATCGCGCGAGATCGAACTGGGCGACCTGGCGGTTGCGGCCGTGCTGTCCGGCAATCGCAACTTCGAAGGTCGGGTCCATCCCGAGGTCAAGATGAATTATCTGGCTTCGCCACCGCTGGTGGTTGCTTACGCGATTGCCGGTACGGTCGATATCGACCTGACCACCGAGCCGCTCGGTACCGGCAGCGACGGCCAGCCGGTTTACCTGCGCGATATCTGGCCATCGAATCAGGAGGTCGGCGACCTGATCGGGAGCAGCATCGGGCCCGAGATGTTCCGGCGCAATTACGCCAACGTCTTCGCTGGCGACCGGCGCTGGAACCAGATCGCGTCGCCCGACGGCACGGTCTTCGCGTGGGACAGCGACTCGACCTACATCAAGAACCCGCCGTATTTCGATGGCATGCAAATGGCGGTGGGTAGCATCGCCGATATCCACGGCGCCCGCATGCTGGGCCTGTTCGGTGATTCGATCACGACGGATCACATTTCACCGGCCGGCAATATCAAGGCCGATTCACCTGCCGGCCGGTTCCTGCAATCGCGTGGCGTCGCGCCAGCCCATTTCAATTCGTACGGCTCGCGACGCGGCAACGATGACGTCATGGTGCGCGGTACCTTCGCCAATATCCGTATCAAAAACCTGATGCTGGGTGGCCGGGAAGGCGGCGACACGATGCATTATCCGTCCGAACAGACGCTGTCCATTTATGACGCGGCGATGCTGTACAAAGCCAACGGCGTGCCGCTGGTGGTCATCGCCGGCAAGGAATACGGCGCCGGTTCATCCCGTGACTGGGCCGCCAAGGGCACCATGCTGCTCGGAGTCAAGGCCGTGATTGCCGAAAGCTTCGAACGCATCCATCGCTCGAATCTGGTGGGCATGGGCGTGCTGCCATTGCAATTTCTGGACGGGCAGGGCGCGGCGTCGCTGGGTCTGAAAGGTGACGAGACGTTCGACATCACCGGCCTGCGGGACGGTGCCAGCCGCATTGCCGATGTGGTTGCCCGCAGTGAGGATGGCAGGGCGGTGCAGTTCCAGGTGCAGGTGCTGTTGATGACGCCGAAAGAGGTCGAGTACTTCCGTCATGGCGGCATCCTGCACTACGTGCTGCGTCAGCTGGCGACCAGGGCAGCGGCATGACCGACGCTGCGGCTTCCGGTCGGTTGGTCCTGATCCCGGTCAACGATCGGGTCTTTCGCGTGCAGACCGAACGTGGCGAGCACGTCGGCAACCTCAAGCACACGACCGGGCAGTGGAAATTCAAGGCCATCGGTTATGACGAGCGCGGTGATGTGATGCCGGGCTGGGGGCCGCTGACGGATCGGCACAACACGGTATTCGCCGGTCCGGATGAGGCCATGGTGAATTCCGTACTGGCCAGTCCGATATTTGCCCCCATGTAATAATCGCCCATTGACCAGGCGGCACTCGTTTGGTCGCATCACCTGATTTTCACCCTACACCGGAAACGCGCATGACCCAACTCTCGCTGGAAAAAGACAAGATCCGCTTTCTGTTACTGGAAGGCGTACACAAGAATGCGCTGGATGTTCTGAGCCGCAGCGGTTACACGAATGTCGAATCGCTGCCGACCGCGCTCGACGAAGCGGCGCTGATCGAGAAGATCCGTGACGCCCATTTTGTGGGCATTCGTTCCCGCACGCAGATCACCGAAGCGGTGCTGGAAGCGGCCGAAAAGCTGGTCGCGATCGGCTGCTTTTGTATCGGCACCAATCAGGTTGATCTGGGCGCGGCGATGCTGCGCGGTATCCCGGTCTTCAACGCACCGTATTCCAATACCCGCTCGGTGGCCGAACTGGTGCTGGCCGAAACCATCCTGCTGTTGCGCGGCATCCCCGAAAAAAATGCGCTGGTCCATCGTGGCGGCTGGTCGAAATCGGCCGAAGGCTCGTTCGAGACCCGCGGCAAGACATTGGGCATCGTCGGTTACGGCAGCATTGGCAGCCAGTTGTCGGTTCTGGCCGAATCGCTCGGCATGACGGTGATTTACTTCGACGTCATTACCAAACTGCCGTTGGGGAATGCCCATCAGGTCGAGTCGCTCAATGATTTGCTGGCGCAAGCCGATGTGGTGACCTTGCATGTTCCCGAAAACGAATCGACCCGCGACATGATGGGCGCGGCGCAATTCGCCAAAATGAAGCTGGGCAGCATTTTCATTAATGCCGCGCGCGGCACCTGCGTCGACATCGATGCGCTGGCCGCGGCGCTGGACAGCAAGCATCTTGGCGGCGCCGCCGTCGATGTGTTTCCGAAAGAGCCGAAAGCCAATAGCGAAGAATTCCTGTCTCCGCTGCGCCGTTTCGATAACGTGATCCTGACGCCGCATATCGGCGGCTCGACGCTGGAAGCGCAGGCCAACATCGGACTCGAGGTCGCAGAAAAGTTTGCCCGTTATTCCGACACCGGCTCGACGCTATCGGCGGTGAATTTTCCGGAAGTCGCCGTGCCGCTGTTTGGCGGCCAGCATCGCCTGTTGCATATCCACCAGAACATCCCTGGCGTGCTGTCCGCCATCAACCGGATTTTTGCGGAAAACGGCATCAACATCTCGGCGCAGAGCCTGATGACCAATGCATCGATTGGCTATCTGGTGATGGATGTGCCGGCCGGGTGTTCGACGGTCGCGCTGGAGAAACTGCATGGGATTGAGGGGACGATCCGGACGCGGGTTTTGTACTAGCGCTAATTGGCGGTAACGGCAAGATAGGCCGCCACCCACTGCTCGACGGCAGGAATCGTTGCGGCCGGGATGTGCAGTCGCAGCTTGGTGCGGCGCCACAGGATGTCGTCGGCGCTCCTGGCCCATTCGACATCAACCAGATAGCGGGCCTCTGCTTCGAACAGACCGGGAGCGATTTCCAGACCGAGATCCCGGATCGTGGTTGCTTCACCGAGCAGCACGTTGATACGGCTGCCGTACGTGCTTGCATAGCGCTTGCGCAGCCCGGCGGGCAGCCACGGATAGCGGCGTTCGAGCGTTAGCAGAAAGGCGGCGAAGTCGGCGTTCGGCAGGTCGCCTCCCGGCAGCGTTGCGCCATCGGTCCAGGCCGGTGCCGTGTTGCCCAGCGTCGGTGCCAGCATGTCGAGTGCCTGTTCGGCCAGCTTGCGATAAGTCGTGATCTTGCCGCCGAACACCGACAGCAGCGGAGCGCCTTCGCTGTCGTGCATTTCGAGTGAGTAATCGCGGGTGACGCCGGCAGCATCGGCCGAATCGTCTTCCAGCAGCGGTCGTACGCCGGAGAAAGTAGCGATCACATCCGCTGGCCCGATCTGCTGCTCGAAGTAGCGGTTGCTCATCGCGCACAGGTAATCGATTTCACTGCCATCGATTGCTACTGTGGCCGGATCATCGTGGTATTCGATGTCGGTGGTGCCGATCAGGGTAAAGTTGTCCTCGTACGGAATGGCAAAGATGATGCGCTTGTCCGGATTCTGGAAAATATAGGCGTACGGATGGTCGAACAGCTTTTTGACGACGATATGGCTGCCCTTGACAAGCCGTACTTTTTTGCTGCTGCCGTTACTGGCCACCAGACCGAGAAACTGGTTGACCCACGGCCCTGCTGCATTGACCAGTCCGCGTGCCACCACCTCCTGCACGCGCCCGTCCTCACGCCGCAGCGTGCAGTGCCAGTGATTGCCTTCGCGCCGGGCAGCGATGCAGGTGGTGCGGGTGAGTACGGTGGCACCACGTTCGGTGGCATCCTGGGCATTGAGCACCACCAGTCGCGCATCCTGCACCCAGCCATCGGAATAAGCGAAGCCGCGCTTGAAGCCGGCTTTCAGCGGCAGCCCGGTTGGGTGGCCGGACAGCTTGATGCCCTCGGCGCCGGGCAGCAATTCCCGTTTTGCGAGGTGGTCGTAAAGGAACAGGCCGGCGCGGATCAGCCAGGCCGGCCGACCGGCCGGATCATGCGGCATCACGAAGCGCAACGGGCTGATGATGTGGGGCGCGGCACGCAGTAGCACTTCCCGCTCCTGCAGGGCCTTGCGTACCAGGGCAAATTCGTAGTATTCAAGGTAGCGCAACCCGCCATGGACCAGCTTGGTACTGGCCGACGAGGTATGTTGCGCAAGGTCGTCCTTTTCACACAGCATGACGGATAGTCCACGGCCTGACGCATCGCGCGCAATGCCTGTACCGTTGATGCCACCGCCGATGACCAGCAGGTCGTAGATGTCCCTGTCCATATTGTTTACCTTTTCCCTTTGTTGTTGCTAACAACATTTCAATGTCTTCATTGTCATTAAAATCTTCGCTATCAGATTTACAGAGCGACTGAAAGTGCGCTCAGATCAGACTCTGTCCGTACAACAGTGCTGCCAGTACCGCGCCGATCACGGAGCCGACCACCGGCACCCAGGCGTAAGACCAGTCGCTGTCGCGCTTGCCGGGTATCGGCAGCAAGGCATGCATCAGGCGCGGTCCGAGGTCGCGGGCGGCGCTCATGGCAAAGCCTGTCGTGCCGCCCAGCGAGAGTCCGATCCCGAGGACCAGCAACGCGACCGGCAGCGCGTCCATCGCACCCAGCGTTGCCTTTGGCGAGACGATGTTCAGGATTGCAAACACCAGTACAAAAGTGGCAATGATTTCGGACATCAGGTTGGCCGGCAGGTTGCGGATCGCCGGGCCCGTGCAGAACACGGCCAGCTTGGCATCGGCGTCGCTGGTGGCGTCGAAATGGGCGCGGTACATGAACCAGACCAGCGACGAACCTGCCATCCCGCCCAGCATCTGCGCAGCGATATAGCCCGGCACGTCGGCCCACGAAAATTTACCGGCCACCGCCAGGCCGATGGTGACCGACGGGTTCAGGTGCGCGCCGCTCAGTGCTGCCACCGTGAAGACAGCGATGAACACCGCCATCGCCCAGCCGAAGGCGATTACGATCAGGCCGCTGTTCTGACCCTTGGTCTTGTTCAGCAGGACATTGGCAACTACACCATTGCCAAGCAGTATGAGCAGGGCAGTACCCATGAATTCACCCAGTAATGACTGCATGGCGGCCTACTTGCGCTGGCTGAGAGCAGGGGCACGGGCCCAGGTGATCGCGGCACTGACCGCGCGCTGCCAACCATGTACATGCTGCGCTACGTCCGGTGCCGACATCGATGGCGTGAAACGCTGGTCGATCTGCCACTGTCCCTGCAGGTCATCCATGCTGCTCCAGTAGCCGACTGCCAGTCCTGCCAGGTAGGCCGCGCCAAGGGCAGACGTCTCGGTAATTTTTGGCCGGATCACGTCCACACCAAGTATGTCGGACTGGAACTGCATCAGCAGATCGTTGACGGTGGCACCGCCATCAACCCGCAGTTCCTGCACTGCCATGCCAGCATCGGCTTCCATCGCCTTGAGTACATCCATGGTCTGGTAGGCAATGCTGTCGAGGGCGGCACGGGCAACATGGGCGGCGCTGGTGCCAAGCGTGGCACCGAACAGCGAGCCGCGTGCATTCGGATCCCAGTGCGGTGCACCAAGCCCGGCGAAGGCCGGCACCATGTACAGGCCGTCACTATCCTTGACTTGCTGCGCCAGCTGATCGATGGCCCCAGAGCTCTTGATAATGCCGAGACCGTCGCGCAGCCATTGCACCACGGCACCGGCAATGAAAATGCTGCCTTCGAGTGCGTAATGGACTTCATCGCCGATCTGCCAGGCGACCGTGGTCAGCAGCTTGTTATTCGATTCGATCGGGCTGGTGCCGGTGTTCATCACCATGAAACAGCCGGTGCCGTAGGTATTCTTGACCATGCCGGGACGGGTACATTGCTGGCCAAATAACGCTGCCTGCTGGTCCCCGGCAATGCCCGCAATCGGAATCCCGGCGCCGAGCTGGCTGCCACTGGTGGTGCCATAGACTTCGCTCGACGAACGTACCGATGGCAGCATGCTGCGCGGGATGGTCAGCAAGGCCAGCAGTTCGTCGTCCCAGGCCAGCTTGTGTATGTCGAAGAGCATGGTGCGCGAGGCATTCGATACATCGGTCACATGCACCTTGCCCTGAGTCAGGTTCCATACCAGCCAGGAATCGATGGTGCCGAAGATCAGCTTGCCGCTCTCTGCCCGTTCGCGTGCGCCGTCGACGTTGTCGAGTATCCACTTGATCTTGCTGCCGGAAAAGTAGGCATCAATCTGCAGGCCGGTCTTGCTGCGCACCATCTGTTCATGGCCTTGGTCTTTGAGCGCATCACAATAGTCGGCGGTACGGCGGTCCTGCCAGACGATGGCGTTGTACACCGGCACGCCGGTGGCGCGATCCCAGACGACGGTTGTTTCGCGCTGGTTGCTGATGCCGATGGCGGCAATTGCACTGCTCTCGACACCGGCAATTGCGATCGCTTCGGAAGCAACGCCAGCCTGGCCGGCCCAGATCTCCAGCGGATTGTGCTCGACCCAGCCTGGATGCGGATAAATCTGCCGGAATTCCTTCTGCGCCACCGACACCACATTGCCCATCTGGTCAAATAGCATTGCGCGGGAGCTGCTGGTGCCCTGATCGAAGGCGAGAATGTATTGTGTTTTCATGATGTGTCTCCTGAGTACTGCACATTAATGCGGGATTTCACTGTCGGATTGCGCTACCAATGCCGGACCCCTGGCGTCGGTACCTGAAAACGCCCGGTGGCACCTCTGGGCAGTGAATGCGAGAATGTTGCTTTTATATTCGATTATGTTCGGTTTGTTTCGTTTGAGTATAAGACAAAAAATTGAAAGTGACAGGATTGAATTGTAAAGTTGGCAATATGCGCTCTGGTCCGACTGGCTCACTCCTGTGTTTTGACGGTCAGCGAGACCAGGAGGTGGTGTACGACGCAGGCAGGATTCAGTTTGATGCGTCGCACGTTCAGGGGGCAATTAGCTCTGTAGGCCAGTGTTGACGAAGGCCGGTGACGATCAGTCATGAAAACAAGGCCGTGTGCGACTGCGGGCCTGGCGGCTGACATATTGCGTGTGAAGCCGCAGCTTGTAACGGTGTGAGCGGGCAGGTCGCGCTCCCACATCAGGCAATCGCTTGCCTGGATGAGATGAAATGAAAGTCATGCGCTACCGTCAATTTGCGCAAATTGGCCGAGTCGGTGTTCCGCGAGGAGAGATACGGGTAACGTCAGTTCGCGCTGGCGATATGCAGCGCAATCTTGGCGGCGGCAATCATGTCCGCCATCTCGGCTGTCACCGGTGCATCGGTAAACAGCGCTGTGACCCGTGACAGATGGCCTAGTTCCACCATTGCCGGACGACCAAACTTGGAGTGGTCAGCTACCAGAAACACGTTGCGTGACTGGCTGATGATAGCCTCGGAGGTACGCACTTCACGCATGTCGTAGTCGCGCATCATGCCGTCTGTCTCGATGCTGGAGATGCCGATGATGCCGTAGTCGACCTTGAACTTGCGGATGAATTCGATGGTTGATTCGCCGATGATGCCCATGTCACGCGGGCGCATGATGCCACCTGCGACGATCACTTCGCAGTCCTCGTAATGGCACATGGTCGCGGCTACGTTGAGGTTGTTGGTCACAACACGCAGGCCACGGTGTGCATGCAGCGCCTTGGCGACTTCCTCGGTGGTGGTGCCGAGGTTGATGAACAGCGAGGCATGGTGCGGTATGTGCTGTGCTGCCAACCGCGCGATGCGCTCCTTTTCTGCATGCAGCAGTACCTGCCGCAGCTTGTAAGCCGTGTTTTCCACGCTCGATAGCACGCTTGCGCCACCGTGAAGGCGCTGCAGTTGGCGATTGTTGGCCAGCATTGTGATGTCGCGGCGGATGGTTTGATGGGTCACGTCGAAGTGACTGGCCAGTTTTTCCACCGTGACGTGGCCGTCGCGCTGGACCAAGGTCAGGATTTCCTGTTGCCGCTGATTGAAGATAATCATGTGCTACCGAAAAAAAAGCCGCAGGGGTAGTGCGCAGTGATGCACCGAGTTATTCCGAGTATAACGCGACGCTCGTTCTGGTCATGCTAATCCTGCCCGATACCGGGACAGGACTGACATTCGCTGTTGGGGGACAGTGGCAAAGCCGGTAGACCGGGCGCCGGTGACGATCATGTCCATGGCGAAGGTACATCGACGAGTGCTTATGCGAAGCGGCATGGTGTGCCTCGCGAGAGCTTGTACGGTTGGCAGCGTAACGTCGCCGGCGACGGCAAATTCGCGTGGCCACACGACGCCGATGGGGCCATCCAGACCGTCACGATGCTGGAGGTCGAATGGCTGTTGGAAGGCTTAGCTGTAGGGCGAAATCAACCGCATAAAACGCTGAATTTCAGGTCGGTTTCATCGAGGATCTGGTTGAATTCTGTTGTGATTGCCGCAGTGCCGACGATGTGGTCGGACTGCTGGCACGGCAACAGCACCGCGTGGCGGCACCGGCCCCGTGTGCATGGATGCGTGCGAGGTGGCGGGCAACTGATCGTCAATCCGGGCGGATATCTAAGCCGGCTCCGCATGAAACTCAACAATGGCAATGATCTCCGGCAAATGGCGCAAGAAATGCACCACAACGTCAGGATCGAAGTGCTTGCCCGAGTTTTCGGTGATGTAAGCCACCGCCTTGTCCACCGGCCAGGCCTCCTTGTACGGACGGCTTGACGTCAGGGCATCAAAGACATCGGCGACCGCGACGATTCGTCCGGCCATCGGAATAGCCTGGCCGATCAGCCCGCCGGGGTAGCCGCTGCCATCCCATTTTTCATGGTGGGACAGCGCAATGGTGTGGGCCAGTTGCAGTAATTCCGAGTCATCCCCGGCCAGCATGTCGGCACCGATCGAGGCGTGGGTCTTCATGATGTTGAACTCGGATACCGTCAGCTTGCCCGGCTTGAGCAGGATTTCGTCGCGAATGCCGATCTTGCCAATATCGTGCATGGGACTGGCATGCAGCATCAGCTCGCACTGGTCCGCGCTCCATCCCATGCTTCTGGCCAGCAGCGCCGAGACCTGACTCATGCGCACGATATGCAGGCCAGTTTCATTGTCGCGATATTCCGCCACGCGACCGAGGCGGCGCACCACCTGCAAACGTGTCTGCTTGAGGTCTTCGGTGCGCATGCGCACCATGTCTTCCAGCACCGCCTTCTGGTCATGCAACAGGCGTTGCGCCAGCTGGACATCGAGCAGGTTGCGCACGCGCATCAGTAATTCGTTGTGATCAAAAGGTTTGCCAATCAAATCACGGGCGCCCAAGGTCAGGGCCTTCAATATCTGTTCGCGGCTGTACTCGGCGGTGATGACGATGATGGGCGGCATGAACGGATCGTTCAATGCATTCAGTTGCGCCATGACCTGATAGCCATCCAGGTGAGGCATGCTAATGTCGAGCAAGATCAAATCGGGTCGTTGCGCCTGATACCGCGCGAGCACCTCGCGCGAATCCTGGATCGGAACGAGATGGTGGTAACCCTGCCTGGCAAGAAGCTTGTTGAGCAGGCGGAGGTTGGCCTGCTCGTCATCGACGATGAAGATGCTGGAGCGTTCGATCAGGTCCGGGGTCATTGGGGGTGTTCCTTGGCGCTGTTCAATAAATTGTCGACGACGCCGGCGAACTGAGTGACATCGATCGGCTTCGTGATGTAATCGGCGAAGCCGGCCGTGCGTCCGCGCTCGATATCATGCAGCATCGCATTCGCGGTCACTGCAATGACGGGAATGGTTTTCAGGTTGTCATCTGCCAGGAGCACCTTGAGTACCTGATAGCCGTCCATGCCCGGCATGTTGATATCAAGAAAAATCAGTTCGGGTCGGTGTGTCCGCGCCAGATCAAGTCCCAGCGTCGGTGTGTGCGCCGTCATCAGGTCGATGTCGGAGCGCGTGCCGAGCAGTCGCGCAAGGAGCCTGAGATTGGCAGGATTGTCATCGATACAGAGCACGCGTCGCGTGCGTACCTGGTGCGCCTTGTCCGCAGGCACCGACACGGAACTTGCTTCCAGTGTCACCATGGCTTCGTCCGGCAGTTCGATCCAGAAGGTGCTTCCGACACCGACCTCGCTATCGACACCTAATGCACCACCCATCATGTGTACCAACCGGTGTGTGATGGTCAGGCCGATACCGGTCCCCTCGGTCGTGCCGTATTCGGCACCAAGCCGGTTGAATGGCTCGAACAGTGATGCCAAATGCTCTGCTGAAATACCAATCCCGGTGTCTGCCACGGTGACGCGCCAACGCTGGTTTGCGGCGGCCTGCACGCCAACCCGGATCTGGCCGCCTGCGTGGTTGTACTTGACGGCGTTGGAGAGCAGATTCAGAAGCACTTGCTTCAGGCGCGTGCGGTCGGCACGCACGGCCGCCTCGGACGGCGCTGCACAGTGCACGGTAATCTGCCTTGCCTGTGCCAGTGGCCGGATCAATTGCCGACATTGCTCCACCAGGTCTGCCAGCGTCACCGACTCCAGCGACAACGACATCGTGCCAGACTCGACCTTTGCCAAATCCAGCACCTCGTTGATCAACTGCAGCAGATGACGACCACCCTTGAGAATTTCATGCACGTCTTCCTGCTGATCGTCGGTCAGGCGACTGTCATGCTCCAGTAGCTGCGCGAAGCCGAGGATGGCGTTCATGGGCGTACGCAACTCGTGACTCATGCTGGACAAGAATTCTGACTTGGCCAGATTGGCAAGCTCCGCGCCCGCGCGAGCGGCTACCAGATCAGCCTGCACCGCTTTTTGTTCGCTGATGTCGCTGAGGATACCGATCATGCGCAGCGGCAGGTTCTCGCTGTCGCGCGCCACCACGGTGCCGCGCGACAGGACCCACTTGAAGCTGCCGTCCTTGCAACGCAAGCGGAATTCGACACTGTAGCTGGCCGTCTCCCCTGTCAGATACGCGTCCAGCTTTTGCCGGGCCAGTGCCTGTTCGTCCGGATGAACACCGGCATTCCAGTCATCGATGGAAATCGTCAGCTCACCTTTGACGTAGCCAAGCATCGACTCGCAGTGCCCGGAAAGCAGCAGTTCACCCGTCGGCATCAGCCAGTCCCAGATACCATCGCCGGCGCCTTCGACGGCCATGACGAAACGCTCTTCGCTCTGCCGAAGCTGTTCCTTGGCGATAAAATAATCCGTCATATCCTGCACCGTGCCACTTAGGCGCAGCAATCGCCCATCGGCGGCTCGTTCGGCCCGCGCTTGCTGTTGCACATGTCTTATCGTGCCATCCGGACGCACGATGCGGTACATGACATCCAGCCTGCCAGTCTCCTTGGAGCGTTCGATGCTTTCGCTGACCAGTGTCCGATCGTCCGGATGTGTCGCGTTCTGGTAGGAGGTCAATTCTGGCGTGAAGGTAGCGGCATCCTGACCGAGGATGTTGTACACCTCCTCCGACCAGTACAGCGCATGGTCCGGGAAAGTGATTTGCCAATGGCCCAGGCGCGCCAGCATCTGGGCCTGCCTGAGGCGCTGTCCGGTCTCGATCAGCGCTATTTCTGCCAGTTTGCGTTTATTGATACTTTGTACCACCCCGACCATGTTGCTTGCCTTGCCGTCTGCGTCGCGCACGACGTTGCCGCGGTTGAGCAACCAGAATACGGACCGGTCCGGCCACACCACGCGGTGCTCGATGTCGAGTGGTGCGTCGTCGTCAATGCAGGCCGTCAGCGCTGTTCGCAGCGCGGGAAGATCGTCCGGGTGCACCGTGTCAAGATAGTTGTCGATGCTGATTTCCGGCAGGCCTGGCGCTTGACCCAGCAACGGTGCCACGCCGTTCGACCAGAAAAATTTTCCAGTGCCGATGTTCCATTCCCAGGTACCCATGTTGGCGAATTCCTGGCCACGCTGCAGGCGCTCCTCGCTGACGATCAGCGCTTGCTTGCTCAGTTTCGTCGACGTAACGTCAGTGGCAATCATGATGTGCTGATACGGCAAGCCATCGGCATCGAGGAAAGGCACGATGCTGGCGTCAATCCAGTACATGCGGCCGTCGGGCCTCCGGTTGCAGATTTCACCGTGCCAGATCGCGCCGCCATTGATGGTTTGCCACATCTCTTCATAAAAAGCGAGGGGATGCATCCCCGACTTGAACATGCTGTGATTTTTTCCCAGAAGCTCCTCCCGACTGCATCCTGTCGCCTGGCAGTACTTGTCGTTGACGTAGGTGATCTGGCCCATGGCATCCGTTACGCTGACGATGGCGTGCGCGTCGACGGCCTGCTGGTGTCGATCGCGTTCGTAGAGCACTGCGCGCATGGCGTGGGTCGCCGCGCGGGATTCTTGCAGTCGTACCGACTCAAGCAATGCCTCGCGCGAATTCTGTTCGGCGAGCTTGCGCTCGGTGATGTCGCGCGACGACTTCAACACCATCCATTCGCCCTTGACCTCCAGCACGGTGGCTGTGGCCTCGACCGGAAAGGTCGACCCATCCTTGCGCCGCTGTATGCCCTCGAAGGGGGATATCGGAGTCGTTCGGCCTCGGGTGAAGATCTCCTGAAACAATGTCATGGTCAGAAGAACATCAACGTCCGAAATGTGCATCATGAGTAACTCGGACATGTCGTATCCGAGGCGCTCGCATGCCAGATCATTGGCGTATCGGATGCGTCCCGCCTTGTCGATCAGAAAATGGCCATCGCTAGCGTGATCGCTGAAGAATTTGAATTGACGCAGGTCTTCCTCGGTCTCCCATTGCGCGGTGATATCGGTGCTGGTGCCAAACCAGCGCGTCACCTGGTTCTGTTCGCTCATGAGCGGCATCACACGGGTGAGGAACTGGCGGTACTGGCCGTCCGCGCCCCTGAGCGGAAAGACCATCTCGAATGGCTCGATCAGCAAGAGCGACGATTGCCATCGCGCCATCACTTGCGGCAAGACCAGCGGATCATGCACGCTTTGCCAACCCCATCCTGCCAGTTGTTCGGCGCTGGCGCCGGCATAGTCGTACCAGCGGCGGTTGTACCAAAAGATACCGCCATCCGGATTCGCCATAAAACACAAGTGGGGAATTGACTCGGCCAGTTCACGGAATTGCTGCTCGCTGTCGGCCAGTTGACTGATCTGGCGGCGGCGCTCGGCCACATCGCGAAATACCAGTGCCAGGCCATCCTCGGATTGACCGCTGATGGCGACGGAACAGTCTTCGATCGCCGTTTCGGTACCATTTTTCGCGATCAGAACAGTGTCATCGGCGTACCGGGTAACCGGCGCATCCCGGAGCGCTCTGAGTGCGGGATAATCGACCGTGTGTCCGCTCGACGCGCTGATCGCTCTAAACACGCTGAGCAAGGGCTTGCCGGCCGCGCTTGCCTGAGTCCAGCCAGTCAAGGTTTCGGCGACGGCATTCATATTGGTGACGTTGCCGTCGCCATCAGTCGTGATGACCGCATCCCCGATGCTGGCCAGCGTCGTCTGCAAATAATTGTGGCATAGCAGCTCACGCTCATCGCGGCTGGTCACATAGCGTCGCAACATGAAAAGAAAAGCCAGGATCGCCGACAAAGCGGCGCCGCCGATGGCGAAGTCCAGCATGATGAGGCGCTGGTAATTCGTCCCGGCGACCTCCTGACGAAGCAGGCGCTGGGTAGTCTCTTCCGCCTGCATCACATCGATGGCGGATCGCAGCGACTCCATCACATCCTTGCCGGCTCCCAGCAGCACGATAGCGCGGGCGGCATCGAATCCCTTCCGGTCGAACAGGGTGATCGAGGCAGCGAGCTCGCCGAGTTTGGTGCTCGTCATCACTCGAACGCCACGCAAGCGCTTCTGCTGCACAGCGTTATCGATGGTCAGTTTGCCCAGCGCATCCAGTTTTTTTTGCAGAACGGTCACGGCAGAGGCATACGGGTTCAGATACTCGCGCTTGCCAGTGAGCAGGTAACCGCGCTGGCCGGTTTCCGCATCCTTGAGCGTCGAAAGTATGGATTCCAGCTCCATGAAGACCTGGTCAGTGTGTTCGACCGCGGCGACGTTTTTCCGTAGCAGTGTCGCTGAATAGAACGTACCCCACATGCCGGCAACCACGAGTGCGAAGACCAGGGCCAGACTGGAGATTAAGACAGGAGAGATTTTCGAGCGCATGTGCTGTTCCAGGGTGAACGGCTGGGGCAGATCATTTCTGGTGCCGCCTGAACAAAGAACCGTGTTGACTACTTTTACTGCACACGGCTCAGGCAAACTACAAGCCGTTGAGTCAGCGCCGATTTTTTGGCTGGATATCTCCAGCACCTCACCTTTGCCATTAGCAATTCAAACCCTTTGCTCGCTTGCTTGAGCTTGGAATAGCAGGCGTGCAGCAGTTCCGGAATTGCGGGGTTTGCGGGGTTTGCCGGGTCTGCCGTAAGTCAGCCTGAAACACTTGCCGAGTGTAACTGGTAGTAAAGTTGAGTTCAGGTAGTATTAAATGAATCTAAGCGGTCGCTGTGCTGAAAATTACATGCTGGTGTTGATGTCGTTGTGGAAGAGAAGCTGGTATGTAGCCATCGAAGGAGGCTGGCTAATACGACCAACAGCTCTGATTGAAATCATCGTCATGATGTCGATCACGCAGACTTGTAGATTGGGCTTTGCAGCCCGACCTACAGACGGTTGTTTGCACGGTGAAATTTTTGCTCAGCCGCCCAGATACGCCTCAACCACCTTTGGATCATCCAGCAAGTCCTGGCCGCTACCGGTCAGTACCACCTTGCCGGTCTCCAGCACATAGCCGCGTTGGGCGATGCGCAGTGCCTGCCGCACATTTTGCTCGACCAGCAAAATCGTCAATCCCGTTTTGTTGATCTCTTTCAGGATGCGGAAAATTTCCTGCACCATCAACGGTGCCAGTCCCATCGATGGTTCATCCAGCAGCAGCACGCGTGGTTTGGCCATCAGCGCACGGCCGATCGCCAGCATTTGCTGCTCGCCACCGGAGAGGTTGCCGGCCAGCCCGTCGCGGCGATTTTTCAGGACCGGGAACAGGGTGTAGACCCAGTCGAGGTCGCTGGTGATGCCGCTCTTGTCCTTGCGCGCGTAGGTGCCCAGTGCCAGGTTTTCACTGACGGTCAGGGTCGTCAGGATGGCGCGACCTTCGGCGACCTGTACCACGCCGCGACCGACGATCTGGTGCGGCGCCAGCGTGGTGAGATCGGTGCCATCGAACAGTACCTGGCCGCGAGTCGCTTTCAGCAAACCCGAGATCGCCAGCAGTGCCGTACTTTTTCCGGCACCGTTGGCGCCCACCAGCGCCGTGATTTCGCCTTCATTGAGGGCCAGGTCGATGCCCTTGACCGCTTCGATCTGGCCATACGCCACGGACAGATCGGTGACCTGCAAAATCGCACTCATGCTTCTTCCTTGCCCAGATAGGCCTCGATCACTTCCGGATTGGTCTTGATGTCATCGGGCGTGCCCTCGGCGATGATGCGGCCGAAATTCAGTACGGCGATGCGGTCGCACAGACCCATGACGAAGCGCATGTCGTGCTCGATCAGGAACACCGTAAAACCGCGCTGCTTGATGTTAACGATCTCGGCCATCAGCTCGGTTTTTTCGGAGGGGTTCATGCCGGCTACCGGTTCATCGAGCAGCAGCAGCTTCGGTTCGGTCGCCAGTGCACGGGCAAATTCGAGCCGGCGCTGTTCGCCATACGACAGGCTTTCGGCCAACAGGTGCGCCTTGTGATCCAGTCGCACCCACGACAATAATTCTCGGGCACGTTCGCGTGCCTTGGCTTCGGCATCGCGAAAGCCGGGCAGGTTGAACAGCAACCCGGCAAAGCCGTAGTCGAGATGGTCATGCATGCCAACGACGACGTTTTCCAGCAAGCTCATTTCCTTGAAAATACGGATGTTCTGGAAGGTGCGGGCAATCCCGAGTTCGGTGATTTTGTGCGGCGCGACCGCACCGAGGTCCTTGCCGTTGAAGACGATCTGACCACCGGTGGGCCGTAACAGGCCGGTGAGCAAATTGAACACCGTGGTCTTGCCGGCGCCGTTCGGTCCGATCATGCCGAAGATGCCGCCCTGCGGCACCGTGAAGCTGACGTCCTGCAGCACTTTCAGGCCGCCGAACTGCTTGCTGATCTGATTAAATTGCAGCATCAGATCTCCTTGTTGGTTGTGCGGCGCTGCCAGAATCCACGGATACGGCTTGGGTCCCAGATGCCTTTTGGCAGGTACAGAATGACGACAATCAGGATCAGGCCATTGAAGGCCAGGCGGAAGCTCTTGAACTCACGCAGGACTTCCGGCAACAGGGTCAGGATGGTGGCGCCGATGGTCGGCCCGATCAGGTTGCTGGTGCCACCGAAAACGGCCATGGTCAGGATATCGACTGCATTCTCGAACGCGTAATTGCCCGGTCCGATGGTGAAGGTGTAATGGGCATTGAGGCCACCGGCGACACCGGCAATGACGGCGCCAGTGACGAACGCCAGCAGTTTATAAGCCGACACATTGATCCCCATCAGGCGTGCTGCGACTTCATCGGCCTTGATGGCTTCAAAGGCGCGCCCGATTTTCGAGCGACGCATGCGGGCCAGCACGTACAGAGTGAGCAAGAGCAGCAACAGGATGTGCCAGAACTCGGTTTTTTGCGGAATGCCGTTCAAGCCCATCGGGCCGCCGGTAATGTCCATGTTAAGCACGATCACGCGCACCACTTCGCCGAAGCCGAGCGTGGCCATGGCCAGATACACGCCCGATAGTCGCAGCGTCGGGATGCCGATAATGAGTGCCACCAGCGCCGGCAAGACGCCTGCTGCCAGCAAGGCAACCGGAAACGACAAGCCGGTTTGCATCGTGATCATGGACGCGGCATACGCGCCGATGCCCATGAACGCGGCATTCGCCAGCGACAGCAAACCGCAAGACAGCGTGATGTAAATCGACAGCGCCAGCATCGCGTTGACGCCGATGCTGAAGATGACGGTGTTGTATGTCGACCAGAAAGCTTCCCACCATTCCATCATCTCAGGCCTTCCTTTCCAGCACTTTGCCGAACATGCCCGAAGGCCGTACCAGCAGGATCAGGAACAGCAAGCCAAACGCGACGGCATCGCGGAAGTCGCTCGACAGATACGCCACGCTCATGACTTCGGCAAAGCCCAGAAACAGACCGCCTATCATGGCGCCGCGTATGTCGCCCATGCCGCCCAGGATGATGACGGCGATGCCCTTGTGCAGCATCGGTTGTCCCATGAAGGGCGATATGGCATTGAACGACAGGCCCACCAGCACGCCGGCGACGCCACCCAGTGCAGCGGCAGTGAAGGAGGTCAGCAGGAACAGGCCTTCGACATTGATACCCAGCAGGGCGGCGGCTTTGGGTGATTCGGCGATGGCACGCAAGGCGCGACCAAGTTGCGTGCGGCGCATCACCACCAGCAGCACGATCATCAGCACGAAGGAAATCGCCACGATGCCGATCTGGACGGCGGTGACATGCAGGTCACCGAAGCTGATGCTTTGTTCAGGTATCGTCCCGACCGGAAAACGTTTGTTCTCGGCACCGAACAGGCCTTGTGCCAGATTGGTCAGCATGATCGCCACGCCAATCGACGCGATCATCGGAGACAGATGGGGGGCATTGCGTTTGCGCAGCGGTCGCAAGACCAGATAGTCGACCACCAGGCCGATCACGCCGGTCACGAGCATCGCCACCAGCAGCGCCAGCCAGAGTGGCAGCGCCATTTTTTCGACCAGCAGCAGGGCCGAATAACTGCCCAGCATGAAGATCGCGCCATGCGATAAATTGATGACGCCAAGCACGCCGAATACCAGCGTGAAACCCAGTGCAAACAGCGCATACACGCTGCCCAGCGACAGGGCGTTAATCAGTTGTTGTTCGAGCATAGTCCCTGCATGAAATGAAGCTGCGGCATGGCCGGCGCGAACCGGAAATGCCGCAGAAAAAAATGACTGCCGAAACTGAAATTTACTTCAGCAAGACGAACTTGCCACCCTTGGCAATGTTGACGATGGCATCCTGATCCGCATCGTAGCCGGCTGGTTTGCCATCCTTGCCAGTGGCGCGGCTGAAGGCAAATGCGCCGGTTGCACCATCGAGTTTGACTGCTGGCAGCGCTTCGGCCAGCGCCAGACGATCCTTGTCGAGTGCGCCGGTCAGTTTTACTTTCTTGAGGGCGTCGGCGACGATGTGGATGGCGTCATAGGCTTGCGCGGCAAACTGATCCGGGTCGGCATTGAACCTGGCTTTGTAGGCAGCGATGAAGGCCTTGTTGGTCGGCGTCAGGTTCTCGGACGACCATGGGCTGCCCATCACGGTATTGTCGGCGGCATCTTTGGCGATTTCGAACAGCTTCGGCGAGTTAAAGCCGTTACCACCGATGAACGGTTGCTTCATGCCCAGCGTGCGGGTTTGCAAAATGATGTTGGCGGCTTCTTCGGCCAGGCAGGAACAGACGATGGCGTCCGGATTGGTGGCTTTGATCTTGGTCAGCTGCGCCTTGAAGTCGACGTCGCCCTTGGCATAGGTTTCGGTGGCGGTGATCTGGATTTTCTGGGCATCGAGCGTGGTTTTGAAAACGTCGTAGCCGCTTTTGGTAAAGGCGTCGTCGTTACCGTAGACGACCGCCACTTTCTTGATGCCGAAATGCTTGACGGCGGCTTTGGTCGTCACTGGCAACACGTCGGCTTCCATGACCGAATTGCGGAACACAGTTGCACCCATGGCGCTGATGCCATCGGCGGTATTGCTGGTGCCGAAGACGACGACCTTGCTCGCTACGGCGATCGGGTCGGCAGCAAAGGCCGAGTTCGATAGTGTCGGACCAAACACCATCAGGACCTTGTCCTGGAAAATCAGTTTCTTGAAAACGTTGATGGCTTCTTCTTTTTTGCCTTGCTCGTCTTCGATCACGAGGGTCAGCTTGTTGCCATTGACGCCGCCCTTGGCATTGATTTCGTCTGCGGCGAGGGTCAGGCCATTCTTGATTGCGATACCGTATTTTGCAGCGGGTCCGCTCAGGGCTTCTGCGGCGCCGAGCTTGATGTCAGCGGCAAACGCCGAGCAGCCGATACCGGCTGCGATCAGGGCGAGGGTAAGTTTTTTGATGGTAAACATGGTGCGCATGGAATCTCCGGAAGTCGCGTGTCTCTGCTGTTATGGGGCACCGCTTCATGCAGCGCGGGCAGTGTTTTTGAAAAGCACGACCGTGAGGGTAGCAGGGTCTGCCGGATGCATCAACTGTGGAGAGCCGCGGACACGGGGGCGCATCATAGGAATCGGTTGATCAGTGAAACCAGAACAAAAAAAACCGGCTGCCAACCCTTGCGAGTTGGCAGCCGGCAGCCGATGTTTGTCGGCGTTGCGGTCGCTAATTAATTCACGGCCGCAGCTGGCGTGTCTTCCGGTGACGTCAGACCAACGCTATCGATTTCACGCGCCGGTGTGTCTTCCGGTGAGGTGCTCACCAGATTCATCACGAACGTGATAAAGCCGTCAAGAAACGTGGTCCCACTTGGCGGTGTTACTGCACCCGATGTACCACTGCTACCGCCGCCGCAGGCTGTCAGAACTGCGGTGACTGCGCATAAAAGAATGAGTTTTTTCATGTTGATCTCCTGATTGGATTGCCGTGAAGGTTGATGATGATTAGTGCTTCAACGAACCGGCAATCGGTGTTTTCAGGTACGGGAACGCGTTGTCAAAGAACGTGTAGTCGAGGTAAGCGCCATCGGTGAAGTCGAATGTGCCGGCTGGTGCATCGCCAGGTACGCAACCGATGTTCAGTGTGCACAAGCGACCCATGACGACGCGCAATGCGATGTCGACCACGTCATCGCCGGGGCGACGGCCGTTCGGGAAGCCGGCGTTATCGCCACCGATGACACCAAGACGCTTCTGAGCTGCTGGCGCGGTCGGATCGATCGAGGTATTGAGGCGCAGCATTTCCGATGCGACCACGTTGGCTGGCTGGTTCACGCCCTTGACACCGGTCAGGAACGCAGCGATCAGGTCATTACGCGGAAAGTTGGTTGGTGCTTTGGCGACCGGATACAGAATTTCGATCAGTGCTGGCAGGGTTGGATTGGTCACATAGTCGATGAATTGACCATCGCCAGACGGGACGCTGTGGTTGAACTGGTCCTTGTCTTTCAGACCGATCACGACTTCATTGACCAGTGGTGCGCCAAGACGTGAAACCTGAGTCCAGGCGCCGCCTTCTTTCGATGCCTTGCTGGTGTTCGGTGTCGGATTGATCAGACGGCCTTGACGCACGCTGGCAGTGGTCCATCCGCCGATGACAGGCTCGGTTCCGTTGGTCAGGCAAGCGGTCGGTACTTCCAGTTCGATTGACGTGATGTTCTTGTCGGCGAGGTCGTCGTGACCGGATTTTTCACCGTCCACACCGTTTGGCGCCAGTTGGGTTGCCGGGTACTTGATGTTGATCAGGTCAAACGTTTCGCCAAGGTTGACGACGAAAGGATCTTTACGCTGGCCGACGAACATGCGGCCTGGTGTGGTGCAACCCGGAATGTTGATCGACACGACGTGCTGTGCAGCGTAGGCGGCATAGTCGGGAATCGATTTGTTACCGATGTTGTCGAGTGGCTTGTCAAACACGGCCGAGCCGCCCGAGGCGTTGGTGATCGCTGCGCGGGTGCCGGTGCGGCGATCGCCGGAGACCAGATCGACGGTGTAGGTTTCACGGACATTGGCGCCGGCTGCATTCGGGCCGGAGATCGCACCACCGTTGATAACCAGCGGGATCGAGACTTTCTTGCCACCGACAGTCAGTTGGGTGTTTTTGTTTTCGTTTTTGAAGCGGAACTGGAACGTCAGTTGTTCTTTGCCATTGCCATTGTTATTGATGTGGATTTCATAAAGTGCATCCGAATCCATCGCAAAATAGTTCGGGCCGCCGTAAGCATCTTGCAGTGGGGCATAGTTGGCGATCATCGTGACAAATCCCGCGCGGTTTGCTTCATAGCTGCGGAACATGTAGAAGTCGGTGCCGTCGACTTTTGGCGTACGGGTGATGAACGGTGCTTCGCGATGACTGGACGCCACGGCTGGTGCTGCGAACATTGTGGCGAGGGCGCTGGCAATAAGTGCTGCACAGCAGGTATGTCTGGCGATCATGGACGTCATGGCGGTCTCCTTCATAAGTGTTTTGCTCGGCTGAGCCTGAACTACCAAACACTTTACGAAGCAGACGCCAGAACGGATTCAGCTATTTTCAAAAAGTTCGATTTATTTTTGAAACACCATGTTTCTTTGTTTCAGGCCGGACTTAATCCTTGCGGACGTCGGCCAGTTGCGCCCGCACGCGCGCGATCGCCAGGCGTACCTGGCGTGGTGCGGTGCCACCGACATGATCGCGCGCAGCGACCGAGCCTTCCAGGGTCAGCACCTGATAAATGTCCTGCTCGATCAATGGCGAGAACGCCTTCAGCTGATCCAGCGTCAGGTCACTGAGGTCGCAGCCCTTGTCGACGCAGATCCGTACGGCATGTGCCACGGCTTCGTGCGCATCGCGAAATGGCAGGCCCTTCTTGACCAGATAATCCGCCAGGTCGGTGGCGGTGGCATAACCCTGCAGTGCCGCGGCGCGCATCGCATCGGCCTTGACAGTAATGCCGCGCGCCATGTCGGCAAAAATACGCAGCGTGTCGGTGAGGGTGTCGACCGTATCGAACAGCGGTTCCTTGTCTTCCTGGTTGTCCTTGTTGTAGGCCAGTGGCTGGCCTTTCATCAACGTCAGCAGACTCATCAGGTGGCCAGTGACACGGCCGGTCTTGCCACGCGCCAGTTCGGGTACGTCGGGATTTTTTTTCTGCGGCATGATCGACGAGCCGGTACAGAAGCGGTCGGCAATATCGATGAAGCCGACGCGCGGGCTCATCCAGATCACCAGCTCTTCCGACATGCGCGAGATGTGCGTCATCACGAGCGCCGCAGCGGCGCAAAATTCGATGGCAAAGTCGCGATCCGACACGGCGTCCAGCGAATTGAAGCAGACTTCATCGAAGCCCAGCAACTGCGCCACCAGTTCACGGTCGATCGGGAAGGTGGTGCCGGCCAGCGCTGCGGCGCCCAATGGCAGGCGATTGACGCGCTTGCGGCAATCGGCCAGACGCTCGGCATCGCGCCCGAACATTTCGACATACGCCAGCAAGTGATGGCCGAACGTGACCGGTTGTGCCACTTGCATGTGCGTAAAGCCAGGCAATATGGTCTCGGCATGCTGCTCGGCCAGGTCGACCAGCGCCAGGCGCAATTCGGCCAGCAGCAGGGTCAGGTCATCGATCGCGGCGCGCAGATACAGCCGGATGTCGGTCGCCACCTGGTCATTGCGGGAACGACCGGTATGCAGGCGCTTGCCGGCGTCGCCGACCAGTTCGGTCAGACGTTTTTCGATATTCAGGTGCACGTCTTCCAGATCCAGCAGCCATGCGAAACTGCCGTCGGCAATTTCGGTGCTGATCTGTTGCATGCCACCCTGGATGGCGGCCAGATCACTTTGGCTGATGATGTTCTGGCGGGCCAGCATCTCGGCATGGGCCAGCGAGCCCTGGATGTCGACCGCCGCCAGGCGCTTGTCAAAAAACACCGAGGCGGTGTAGCGCTTGACCAGATCGGAGACGGGTTCGGAAAAACGTGCCGACCAGGCTTCGCTTTTTTTGGAGAATTGTGCTGTCATAGTTGGAATCCGGTAAGAAGGTGTCTGTACCGGGCCGATTATAAAACAAGCACCTCACTGATTTTCAGGAATGTAGACCCCTTGATGCCAGCCTCACGATCCGGCCCTGCTGCCAAACCGCCATCGATCGACAGCGTGATCCCGGATTGCTGCAACACCGGCGTGATCTTGCGGGTGCTTGCGCTGGTCAACTTGACGGTGCTGATCGTGATTCTGCTGCAAGCGACCAGCTATCTTCTCGGCCTGATCGCCTTCGTCGACGCGGCCTTGCTCCTGGAGCTGTTGTGCATGACATCGCTGGTCTGTCTGTGTGGTGTGCGACGTGTCGCTACGCGTCTGACCCTGTGGCAGCAGCGTGCCGCCTGTGCCGTGATACCAGCCCTGATCACGTTGCTGGAACTGCGCGGGCTGATGGCACTGGACCGCTGGCGCCACGGATTTCCGGAGACCTCGATCGTCAACGGCATGCTGGCAGCCGGCGTGTTCGGTATCGTGATCCAGCATTATTTTGAGGTGCGTACACGCGCCTATTCGCCGGCGCTGGGCGAGGCCCGTTTGCAGGCGCTACAGGCACGCATCCGTCCGCACTTTTTGTTCAACAGTCTGAATGCCGTGCTGGCGCTGATCCGTCGCGAGCCGCGCCGAGCCGAAACGGCATTGGAGGATCTGGCCGAACTGTTCCGGGTGCTGATGCGTGACGGTCGGGACCTGACCTCGCTGGACGATGAAATCCGTTTGTGCAAGCAGTATCTGTCGATCGAAAAGATCCGCCTTGGCGAACGCCTGCAAGTGCAATGGGATACCAGTGCAATTCACGATGAAGTCCTGCACAACGCACAGATTCCGTCGCTGCTATTGCAGCCCTTGCTGGAAAATGCCGTGCACTACGGCGTCGAGCCCATCGTCGAACCGGCGCTGATCCGCATCAGCCTGCGACGTGTACGCGACACGATCCATATCCTGATCAGCAATCCGTGGCATGGCGATCCGACGGTCGCGCGCGGCAATCACATGGCACTGGATAATATTCGCGGGCGGCTGAGCCTGCTGTACGACCTTGACGCCCGATTGACGACATCGATGGTCAACGGCAGCTTTGAAGTCCGTCTGTTGATACCTTACAAGAAAGCTACCTGATGCCAGACCGACTGCCTGTACGCCTTTTTCTGGTCGATGACGAAGCACTCGCCCGTTCACGCTTGCGCGATGTGCTATCGGATATTGCGCTTGAGTGTCCGCATGAGATCGTCGGCGAGGCGGATCAGGCACAGGCTGCAATCGATGGCATCGTCCTGCTGGCGCCGGACATCGTGCTGCTGGATGTGCAGATGCCTGGCATGTCCGGTATCGCGCTTGCCGACCATCTTGGCAGGACTTTGAGCAGGCCGCCTTCCGTGATTTTTATCAGTGCCTACGATGACTATGCCGTCAAGGCGTTCGAGGTGCGCGCACTGGATTACCTGATGAAACCGATACGGGCTGGGCGTCTGGCCGAGGCGATACGTCGGGTGGTTGCATTGCGACAGAATGAGGTCGGGCCGATAGTTACGCAGGGCGCCGCTCGCCAGCATTTCCCGGTGCAGGAGCGCGGCCGATTGTTGCTGGTGCCGGTAGCTGATGTGATTTATCTCAAGGCCGAAGCCAAGTATGTCACGCTGCGCACCAGCACCCGCGAGCACCTGATCGAAGAATCGCTGTTATCGATCGAAGAAGAATTGGCGGCGCAGTTCGTGCGGGTGCATCGCAATGCACTGGTGGCGCGCAATGCCATTGCAGGCGTCGAACGGATACGCGACGTTGAAGGGGACAGCGACACCGTGACCTGGCAGGTCATCTTGCGTGGTGTCACGGATCGCTTGCCGATTTCACGACGGCAGTGGGCTACCATCAAGGCGCTGGTCAAATGAGGTCGATCCGATAGCCGCATCGCGAGGATGCATGGATCGGTATCCCGGTATGGTCAGCCTATCGGATTCAGTACCGGCATGCCGGACAACACTCCCAAGTACTCACTGGTCGTGGCACCAATCCGGATTTTGTCGTGCTCAACTTCGAAGAAGCGAATCTCCTTGCTGTGATTGCTGCCGCGTACCTTGACCACGGACATGACACGCTTGAATTCCCCGCCGATTTCGACGTAACGCTGCAGCAGGATGGCATCTGCAAGAAACGCGTTTCCGTAAGAGCAGAAGCTCAGGGAATCGTACTTGTCCACCATCTCCGCGGTCATCAGCACCGTCACGCCCATGCCGGTCAATACCGCAACCATCCGGTAGAGCGCATCACGGAAATCCTCGCGGAATACCGGCGCCAGCGCCAATTCAAAACCGGACAAGGAATCGATGACGACGCGTTTGGCCTTCATCTTCGTGATCATCGCCACCATGTCGTGCAGGATTTCATCGATCGACAAATCCAGCGTGCGGGTATTGATGTAACCGACTTCACCACGGTCGACCATCTGGTTGAGTTGCTTGCCGAGTAGCTGATTCGGACTTTTCTCGAAGGCGGCAATCACGCCGGCTTCGCCGATACGCAGGCCCTCGGCAAGGAACTGCGTCGCCAACACCGTCTTGCCGGAGCCCGACGGTCCGACTATCAGCAGCGAATATCCTACAGGCAAGCCCCCACCCAGCATCTCGTCAAGCGTCGGTACTCCCATTGACATGCGTTGGTCGCCCTCGATATGAATTTGCTGCAACATACCTGACGTGATCAAGGCGCGAGGAAATACCTCGACCCCCTCATCACTGATACGGAACGTATGCACACCGGGACTCTGGGCCTGGCCACGCATCTTCACTACCTGAATCTTGCGGATCATGGCGTCGCGGTGTACCAGCTGCGACAACCAGAAGATGCCATCGGCAACGGTAAACACCGGACTCGACTCGGCTTCCGGCGCCAGATATTCCCCGATCAGGAATGTGGTGGCTTGCCAGCTGGTCATCTGCGTGCCGAGTTGCTGGACAAAGTGCTGCAGGCCGGCCGCGCCTGCCTCCATGCTTTTTGCCGATTGGGCAACCGAGCGGAACGAATCGACGAACACCAGACTGGGCGCAAACTTTTGCACTTCCTCATCGATGCGGGCCAGTACACGCTCAAAATCGCCTTCGAGCAAATCCGCTGCCAGGTTCACAAACTTGATCGAGTGATTGATTTTGTCGATGTCGAAAAACGGAAACTGCTGCTGATACCGCAGCATTTTCAGTGGCGGCTCGCCCAGTACCGTAAAAAAAAGCGCACGGCAATCCGGAGTCGCGAGCGAAAACATGATCTGGTGCGCCATCGTGGTTTTGCCGCTGCCCGGCGTCCCGGCGATCAGATTGAAAGAGAATTCCGGAAGGCCGCCACCCAGCAAATCATCGAGGCCAGGTACGCCCGTAGCAAGGCGCCTGATGGTAACTTTTTTGTTCATTGTTGTTGTTCCTTGCCAGCTGTCTCCAGCGTCGTATTACCCCAGGCAGAGCAGAGGATGCGCGTCATTAAAAGTTCGCCAATCAGTAGCGTAATTATATCGACCAACGTGGTCAGCAAAAGAATACTTGCTTCGCTGGCTTCCGTGAAATCGCGCCCTTCCAGGCTGAGTTGGAGGCTGGAAAATCGCGCATCGGATTTTTGTAATGGATTTGCCGAGTCGATCCAGGGATACCGGTTTCGGGTGACGTGAACACTTCTTGCAAAAAGTGACGCGAATCCGTTTTCTCCGATGATCGAAATCAATTCGGACGCAAGCCGGTCCCACAGGTGAACAGTTCCGCCCACGAGTTCGTCGGGCCGCTGCAGAACAGCCCTTCGTATCATGTCATTTCGTTCAACGTTGATTGTTGCCATAGTTAATTTGAAATAGTCGTGCAGCAAAAATAAAAAGGTGAATGTCCGGCAGATTGCATGCCGGGTCTGGCGGCATCGCAATTCTGGTGGTACGGCCGGAACACGCCGTCAATTCAGTGCAGAGGAGGACATCACTTTCAGCAACGCATCAATGGCAATTGGCTTGACCAGAAAATGATCGAAGCCTGCCCTCGAAGCACGAAGTCTGTCCTTCGGCTGATTATAGCCAGTGACGGCGATGAAGCGGGGTGGGGGATTCAAAAGACGTTTGAGCTGTTGCACGACTTCGAAGCCATTCGTGACCGGCAATCCGATGTCGCAGAGAACCACGTCATACGCCTGCCGCTGTGCCATCTCGATCCCTGTCTTTCCATCGAGTGCGGAATCCACCGTGTTTCCCTCCAGACGAAGCAAGGTGCTCAGCGTGTCATTGGCATCGATATTGTCTTCGATGATCAATAGTCGCAGGGGGGGCTTGGGCAACGTCGGCAGTGATGGCACGTTCGCTAATGCCAGTCGTGGCGCACTGATGGGTAGCGTAACGAAGAACTTGCTGCCTTTGCCCAGACCATCGCTTCTGACTTTGGTAGACCCGCCATGCATTTCGACGAGTGATCGAACCAGCGAGAGGCCAATACCGAGACCGCCCTGGGTCCTGTCCAGCGTATTTTTACCCTGCGTGAACAAATCAAACACGTAGGGCTGAAACTCGAGTGCAATGCCGACTCCGTTGTCTGCTACACAGATCTCGATCTGATCCGATTGACGATCAACATCCAGACGAATGTCTTTACCCTCATCAGAAAATTTGGCCGCATTGATCAGCAGGTTGGAGAACACTTGTGCCAGCCTCACCGAGTCGCCATCAATGACGATCGGTTCCGTCGGAATCGTCAGTACGAGTTTTTGCTTGCGCTGGGTGAGTAGCGGTTGGCTTGTTTCAATCGCGCTCTCGATAATGTCTGACAGCAGGAACTGGTTGCGCCGCAACGTGATTTTGCCGCTACTGATACGCGATGCATCGAGTAAATCTTCGACCAGTCGCTTCAAATGGCGTGTTTGCCGATCAATGACGTCGTGCAGTTTGGGCAGCATCGGATGTGCAATCGCCAGCTTTTCGAGCAGCCCGTTGGCCGTCATGATGGGCGCCAGTGGGTTGCGCAGTTCATGCGCGAGCATGGACAAAAATTCTTTCTTCGCCTTGATTTCCGCCTCTGCAGTTGCTTGCAGGTCCTGTGCGCCGAATGTCGCCAATAGCAGGCTCTGATTTGCTTCGCGCAGTTGGACGACCAGGTCCTGCTGTTCGAGCTGACGCAGGCCGGCTTGTCGGAGCTGCGCGATTTCTGCGTACAGTTGCGCAAAGCGGCTTCGTAACGCCGACGGGTCCCGGATATCGAGTAGCGCTTCGTCTTCCGGACTCAGTGCCGCCTGTGCGACAGAGCGGCCATTGTCGTCAGCCATTGCGTATGCGGTAGTCATTGTCGATTCCTCGTCCTAAGTAGCTGGTCGCGAAATGGCTTGCGGAAATCAGGATTATTGATTTCACCCAGGGCAAAAAACGGCTGAATATGAAGGGAAGAAATGACGAACGTCCGGTCGGTCTGAACATTGAGTGTCCCTTGTCAGTGACTACGTCGGAGAACAACAATTGCCTAAAAGTTCAACTTGATTATCCGCCAAGTTGTATCGCAACTAAAAATACAGTTGGTTTTAATAAGCTACTTCTTTCGGTAGTCTTTGGTGGCCTAAGGATAGGCGGCTGCATGTAATTCGAATGCTCGGTGACGTTTATGGTTCGCCTATTGATTTTTAACAAGGGTCCTCGTTATCCAAAGTGCGCATCTGGAGTGTAATTTGATGTCGTTGAACTTACAGTGAAATCAGGATGAAGCGATTGCGGTTGGCGCCGTGCATAAAAGCGAGTCGCACAGGCACGGCGTTGCGTATTTGTCTTGCGCGTCGACAGAGGAAAGATGCGCGAAGCCCGGTCTGGTGCGGTTTCTGATCAGGGCGCGGGTATCACGGAACATTGACGCGAACTGGAGTTTCTGACGGTGCGATTCAGCTCCAGTACGCCAGATCTGAATCGCACTAATTCATCGCACGCGCCTAAGTTCACCCCGTATTGCGCAAGCCCGCAGCAATGCCATTGATTGACAAATGAATGCCGCGTCGCACGCGTTCATCGATCGGCTGGTCGTCTTTGGTGGTCGCCCGATGACGCTTGATCAGCTCGACCTGCAGGTGATTCAGCGGGTCGAGATAGGCAAAGCGATTCTTGATCGACCTTGCCAGTAACGGGTTGTTGGCCAGCCTGTCGGTGGCACCGGTAATCGCTGTCAGGCAGTCAATGGTGCGTTCATGTTCTGCAGCGATGCGTTTGAAAATGCTGGTGCGCAGTTTTTTGTCGCTGACCAGTTCGGCGTAGCGTGACGCCAGTGCCAGATCGGTTTTCGACAGCACCATATCCATGTTCGATAGCAGCGTCGCAAAAAAGGGCCATTCACGTTCCATTATCCGTAGCTGGGCGAGTTTTTTTGCGCGTGCCTTGTCGTCGTCCGACGCTGCCAGCCAATCGGAAATCGCGCTGCCGAAACCGTACCAGCCCGGCAGCAGCAAGCGGCATTGTCCCCATGAAAATCCCCACGGAATCGCGCGCAGGTCTTCAATGCGGCGGGACGCCTTGCGCGATGCCGGGCGCGAGCCAATATTGAGCTCGGCAATTTCGGCAATCGGGGTCGCTTCAAAAAAATAATCCGTGAAGCCCGGCGTCTCGTAGACCAGATTACGATAGGCACGGTAGGCCCGTTCCGACAGCTCTTCCATGATCGATTCGAAGCCGGCACTCTTTTTGGCGCGGCGCGGATCATTCGCTTGCGGCATCAGGCTCGCTTCCAGTGTCGCGGCAACCAGCATCTCCAGGTTGCGCCGGCCGATCTCCGGATTCGAGAATTTCGAGGCGATGATTTCACCCTGTTCGGTCAGGCGTATCTGGCCGTTGACGGTGCCTGCAGGCTGGGCCAGGATCGCCTCGTAGCTTGGCCCGCCGCCCCGGCCGACGGTGCCGCCGCGGCCATGGAACAGGCGCAGCGTGATGCCCGCGCGATCGAAGATTTGCACCAGCCGGGTTTCGGCCTTGTACAGTTCCCAGGTCGACGTCAGGAAACCGCCATCCTTGTTCGAGTCCGAATAGCCCAGCATCACTTCCTGTAATTCGCCCTGACGCGCGATCAGACTGCGCACTTGCGGCATGGACATCCACTGTTCCATGATCTCTGCAGCGAGCCGCAGATCGGGAATCGTCTCGAACAGCGGAATGACCATCAGATCGAGTTCTTCTTCCGGGCCACCAATGCGCAGCAGGCCGGTTTCTTTTTGCAGGAGCATGACTTCAAGCAGGTCCGAGACGGTCTCGGTGTGCGAAATAATGTAATTGCGTATCGCCCGGCTGCCGTAGCGTGCGCGGATCGTGCGGGCTGCACGCAGGATGGTCAGCTCGGAACGGGTTTCATCGGAATAGTCGAGGTAGGGCGAGGTCAGCAAACGCGGCTGCGCCAGTTCGGCCAGCAACAGGGTAATTTTGTGGGCTTCATCGAGTCCGGCGTAGTGGGGTTCGACCTTGGCGCTCGCAAACAACTCGCCCAGAACACGCTCGTGCACATCCGAACTCTGACGCATGTCGAGCGTGGCGAGGTGGAATCCGAAAATCTCGGCAGCACGCTTGAGTCCTGCCAACCTTGGTTTGATCAAATGGGCGCCATGATGACTGACCAGCGAATCCGCAAGTACCTGCAAGTCGGCAGCGTATTCCGCAGCGCTCGGGTAGGGTGCGGCGGGAGCGACTTCCTTGCGCAGGATGTTGGTTGCGCCGAGCACCCTTGCGGTCGCGGCGAGCCGTGCGTACATGCCAACCAGCGCGCGCCGGTAGGGTTCGTCAGTGCGGTGTGCCGAGGTGTCGGGCGAGGCATTCGCCAGCGCCTGCAGCGCCGGGCTGATATTGATCAGCAGCGTCGAGATCGACAGCTCGCCACCAAGCGTGTGGGTTTCTTCCAGATAAAAATCGAGGATCGTGGTCGACTGGCGCTTTAGCGCATGTTGCATCGTGTCGGCATTGACGTTCGGATTGCCATCGCGGTCGCCACCGATCCAGCTGCCCATTTGCACGTAAGTCGAGGCATCGGTCGCAAGCGATGCATGCTTTTGCGGAAACTGATGCGCCACCTCATCGGCGATGTCGTCATACATGCCCGGCAGTTCACGCAAAAAGGTAATCCGGTAATACGACAACGCATTCTCGATTTCGTCAGCGACTGTCAGCTTCGAATAACGCAGCATGCGGGTCTGCCACAAAGTGGAGATGCGTGCATGCAGCAGCTCGGTATTGAGCGCGCTTTCTTTTGGCGTCAGTGACAGATCACGCTGGGCCAGCAAACGGGCGATGTCGTGTTCTGCATCGAGTATGCTCTTGCGCTGGACTTCGGTCGGATGCGCGGTCAGTACCGGCGAGATCAGCGCGTTCTTGAAAAATTCGCGAACGGTGGTGCCGGAGACACCAGCATCATCCAGCTTGGCCAGCGCAAACGCCACGCTGCCTTGCCGGGCCGGTGATCCGGCCATCTGATGCGCACGTCGGCGCCGGTTGCGATGCTGGTCTTCGGCGATATTGGCCAGATGCGAAAAATACGAGAAGGCCCGCACCACCGAAATGGTCTGTTCGCGCGTGAGCTTTTTGAGCATCCGGTTCAGGTCGGCTCCGGTCTGCGGTGCATCTTCGCGCCGGAACCGCACGGCAGTCTGGCGCACGGTTTCGACCACATCGTAAATCGCCTCGCCTTCCTGGCTGCGCAATACCTCGCCCAGCAAGCGGCCCAGCAGGCGGATGTCTTCTTTGAGCGGAGCGTCGTTATCGATCGCGGGACGGGTTGCGGTGCGGACTGTAGTGCGGGTTGCTGTCCGAATTACGGTAGCGGCAGGAGGTATTTGTTTGGCCATGGGAAGCGGAGCGCAAGTGAGCGAAGCTGAGTTGAAGGGCGCTCGCCGGTGTCGGGTGCAGGTCGGGGGAGGGGTGCGTGATAACATTTGCGCTTCCCGATCATGCTCCGTACCGGTACAGCTTCAGGTGCTTCATGTGATGCTGTGCTGCAAACAAAATGAAAGAACGCGTCTTGAAAGTCTCCCCTCCAGCAAAGCTCGTGATCGCTTCTCGTGAAAGCCGTCTGGCCATGTGGCAGGCTGAACACGTCCGTGCAAGACTCGCAACATTATATCCGCAGTGCCATATCGACATTCTCGGAATGACGACCCGTGGCGATCAAATTCTTGACCGGACTTTATCAAAGGTTGGCGGTAAGGGATTGTTTGTCAAGGAGCTCGAAGTGGCCATCTCCGAAGGTCGCGCCGACCTCGCCGTGCATTCGCTCAAGGATGTGCCGATGGAGCTGCCGGATGGTTTTACGCTGGCGGCGATTCTGGAGCGCGAAGATCCGCGCGACGCCTTTGTGTCGAATGACTATGCGTCGCTGGAAGATTTGCCGCCCGGTGCGATTGTCGGCACCAGCAGCTTGCGGCGCCAGGCGCTCATCGCGGCGCGCTTTCCGCATCTGGTGATACGGCCGTTGCGCGGCAATCTCGATACCCGGCTGGGCAAACTCGATCGGGGCGAATACGCAGGCATCATCCTCGCAGCTGCCGGACTGAAACGACTCGGGGTGCCGGAGCGTATCCGCATCGCCATGGCACCCGAACTCAGTTTGCCGGCTCCCGGGCAAGGCGCGATGGCCATCGAGATCAAGTCGGGGCGCGACGACCTGATCGCACTGCTGGCGCCGCTGGATCATCAGGCCACGTCCCAGGCAGTGCGCGCAGAGCGCACCGTGTCGCTGGCGTTTGGCGGCAGCTGCCAGATTCCGCTGGCGGCATTTGCTACGGTTGACGGCGAGCAGATGTTTTTGCGCGCCATGGTGGCAACGCCGGACGGCTCGCGGGTAGCCAGTGCCGAAGCCAGCGGACCGGCAAATGCGCCGGAACTTCTCGGTCAACACGTCGCCGAGGCCCTGCAAGGACGCGATGCCGAGGCCATCCTGGAAGTATGCAAGGCAGAAGCTGCCGTTGAAGGTAGCGAACTCATCCCGCCGCAATGACCCGGGCTATCGTCATCACCCGCCCGCAGGCTCAGGCGGGCGAGCTGGCGCAGCGTTTGCAAGACGCCGGGCATGCGGTGGTGATGTTTCCGTTACTGGAGATTCATGCACTGGCCGATCCGGCCCCATTGAAAGCGATATTGGCGCGGCTGGACGAGTTCGCGCTGGTAGCCTTTGTCAGCCCGAACGCCATCGACGCGACCTTTGCCCATGTGGATCGCTGGCCGGAAAGCGTGCCACTTGCAGTGATGGGCGAGGGCAGCCGGCGTACGCTGATGCACCATGGCGTGACGCCAGAGCGATACCAGATCACCAGTCCCCTCGACACCCGACGCACCGACTCGCAGACCTTGCTCAAGGTGCTGAAGCTCGACGCATTGCGCGGCCGGCGCGTGCTGATCTTGCGCGGTGAAACCGGGCGCGAATTGTTGGGCGATGCGCTGCGGGGCGCAGGTATCGAGGTGCTGCAAGTTGCCGCCTACCGCCGTGCTGCGCCGGTGTTGACGCCGGCATTGGCGGATCAGTTGCGGATGCTGCTGGCGTCAGACGACAGCTGGATCATCACCAGCTCCGAGGCCTTGCAGGTTGTTTTGGGATTTGCGAAAGCTGTTGACCCCGAGTTTGGTGTTGTTAAATTACAACAAAAAAATATTTTTGTACCCCATCAAAGAATCTGGGAAACCGCGCAAACACTCGGCTTTCGTCATGTTTGTCTGACAGATGCGGGCGACGATGGGCTCTTTACCGCGTTACAATTGCGGCCATGACTGACCTGCCAACCTCTCCCTTGCCCGGCGCCTTGCCGCCGCCCACGTCTGACGGCGACGCCTCGGGCACCCCGACGCCTTCAAACCGGCGTGCCTCATCGCCAGAATGGCTGGTGTATGCATTCATTGCGCTGCTGGCGGTGCTGCTCGTGGCGCAATGGTGGTCATGGCGTACGGAAATGCATAACCTGCGCACCGAAGCGGCGCAGCGTTTGCAGGCTGGCGACAATCTCAACAGCGAAACCAAAGGCATCGTCAAGTCACTGCAAGAAGGCACACGCGAATTGCAAAGCAAAGTAGGCGTTCTGGAAAATCGCCAGACCGAAGCCCAGAGTCAACAATTGTCGCTTGAACAGTTGTATCAGGATTTGTCCAAAAATCGTGATGACTGGGCCCTGGCAGAGATCGAACAGGTGCTCTCGACAGCAAGTCAGCAGCTGCAGCTTGCCGGCAACGTGCAGGGCGCGTTGATCGCGCTGCAGAACGCCGACCGCAGTTTGTCTCGCTCGGACAAACCCCAGTTCATCGTCATCCGTCGCGCGATTGCCAAAGACATCGACCGGCTCAAATCGCTGCCGTCGCTGGATTTGACGGGCATCGCCCTGCGGCTCGACAGCGTGATTGGCCAGATTGATGGCATGCCGCTGTTGTCGGACGAAAAACCGGCAGTCGCGGTCACCGCACCAAAAAACAATCGGCATTCGTCAGTACGTCTCGAACGCTCGCCGCCAGCGCCTGCCGCACGCGGCAACGCCGCTGCCGATTGGCCAGAGGACCTGCGCAACAAATGGAACAGTTTTGCCAGCGAAATGTGGAGCGAAATCAGCCAGCTCATCCGCGTACGGACCGTCGAGACCTCGGACGCGCTGCTGCTGTCGCCTACCCAGGCCTACTACGCACGTGAAAATCTGAAGCTGCGCTTGCTCAATGCGCGACTCGCGCTGCTGTCGCGCAATGAAAGCGCGTTCCGCAACGACATGATTGCGTCGCAAGATACGATCAGCAAATATTTCGATACCCGCGCGCGCCAGACCCAGGTCACGCAAGCCCTGCTCAAGCAGATCCAGGCCAGCAATCTGTCCATCGATATGCCGACGCTGGCAGAAAGCCTGAACGCGGTTCGCAACTATAAAGCCAAACCATAGTGCGCCTTCTTCTGCGATTCCTTGCCCTCTTTGCGACAGCTGTCGGGCTGGCCGTCGCGTCACGGTTCAATCCTGGCAATGTGGTTTTCTTTTATCCGCCGTACCGCATTGATCTGTCGCTGAACTTCTTTTTGCTGCTGCTGGCGCTGCTGTTCTGGTTGTGTTTCCTGTTGCTCAATACCTTGTCCCTGACGCAGCAGATGCCGTCACGCGTCGCTGCCTACCGCCGCGAAAAACGCGAGCGGGAAGGAATCACTGCACTGCGTGATGCCCTGAAAGCGTTTTTTGAAGGACGTTTCGGACATGCCGAAAAAGCCGCGACACGCGCAGCCACGTCACCCGATAATGCTGGTTTGTCGGCATTGATCGGCGCGCGTGCAGCGCACCGGATGCAACAGGGCGCGCGCCGCAACGCGTGGCTGGCAAAGATCGAGGACGACAGCGGGTTACGCACGGCGCGGTTGATGACCGCTCTTGAACTGCTGGTCGATGATCACGATCCGGAAAGTGCATTGGCGGCGGTCAATGAACTCAATGCCAGTGGCACCCGGCACATTCACGTGCTGCGACTGGCACTCAAGGCCAATCAGCAATCGCGCAACTGGCGCGAAGTATTGCGTCTGGTGCGTTCTCTCGACAAGAACAACGCATTGCATCCGGTCGCTTCGCGTCGACTGCGCGAACAGGCCTACGATGCGTTGCTGTCCGACCGCAGTAATGACGCGGAATCCATTCGTCGCCTCTGGAGCGACATTCCTGTCGCCGACCGTACGGCACCGTTTGTCGCCGCGCATGCGGCGATCGCGTTCAGTACTTGCGGACTGCCCAATGAAGCGCGGGCGATTATCGAACGGGCCTTGGCCGTCGAATGGAATGACGAGCTGCTGCGCACTTATCGCGACGGCGCTGGCAGCGAAGGATCGGCCGGTTTGCTGGCCCAGATCGAGCGTTGCGAAGAATGGCGGGTGCTGCATCCAACCGATCCCGAACTGGCGCTGACCCTGGGCACGCTATGCCTGAAACAAAAGCTATGGGGTAAAGCCCAGCGCCATCTGGAGCAGGCCTTGTCGGATGCGACAGAGTCCTCTACCCTGCGTAGTGCACACCTGAAACTGGCGCAACTGCATGAAGCGCTGAACCAGCCTGACAAAGCGAACGCGCATTATCGTCAATGCGCACTGGCCGAACTGGTCTCGTAGTGCGCCGCCGATCAGGCGATCGCCGGAGATAAGTCGCTATAATTCGCCGTCCACAGAATTCCTACCAACTATGAGAAAGCACCATGAGCCTGAATAACGTTTCCGCCGGCCGCGATCTGCCAAATGACTTCAACGTGATCATTGAAATCCCGATGAATGCCGATCCGATCAAGTACGAAGTCGACAAGGAATCAGGTGCAATTTTTGTGGATCGCTTCATGGGTACGGCGATGCATTATCCCTGCAACTACGGCTATGTTCCGCGCACGATTTCGGATGACGGCGATCCTGTGGATGTGCTGGTGATTACGCCGTTCCCCCTGTTTCCGGGTGTCGTAGTTCGTTGCCGCGCAATCGGCGTACTGAAGATGTCCGATGAAGCCGGCGGCGACGCCAAGGTTCTGGCCGTGCCGGTCGACAAGGTGCTGTCAATCTATACCCATTGGCAAAAGCCGGAAGATATCAATGACCTGCGCCTTCAGCAGATCCAGCATTTCTTTGAGCACTACAAGGATCTGGAAAAGGGCAAGTGGGTCAAGATCGAAGGCTGGTTTGGCCCGGAAGATGCCCGGCAGGAAATCATGGCTGGAGTGGCTGCTTTCAACAAGGCCGAGAGCGAGCCCGCTGCCTGAAGTTGACGGCTGTTAAAGCCGCTGCGCCTGACCATCGTGCCCCGGAGTCGCAATGACTGCCGGGGTATTTTTTTGTTTGTCTGATTGCAAGCCTGGCAATCGGACCAGTTTTCGGGTGATGAATTCTGTTCGTCAGACCGCCGGTGCCGTGGAAGCACCAAATAGGCGCCTCATTTCGGTGCTTTTTAACGTCTAGGCGAGAGCTCTCATGATCACAATTAATTTAATTCAATTAAATCAATGGATTAAGTTGCGCACCAAAATGGAATGAAAATTGCTTAAGTGAACTGTCAATTTTTATTTTGCATCTTTTTGGGGGTAGTTGGAATGGATGGTTTGAAAAACGGTGCCGATGCACTTTTTGTTTTACTCGGTGCAATCATGATCCTGGCGATGCATGCCGGATTTGCGTTCCTTGAACTGGGTACGGTCAGAAAAAAGAACCAGGTCAATGCCCTGGTCAAGATTCTGGTGGATTTTTCCGTGTCGACAGTGGCGTATTTCTTTGTGGGGTACAGCATTGCTTATGGTGTGCATTTTTTTTCAGCGGCCGATGTGCTTGCCGAAAAAAATGGGTATGAGCTGGTGAAGTTTTTCTTCCTGTTGACTTTTGCTGCAGCCATACCGGCCATCGTCTCCGGCGGTATTGCCGAGCGGGCACGTTTTTATCCGCAACTAATTGCGACGTCCTTGCTGGTCGGCCTGGTGTATCCGTTTTTCGAGGGCATCGTCTGGAATCAGCGATTTGGCATTCAGGGGTGGCTCAAGGAGGCTTTTTCGGCAGAGTTCCATGACTTTGCCGGATCGGTCGTGGTGCATGCCGTGGGCGGCTGGGTCGCGCTGGCGGCGGTACTGTTGCTCGGCGCACGACGGGGGCGTTACACGAAAGAAGGCGCAATCGCAGCCCATCCGCCATCGTCGATTCCTTTTCTCGCGCTGGGTGCGTGGATTCTGACGGTGGGCTGGTTTGGTTTTAATGTCATGAGTGCGCAGTCGCTCGACAAGATGAATGGACTGGTCGCCGTCAATTCGTTGATGGCAATGGTGGGTGGGACGCTGGTTGCGTTGGTACTCGGCAAGAACGATCCCGGCTTTGTGTACAACGGCCCGCTGGCAGGATTGGTCGCCGTGTGCGCCGGGTCCGACTTGATGCATCCGCTGGGTGCGCTCGTTACCGGAGGCCTGGCCGGTGGCATTTTTGTCTGGATGTTCACGCTCACGCAAAACAAGTGGAAGATCGATGATGTGCTGGGTGTCTGGCCGTTACACGGATTGTGCGGAGCGTGGGGCGGTATTGCTGCTGGCATATTCGGTTCGAAAGCACTTGGTGGCCTGGGTGGGGTCTCGCTGGCCTCGCAGGTCATCGGCACCACGATGGGCATCGGCATCGCGCTGGTGGGTGGATTCCTGATCTACGGTCTGTTGAAACTGGCAATGGGGATCCGGCTCGATCCCGAGGAAGAGTTCCAGGGAGCCGATCTGTCGATACATCACATTTCGTCCACACCGGAACGCGAGTCGAACTGGTAGAACGCATAGGCACGCACAGGCACGCATAGGCAACGCAATATCGTCCTCCAGTGATGAACCGTGACGCTGATGCCGTGGCACAGCAATAAAACCGATATGCGCGTTACCGAACGGAATTGTCGGCGATGGTCGCGTAGCCTTCGACTTGATCGCATATCGTCCCGTGGTGCTTATCCGGGACGCCGCGAGCAGATCAACTGAGAACGCGATTTGCAGGAGTGATGGTTTGATCTGCCACCGCTGGTCCTTACCGCCAGAAACCGATCGACTCTGGCTGGCTGCCCACAATCTCGTGCGTAGTTCCGTAGTGCTTCGAAAAGGAAATAATCATGATGATCTCAAAACAACTTGCTACTGCTGCCGCGATACTTGCCCTCGGCAGTGCTTTGGGTGGATGCATTACGTTGCCAGCAGGCCCCGCAGGACCGCAGGGCGAGCCAGGCTTTACCGGTGCCACCGGTAACACCGGCTCAACGGGTTCCACCGGCTACACCGGAGCGACCGGCGCTACTGGCGGAACAGGCGCGACCGGCGCAACCGGCTATACCGGCGCAACTGGCTACACGGGTGCCACCGGCGAAACGGGTGCAACTGGTTATACGGGCGCAACAGGTAACACGGGCGCTACCGGGTCAACTGGCGCGCGTGGAAATGCCGGCGCCAGGGCGACCGGTGACACCGTCGTCATCGTTCCGGCGCCACGCTAAGCAAGCTCCGACGGGCCTTGCCCTGACCGGGCGGGCTCGTCTATAAGAGCCTGGTCGATGCTCTCGTTGGCCGGCCCGCATGGTGCCCGGCCAATTTTTCGCAAGTAGTCCGGTTTCGGGATGAGACGTTGTCTCCGAAAAGACAACTGACCCAATTTCTGTCTCGCGCGAAGCCCACGGTGAGAATTCGCAAGCACGCAGGGCCGGATATCCGAAACCCGTGCGTTATCATGCACACATGCCCCAACACTCTTTCCTGTACATGAAACCCGGCGAATGGGCCGCAGCCGCCGCGCGTTCAATCATGAGCTGGTGGGCCATGATCTATCTTGGCGCCATCGCCATCGTGATGGCGTTTTCACCATCGACTTACATCCACCAAAACCGTATCACCATTTCCCGTTGCATCCACGCGAGCACCTGGCAGGTATTGCCCTGGTTCGCCCTGCTGAGTGCGCTGGTGTGCCAGGTCGTGATTCGGATTGTCGTGGTGACCGCACTGAGCTACGGCCTGTCGCAATATGCGCTTGAAATGGTCGTGCGCGTGCTGGTGCTGGAACTGATCCCCTTGTCCGCTGCGCTATTCGTGGCGCTGCGCTCCGGACTGGCGTTCAATGCCGGTGCGATGACGTTAGTTCCGGCGCAAGTCGTGTCGCCAAGGTTGTCGGCTGCCAGCGTTACCCGGGTGCGCAGCGAGCTGGTGCCGCAGGTGATCGCCGCCGCTTTCGCCGTCTTCACTCTGGCCATGGTCAGTAGCGTCATTGTTTTGCTGCTGGCTTACATCAATGTATATGGCCTGTCTCCATGGGGTGTGGTGGACTACACCCGTACCGTCGGCCGGGTCTTCGAGCCGGTCGTGACGATCGGCTTTATTCTCAAAACCGTGCTCTTCGGAATGGCTGTCGCCGTCATCCCGATGGCCGCGATCCTTGAAGCATCCCGTCAGGCCCGCCAGCTGCCGTCAACGGTCCAGCCCGGCGCACTGCGTTTGCTCGTTGTACTGTTGTTGATCGAAGCCGGCTCGCTGGCGATCAAATACATTTAACCTGGACAATGATTCTCATGGAACCACCCGTCGATGAAGCCGCTCCCGTCGCCCACGTTGAATTCAAGGCCGTCGTCCTTCTGATCCTGATGACTGCGCTGGTGTGCAGCTTTTTGTTGTACGTGATGTATGCGCGCGGCGTATTCGAATCTACCCAGCGGCTCGTGCTGATGGCGGACGACTCCGAAGGCGTGATCGTCGGCATGGACATGACATTTTCGGGATTTCCGATCGGTCGGGTGCAACGCATCGAGCTTGCGCCCGATGGCAAGGCGCGCATCCTCATTGACGTCCCGCGCAAAGATGCGCACTGGTTGCGCACGTCCAGCATTTTTACGCTGGAGCGCGGTATGGTCGGCGACACGCGTATCCGGGCTTTTACAGGAATTTTTACTGATCCACCGTTGCCGGAAGCATCGGTGCGTACCGTGTTGCGCGGTGACACCGCCGCTGAAATTCCACGGCTTGTCGCTGCGGCGCGCGCCTTGCTGGACAATCTCGGCAACATGACCGGCGCCGAGTCCAGCCTGAACACCAGTCTGGCCAATGTACAGGCAGCCACTGCCCGCATGTCAGGTCGGTATGGTTTGCTGGGTGGGGCGCTGGGCAGTGACGAGAATGCCAAAAAGCTGATCGGCACGCTCGACAATATCAACGTCCTGCTGGCAAAAACCGACCAGCGCGTTTTTGGAAAAAGTGGTGTCATGCAAGACGCTCAGGCCACGATCGTCCAGCTCAATGCGGTACTCGGCGACGCCCGCACCAGCCTCAAAAAAGTCGACAGCGTGCTGGCGGAAGCACAAGCGGTAGGGGCCAACGCCCGGCTGGCCACCAATGACCTAGGTGCGTTGCGCGCCGAGGTCGACACCAGCCTGCGCAAAGTCACCAATCTGGTCGATGAAATCAATCGGAAATGGCCTTTTGCACGGGATACGGAGCTCAAACTGCCATGAGAATTTTTTCGGTTTTTTGCATCGGCTTGTTGGTAGCGGGTTGTGCCACCAAGCCGCCTGTGCCTGGCTGGAAAGCCAATGCACATGGCGCGCTGGACAGCTTTTCAGCGGCCTACCTGACTGGCAATACGCGTATTGCAGATCAGGAGTTCAGCCGTGCCCGCCTTGAAATCAGCAGCACCGGCAAGGGCGATTTGCTGGCGCGTGCCGAGCTGGTCCGATGCGCTAACCGGGTAGCCAGCCTGGAATTCGATCAGTGTGCCGGCTATCAGCCGCTGGCGGGGGATGCTGGCGCCATCGAGCGCAGCTACGCCGCATTGTTGACCGGGCGATGGCAAGACGTTGATGCGTCAGTGCTGCCGGCGCAGTATCGTGCCGTGCTGGCGGGCGCTGCGTCCAGCAGTAGTGCGAGCGTCATTGGCTCTATCGATGATCCGCTGTCACGCCTGGTTGCGGCAGGCGTCCTGCTGCAAGCCGGCGCCATCAACCCCGCCGACATCACGGCAGCGACCGAGACGGCATCAGAGCAAGGCTGGCGTCGCCCCTTGCTTGCATGGCTGGGAGTACAAGCGCAACGCGCCCGGGACGGCGGCGACCTGGCTGCGCTGGCACGTATTGAACGGCGTATCGGGTTGACCTCTGCACCGCTGAAATAGCATGGCGTGATCGACGATCCGGTTCGATTCAGGATGGTGTTGCACGACGCAGTATTTGCAGCACTCGCCCGCCAAACAGATTCACCGCCAGTCCGCCCAGCACCAGCATGCCGGCGACGATCTTCCACCAGTCCATCGATTCGCCCAGTACTATCGCCGCACCCAGCATTCCCGCTACCGGCACCAGCAAGGCAAACGGGGCGATGGTCGCGGTCTGGTACTTGCGCATCAGTACCGACCAGATCCCGAATCCAAGTATCGTATTCGGATACGACTGGAACAACACGGCGGCTGCCGAGACCCAGGTCAGGTGGGTTGCGGCACTGATCCATGCAGCGGTTCCCTCGATCACCAGTGAGGTCAACAGTAACGGTGGCGTTGCGACGACCGATGCCCACACCACCAGTTGCAGCGGATTGACCCCGACCATTTTTTTCGACAGGATGTTGGCGATCGCCCAGCAGAATCCGCCCGCGATGACCATCGCAAAACCGATCAGTGTCGGCTTGGCGTCGAGCTGTGTTGCCACCAGGATGATGCCGCCCAGCGCGATCAGCGCGCCGACCAGTTGCGTCACACGCGGCCGCTCGCCGAGCAGCAGCACGGCCAGTCCGATCGTGAAAAAGACCTGTAACTGAATCACCAGCGACGCCAGCCCTGGCGGGAAGCCAAGATGCATGCCGGAGAACAGCAAGGTAAATTGAAACGCAAACTGGAACATGCCGAAGCCCACCAGCAACCGCAACGGAATTGCCGGTCGCTTGACGAACAATGCCAGCGGCAAGGCGGCAAACAGAAAGCGCAATGCCGTAAACAGAATCGGTGGCAGACCTTGCAAGCCGAGTTTGATGACAACGAAATTGATGCCCCAGATAGTGACAACGGTGAGTGCGAGAAAAATATCGGTGGTTTGCATTAGGTCGAGGCAGTAGAGAGGAGCGCTGATTGTACGGGGTCGTACCGGTAATGCCACTGATGGCCTGCGGCTTGGCGATGACTGTTCCTGACGCAGTTTGCGGCCGGTGTTTTTTTACACACACGAAAAGTCGACAATTGATGTGTGGTACGGCATGATCAGCATCATGTCGTCGCGCACATTTCACGCACTCGTCGGTGGCGCCGCATGATCCGCACAGAGCAAAAACCGACCTTCCTTATTCGCCAATAACGATAGCGCCCATGACAGCTGTTCCATCTTCTGCACACCACGATGATCCGTGCGCTGTTCGCGCGGCGCTATTGCTGAAAATCGCCAACGATCCCAATTTGCCTGCACTCGCAAGTTCGATCTCGCAGGTGGTGCAGATGGCGTCGTCGGGCGATGATGCCGTGCGCGATCTGGCGCGTTTCGTCTTGTCCGATGCGTCGCTTACGCAAAAAATCCTGCGTCTCGCCAATACCGTGACGTACCGCGTCACGGCCAGCGGCCAGGTGACGACGATTTCGCGCGCGATTTTTGTGCTTGGATTTGATGCGGTCAAGACCACTGCACTGGCCATCCTGCTGGTTGATGGCATGACCGGAAAACATGCGGTCGATGTGCGCGCCGAGCTATCCCATGCGATGTGCGCCAGCATCGTCGGCCGTGAACTGGCGCGGCGCAGTCATTTCAAGGATGCCGAAGAAGCTGCCGTCGCCGCACTATTCAAAAACATGGGCCGCTTGCTGGTGGCCGCCCACGATCATCAGTTATACAAAAGCATCATCGGATTGATGGAGACCGACGGTTCGTCGCCGGCGAATGCATCGATGGCACGGCTGGGCTGCAGTTTCGAGACGCTGGCCGAATCGGTGCTGTACGAATGGAAAATTCCCGACAGCATTGTCAAGGCGCTGGCTCCGTTGCCTCCGGGACTGGTCAAGGCGGCAAAAAGCCGTCACGAATGGATGCAGCAGGTGGCGGTCTTCAGCACCATGGCGGCCACGCTGATTCCGCAAATGAGCCAGCCCGGTGAAGACGCGGCCAGTCGTGTCTTGCTGGCGCGTTTCGGCACGGCATTGGGACTTGATCAGCCCACCCTGACGACGCTGCTTGCCTCGGTAATCGAACAAGCCAGCGTTCTGAGCGCGTTCGATACTGCGAGCACGGCTGACAGTGCGCTGGCTGCAGCGGACGATGATGCAACCATGCTGCCGACGGAACTGCTGATGCGCGTCGAGCCCGAGCTCGATATGTCGGTCGACACATGCCACCCGAGCGGAAAGCCCATGAACTCGCGAGAGTTGTTGATGACCGGCGTCAGAGACGTCACCGAGATGATGGCGTCTGGCCGTTCCCGGCCCAACGATGTCGCGCTACTGGTGCTGGAAACTTTGCATCACAGTCTGGGTTTGCGTTTTTCGACAATCTGCGTGCGTGATTCGAAGTCAGGGCAGTTCAAGGCCAGATTGTCATTAGGAGAAAAGAATACGGCACGTCAGGCTGGCTTTGGCTTCACCACTGAGGCCGGGCGCGACCTGTTTGCGCTGGCCTTGAAGAACGATGCTGATTTGATGATTGCGGATGCGATGGTGCCCACTATTGCGGTCCTGATTCCGGTGTGGCACCGCGGCTTGTTGCCGGATGCGCGCAGTTTCATTGTCTTGCCACTGCTGATCCAGGGAAAATCGTTCGGACTGTTTTACGGCGACAGGATCTACCCGTCGCCCGAAGGCGTGCCAACCGATGAAACGGCGCTCATCAAAATGTTGAAAGGACTGCTGATTTCGGCACTGGTCCCGCGCTAAAACTGTAATTGCATCAGCAACAGCGTGAGCAGGACGCCTGCCACGAGCGCGCATCCGGCCAGAAATGGTGTGCGCCGGATGATGGGCGCATCGTCAGGATCGTCGGTCTGCAGCATGGGCAACGCCATCCTGAGCTTGCGCCGGGCGCGCTTGCCGGCGATCAGGTAGCGTTTGAGGTCGAGCGTCATTGCGCCTGCGCTCTGATATCGCCGGTCTGCCTGTTTGCTCATGGCCTTCGTCACGATCCGCGACAGGATCATCGGGATGGCGCTATCAAGTTCATGCGGTTTGTCGGCAGCCTTGTGCGCAATCAGGTGTAGCAGCTTGTCGGTGTCTCGCGACTGGAACGGCTTGCGGCCGGTCAGCATCTCGAACATGACAGCGCCGAGGGAATAAATATCGGTGCGACGATCGACTTCGCGCCCGGTGGCCTGTTCCGGCGACATGTAGTTGGGCGTTCCGAGCAAATTATTGCGAAACAGCGTGACCGGTGGTTCGTCGATGGACAGCTGTTCAGCCACGCGGTTGGGTGCGCGGGCAATACCAAAGTCGACCAGTTTGGGTTGATGGTCGTCGACCAGGAAAATATTCGCTGGTTTGATGTCGCGATGCACGACCGCATGCCGGTGGGCGTAATCCAGCGCATCAGAGAGCTTCCAGATGATCGATGCGACTTCGTCGTAATCAAACTTGTGGCCGTCGTCGAGCAGTTTGTTCAGTTCGCGGCCGTGCAGCAATTCCATTGCCATATACGTTATCGGCCCTTCGCTGGACGCCTCGAAAATGGTCACGATATGCGGATGCGACAACCTGCCTGCCGCCCGTGCTTCGTTGATCAGTTGTTGTTCGCCTGAGCGCCGGGATTGCGACTGCGAGGTCGGGTTGAACGTCTTGATTGCCACATCCCGGTCGATCACCGGATCGTGGCCGACATACACGGCGCCGAGCGAACCTCGCCCCAATTCGCGCGTGATGTGAAAGCGACCGATGCGGCTCGGAAGCGGAGCTGGCGTCGCCTGCTTGCCAGATGGTTTTTCAGTCGTCATGCCGTGCCCAGCTTGCGGAATCAGCAGTCAAGCTACAAGCCGGGCAGTGCATTCGTCAACCGTAATTTTCAGGTGTTGTTAGCGCGGAATGGATTGCGCTCGTTGAGTTCATCCATGTATGACTCGATGCCACCAGTTTCGCGTTCCAGGAAGCGTTCGACCGCATCCGAAAAATCCGGATGTGCCAGCCAGTGTGCCGACCAGGTTTTTTGTGGCAGGAAGCCGCGCGCCATTTTATGCTCGCCCTGGGCGCCGCCTTCAAAACAGCCGATCCGGTTGGCGATGCAGAATTCAAGTGGCTGGTAATACGCGGTCTCGAAATGCAGGCAAGGCACGTCTTCGATCGCGCCCCAGTACCGGCCATATAACGTGGCGCCATCGTGAATGACCAGTGACGACGCAATCGGGACCCCATTCCTTTCTGCAATGATCAGCAGGATGTGTTGCGGCATCTCTGCGCCGATGCGATGGAAGAATGCCAGATTCAGGTACGGCGTCGAATGATGGGCGGCATAGGTCTGCGCGTAGCAGCGGTTGAAAAAGCGCCAGTCTGCCTCGGTCGCGTCTGCACCGCGCACTTGCCGGAACAGGATGCCTTGCTCGGCCACCTTGCGTCGCTCTGCGCGGATGTTCTTGCGCTTCTTGCGCTCCAGTGTCTCCAGAAATTCATCGAAGCTGGCATAGCCCGGATTGATCCAATGAAACTGCACGCCGGAGCGCAACATGAATCCTGCCTCCTTTAATTGCATCGCCTGTTCTGCCGGCGGATACAGCACATGGGTGGATGACATCTTGCTGTTGACCTGTATGGCGCAAAGCGCCTTCAGCAGCGCTGCCCGGGATACCTCATCGCGCGCCAGCAAACGCGCGCCTGTCACCGGCGTGAAGGGAATCGACGACAACAGTTTCGGGTAATACTCCAGGCCGTGGCGCTGGTAGGCATCGGCCCACGCCCAGTCAAAAACGTATTCACCATAGGAATGCGTTTTGGCATACAGCGGTATGGCGGCAACCAGAACCTGTTCCTCGTGCGGGTCCCGTTCTTCCCACAGCGTGATGAATTGCGGTTGCCAGCCCGACTTGATGGAGGCACAGCCGGTCTCGTGTAATGCATCAAGAAATGCGTAGGAAAGGAAGGGATTCGCGTTGGCCTGCAGGGCGAGTAATCCATCCCATGCCGGTTGGCCGATGGTGCTCAGGGACGAGATGATTTGCGTGCGATAATTCAATTGTTCCCCACTTAAATTTGCCTGTCATCTAGTCGGTTCCGGAGGGTCACAGTAACCTTCCAGAATGATTCCGCTTGCATGTCAGCTTGCATGCTTTGTTCGGTTTTTAATGCGGTTTTTAATGCGGTTTTTTATTCGGTTTTTTATTCGATTTCCAGCTACCCACCATGACAATCAAAGTCGCCATCGCGCAAATCAACAGCACCGTCGGTGATCTTGCGGGCAACCGCTCGCGTATTTTTTCTTTTGCCCAGCGGGCTTTTGCGCTGGGTGCAGATATTGTCGTGACACCCGAATTGTCACTGGTCGGCTATCCGCCCGAAGACCTCTTGTTACGCGATGCATTTTACGCACAATCAGCGCAGGCAGCCGAGGCGCTAGCCGCCGAGCTGACCGTGTTCCCCGGCTTGCACGTCGTGGTCGGATTGCCACTGCTGCAGCACGGATTGCGCTTCAATGCAGCTGTGGTGCTGGCTGATGGCAAGGTCATCGCCACCTACTGCAAAGCCGAATTGCCCAACGATTCGGTATTCGACGAAAAGCGCTATTTTTCGGCAGCCGACGCGGCATGTGTGTTTGAGCTCAAAGGTGTGCGGTTCGGCCTCAACATTTGCGAAGATACCTGGTTCTCGCGCGCACCGGCGCGTGCCAGGGCCGCCGGTGCGCAGGTGCTGCTGGTGCCCAATGCTTCACCGTATCACATGAACAAGCAGCATTTGCGCTACGACCGCATGCGCGCCCATGTCAGTGCACAGGACATGGCGCTGGTGTATGCCAATCTGGTCGGCGGCCAGGATGAACTGATTTTTGACGGCAATTCATTTGTGCTGGACCGCAGCGGCCAGATTCAGGCACAACTGAAGCACTTCGGTGAAGACCTGCAGGTCATCGAGTTCGATGGCGCGACGCCGTTACCTGCTCAAGTCCACCCCGCACTGCCGGTCGAAGCGCAGGTGTATGAGGCCATGGTGCTTGGCGTGCGCGATTACATCGGCAAGAATGGTTTCCCTGGTGTGCTGATCGGTTTGTCGGGTGGCGTCGATTCGGCGCTGACACTGGCCGTGGCCGTCGATGCTTTGGGTGCCGACAAGGTGCGCACGGTCATGATGCCATCGCCGTACACCGCCGAGATCTCCTGGATCGATTCGCGCGACATGGCGCAGCGTACCGGCGTACGCTACGACGAAATTCCGATCGCGGATTGTTTCTCGGCATTCAAACACACGCTGTCCGACGAATTCGCTGGTCTGGCCGAAGACACCACCGAAGAAAACATTCAGGCACGCATCCGCGGCACCATCCTGATGGCGCTGTCGAACAAGCATGGATCGATTGTTCTCACTACCGGCAACAAGAGCGAAATGGCGGTTGGCTACTGCACGTTGTATGGCGATATGGCAGGTGGTTTTGCTGTTCTCAAGGATATCGCCAAAACGCTGGTGTACCGGCTCTGCGCATACCGCAATGGCATTTCCGAAGTCATACCGACACGCATCCTGACTCGCGCCCCGTCGGCAGAATTGCGGCCCGACCAGACCGACCAGGATTCGCTGCCGCCGTACGAAGTGCTGGACGCCATCATGCAAATGTTCATGGAAGAAAACCGCAGTGTCGCTGATATTCTGGCGGCAGGATTTCGCAAGGAAGATGTGGACCGGATCACGCATCTCATCAAGATCAATGAATACAAACGACGTCAGTCACCGGTCGGAATCCGTGTCACGCACCGCGCTTTCGGGCGCGACTGGCGCTATCCGATCACGTCGAAATTTCGCGGCTAGATTAGAATCAAACGATGTTTCACGTTCCGGGCACAAGCTTGTCTCCGGAAACCCTTTAAGGATCTGCCATGAAACAAATCACCGCCATTATCAAACCCTTCAAACTCGACGAAGTCCGTGAGGCTTTGGCCGAAGTGGGTGTCACTGGCCTGACCGTCACCGAGGTAAAAGGTTTTGGCCGACAAAAGGGGCATACCGAGTTGTATCGCGGCGCTGAATACGTGGTCGATTTTTTGCCTAAGGTGAAAGTCGAGGCAATCGTCGATGATGCCGCACTGGAAGCGGCCATGGATGCCATCATCAAGGCAGCACGCACCGGAAAAATTGGCGACGGCAAAATCTTTGTACAGAACGTGGAGCAGGTCATCCGTATTCGCACCGGCGAGACGGGCTCCGACGCAGTCTGATCATCCCCTGCTCAGCCAATGAAAAAACTGCTGTGGAGCGTGATGCAACTGCTGTTGGCAGCTTGCGTTCTGACAGGCGCGGGTAGTGCGTTCGCTGAAACAGGCGTGACCGACCAACGCATCTTGCTCGGTCAGTCGGCCGCTTTCAGTGGACCGGCCGCGCAACTTGGTATTCAGATGCATGCGGGTGCGAAGGCCTATTTTGATCAGATCAATGCCCAGGGTGGGGTGTTTGGCCGCAGGATCGAGATCATTCAGGCCGACGACAGGTACGAAGCCGAGCTGGCCGCTGCCAACACCAAAAAACTGATCGAGGAAAGCGGCGTCTTCGCACTTTTTGGCTACGTCGGAACCCCAACCAGCAACGCAGCACTACCTGTTTTTACTCAGGCCAATGTGCCTTTTTTCGCACCGTTCACGGGAGCGCAGTCGTTGCGCGAGCCATTCAATCGGGCCGTGTTTTCCATACGCGCCAGCTACTACGACGAAACAGCCCATCTGGTTGAGCGTCTGGTCAGCACCGGAATCAAGAACATCGCCGTGTTCTATCAGAACGATGCCTACGGCAAATCCGGTCTGGCAGGCGTCGAGCGCGCTGCAAAAAAAATGCATATTTCATTGGTAGAAATCGCGACTGTCGAACGCAACAGCACCGACGTCCAGGCTGCCGTCGATAAAATCCTGCCGAAGCGTCCCGATGCGATTATCCAGATTAGTGCCTATGCGTCCTGTGCGGCCTACATCAAAGCCATGCGTCGCGCAGGCTATTTCGGCCAGTTCTATAACGTGTCGTTTGTGGGAAGTCAGGCGCTGGCCGATGCGCTTGGTCCGCAAGGTCAGGGCGTGGTGATTTCGCAGGTGATGCCATTTCCATGGCACAGCGCCACGCCGGTGGTGGCCGAATATCAGAAGGTCATGAAAAAAGCCGATATCCGCACGCTGAATTTTTCCAGCCTTGAAGGCTTCATGGCGGCCAAGGTATTCACCGAAGGCCTGCGTCGGGCAGGGCGCGATCTGACTCGTGAAAAGCTGATCAAGGCACTGGAAACCATCAACACCGGCAATTATGACGCGGGCGGATTTGATATTAATTTCAAGCCCGGTGACCATGGCGGATCAAAGTTTGTCGACATGACCGTGATCGTCAAGGATGGAAAATTCCTCAACTGAGTCGGTGGCACTTACTGGAATCGAGAGATAGCCAACACATCAACCCAGTCGCATGTCCCTGGCCCAGGTCGCCAGTCGCAGTGTTGTGATCAACAGGGCGCAGGCACCCAGCGAGTAGTCCGGATAGATGCCGAATTTCTGCATCAGCAAGTAGGCCCAGCATCCGACAAAAGAGCAGATCGCATAGGGTCGGCGATCGCGCAGGACCATCGGGATTTCGTTGCAGACAATGTCGCGCAGTACGCCGCCAAAAATGCCGGTGATGACGCCCATCATCGAGGCGATGAACAGCGGCATGCCGGCAGAAATTGCCGCGGCCACACCCGCTACCGAAAACAGGCCGAGTCCCAGTGCATCGGCCACCACGATCAGTCTTTCCGACACGATGTAGCGCAGTGTTTTGATCACCGGCGCAGAGATCAGCGCCAGTACAAAAATCAGGATCGCGTATTCCTGATGGATGACCCAGAACAGGGGACGTTGATCGAGCAGGATATCGCGTAGTGTGCCTCCGCCGAAGGCGGTAATAAACGCAACAGTAAAGACACCGACCACATCCATCTGCTTGCTGCGGGCTTCGACGAAACCCGAAAAGGCACCCACCAGGATTGCCAGGATTTCGATGATTTTGATCAAGCTCATGCCGGATGATGTGTGAGTGGTAATCCGACGATGATACCGGTAGCCAGCGAAATTCAGGTCAGGTTTGCGATTTCAGCAGAACCACCAGCGCGCCGCTGCCGCCATCGGATGCCTTGGCCTGGCAGAACGCGATGACCTCTTCCTTTTGTACCAGCCAGTTGCGCACCTTCCCCTTGAGCACCGGTTCCTTGTTGATCGAGCCCAGACCCTTGCCGTGAATGATGCGTACGCAACGCAATCCGCGCCGGCCTACCGAACGCAGATACTCGGACAGTGCTTCGCGAGCTTCATCCGTGCGCATGCCATGCAAGTCAAGCTGGCTCTGGATGGCCCAATGCCCGCGGCGCAGTTTGCGGACCGTATCGGCACCTATGCTGCTGCGGGCAAAGCTCAGTGCGGCATCGGTTTCCAGTAACGACTCGACACTGAAATCATCCGACAGGGATTCTGCCAGCGCGGCCTGTTCATCCGCCAGGTGCTGGCGGGCGATCGGGTCAGGGCGGGGCGGTTGCAGGTCGGCTTTGTTAGTGCTCACCAGCGGTGCTACCCGGCCTATGCTGTGGCGGAACAGGTCAGCCTCGATGGCTGCCAGCTGCGCGCGTCGCGCCCGCTCGATGTCGGCAATCGCCTTCGCCTCCTGCTGCGCCTTCAATTCCTGGCGCAGCTTGGTGAGAGCAGCAAAGTCTTTCAAGGGAGCGGGCATGGAGCACTCGGCAAAGTTGTAGATCAACATCGGATACGAAGACCGGCGTGGCGCCGGACGATGATCCGGTTAGTCTTCCAGCGTTTCCAGGAAACGCTGTGCGTCCAGCGCCGCCATGCAACCCGTACCGGCACTGGTGATTGCCTGGCGATACACGTGATCTTGCACATCACCGGCAGCGAAGACACCCGGCAGGTTGGTGGCGGTAGCCATGCCTTCCAGGCCAGTCAATGTTCTGATGTAGCCATTCTTCATGTCAAGTTGGCCCTCAAACAAACCGGTATTTGGTTTATGCCCGATCGCCACGAAGACACCGTGGACGGTGACCTCGCTCACGCTGCCATCGACTGCCGACTTGATACGAATACCCGTCACGCCACTGTCGTCACCGACCACTTCGTCGAGCGTGTGATTCCATTTGACCTCAATCTTGCCTTCGGCAACCTTGGCCATCAGGCGGTCGATCAGGATGGCTTCCGCGCGGAACTTGTCGCGCCGATGGATGACGGTGACTTTGGCGGCAATGTTGGACAGGTACAGCGCCTCTTCGACAGCGGTATTGCCGCCGCCAATGACGGCCACTTCCTGGCCGCGATAAAAGAAACCGTCGCAGGTGGCACAGGCGGAGACGCCTTTGCCCATGAACGCCTGCTCGGACGCCAGCCCCAGATACTGCGCCGAAGCGCCGGTAGCGATGATCAGTGCGTCGCAGGTATATTCGCCGGAGTCGCCGATCAGACGGATCGGCTTTTCGGTGAGCTTGGCAGTGTGGATATGGTCAAAAACAACTTCGGTATTGAAGCGCTCGGCGTGTTGCAACAGGCGCTGCATCAGCTCCGGGCCTTGCACACCCATCGGATCACCTGGCCAGTTTTCGACATCGGTGGTGGTCATCAGCTGACCGCCTTGCTCCATGCCGGTAATCAGCACCGGATTGAGGTTGGCGCGTGCGGCATAGACGGCGGCGCTGTAGCCGGCCGGCCCGGAACCAAGGATGAGGACGTGAGCGTGTTTAGCAGTGGTCATGGAATGTAGTCGATCGAAAGGTAATGAATCTGGGATGAGTTACGTGTACGCAACTTATCAGGCGAATTTATGAGGTTCAGGTGGTGCCGCCGGGCGTAATTGCAATCAGCGAGCGATTTATTGCGCTGCGCACGGTGAATCTGGTTAAGATTATAGACGAACATGACGAACCGGCTTTTCCCAGGATTAATTCCGGAAATCAATCTTGCGTGTCTCGACGAACCGGCCGAAAGTACTGCCAGGTGCGCAGGCAAAAGCAGCGTCGAGAGTGCTGTCCAAGGCCGTCGAACACAGTCAGCATCAACCAGGATTTATGAGTAAAACAAGCCCCGCCTATACCCGCTCCACCGCCCCTCGAAACACCCAGCGACTGCCGGGCAGGCTGGTCCGCCTGCTGTCGGAAGGCCGCTGGTTCGTGCTCAGCGCAATCGGCACCTATCTCGTGCTTGCCCTGTTGTCCTATTCGACCGTCGACCCGGGTTGGTCGCATTCCAATGCAGTACCGCATTTGCATAACTGGGGCGGCTCGGTCGGTGCATGGACCTCCGACCTGTTGTTCTACATCTTCGGTTTGTCCGCCTGGTGGTGGTGTGTGCTGCTGTTGCGGATGATGTTCAATGGCTACCGCCGGCTGTCGCACAAATATTTGATGCAAAAGGACCCTGAGCCGGAATACCAGCATGAGAACCTGATCCGTGGCGTCGGCTTTACGTTCATGCTGACCGGCAGTGTGGCAATTGAATATTTGCGCATGTACTCGTTCAAGGCACAATTGCCGCATTCTCACGGCGGCGTGCTGGGTGAACTGATTGGTGGCGGTGCTGCGCATGCACTGGGTTTCACGGGAGCGACGCTGTTCCTGTTGTTGCTGTTCGGACTGGGCTTCAGCCTGTTTTTTCAGGTGTCATGGCTGGCGGTGGCAGAGCGGATCGGCGCCGGTATCGAACTGCTGTTTGCCGGCGTGCAGAACCTGTACGCCGCCCGGGAGGATCGCAAGGTCGGTGTCGAGGCGGCAGTCAAGCGCGACACGGTGCTGGTGCAGGAAAGGGCGCGGACCGTCGATGCAGCACCGATCCGCATCGAACCCCAGGTCATCGACGTGCCGCGTTCCGACCGCGTCATCAAGGAGCGCCAGGTCTCGTTATTTTCCGACCTGCCCGATACCAACCTGCCACCGATTTCCTTGCTGGACGATGCGCCACCTGCGCAAATCACGGTCAGCGTCGAAACACTGGAATTCACCAGCCGTCTGATCGAGAAAAAACTGTCCGACTTTGGTGTCGATGCAAAAGTGGTGGCGGCCTATCCCGGACCGGTGATTACCCGTTACGAAATCGAACCGGCTACTGGTGTCAAGGGAAGCCAGATCGTTGGCCTGGCACGGGACCTGGCCCGTTCGCTGTCGCTGACCTCGATTCGCGTCGTCGAAACCATCCCCGGTAAAAACTACATGGGGCTGGAACTGCCGAATCCGAAACGGCAAATCGTGCGCCTGACCGAGATCATCGGGTCCAAGGTCTACAACGATGGTGTCTCCAGCCTGACCATCGCGCTGGGCAAGGATATTGCCGGCAATCCGGTAGTGGCCGATCTGGCCAAGATGCCGCACCTGCTGGTGGCGGGCACCACCGGCTCCGGTAAATCGGTCGGGATCAATGCCACCATCCTGTCGCTGCTGTACAAGTCCGATCCGAATCAGGTACGCCTGATCCTGATCGACCCGAAGATGCTGGAACTGTCGATTTACGAAGGCATCCCGCACTTGCTGGCGCCGGTCGTCACCGACATGCGCCAGGCCGGCCATGCGCTGAACTGGGCGGTCGGTGAAATGGAACGTCGCTACAAGCTGATGAGCAAAATGGGTGTGCGTAATCTGGCCGGTTACAACCAGAAAATCATCGACGCCGACAAGCGCGAAGAAAAAATACCGAACCCGTTCAGTCTGACCCCGGATGCACCGGAGCCGCTCGACAAGCTGCCCACCATCGTCATCATCATCGACGAGCTGGCCGACCTGATGATGGTGGTCGGTAAAAAAGTGGAAGAGCTGATCGCACGGATTGCACAAAAAGCCCGTGCTGCCGGCATCCATTTGATCCTCGCCACGCAACGTCCATCGGTCGACGTCATCACCGGCCTGATCAAGGCCAACATCCCGACCCGCATCGCGTTCCAGGTCAGCAGCAAGATCGACTCGCGCACGATTCTCGATCAGATGGGCGCCGAGGCATTGCTCGGGATGGGCGACATGCTCTACATGCCGCCCGGTACCGGCTTGCCGATCCGCGTGCATGGTGCGTTTGTCTCGGACGAAGAAGTGCATCGCGTGGTCGATCATCTGAAAGCGCAGGGCGAACCGAATTACATCGAAGGTATTCTTGAAGGCGGGGTCATTGAAGACGGCGTCGAGGGTGCACCCGGCAGCGAGGGCGCGCCAAACACCGAAGCCGATCCGATGTACGATCAGGCTGTCGCCATCGTCCTGAAGAACCGGCGCGCCTCCATCTCGCTGGTGCAGCGTCATCTTCGGATCGGCTACAATCGCGCCGCCCGGCTCCTCGAACAGATGGAGCAAAGCGGTCTGGTCTCCACCATGCAATCCAATGGCAATCGCGAAATCCTGGTTCCGGCCGGGGCTGCCGCAGAATAGGACACCACTTTTGAACAAGCATTTTTCCAAAATTACCCGTAGCGTTGTCATTGCTGCCGCCGTCGCAGTCAGCGTCATCAGCTTGCCGATGGCAGCCAACGCCTCCGCACTCGAACAATTCAAATCCTTTGTCGCCAGCACCAAGTCTGCCAAGGGCGAATTCAGCCAGCGGCTGGTCAAGACCGACAGTGTTGCCAAGCCTGGCGCTGCTGCTGGCCAGGCGCCAGTCAAGGTATCGACACCATCGACCGGGACGTTCATCTTTGCCCGTCCCGGCAAATTCATCTGGACTTACCTGAAACCGTACGAACAAGTCCTGCAGGCGGACGGCGACAAACTGTTCATCTACGACAAGGACCTGAACCAGGTCACCTCGCGCAAGCTGGGCAACGCGCTGGGCTCATCGCCTGCGGCGATCCTGTTCGGCAGCAATGACCTGGAAAAGAACTTCACGCTGAAAGAGGCCGGCACCAAGGATGGTATGGAGTGGCTAGACGCGATACCCAAGGCCAAGGATACGACCTTCGAACACATCGGCATCGGCTTGCGTGATGGTGTTCCGGTGGCGATGGAGTTGCGCGATACCTTCGGCCAGGTCTCGATCCTGTCCTTCCTGCGCTTTGAAAAAAATCCGGTGCTCGCCGCCGATCAGTTCAAATTCGTGGTTCCCAAAGGCGCGGATGTCAGCCAGCAGTAACGCCGTCACGGCTCGCTGCAGTCGTCCTACCTTATGACCTTCGTACCGCTCGCCGAGAGGTTACGACCAACCACGCTGGACCAGGTCATCGGCCAGTCACACCTGCTCGGTCCCGGCAAGCCGCTAAGGGTTGCCTTCGAATCGGGCCAGCCGCATTCGATGATCCTGTGGGGCCCGCCGGGCGTGGGCAAGACCACGCTGGCGCGGCTGATGGCCGACAGTTTTCAGGCCGAGTTCATTGCCTTGTCGGCAGTGCTGTCCGGCGTCAAGGATATTCGTGAAGCGGTTGAGCGCGCACAGTTGTCGCGCGGGGCGATGGGGCGTCGCACGATATTGTTTGTCGATGAGGTTCACCGCTTCAACAAGAGTCAGCAGGATGCCTTCCTGCCACACGTCGAAAGCGGGCTGTTCACATTCATCGGTGCGACCACCGAAAACCCGTCCTTTGAAGTCAACGGCGCGTTGCTGTCGCGGGCGGCAGTCTACGTCCTCAAATCGCTGACGGAGGACGATCTTGGTCAGATGCTGGACCGCGCCTGCCGCGAACTGCTCGATGGCTTGCAGTTCGCCGACGATGCCGGAGCCACGCTGATCGCTAGTGCCGACGGTGATGGCCGCAAGCTGCTCAACAACCTCGAAATTGTCGCTCGCGCCGCGACGGCAAAAGGCGTCACCGTCGTCGATGCGGCATTGCTGGCGGCATGTCTGGGGGATGCGCTGCGCCGCTTTGACAAAGGCGGCGATGCGTTCTACGACCAGATTTCGGCCTTGCATAAATCCGTCCGTGGCTCGAATCCCGATGCCGCGTTGTACTGGTTCGTGCGCATGCTCGATGGCGGCGCAGATCCGCGTTATCTGGCACGTCGACTGATCCGCATGGCCAGTGAGGACATCGGACTAGCCGATCCGCGCGCGTTGCGGCTGGCGCTGGATGCGACCGAAACGTACGAACGCCTCGGCTCGCCGGAAGGCGAACTGGCTTTGGCCGAGGCGGTGATCTACCTCGCTTGTGCCGCCAAATCGAATGCGGTCTACTACGCCTACAACGCCGCGCGTGCGTTCATCGCCAAAGACAAATCGCGTCTGGTGCCGGAACACCTGCGCAATGCGCCGACCAAGCTGATGAAGGAACTCGGCTATGGCAAGCTGTACCGCTACGCCCATGACGAACCGGATGCCTACGCTGCCGGCGAGACCTACCTGCCCGACGGTCTTGGCGAAATCAAATGGTACAAGCCGACGCCGCGCGGACTGGAAGGAAAAATTTCCGAGAAGCTGAATTTTCTGAACCAGCTGGATCAAAACGCCCGCACCAACGGCAGGAAGTGATCGGCAGCAGGCAATGCCGATGGGTCGGTTGCTATCCGCTATTGGTACAATGACGGCACTAAAATCCGACTCCGGCAACCACCATGATCGACATCCAACTCCTCCGCAAAGACATCGACAACGTCGCTGTCTGTCTGGCCACCCGCAAATTCATTCTCGATGTCGCTGGCTTTAATACCCTCGAAGGCGAGCGCAAGCAGATCCAGATTCGCGCCGAAGAGTTGCAGGGCAAACGCAATGCGTTGTCCAAACAGATCGGCATGTTGAAAGGCAAGGGCGAAGACACCACTGCCGTGATGGAGGAGGTGGCCGGTATCGCCGACGAATTGAAGTCGTCGGCTACCCGTCTGGAAGCAGTACAACTGCTGCTGAGCGACTTCATGATGCAGATTCCGAACCTGCCGCATACGTCCACGCCAGTGGGCAAGGAAGAAGCCGATAACGTCGAAGTGCGCCGCGTTGGCACGCCACGCAACTACGACTTCGAGGTACGCGACCACGTCGATATCGGTGCGCCGCTGGGGCTGGATTTTGATGTCGCGGTCAAATTGACCGGCTCGCGTTTTTCAGTGATGAAAGGCGGCATCGCCCGATTGCACCGCGCGCTGGCGCAGTTCATGCTCGACACCCACACATCCGATCATGGCTACACCGAGTGCTACACACCCTACATCGTCAACGCTGATTCCCTGCGTGGCACCGGCCAGTTGCCGAAGTTTGAAGCCGACTTGTTTGCGGTCAAAAAAGGTGGTCAGGAAGGCGAGGGCGAAACGCTGTATCTGATTCCTACCTCGGAAGTGTCGCTGACCAATATCGTGCGCGACCAGATCATTGCGCTGGATGCATTGCCGGTCAAGATGACGGCGCATACACCGTGCTTTCGTTCCGAAGCCGGCAGCTATGGCCGTGACACGCGTGGCATGATCCGTCAGCATCAATTCGACAAGGTCGAACTGGTTCAGGTGGTGCATCCTGACCAGTCGTTCGAGGCGCTCGAAGACATGGTTGGCCATGCAGAAACGATCTTGCAAAAACTCGGTTTGCCGTATCGCGTGGTTAGCCTGTGCACCGGCGACATGGGGTTCTCCGCCACCAAGACCTATGACATCGAAGTGTGGTTGCCAGCGCAAAAAACTTATCGTGAAATTTCATCGTTATCGAACTGCGACACGTTCCAGACCCGCCGCATGCAAACCCGCTTTCGCAATGCACAAGGCAAGCCGGAGTTGCCACACACACTGAACGGATCGGGTCTCGCGGTCGGACGCACGCTGGTCGCCGTACTGGAAAATTTCCAGGAGGCGGACGGCGGCGTTGCGATTCCGGAAGTGCTCTGGCCTTACATGGGTGGTCTGAAGCGCCTGTCGGCCTGATCGGCCGAATGATCAGAGCCGTGGCAGGGCAGCGCGGCTGATCCAGAATCCCAGCGTGGCGGCAATCGCCGTCGCGCTGGTCCCCCAGGCAATATCGATCATGGCAAATCGTGTCGACCAGCCTTTCAGCGTCGCCAGATTGCTCAGATCGTAAGTGCCATACGCCATGAGTCCGAGCAGCGCGCCCATGGCCAGCGCCTTCAGCCATGAATCGCTGGCCAACGCAGGCATCACGGCGAACACCACGATACCAATCACGTAAAGCACATAGAAGGCAACCGCCGGAGTCGGCAGAGGCGACGGCAGCAGCATGTCGCCGAATTCGCGCACATAAAAATCCTTGATCACGAAACCGAGCCAGATGAAATCGAGCAGCCAGAACACGATACCCGTGGCGAAATAGATGCTGAGATATTTGGTCATCGCAGGCTCACGCTGCGAGCGCATATTTGGCGATCATCGGAGAGATTTTCTGCCGCAGTTTAGTGGCGTTGAATGGTTTGACCAGATAATCGTCTGCGCCTGCTTCGGACGCCGCAAGAATGTGTTCTCGCGTTGCATCGGCGGTGACCATCAGGAGGGGTGTCGCTCGCAGCTGCTCATCACCGCGTATTTGCTGCACCAGTTTCAGCCCATCCATGACGGGCATGGCGCAATCGGTAATCACAAAACCAATTGGCGAACCGATGGCGCGGGCGCTCTTGAATGAGCGCAGCGCCATTTCTCCGTTAGACGCTTCCGAGACTTTCATGTAGCCGAGTTCTTTCAGCAAGTGGACTATCAGGCGGCGCGACGCCTCGCTATCGTTGACTACCAGGAAGTGCAGGTCAGAATTGGTATTGGCGAGGTAGTGCATCTGTCGTCCTTTGCAGAATTGATCCGGGTTTAATCGCTAATTGATTTTGGATTATAGGTATTTTGACAAGATACACCTATCAGACGAACAGCGTGTCTGGTGTAGGAATTTGTGAGTTTTGCGGGTTCCGCTTCTCAAACAGGTCTGCTATACTTCGGCGCTTGCCGGGGTGAAATCCCTTGTGATGACCGAATCAGGAGAGGTGGCAGAGTGGTCGAATGTACCTGACTCGAAATCAGGCGTACGTTAAATCGTACCGTGGGTTCGAATCCCACCCTCTCCGCCAGTAGTACGAAAAAGCCGCAGGCCTGATTGTTTATCGGGGTTGCGGTTTTTTTTCGCCCAAACACGTCACGGGGTCCGAAGTTTATAAATTTACTGGTTAATGCTACGTACTGGACAACGAGTGACATTTGTCCAGTACGTATTGGCTGCTCCTCCCGCCACGTCTACCAGCGCTTCCGTTGGTTTAACTAAAGAAAATTCGAAGGGTTCCCCGGGTATGCACAAGTCTTGCCGGTCATTCCATGCGTTGACTGTAGGGCCTGCTAGCCGTTCCCATCAGAATCTTGGCAGTGACAGTGTGGGCATGCTGGGCTGCTGCCGTTTGGCCACTGCCCAGACTGTTCAGCATCACCACAAATTCATCGTCACCGGGACGGGCCAACGTGTCGCTCGTGCGTACGTACTGTGTCAGTGTCGTTATTGTTTGCACCCAAACTAGCAAACTTTTTTATCTGCAACAAAGAAACGTTCGCGCTATCTAGTCCATCGACAGGGCGCCAGAAAAATTTGCCAGCCACTGCACCAGCGCTTTTGCCGGCATCGGCTTGGCATAAACATAGCCCTGGATCTGGTCACATCCCATTTGCGCCAATAGGGTCAGCGTCGGCGCATCCTCCACGCCCTCTGCGACCACTTTCAATTTGAAGTTATGTGCTAGGTCAATGATGGTGCGCACGATCTGGGTGTCGGGCTCGGAGTTATTCATGTGCCGCACAAACATTTGGTCGATCTTGAGTTCGCTGATGGGAAAACGGCGCAGGTAAGCCAGCGATGAATATCCTGTGCCAAAGTCGTCGATTGCCATTTCAAAGCCGCGCTGCGACAGCGAATGCATCATCGTGATCGATTGCTCGATGTCGTTGATGACGGCACTCTCGGTGATTTCCAGCCCGATCGTGCTGGCGCTTGCCGACCAGATATCCAGTGCTTGCTGTAAAAAATCCGGCAAGCCCGGATCGGCCAGCATGCCTGCCGACAGATTGATCCAGATACGCTGGATTCCTGCTTCGGCCAGCATCATTGACTGCTCCCGCAGGACGGTATGCAGCACGTGGCGGGTAAGGTCTTCGATCATGCCGAATTGTTCGGCAATCTCGACCAGCGTCATCGGACTCATGGCGGGCTGCAGGTCCACTGGCCAGCGAATCAGCGCTTCTACACTGACGACTTTTTTCAAGACGACGTCGACCTTGGGTTGATAGGCAATGGTCAGCTGATTGAGCGCCAGCGCGCTGGCCAGCGCGACGATGAGATCCTTGTTGTGCAGGCCTGTGCCGTCGGTGTCGGTCGCCACGCAATACAGCAGGTTCTGGCTGCGCGCACGTTTGTTTGCTTCGGACGCTGCTTGCAACAAGCCAATTGCGGTACCGCCAGAAGATGGTGCTACGGCGATGCCGATGCGCGTTCGTAGCGTGACGGTCAGGGCGCCTGACAGCAAGGCGCCTTCGAGCGCACGGGCAATGTTGGTAGCGGCCAGGCTGGCGATCGTGGCAGACGCCAGCGCCGGCAATACGATCCACAGTTCGTCAGCGTTCGTCAGTGCCACATAGTCCGTCGCGTGCAGAGCAACAGCTACCCGCGCAAGCAGTTCCGTGCTGATCGCAGCCGACTCGGGCAGGCCCAGAGTCGCCCCCACAAGATCGCTACGCGCCAAAGATACGATCAGGACCGCCAGTGTCGAATCACTTCGAGCCAGTTCCAAATCTGCCGCCAGCCGCTGATAGAGTGCGTGCGTCGCATCGAATTGCACCGCGCCCAACAGGCGTGTTGCCAATTTGTTCGACCAGAGTCCAGCTATGTTCATGCGGCCTTCAAATAATAGTCTTGCATCTGAATGCCAAAAGCACCATCTGCCAAACCGGTCGTGATGCGCAGAACCTTGGGCGCAGCGGCAAAATTGTGTTTGAGCATGTCGAGTTCCTGCGGCTGTGGCAGCGCCAGCTTGGCGCTATCCGTCAGTATCAGGATCAAAGGCTCGAGTCGGCGATAGGCATTGTGTTGAACCACGATCGCCACTTCACCACTGGAAAGCTCGATCAGTGAGCCTACCGGGAAGATGCCAATGGCTTGTACAAACTGCTCGACCAGTGGCCCGAACCAGCGTGTATCGCTTTCGGCGAACAATCGCTTCATCGCATCGTAGGGCGCATAGGCCGGGGCATACGGACGCGGATTGACCATCGCATCGTAGGCATCCGCGATCGCGGCCATCTTGCCAAAAATAGCGATCTGGTTGCCTGGCAGCCCCGCCGGATAGCCCTGACCATCGACGCGCTCGTGGTGTTCCGCAATCGCACGCAAGACCACTTCAGAGGTCACACCAGTGGTTTCCAGCATCGATACCCCGCGCCGCACATGGGTCTGCATCTCAAGGGTTTCGTCTTCATTAAGTTTGCCCGGTTTGTCCAGCAGGTCGGCATGCAGGTCCATTTTTCCGAGGTCAAGCAGCAGGCCGATAGTGGCCAAATCGGCCAGCTGCTCACGCTGGAAACCAAGTTGCCGACCCAGTGCTGTCAGGTAGATCGCCACGCCCAATCCGTGGTGATACATGCGATTACTTTTGTCGCGCATCTTGGTTGCCCAGATCATCGTTCCAGGGCGGCGTATCATGTTCTCGGCCAGCGTTTCGGAAGCCAGTTGCAGTGCTTCGACATCGGTATCGCGATGCTCTGCCAGGTCCCGGGCGATGCGTTCCAGTGCCGCCTCGCCGAGGTCACAGGCAATCAGGGCTTGTGGCAGCGCCAGTTTCGTGAATTCTGCGGCAGGATATACCACCAGCCCAATGTCATCCGGTATGTAGGCAGGGCGTAGGGAGACGGGCACTGCCTGCAAGCGTTTTTTTAGTAGCAACCCACCCAGGACGTTCGATAATCGCCCCATCAGTTCGCGCCACCACAGAGAAAGTCTCTCCTGGCGATTGGCATGGTCACCGTCGTGTTTCCTTACGGCAGATTGAAACGCCTGGAGGCGTTGTTCAGCAGGTGCCGCCCGCTTGCTGTCCGTAGCGGCCGCGAGGTCTGTCTCGTACAAGCTGGCTTGCGGAAAGTGCGCCAGCGCCGACAAACGGCTGCGTGCCGGATCTACCGTTACCAAACGGGCGAGCCGGACTACGGTGGCCACATCCTCGTCGGTCGCAAGAAAAATTCCTTCCAACAAAAACGGCGTCGACGCCCAACCACAGTCAAGATCTGCGACGTACATGCCGATACGCAGCTCGGTACCAGACACGACAAGCGACGATTTGAAGACTTTTTTGGCTAATTGTTGATCGTTCAAGGTCTAGAAGCCTTTTCTTGTAGAGAGGACAGGCAACAAGCCTGAATACGGGCACACGTCGTCGGCAATTTTACGGTGGATAGACGCGAATTGGATGCCGTTACCGATTTAATTTGGTGTTTTATGGCAATAAGATTTCCGATTGAGCCGATCCTGCCTATGTAAAAAAACCTCTCTACAGGATAATGAATTTTTTTTACTCCAAGTCTGCGGTCCTCATGGTCGATTCCACGCTGTTCAATACTCCCGAGATCCTCGATCTGCTCAACCTGACGCCGGCCGGCGTCGACCGCTACATCGGTCAAAGCCATTTCATGGGAAGCCCCAGAGTATTTGGCGGACAGGTGCTGGGGCAGGCTCTGCATGCGGCGGCGCAGACCGTGCCGCTGCGTCGCCCGCATTCATTGCACTCGCTGTTTATTTTGCCCGGCAACTATCGCCTGCCGATCGAGTTCGAGGTCGAGCGCGTGCGGGATGGGGGTAGCTTCAGCACGCGTCGTGTCGTCGCGTTTCAGGAAGGCAAGCGTATTTTCGTGATGTCGGCATCGTTTCAGGATGAGGAAGACGGCCTGTCGCACCAGAAGCCTATGCCGTCTGCACCGGAGCCCGATGCGCTGGAATCCGGTATTGCCCGATGGAGGGAGCGCGCTGCCGCCAATGGCTTGCCATTTGTTCCGGTGCCGGTCGACTTTCGGACCACCGGGGACGGTGATATTTATAAGACGTCAACGGCTGACAGCGGCAAGCAACTCTGGGTGCGTGCACCGATCGCGCTACCGAATGATCCGCTGGTGCATGAAGCACTGTTTGCTTATGTGTCCGATTACAGTCTGCTGCTGACTGCCTTGCAACCACATGGCATCACGCTGGGTGATCCGCGCCTGCAAATCGCCAGCCTCGACCATACGATCTGGTTCCACCGACCATTCCGGATGGATCAGTGGTTACTTATCTGCATGGACAGCCCGAACGCCTCGGGTGGGCGCGGCCTGACGTTTGCCCATGTCTACGACCAGCAGGGGGCGCTGGTTGTCACGGTCGCGCAAGAAGGATTGATCCGGATGCGCGGTAACTCAGTCGCAGCTTGACGGTGTCAGCGAGCGGGCCCGATAGGCTTCGATGAATTCGTCGAAGCTGCCGGTTTGCTCGCGTTCCATGCGCTCCTGATCTGACATCGATACCCGTGCCTGTACGTGGAAGGCATCGAGTTGCGCTGGTTGCAGTGGCCGGTTGCGGAAGTATGCTGCGTGCTTCTGACTTTGCGCCAATGAAAAGTCGAGGAACGAGTTGCCGTGCTGTTTCATGGCCTCCAGCACCCGAGCCGACGGCGTACATGTTGGGTCCATCAGTTTGGCACGCTGGCTGGCGAGCGTGTCTTTGTGGACCGAGCTGCCTTGCTGCGTATCGAGCAGGCTGGCGGCCGCGTTAATTCGGTCCAGCAGTTCCATGCCCCATTCTTTCAGACCGATAGACCTGCCATCGCGCTGCAACTGGACGCCGGGCAACCGGCCCTGCTTGACGGTCAGCGCAAAGTTTCGCGTGTTTTCAAGACCTTCGTCGTCGGTCGTCAGCGGGCTCTCGTCCAGTGCACAGAACAGCAGGAACGCATCCATGAAACGCGACGTGTTGATGTCGATCCCGAGCGGCTCGAACGGATCGATGTCGAGACAGCGCACTTCGATGTACTGGACGCCACGAGCACACAAAGCTTCGACCGGACGCTCGCCGCTGTTGATGACGCGTTTCGGGCGGATCGTCGAGTAAAACTCGTTTTCGATCTGCAGCACGTTGGTACTGATCTGAACCCACTCGCCATCGCGTTGCGTACCCAGTGCCACATAGGCCGGGAACGGTTGCTTGACCGCATTGGCCAGGTTTTTCATGTAGCTGGCCAGGTCGTTGTAAGGGGGGACCAGGCCGGCCTGGGCATTGTTCTGGTAGCCGAGATCGCTCATACGCAGGCTAGTGGCATACGGCAGATAGAGCGTGTCACCGGAGAGCTCGTCGAGCTGGTGCGGCTGGCCGCGCATGAAGTCGCGGGCCAGTGCCGGCGAGGCACCGAACAGGTACATCAACAACCAGCTGTAGCGGCGGAAGTTGCGGATCAATGCGATGTAGCTTTCCGACTGGTAATCGGTTGCCGAGCCGGGCGACTTCTCGGCTTGCTGCAGGACCGGCCAGAGGTTTTCTGCCAGCGAAAAATTGTAATGGATACCAGCGATACATTGCATCGCCTTGCCGTAACGCAGCGCCAGTCCGCGCCGGTAGACATGCTTCAGCATGCCAATGTGCGACGTGCCGTACCAGGCAATCGGTATCGTTGCTTCATCCGGCAAATGGCAGGGCATCGACTCGCTCCACAATAGCTCATCCGTCGTGTTCGCATAGAAGAAACGATGTGCCGTATCGAGCTGCGTCAGTGCATCGGCAATGTCGTGTTCGGCCGGCGTAATGAATTCGAGCAGCGATTCGGAATAATCGGTCGTCATGGTCGGATGCGTCAGCGCTGCACCCAGCGCAACGGGATGCGGCGTGAGCGCCAGATCGCCGTGTTGATCGACTCGCAGGGTTTCCCGTTCGATGCCGCGCCGGCCCTGGGACAGCAATGCGCGATGGGCATCGGTCGACAGCAGGGCAAGGCGTTGGTGGAGAAGATCGCTCAATGTATTTCCTTTAAAAACGTTAGCGTGGTCGAACCGGTACGCTGTGGTCGCAGAATATAACCGAAATTAGCATGGGCGGTTCGGCGGCGAAATACTGCCACCGGCATAAAAAAAGCCCGCATCGCTGTCGGCGTGCGGGCTAAACCCCTGGAACTTCAAGGCGCATGGTAGGTGGCTTGCATGACCGGCTCATGACGATGGGGTGCCCGCGCATCCCGAGTTCAGCTAAACTCGATCAACCAATTCTTTCACTGGTCACATTTCTGTTTGTTATTGTCTCGATAACCATGAATGACTCTTCCAGGAGTTATCAGAGGACTGTTCAACGCATGTCGTTCAAATCCCTTTCGTCACCCATTGACCGTGTTCCCGTGAATCCGGATTCGCAGCAGCGTGATCACACGTTGCCAGACCCGCTGCGGATTTTTGCCGACGAACTGGAAGCCTTTGCGCTGATGACGCTCGATGAGCAGGGACACATCGCTAGCTGGAACAAGGGCGCCGAGCACATCATCGGGTTTCGGGCAGAGGACGTCCTCGGGCGGCATCTGAGCTGTCTGTATCCACCGCAGCTCATTGCGGCGGGTCGTCCGGAATTCGATCTGAAGCAGGCGCGGTGCAAAAAGAGCGTGCAATGCGATGGCTGGCGGATGCGCCAGAACGGTTCACCTGTGCGGGTGCGTGGCGAATTGCGACGTCTCGCGGACCAGCAGGGCCAGGTCTGCGGTTATGGCTTGCTGCTGCGTGAGCTGACCGGTCCTGACGAGGCGCTGTTCGACGCACGGGACAGTTCTCTGCTGACGACGGATGAGGCCAGAGCTCCGGAAGAGACCACCCGCGAAACGCGGACCAGCTCGCTGGTCAGGGCCAACCTGTTGCTGAAATCGGAAGTCACGGAGCGACGCCGGATCGAGCAGGAGCTGTTGCAATTGCAGAACCTGCTGCGCGAGTTGGCCGCCCACCAGGATCAGATCAAGGAAGATGAGCGCAAAAGGATTGCGCGTGAAATCCATGATGAGCTTGGTCAGAATCTGCTGGCGTTGCGCATCGATGTATCGATGCTGCTGGTGCGCGCGGGCACCCGCCATCCGCTACTGGCCATGAAGGCCAGTGCCGCCCTGAACCAGATCGACGCGATCATGAGCTCGGTGCGCGCCATCATCAATAATCTGCGTCCAGGCGTACTCGACTTCGGTCTGCATGCGGCAATCGAATGGCAGGTCAAGGAATTTCGCCGGCGCAGCAATGTCAGCTGCGATCTGATGTTCGACCATGCGGAGTTCGAGCTGGAGGATCACCGCGCAACGGCGCTGTTTCGCATCCTGCAAGAATCGCTGACCAACATCAACCGCCATGCGCAGGCCAGCCAGGTACGCATTGCGCTGAAGCGCTACGGTAATCGGCTGTTGATGTCGATTGCCGACAATGGCATCGGTATCCGGCCCGGTTGCCGGCGCAAGGTCAATTCGTTCGGGCTGGTCGGTATTACCGAGCGCATCCGTCATCTTGGTGGAGAGCTGACGATCGACAGCGTGCGCGGCAGGGGGACGACGTTGCGGATCACGATTCCGATCGTCGCCGAGGAAGGGTAGGCGGCGATCGGCTTTTGGGATGCGCTGCCGGTGCTGGCTAGTGACCAGCAGTTCCTTTGATCAGCAGATGTTCCAGCCAGTCAAACAGCCATTGCGTCAACAGTGCCAGCACCGCCGCCGGAATCGCGCCGGCCAGGAGCATCGCGTTATCGTTCAACGCCAGCCCGATGGCAATGCGTTCGCCGTAGCCGCCCGCACCGATGAAGGCTGCGATCGTGGCGGTACCGACACTCATCACTGCCGCTGTTTTCAATCCCGCCAGGATCACCGGCAAAGCCAGCGGCAAATCGACATGCAGCAAACGGTCGCGCGGTGTCAGGCCCAGCGCCAGCGCGGCCATGCGCAAACCGGCGGGCACCTGCAGCATGCCGGTACAGGTATTGCGCACGATCGGCAGCAGCGCATACAGGAACAACGCGATCAGCGCCGGCGTGGTGCCGATCCGGCCGAGCAAGGGAATGAGCATCGCCAGCAATGCCAGCGCAGGCACGGTCTGCAGGATGCCAACAATGGCCATCACCGTCTGCCGTAGTCGCGGCACGAACGCTGCCAGCACGCCCAGTGGAATCCCGATCAGGCTGGCACCCACCAGCGCAAAGGCGACCAGCAGGACATGCTGGCGCGTGAGTCGCCAGAAATTCTCGCCAAACAGCTTGTCCAGGAAACTCGCACGCACCCCCGGCGCGGTGGCCGTCGGTGCAACAAACTGTGTTGCTACTGCGGCAAACGTCTGGCCATCCAGTTCGACGGCCGCGTTCATCGCGATCATGCGCCGGTTATCGATCTTGCCCTCAAGCTGACCCAGCGCGGCCCACGCGGACGGAAACCGTTGCGGTACATCCAGTCGATACAGCAGCACCGCTTCGTAACTCGGAAAATAATGGTCGGTATCGGTCAGTACCCGCAACCCGAGCTTGCCGATCTTGGCATCGGTCGAATAAATGTCGATGACATCGACCTGCTTCGCCATCAATGCTTCATAGGCAATGCCGTGGTCCAGGCCGGTGGGTTGCTGCGGCAAGGCGTAGCGTTGCGCCAGACCCGGCCAGCCATCGACCCGTCCGAGAAATTCATGCGACAGGCCCAGACGCAATGGCGGCATCCCCGCGAGGTCGGCCAGCGTGGTCGGGCCGCCGGCCGGCGTGCCGCGCATGGCCAGCGCATAGGTATTGTCAAAACCCAGTTTGACGGCAATACCCAATCCGAGCGGTGCCAGCTCTTGCCGGATCTGCTCGAAGGAAGACGGTGTGGTGTGCTTGAGGATTTCGCTATTGATGGTGCCAAGATATTCGGGATACAGGTCGATGCTGCCGGCCTTCAGCGCACTGAAGACAATCGCTGTATTGCCCAGACCTTGCTGATGCCGCGCGGGCGTGTGTCTGGCCGCCGTCTGAGTCAGGATTTCGCCCAGCAGATAGGATTCGGTGAAGCGCTTGGAGCCGATCTGCAGCGCCGGGTCAGCGGCGTTTGACGAGCTCCATGCCAGTAGCACCAGCAGTGCGACCAGCATGGATTTGATGGATGAAGCCAACGGTGTTCTCCCGGTAATGTGCCGGGTCTCACCGAAAAAACTTAGGTGCCCGACCCGGCCGGCAGTGTCTCATGCCCGGCCGGTTTCGCTGCCATCGGCTTTTTCGGTACCGCTGCCTCGGCATTCACTTTTTGTTCGTCCAGCAATCCGGCCTGGTCGCTGACTACATGGGCGGCTTCCTGCAGCAGGATATCCTTCGCATCTTTTTTTGCTTTGCCGGCTGCCAGTTCGACGGCAAGATCGCGCTCGTCGGCCTGCAGTCCATCATCGAGCCAGGTGCGCGGTTTGGCGGGTGCCACGCCCGGACTGACACTGCCGATATTGACTGCCTGACGGGCAGTCAGGCGCGCTTTTTGTTCCTCGCGCTCCTTGCGTCGAACGGTCTCGTTGAGCGAGATGTCGTTCTTCTTTTTTTGCGCTACGAAGCGGGCAATATCTTCTTCGATATTGCGGAAGCCGGTATCCGCCTTGATGCGCGTACCGCTGCGCGTGACCAGCATCGGAATGACCGATTTCAGCTGGCCGGACGCGGCGTAACTGGCAGGCTTGATCTGTACCCACGGCAGGGCATTGTCGAACGCTGCTTCACCGCGGTCGTCGGTGCCGAAGTCGGTCGGAAACGACACATCCGGATTGACTCCGCGCAATTGCGTGGTACTGCCGTTGATGCGGAAAAACTGCGCCGTCGTCATTTTCAGTTCGCCCAGCATCGGCTTGCTACGCTTGAGCAGGTCGTCCAGGTTGATTGTGCTTTGCACGGTGCCCTTGCCAAAACTGCGCTCGCCAATGACGACCCCGCGGCCATAGTCCTGGATCGCCGCAGCAAAAATTTCGGAGGCCGACGCCGAGCCGCGATTGATCAACACGCCAACCGGACCATCCCACGCCGCGCCGGCGCTGGTTTCACTATCGACGACGATCTGTCCCTTGGCATCGCGTTGCTGCAGTACCGGACCCTTGCCGGTGAACAGGCCGGTCAGTCCGATGGCTTCGGCCAGCGATCCGCCGCCGTTGTTGCGCAGGTCGATCAAGACGCCATCGGCCTTGGCGGTTTTCAGTTCGCCCAATAATTTTGCGACATCGCGCGTCATGCTGCGGTAGTTCTGGTCGCCGCGCTGTTGCGCTTCAAAATCACGGTAAAAGGTCGGCAACGAGATCACACCAATTTGCCGGGTCACCTTGCCATCGACGACCGACAACATGGTTTTTTTGGCAGCGCCATCTTCCAGTTCGATCTTTTTGCGCACCAGTGAAATCTGTCTGCGCGCACCATCGGAGGCGGCATCAGCTGGCAGGATATCGAGTACCACTGTCGTGTCCGCGCTTCCACGAATCAACTGAATCGTGTCGTTCAGGCGCCATCCCTGCACGCTGACCATCGGGCTGCCGGTGCCCTGGGCAACGCCGACGATCCGGTCGCCAACCTCGAGTTTTCCGGAGCGCATCGCCGGGCCACCGGGCACCAGATCGCGCACCGTGTTGTAGCCATCTTTCTGGGACATCGTGGCACCGATGCCGACCAGCGACAGGCTCATCGCGATGTCGAATTCCTGTGCCGAGCGCGGACCCATGTAATTACTATGCGGATCGATCGCCATTGTGTAGGCGTTCATGAACGTCTCGAACGCCTCGGTGGTCGTGACGCGCTTGACGTCGTTCTGCGCGGTCTCGTAGCGTTTTGTGAGCGTCTCGGCGATGCGCTGGTCCGATTCGCCGGCCAGTTTCAGGCGCAGCCAGTCGTTCTTGACATGCTTGCGCCAGAGCGTATTGAGTTCGGCTTTCGACGCTGGCCAGGCGGCATTTTCGCGTTCAGGCTGGAAGGTTTCCTGCGTGCTGAAATCAAAGCCGCCCTTGATGATGCTGCGCGCGTAAGCGAAGCGTTCGGAAGCACGCTGCGTGTATAGATTGAACATCGCAAACGGGCCGGCGAGGTTCTCGCGCAGGATGGCGGCGCCAAGGATGGTGCGCTGGCTGGACATCGCATCGATGTCGGCCTGGACGAAATACATTTTTTCGCCATCCAGCGATTTCAGGTACTGATTGAAAATTTTGCCGGACATGGCCGCGTCCAGCGGCAGTGCCTTGTAATGAAACCGCGAGACGACTTCCGACGCCAAATGGGCGACACCGGATTGCTGGGGTGACGGCGCGAGCCGGATGGGGCCCGTGACGGCGATGGCAAACGAGGCGGTCGGTCCGGCCAGAGTTGCCGCCAGGGCGATCCACAATAGATGTTTTTTCATAGTGAGCTGCTTGCAAGTTAAGCGGCGCGTTGCTGTTGCGCCGCCAGTAATCGGATTGTCGTAGTCAGCGCAGGAGCGACCTCGGGTTCAGTGTGCGGGTCGGGTGTTGCGCTTGTGTGTCGTCTGGTGCTTCCTGTGTAACACGAGTTCGGGTTCCGCATATTTTTACTGGATAAGATCGGGATTGGATTCACGTCGGGATTCAACGTCAGATTGTAAAAGAGGTCATGTGTCATGGCAGTGCAAGACAGAGAAGTCAGCCGCATTCAATTGCATGAAATTTTATTGCACGGTCGTGCTATTCTTGCTGGAAAACGAGCATGACCACATCAGTCCAAGACCACCGGAGGAGACAGCATGGATTTGAATTACACCGAGACGGATGAAGCGTTCCGCACCATGGTTCGCGGTTATCTGGAGCAGAATCTGCCAGCCGACTTGCAGCACAAGGTGCTCAATCACAAGCGCCTGTCAAAAGACGATCTGGTGCGCTGGCACAAGATCGTCGCACAGCAGGGTTGGGTCGCCACCGGTTGGCCGGTCGAATACGGCGGCACCGGATGGACACCGGTACAACGCCATATATGGGAAGAAGAATGTGCCCACGCCGGCACACCGCCTATCCTGCCGTTCGGCGTGAACATGGTGGCACCGGTGATCATGGCATTCGGCAACGAAGCGCAAAAGCGCCACTACCTGCCGCGCATCCTGAGTTGCGAAGACTGGTGGTGCCAGGGCTATTCGGAGCCGGGTTCGGGCTCCGACCTGGCGTCGCTGAAAACCCGCGCCGAGCGCCAGGGCGATCACTACATCGTCAATGGCCAGAAAACCTGGACCACGCTGGGCCAGCATGCCGACATGATTTTTTGCCTGGTGCGCACCGAAACTGGCGGGCGCAAGCAGGAAGGGATTTCATTTTTGCTGATCGACATGAAAACGCCGGGCATCACCGTGCGGCCTATCATCACGCTCGATGAAGATCATGAAGTCAACGAGGTGTTTTTCGATAACGTGTCAGTACCCGTCGACAACCTGATCGGCGAAGAAAACAAAGGCTGGACCTACGCCAAATACCTGCTCGGCCACGAGCGCACCAATATTGCAGCCGTCGGCCGCGCCAAGCGCGAAATGGAATTCCTCAAGCGGATTGCCCACGACCAGCAAAAAAATGGTGCGCCGCTGCTGGATGATCCGGTGTTCGCCGCCAAGGTCGCCTCGCTGGAAATCGAATTGATGGCACTGGAAGTGACTGTGCTGCGGGTAATCTCGCTCGACAATGTCAAGCGCGGGCCGGGTCCGGAAGCCTCGATGCTGAAGATCAAGGGCACCGAAATCCAGCAGGCGCTGACCGAGCTGATGCTCGAAGCAGTGGGCCCGTACGGACTGCCGTTCGATACCCGATTCATGGAAGGCACCACCGAGCACAGCGCGTCGGAAGATGACGATGCAGCGCCGCTGGCGTCGTATTACTTCAATTATCGCAAGACCTCGATTTATGGCGGGTCGAACGAAATTCAGAAAAACATCATCACCCAAATGATTCTGGGACTGTGAGGACGACATGGACTTCAATATCACGCAAGAACAGCAGCAATTTTCCGATGCCCTGCGACGCTGGGTCGAGAAGGATTACACCTTCGAACAGCGCAAGAAAATCGTCCTCTCCGACAGCGGCACCTCGGACGTCGCCTGGTCCACATTGACCGAACTGGGCATGATGGCGTTGCCGATTCCGGAAGAGCAGGGCGGCTTCGATGGTTCGGCGCTCGACATGCAGGTGGTGATGCACGAGATCGGCCGCGGCCTGGTCATCGAACCCTATTTTGCGACCGTGCTGGGCGCGCAGTTCCTGAAGCTGGCTGGCGGTCACGCGCATCTGCTGGAGCAGGTTGCCAGCGGTGCGATGCTGATGGCCTGTGCCCTCGGCGAAAAGCAGGCGCGTCATGACCTGTTCGATATCGCCGTTACGGCCACAGCAACAGGTGACGGGTTTGTCCTGAACGGTACCAAGACCATCGTGCTGCACGGTGCGCAGGCGGGGGCACTGGTGGTGTCGGCGCGCAGTGCCGGCGCGCGTCGTGATACCGACGGAATTTCGCTGTTCGTTCTGCCGGCCAACACAGCCGGCATCACGATGCGCGATTACCGCACCATCGACTGCCAGCGTGCTGCCGATATCACGTTCAGCGATGTACAGGTGCCGGCATCGGCGCTGCTCGGCGCGGCAGGACAGGGTTGGGAAATTCTGGACGCCGCCGCCGACTATGGCGTGACGCTGCTGTGCGCCGAAGCGGTGGGCGCCATGGAAGCACTCAACAATTCAACGCTTGAGTATCTGAAAACCCGCCAGCAATTCGGCGTACCGATCGGCAAATTCCAGGCCTTGCAACATCGCATGGCGGACATGTTCATGCATCTGGAACAGGCCCGTTCGATGGCCACACTGGCTGCGGTGAAAGTGTCATCGCCGGATGCGGTGGAGCGTCGTCGGACTGTCTCGGCAGCCAAGGCCCGTATCGGGCAAGCCATGAAATACGTCGGTCAGCAGGCGGTCCAGCTGCACGGTGGCATGGGCGTGACCAACGAGCTGCCGGCAGCGCATCACTTCAAACGACTGACCATCATCGAACTGACGCTGGGCGACACCGACCACCACCTGGCGCGTTTCGTGGCCCAGCCCGGCTTCAAGCACGCGGCCTGATGTCATGACAACCGGGATGGCACAACCTGCTGTTTGTTTTGAAGATTTCGTCATCGGTCAGCGCTTCGATGCGGGCAGTGTCACCGTCGATGGTGACGAAGTCCTTGCGTTCGCAACCCGTTTCGATCCGCAGCCATTTCACATCGACCAGCAGGCCGCCGAGAAATCCATTTTCGGCGGCCTCATCGCCAGCGGCTGGCATACCTGCAGCATGATGATGCGCTTGATGGTCGATGGCTACCTGCGCGACTCATCGAGCATGGGCTCGCCCGGTATCGACGACATTCGCTGGCTCAAACCGGTGCGTGTGGGTGATGTACTGCGCGTCAGCAGTACGGTTCTGGACATCGTGCCATCGACCAGTCGACCCGACCGGGGTGTCGTGATGACGCTCTGGGAAGCGTACAACCAGAAGGACGAACTGGTCGCTACCATCAAGGGTCGGGGCTTGTTCCTGCGCCGTGCGCAATGAAAAATTCATGGAGAACGCATGCGTAATATCGCCTCACTGCAAGAACTGAAAGACCTGACCGGCCAGGAAGTCGCGCTGTCGGACTGGATCGACATCACGCAGGAGCGCGTCCAGCGGTTTGCCGATGCTACTGGCGACCATCAGTGGATCCACCTCGACGTCGAACGCAGCCGCGCCGAGTCACCGTATGGCGGAACCGTCGCGCACGGGTTCCTGACGTTGTCGCTGCTGCCGATGATGATGGCGTCGGCGATCACGATGAGTGATGTGAAGATGGCGGTGAATTACGGGCTCAACAAGGTGCGTTTTCCGGCACCGGTGCCGGTCGGGAGTCGGCTGCGGGGGCGTATCTGTTTGCTGGCGGTTGAGGATATTGCCGGTGGTGCGCAGGTGACCTGGCAGGTGACGATCGAGCGGGAAGGGAGTGACAAGCCGGTGTGTGTGGCGGAGTTGATTGCGCGACGGTATTCGTGAGGGGTGTTGCCGGCTGCCAGTCTTGTGCGTGCTGTCGGTGACGTTACCGTAGCCCAAGTCAGGCCTTGACTGCGAATTTTACTTCGCAAACTACCGACTGGTGGTTGGGCTGCGAAGCCCAACATGCGTCAGGTTCCTTTGCGGGTCGCGGCGACGCGCGGTCTGCGGTAGCTAAAACGGTTGCGCTCCGTGGAGCCAAGCCGGGTGCGGCCCGGCAGCCGCTCACTTTTTTTGCTTCGCCAAATAAAGTAAGCAAAAAAAGGCGACCGCTAGACCGCTGCCCTGCGGGTTCCCAAATACCGTGCCCGGTCAGGGGGAGGGCCGCAAACTCGCTACGCTCAGACAGTGCGGCCCTCTTATCCCCTGCCCGGACACGGTATTTGGCAGCGGCCTTTTATGCGGAATTCAACGTCAAGACCAAGCCTAGCCTTGGTAATTGATTGGTGGTCAGGCTCGCTTTGCGCGAGAAAGATGGCTTGTAAAAGCCTTGTAGGTTTTGGTTTTGACGTTGGTTTTGACGTTGGTTTTGACGTTGGTTTTGACGTTGGTTTTGAACTTGATGTCGACCACGACGAGGAAGTTTTCTCGCGCAAAGCGAGCACGACCATCTCGCTGGTTCCAAGGCTGGGCTTGGTTTTGACCTTGAATTCCGCATAAAAAGATCGCTGCCAAAAACCGGGTGCGGCAAGAGGATCAGAAGCCCGCACTGTCTGAGCGTAGCGAGTTTGCGGGCTTCCCTCTTGCCGTACCCGGTTTTTGGGAACCCGCAGGGCAGCGGTCTTGCGGTCGCCTTTTTCTTGGTTACTGCTTTTTGGCGAAGCAAAAAGAAGTGACCGGCTGCCGGGCCGCCCCCGGCTTGACTCCACGGAGCAACAACCGTATTAGCTACCGCAGAACTCACCGCGCGGGAAGCTTGACGCATGTTGGGCTCCGCAGCCCAACATGCGATCCTACCGTAGACCATCGACCGCAGACCGCAGGACTCACCGCGCAGGGAACCTGAAGCCGGTTGAGCTTCGCAGCCCTACAGTCGGTAGTTTGCGTGGCGAAATTTGCAGGCATTGCCAATCTTGAACGGGCTAGTTTCGCAGCACAACCTGCGATGCTTCAGAGTACCAACCGTTTCAGGTTCCCATAACAATTCCGCCAGGGTTGCTAACGGTGCGTCTCTGACGTCAGCCGCGCACGCACGTTGTGCTTCTCACCCATGAAGAACTTTCAACCAACCCCCGCAAATTCCCGCGTACATTAGCGTCCTGACCAACCATTTCCAATCGCCCACCCATGATCACCAACATTGAAGATCTTCGCGTTCTCGCCGAGCAGCGCGTTCCACGCATGTTTTATGACTATGCCGATTCCGGTTCCTGGACCGAGTCGACCTACCGTGCCAATGTGGATGATTTTGGCGATCTGAAATTTCGTCAGCGGGTTGCCATCAACATGGAAAACCGGTCGCTCAAGACCGTGATGGCGGGACAGGAAGTGGCGATGCCGGTGGCGATCGCGCCATGCGGAATGACCGGGATGCAGCGTGCCGATGGCGAGATCCTGGCCGCGCAGGCGGCCGAGAAGTTTGGTATTCCATTTACGTTGTCGACGATGAGCATTGCATCCATCGAGGATGTGGCAGCCAATGTCAGCAAGCCGTTCTGGTTCCAGTTGTACGTGATGAAGGACCGCGATTTTGTAAACAATCTGATCGATCGCGCAAAAGCAGCAAAGTGCTCGGCGCTGGTGCTGACGCTGGACTTGCAGATACTTGGGCAACGCCACAAGGATCTGAAAAACGGCCTGTCAGCGCCGCCAAAACTGACGATTCCGAACATCCTCAACATGATGACCAAGCCGGGCTGGTGCATGGGCATGCTCGGTACCCAGCGGCGAACATTTGGCAATATCGTCGGCCACGTCAAGGGTGTCGAAAACATGTCGTCGCTGTCGTCGTGGACCGCACAGCAGTTCGATCCGGCGCTGTCATGGGATGACGTGCAGTGGATCAAGGAACGCTGGGGTGGCAAGCTGATCCTGAAGGGCATCATGGACCCGGAAGATGCGCAGCTGGCCGTGCGCAGCGGTGCCGATGCATTGATCGTGTCGAACCACGGCGGTCGTCAGCTTGACGGTGCGCTCTCCTCGATCGCTGCGTTGCCTGCCGTAATCGACGCAGTTGGTGATGGCATCGAAGTCCACATGGATGGTGGCATTCGGTCCGGGCAGGATGTCTTGCGGGCGGTGGCATTGGGTGCGCGTGGCGTGTATATCGGTCGGCCGGTGTTGTACGGCTTGGGTGCGATGGGTGGTGCGGGTGTTACCAAATGCCTGGAAATGATTCACAAGGAGCTGGACGTGACGATGGCGCTGTGCGGACAGACCGATATCAGAAAAGTCGATCGGAAAATTCTTCTGGGGTAGGAATGGCGGAATAACCGCTAAAAAGACCGCGTCCGGGATGGCGCGGTCTTTTTTTGTCTGTAACTTTGTAATGCTCACGCATGAAGTAAGACAAAAAATTGCTGGTCGTGCCTTGGGATGACAACCAGCTTTGCTTGATGAAAATTACCTCTGAAAAAAAATTCCTCAAGTAAATGTTGATATGTACTAACATAAAAAAGTCTACTGGTAGTAGTCGACACAAAAAGCGTTGTACACAACATCTTTCAGGGGCAATGGCATGAAACTCACAAAAATAGCACTGGCTTGTTCACTTGTATTGACACTGGCCGCCTGTGGCGGTGGCGGTAGCAGTAGCTCCGCAGACGCCGGCGGAGGCACCGTCGTCGCAGCAACGCGGACGCTCGAAGGCGTGGCGGCGAAAGGTTTGATCAAGAACGGCATCGTCAAGGTCTACACTGTCGACGCTGCTGGCGTGAAGTCGGCAACACCTCTGGTGAGCAGCCGGACTTCCTCAGTCGATGGCAGCTACTCGGTCAATCTGGGCAGCACGATCGGCTTATTCACCATCGAAGTTAGTGCCGATGCCGCCACCACGATGGCCGACGAATTCAGCGGCGATATTCCGATGCCAGCGGGATTTACGTTGCGCAGCCTGGTGCAACTCGACAGCACTGCCAGCAGCACCATCAAGGGCCACGTCACGCCATTCACCGAAATGCTGGTCAATGCGGCTGCCAGTGCGACCGGTGGGCTGACTGTTGCCAATGTCGCGGATGCGCGAAGCGGCGTGGTCAAATTACTGGGTTTTGATCCGCTGACCACCAAGCCACTGAACATCAACAGCGACTCCGCCGGATCATCCACGGACGCCTCCGAGAAGTTGCAAAGCGTAATGCTGGCAGCCATCTCGAAAATCGCCAACGACAGCACCAACGGCTTTAGTTGTGCCGGAACAGTCAGCGAAAAAATTCGCTGTGTCGTCAATGCCACCAGCGGAACAGCGGTACTAAAAGGCGGTAACTTTGAAATTTCGCTGGATGCGCAAGTCGCTGTGCGCGATGCTGCCGATTCGGTGGCTGCCAATACCACCATCAACAAGTCCACCCTGAAAAGCCTGGACGGCATTAACGGATTCTCGCAGTCCTCCGTCAATACCGGATCGACCGTGGTCAATCCGATTGCTGCAGCCAAGTCGTTCTTCAGCAGCATCCGAACTAACCTGAGCATGCTGGTCAATACCGAAAAGACAGGTGCGCTGAATCTGCAGGCGAACGGCGTGCGAGCTGACTTTACTGCAGCCATCTCGCCGGTGGATCAGGACCTGTCGAACTGGGTCCTGATGACGGATCGTGCGATTGCGTATTTCAAGTATGCGAAACAGAATCCGACCGTTGCGTCTTCGGCCCTGATTCCGGTGTATCAATCGATCAAGCATCAGGGCATCGAGGTGGGACGTTGCTTTTTGTTCAGCGATGCCGCCGCAACGATTCTGGCCAACAACGGCGCCGAGGCTCTGAACGTTGGCTGCCGTCTGAACAAGCAACCTGTCCAGAGTTCGTATACCGCGACGACGCGAAAGATTTACACCAAAGGCATCACACTCACCCCCGTGGCCGATTCGCTGACGAGTTACACGTATTCGGCACGCTCCCGGCTTGAAGATCAAACGTTTACCCGCAATTCCGACAACTCGGTCAATCAAAACTCGGTCGTGGTCGGCGCATCCGTCACGATCGGACTGCCGGCGACTGGGACCATTGCTTACACCACGTCAGGGGGGGTGGCCGATACGGTCGTGATTGCCGGCGACATGCCAGCCCGGACCACGACAAATGGCGTCAGCATTACCGACAAGGAAACCTGGAACGTCAGCATCGCCCGCACGCTGGAAGCAGATAACGCCACCACACGCTTTGGGCTTTCCGGTGATATCACGGCGATCAAGGCCGGTGCACCGGTCGGTTCCTTTGCCCTGAAGCCGGGATCCTATGTCCGCGCCGTCATGGCCGGCGATTCATTTGCCGCGCAAGGCTTGAAAGAAGTCAATCTGGTCCTGGCAGTTGGCGGTGCAAGCAGTAGCGCCACCGGTACCTTGTCGATGACGAATTTCTCGTTGGACGGTTCTGGCCTGTCGTATGCACCGACCGAGCTGCGATTTGTTGGCAGCTTCACCAATGCCGGTGCCGAGTTCTTCAGCGGCACGCTGACTGCAAAAACCGCCAACTACGCGCAGTACCAAAGCAGCCTGCCTGATTCGGAAACCAATTTCCTCAAAGGCTCTGCCGCGTTTGTCGGCGTGTTCAAGGCGCCGTCGCATGCTGATTTGTCAGTCAGCCTGGCGGGCAGTGATATCGCATTTGGCCTGGTTGCGTATTCGGGCAGGTTCGATGATGGCGTCAACACGATCCTGATCGACACCACCAGTGCCGTTCCGTCGGTGATCAAACTGACCAGTTCCAGTGGCATCTCGCTGGTCTTGAACGGCAACGCGAACCTGGGAGATGTTTACAAAAACAGCAGTAAGGTAGCCACCCTGGATCGCAGCAGCGGCACGATCAGTTACAGCGACGGCAGTTTTCAGTCGCTGAAGTAATGGCAGTTTGCAGTTGATGGACACAGACCTGACGGTGCGCCGTCAGGTTTTTTAATAGGGTGAACCGGAACACAGAGAATTCATGCAACGACTAATTCTGCAAAATGTCATGGCACTGGGCGTGCTGGCATCCTCCAGCGCGATGGCGCAACAAGCATTGAGCGGCGATCCACGAGGCACCCTTTGGCAGCCGCCAGGTCCAGTGTGGCAAGCCTACGCCGAGATCAGTGCCTGGGCAGCTTACGATGCGATCCCGGTAGAGAAGTTTGGCGGCAAGTGGGGCGAGGGTTACGCGCCGCGCGCTGGCCGCAATGTGTTCCTGCAACGCGAGCGCGCCAGTGTCGGTGTAGAGAAAGATGGCTGGCGGGTTGGGCTGGAATACCGCCAGGAAGGGTCGCTCGACGCCAGTCGCGATACAGTCGATTTCTATCATTTGTACCAGCAGCGCCAGCGCCCGGATGGCGCACGCGCGTTCAATCTCGATGCGCAATTCAAGTCGTGGTCTGCCACCGGAGTACGTGTTGCCAAAACGTTTTCGTTCGATCAGGCCGGCGTCAATGGTCTGCTGGTGACCGTCTCGGGTGCGCTGTACGGGACTACCCGCAACAGGGATACGGACGTTGGCGGTACTGCCAGCTACCAGACAAGCGGGACGTACGGCTTCGATGCGCACTTACTGGAATCGAATACGCGTTATCGCTATCCGTTCATGCCGGATACGTCACGGACATCGTCCGGTGCGAGTTTGTCGCTGGCGCTGCAAATGCCTCTGAACGAACGATTTTCGGTGAACCTGGCAGTGGATGATCTCTGGAGCCGGCTGCGCTGGTCGAATTTGCCACTGGTGCAAAAGAACATCAGCTCCAGCTTCATCGGCACCGACAGCAATGGTTATGTGAATTACCAGCCCTTGCTCTCTGGTCAGAACACTCTGATCAGCAAAACCGGCGCGATCGGCGCATCGCAGTCTGCCAGCCTGTCGTACCATGACGATCAATGGCGCTTCAAACTGGGGGCCGATCGCGTCGCAGCGACCACGATACCCTCGGCATCGGTGACCTGGCAATCGGCGGTGGGTGCCTTCACGGCGGGCTACGAAACGCGCTTCGGGACGGTTGGGCTGGGTTACGGTGATGGCCCGTTTTATGTGCAGGTTCGCGCGAATCGCTGGTCTTTGTCGCAAGCCACGTCGCTCGGTGCGAGTGCCGGTTTTCAGACTACTTTTTAATTCCGTAGCATCCGGCTTGGCCGCCGTATCGCCAGCTTCACTGCGGTCACCAGATCGGCCGATTCCACCGGTTTGGCAAAGTGGATCAGATAACCCGCGTCTATGGCGCGTCGTTTGTCTTCAGGGCGAGCGAATGCGGTGAGCGCGATGGCTGGTATCGGTGGGTGATCCGCCGGTTCTTGCTGGCGTAGTAATCGCAGCAACTGGTAGCCATCGATGTTGGGCATGCCGATGTCGCTAATCATCAGGTCGGGCCGTCTTTCATCGATCATTTGCAATGCTTCGGTCGCCGAGAATGCCAGACGCACGGTGGCACCGGCGTTTTGCAGGATTTCCTGCAGCACTACACCGGCATCCGGTTCGTCGTCGACCAGTACGATGTCGGCATGCCATTCGTCACTGTCTTCCACGGGGTGTCCATCGCTGCTGACCGACAGCGGCGCGAGATCGGTCAGCAGCAGCGGCAAGTCGATCGTAAATGTGGCACCTTGTTGTATGCCCTGACTAGTCGCGCTGACGTGACCGCCATGCAAGCTGACGAGGGATTTGACGATCGACAGGCCCAGGCCAAGACCCATGTGGCTGCGCGTGCTACTGCCGTCTGCCTGAGAGAACCGCGCAAACAAAGACGGCAGAAATGCCGGTGCAATACCCTGGCCGTTGTCGGTAATCGTGATGACGACTTTGTTCGCGCTGGTGGCCTGGTGCACGGTGATCACGCCGCCGTTTGCACTGAACTTGATCGCGTTCGACAGCAGCCGGCAGACCACCTGCTGCAATCGCGATGCATCGGCTTCGATGGCCGTGCTGGTATCGTCGATCACGGTGTCGATGCGGATATTCCTCGCCAGCGCCGCCGGATTACAGACATCGACGCTGGAGACAATCACGTCTCTGCTGCGTACTGGCCGCAAGTCGAGATGCACTTTGCCGGCCATGATCGCGCTGGCATCGAGCAAGTCGTCGATCAAACGGGCTTGCTGACGTGCGCTGCGTTCAATAGTAGCCAATGCGCTGATGGTTTTGTCGGATTGGAAGTCGGTGCTGCGCTGCAGTACCTGGGTCCAGCCGAGAATGGTATTGAGCGGCGTGCGCAGTTCATGCGACAGGGTTGACAGGAACTCATCCTTGACCAGGCTGGCATGTTCGGCGGCGGCCTGAGCCAGCCGAATCTCGGTCTTGTCGATGACGATGGGTTGCGGTACATCGTCCATTTGCTGCAACAGAGCTTCCAGCTCACCGTTCGCGTTTACGACCGGAAAGAGTACCGGCACCCATCGCGTCTCGCCACGCGACGGCGACGGGCCAAAGTGCTGTGCTGGCAAGTGCTGCGCATCCATCGTGTGACGGATCTCTTCCAGCGCTGCATGCCATCGTGCCAGCAGATCACGCGTCTTTCCGGACCTCGCTGCCGGAAAGACTTCAAACAGACCGCGTCCGACCAGCTCATCGCGCGCCATGCCGATATCACGCAAAAACCGGTCGGACGCATCCAGGATCGTGAAGCGCTGATCCGGCAACATCACGAGGCAGCGCGCCGGCATGGCACGCAGCACGCTGACAAAGTCGAATTCGGCGCTCATTGCAGCCACCCGACATCAGGTGCCGCGTTGGCGGGTATTCCTGACACAATCCGGGGCCGGTTCACGGTATGTCCCGGCGCACTGGTGGCGCGCTCTTGACGGGTGCTGCAGGCGAGCCAGCCTGATTGGCGACAGGTTCGAGGGAGGCAACGTGATAGCAATTTCTACCGTTGCGCTTGGCTTCATACAAAGCCTGATCGGCGGTGCTCATCATCATCTCGACCGACGCGGCATCGAACGGATAAATGCTGATGCCGATGCTCGTGGTGACGGTGACGTCGACATCATTGATCAGATACGGCCTGGCGACTTCCTCGAGTATTTTTTGCGCCGGACCGTGGATATCTTCCGGGACGTTGAGTTCGCCCAGAACCACCATAAATTCGTCGCCACCAATCCGGGCCACGGTATCTTCACCGCGCGATGCGTTGATCAGTCGTTCCGACACGAGCTGCAGCAGGCTGTCACCGGACTCATGGCCGAGCGTATCGTTGACTTCCTTGAAACCATCAAGGTCGATATACATGACGGCCACGTGGGTCCGCTTGCGTTTGGCATGTTCGATCGCGGTACTGATGCGGTCTTCGAGCAAGCGCCGGTTCGGCAGGCCTGTCAGTGAATCATGCAGGGCCAGCCGGTGTAATTCGGCGTTGTTGCGTAGCGCATTCTTGAAGTGCAGTCGCACTTCCAGCATGTTGCGTATGCGCTGGATTATTTCGACTACATCGAAGGGTTTGCTGATGAAGTCCTTGGCTCCGGCTTCGAGTGCTGTGTTTTTGTGTTCGGGCTGAGCGGTGATGGCCAGGACCGGCAACCAGGCATCCTGCTCCAGTTTGCGTAGCTCATCCATGACCTTGAAGCCGTCCATCAACGGCATCTGAATGTCCAGCATGATCAGGTCGTAATGATTGATTTTGTGACGGGCGACAACTTCTAGCGAAGACGTCGTGGAGTCGAGGTTGCTGTAGCCCTCTTGTTCCAGGATAGCGAGCAACAGGTTGACGTTGTCCCGGTTATCGTCAACGACCAGAATTTTCGCTGCATAAAGATCTTGGGCGCTGAGCATTGAGTGCAGTCTGTTCGGGAGCAGCCGTGTCGTGCGCTACCGGAAACACCCGATAAGTTTGTGTAATTCAATACAGTAACCAATATCGACTTACAAGATTGTGCGCCACCACACTTAACAGCTATGGCTGCTGCGATGCAATGAATTACCTTGAAGTATTGCGCCACTGTACTAACTATTCATCGCAAACTACCTCAGACTGACACCGATCCAGCCGGGATCGGGCTACGTACAAAGCCGATGAATGCCTCTACCGGCACCGGTCGACTGAAGTAATAACCCTGGAAAAAATAGCACCCGAGTGCAGTCAGGCACGACTTCTGTTCTGCAGTTTCGACACCTTCAGCGATCACGGTCAGGCCGAGGCTGTTGCCCAGCGCGACGATCGTACGCGCAATGGCTTCATCGTTCGGATCGGTCAGGATATCGCGCACGAACGACTGGTCGATCTTCAGTTGATCGAGCGGCAGGCGTTTCAGGTACGACAGCGAGGAATACCCGATACCGAAGTCGTCAAGCGAAAAACCGACCCCCATTGATTTGAGATGGTTCATTTTCAGGATGGTTTCTTCGACGTCGTCGATCAGCAGGCTCTCCGTCAATTCCAGCTTTAGTCGATCTGGCCTGGCGCCACTCTCCCGCAATGCGGTCAGGACCTCGGCCACGAAATCCTTCTGACGGAACTGCCGTGCGCTGACATTGACTGCCAGAGTCAAAGCCGACAACGCCGGATCCGAGGCCCATTGCGCCAGCTGGCAACAGGCCTGTTCAAGAACATGGCGGCCTAGTGCGATGATCAACCCGGTCTCTTCGGCGATCGGGATAAACGCTGCCGGCGGCACCAGCCCGCGTTGCGGGTGTTGCCAGCGCACCAGTGCCTCGGCACCAGTCGGAATACCAGCGATGCCGACCTGCACCTGATAGTACAACAGGAACTCGCCCAGCTTGAGGCCGGCGCGGATTTCGGCTTCCAATGCCACGCGCGCACTGACGACTGCCTGCATGTCAGGATCAAAAAACTGCATGGTGTTGCGACCAGCGGCCTTGGCCTGATACATCGCCAGATCGGCGCGCCGCATCAGCTCGTCGATGGTGTTGGTAGTGGTTGAGAACAGGGTGATGCCGATGCTCGGGGTGGTGATGGCTTCCTGTTCGCCAAGATGAAATGGGTCGCCAAACGTGCCGAGGATTTTTTCTGCCACCAGTTTTGCGAGTGACGCGACCTCGGTCGCGCTCTCGCCCAGGTCAACCAGCAGGATCACGAATTCATCACCGCCGGTGCGCGCCACCGTGTCACTGGCGCGCAGACAGTAACTTAGTCGTACTGCGACCAGTTGCAGTAACAGATCGCCTTTTTCGTGACCGAGTGCATCGTTGAATCCCTTGAAGTTATCCAGATTGACGCACAACAGGGCACCCATGCGTCCGCTGCGCTCGTTTGACTCCAGAGCGTGCTGCAAGCGGTCGCGCAGCAACAGTTGATTCGGCAAATCGGTGAGGCGATCGTAGAATGCCAGGCGCTCTATTTTGCTGGCGGCAGACTTGTGCCGGGTCATATCGGTTTCAATCGCGAGGATCGACTTTGGCTCACCGTTGTCGTCCCGGATTAGCGTCCAGCGCGCTTCGACTGCCACCGAGCCGCCATCCTTGCGTCGCTGCAGCAGTTCTCCATGCCATTCTCCGTCACGCAAGGTATCTTCCAGCGATTCATGTAAATCAAGTGTTTCTGCGGCAGTGCGGGTCAGCATTGCCTGGTCGAGTGCTTCGGCGTTACTCCATCCATAAAGTCGCTCGGCACCCTGGTTCCAGAACGTGACGGCACCGTGCATGTCGCGCACGATGATGGCATCGGTGGCCAGGTCAAGCAGGGCGGCCTGGTCGCGCAAGCGCGCATCGACGACCTGTCGGTCCAGTTCGGCACCAGTGCGTGCGCCAAAAATACGCAGTGTCGACAAGGTGTGGTCGACCCGCTCCAGCGGATCACTGAACAGTACGAACATGACACCGATCGGCTGCCCCTCGGAGTTATCCAGCCGCACACCGACACAGCCTCGCATCGGCCCGGGTTGGAATCCGCTGGCACCGGGGAAGTCCGCTTCCGGCGCGTCGTCGATGACGCATTCACCCTTGCTGATCACGCGGGCGCACGGCGCACATTGCATCGAACACACAAAGTTCGGCTGAGAGTCCGGTCCGGCCACCGCTGCGACCGATTGCGCCATCGACAGGGCAGGATTGGTGAAGCGGGCAATGTAGCCCGCTTGGGCACCCACCGCCGCGATCATGTTGCGAACCAGCTCATCAAAAAAAACAGCGTTGGTGCTGCTCGATGTCGAGGAGACGGTTGCCGCCACCTTTTCGACCGTTAATTGCAGGCGGCGGCGCTCTTCCTGGATACGGCGGTTTTCGATGCCGAAGGCCAAGTTATCGGCCAGTTCGCACAGCAGAATCATCTCTTCGGCCGGCACTGCGCGCTGTTCGGCCGAATACAGTGTCAGGGTGCCGAAGGTCTTGTCGGCATTGCGCAATGGCAGGCAGAGCACGGTATTAAAGCCGTATTTTTCGGCAAATGGCTGCCACGCGGCGAAGCGGATATCGTTGCGTACATCCGTCATGACAGTAGGCTGGCCACTGCGTATCGTCATGCCCGATGGACCTTGCCCTTCCGGCGTGTCCTCCGACCAGCTGATGCGTAATATCTCCAGTATGCGAGCCTCGACACCGGCGTGTGCGGCAGTGGCAATGGTGCGCGCCGCATCATTTTTGGCATATCCGATCCAGGCCATGTTGTAGCCACCCAGGTCGCGGGTGATCTGGCAGATATGGTCGAGCAATTCCTGTTCGCTACCGGCCCGGATCATGGCCTGATTGCACGCACTGAGCATGCGCAAGGCGCGGTTGAGCTGATCCAGCAACCGCTGCGACTCCTGCCGTGCGGTGATGTCGCTGATGCCGCCGACCATGCGCACCGGGTTGCCATCGTCATCGCGAATCACGAAGCCGCGGTCGGTTACAAAGGCGTAGCAGCCATCCTTGCGCCGGAAGCGGTATTCATCGGTCCAGTCAGTCGCACTGCTATCGATCACGGCGCGGATGCCTTTGAACACGCGGTCCAAATCGTCCGGATGAATCCGGCTTGTCCACGACTCGATACCCGGTTCCAGATCGGCTGCGCAATAGCCGAACAGCGTGTGCATTCCTTCGTTCCACCAGATGGTGCCGGTACTGAACTCCCAGTCCCAGACCAGGTCCGTGGTGGCCCGCGCCACATTGCGAAAACGCTCTTCGCTGAGCCGGTTGCGTTCTTCGGTATTGGCCTGCCCCGACATGTCCTTGGCAATCCCGTAGACGCCGACGATTACCCCGTTCACGGTGATGGGCAAACTGGTGAGCCACAGATGGAGCTGCTCGCCATTCTTTCGGTGCAGCACAGTGCGGAAGGTCGTGCTCTCGCCGCGCATCGCTTTCAAGAATGCGTCGACCGTTGCTTGACGGTTGTCGTAAGCGATCAGCGACAGAAATGCGGTGCCGATCAGTTCATCAATGGCATAGCCAATCAGCGATTCAGCCGCTCCGTTGAGTGCCACGAACCTGCCCTGCAAATCGAACGACACCACCGCATCCGGGTTCTGATCGAACAGGGAGTGCGTGTGCTGCTGGGGCAGGGATGTCATGGAAGCGGTCATTTTTCCGGAGTGGTGATGTTGAAATCAGCCTTTGGTCAGGTCTTTTTCGCGGCTGAACAGAGTCCATGCCGCCATGAACATCGCCGCGATCGCCGGGCCAATCACAAACCCGCTCAATCCGAACACGGAAATTCCGCCTACTGTCGAAATCAATACCACGTAATCCGGCATCTGCGTATCTTTACCGACCAGCAAAGGGCGCAAAATATTATCGACCAGGCCAATCACCAGTACGCCAAACGCCACCAGCGTGATGCCTTGCCAGATCGCGCCGGTCAGCAGGAAGTAGAGCGCTACCGGTCCCCAGATCAATGCTGCACCGATTGCTGGCAGCAAGGACAGCACCGCCATCAGCACCCCCCAGAGTACGGCACCCTGAATGCCCAGAAAGGCGAACATCATGCCGCCCAGCGCACCCTGGCTGGCAGCGACTGCGATATTGCCTTTGACGGTGGCGCGAATGACCGTGGTGAATTTCGCAAACAGCTGTTTTTTTTGTTCGCGCTCCAGCGGAATGGCGTGCTTGATGCGTGCCGACAGCGCTGCGCCATCGCGCGTCAAAAAAAACAGCAGATACAGCATCAGGCCGAAACCAACCACGAAATCGAAGGTGTTCTGGGTGATGCTCAGCACTTGCGTGGCGATGGTCTGACTGCCTTGCCGCAGTGCCGTCGACAGCGTCGTTTGCATCTCGTTGAAATTATCAAGACCGAAGCGGCTGAGCAGGCTGACCAGCCACGTCGGCAGGACATTCACCACTTGCTGGAAATAGGCACCGAAGTCGAGCGTGCCGCTGCGGATTTTTTGCACTACCAGTGCGCCTTCCTGAATCAGTGAAATACCGATCAGACTCAATGGCAGGATCACGATGAACAGAACGATCATCAAGGTGGCAAGCGCGGCCAGAGTCTGGCGCTGGCCAAAGCGGTCAAGCAGGCGACGATTCAATGGTGCGAACAGCAACGCCAGCACCGCACCCCAAAACACCGCGCCGATGAATGGCACAAGTATCCAGCCGAAAGCCACAGTGACAATTGCCAGCAACAAGAGAAAAGCTTTCTGGTTCAGTTCTGAATGCGTCATCCGCGCTCCTGGTAAAAGTAACATTCGTATCCAACGCATCCTACCCGAAGCGGATGCGCGACTTAATGCTTGAACACAAATTAGCTCACGCTGGCGTCAATCGAGCTCGTTGCTGTCGGACGCGACTGGTCGATAAACGATGCAGATACCAGACCAGACCCACTGCCGCAACCGACAAGCCCAGCACCAGTCCGATCCAGAATCCGGTGGCTGCCATCGGCTCGGCCGGGCCCCACGGCAGCCACGCCGGTGCCAGTCCGAGCACGCATCCGAGCGGAATCGAAAAGCCCCAGAACGCGGTCAGGTGGATCACCATCGGTGGCCGTGTGACCTTGTAGCCCCGGATCGCGCACGAGGCGGCGACCTGGGTGGCATCGGACAACTGGAACAGGGCGGCAAACCAGAGCAGGTGGACAGTCAGTTCCTGAACCGCCGCGTCCGAGGTGTAAGCTGCGGCAATCTGATACCTGAACAGCGCAATAAAGCTGGCCGACAGCACCGCAAACGCCAGCGAAACACCGACCCCGACCCACGACACAAAGCGCGCCCGTTCCGCATCACCTTCGCCGGCTGCCTGCCCGACTCGCGTCAGCAGTGCGATGCCCAGACTCAATGGCACCATGAATACCAGCGATGAAAAATTCAGCGCAATCTGATGTGCCGAGATGGTGACCGCGCCAAAGCGCGCCACCAGCAAGCCCACCACACTGAAGGCGCTGACTTCGGCGAAGTAGGTGACGCCGATCGGCAGGCCCATTTTCAGCATGCGATAGATCGCCTGCCATTGCGGGCCTTCCCAGCCCGAAAACGGGGTGGTGTCCTGGTACACGGAAGCCCGCTTGATCCACCAGATCATTGCCCCGAGCATCAGCCATAAGCCCAGGCCGGTGGCCCAGGCACAGCCCACGGCACCCAGTTGCGGAAACCCCCAGTGCCCATACACCAGCAACCAGTTCACGAAGACATTGAAGGCCAGTCCGAACAGCGCGATCACCATTACCGGTTTGGTTTGATTCAGGCTGGCGCTGTAGCCGTACAGCACCCGATAGGCGGCGAATGGCAGCAAGCCGATGCTGATGACATGCACGAACAGGGATGCTTTGGCGTGCACCAGCGCATCCAGTCCGAGATGATCGAACACGATCGTCGACCAGTTCGTCAGTATCGTGGCGACCACTCCGACGCCGAGCGCTTTCCAGAGTGACTGCCGCACTGCATGGGGGATTCGGTCGCGCGTGCCGGCACCAACTTCGTGGGCAACCACGGCATTGATCGCCATCATGATGCCCATGATCGTGACAACGACGATGGTCCAGATCGACGCACCGAGCGAGACTGCCGCCAGATCATCAGCGCCCAGATGGCCGGTCATCGCGACATCGGCCACGGACATGCCCACGGTCGCCAGTTGGCCGATAACGACCGGCCATGCCAGTTGCCACAAGGCGGAGGCTTCGGTCAGGATGGCAGGACGGCGAGACAGGATGGTCTGAAGCATGAGACGGTCAATGGCGAATGAAAGGGAACGGATTTTACTCTTGACCAGCGCTGGATGCGCGTTCGATTCCAGCAATTTGATAGCCCGCCTGCTGCCCCACAAAACCATCGAAGGCGCGCAGCAACCGGTGCAAGGGGGCGGCGGATTCGCCAACCTGCAGCAATGCGTGGCAGGTCGCCTCCAGCGTCGACAACTGATCGGCGCGATGGGCTTTGCGGATACGGTATTGCGATGTCGGCAGGTCCTGCAGCGCCAGGCGCGGCAACTGCTGCAGCAGCGGATTCCGGAACAGCATTTTTCGGCTCTTGCGCCAGGTGCCATCCAGTACAATCACGCGCAGTCGGTGTAACTGCGGATGCGGCAGCGACAGCGGCCGCAGTGGCTGGCCGGGTTGATCGGGGTAGAGCAGCAGGGTTGTCCTGCCGCTATCCTGACCGTCCAGCAAGGCACGCAAGTCGGGTTCCGCAAAGCGTTCGCCAGTGACCAGCATGCTGCCCGCCAGACTCAGATGCAACAGGCGTGCGCTGCCTTTTGCATTCGCGACTTCCAGCGGATGCTGCAGGATGACGACCTCGGTCGCGGTGGCGACCGGCGTGATCCACTGGCAAATGCAGGCCGATTGCGCACGCAGGCATCGCGCACACCGCGCACGGACGGCAGGGACAGAAGTCACACCGGATTCCATTGATTGTTTGTATTCACATTAAAGAACAAAGCACACCATGCCGAAAAATAAAAAGCCCGCCCCCCGGAAATCTGCCGAGTCGCCCGAGCAAAAAGACGATGCATTGACACGGCAGTTATGTGCCCTTGCAGCGTACCTGGCCGGCAGTCCGGCGAAGAATGCCACGGCGCGGGAAAACGCGGCGGATTTTTACAAGATCATCAAGAAAAGCCTGCACCAGAAAAAAGACGACATCCTCTACGAGGCGCTGGAATGGACCCGGCACGATGCCATCAAAGCGCATCTGCTGCTCAAGGAAGCGATCGAGGAAACCGCCGAAGTCGTGGTCATCCAGCGCGACGGCGCCAGCGCCACCGAGATCAATGCCTTCGTCATTCCGCTGTTCCTGCACACCACCGGCGGCCTGAAAGGCGCGCAATGCTTTCAGGATCAGGAGGCGTATGAACTGCTGACCAAGAGCCTGCAGGAAGCCGGGCTTGAAAGCCCGGACGCCACCGTCGTGCTGGTCAACCACGCGTACCAGCTCGATGAAATCGACGGCATCACGTTCAGCCATCTGCATGAAATGGTGCGTGACGCTCACGCGTCGATGCACGACATGCGCGCGGCCACCGCCACTGCGATTGGCCTGAGTATCGGCGAACCGGCCGACGAGCCGTTTGCAGAAGACGACATGGCAGTTGAATTGCGCTTTCTGGTGGGCTTTTCAATGAAGTCGGTGGATGACACCTTCTATCAGGTGCCGGCCGACGATGCTGCTGCCGATGCGTACTTCGCCGCGCGTGAATCGCGCTTCCAGCTCTGGACCGAGCAGGTCACGCCGCTGATCAAGCGCTGCTTCGGACCAGCCGATCGCGAGATCGAGGTGCATTTCCTGTATCAGGACTTGTTCCATGGTGGCAAAGAGCGCGGCATTTCGGAGTACTTCATGCTGCAGATGATGTCGGACCTGAACTATGGTTTGAGCGAGCAGGGTCTGGCGGTAACGGATGCGAACGCCATCATGGGACTGGCTGAAGTCGGTGATGAAAAAGTGCTGCGTGTGAACTTGTATGCGAAAAGCGATGCGGCATTGCTGGCGTCATCCGAGAAGCCACTGATCATGACGGCTGATCTGGCGTCGGAGATGGACGACGTGCGCGACGCGTTGGGGATGATCGGGATTGCATCGATCTCGGTGGCTGCGTCGTTTGATGACGAGGGTGTGCCGGTGGGAGTGGTGGCGTAGTAAGGTTGCCGTGAAAGATATCAGCCGTTCGGCCGCGCACTCCCCTCGCCCGACAGCGATGCGGTGGGTTGATGTGAAGTAAAACGAATTGAGCGCTTTGCAGGTCGACACTGCCATTCGAATGACATCCCTGCATTACGGCGTCTCGTACCGCCAGTTTCTTTCATTGCTTCAGGTTGCTTTGCGGGTCGACACGATGCGCGGTCTGCGGGCTGCGGTCTGCGGTAGCTAAAACGGTTGCTGCTCCGTGGAGCCAAACCGGGTGCGGCCCGGCAGCCGGTTCTTTGCGCGGCGGCGTTGCGGCTTTGGGTCGTAGGTTGGGCTGCGAAGCCCAACATGCGTCAGGTTCCTTTGCGGGTCGCCACGACGCGCGATCTGCGGTCTGCGGTAGCTAAAACGGGTTGCGCTCCGTGGAGGCAAGCCGGGTGCGGCCCGGCAGCCGGTCACTTCTTTTTGCTTCGCCAAAATGAAGTAACCAAGAAAAAGGCGACCGCTAGACCGCTGCCCTGCGGGTTCCCAAATACCGTGCCCGGTCAGGGGGAGGGCCGCAAACTCGCTACGCTCAGACAGTGCGGCCCTCTTATCCCCTGCCCGGACACGGTATTTGGCAGCGGCCTTTTATGCGGAATTCAACGTCAAAACCAAGCCCAGCCTTGATGATTAGATCATGGTTGGGCTCGCTTTGCGCGAGAAAGATGGCTTGTAAAAGCCTTGTAGGTTTTGGTTTTGACGTTGGTTTTGACGTTGGTTTTGATGTTGGTTTTGACGTTGGTTTTGACGTTGGTTTTGACGTTGGTTTTGACGTTGGTTTTGACGTTGGTTTTGATGTCGGTTTTGACGTTGGTTTTGAACTCGAAGTCGATCACGACGAGGAAGTTTTCTCGCGCAAAGCGAGCACGACCATCTCGCTGGTTCCAATGCTGGGCTTGGTCTTGACCTTGAATTCCGCATAAAAAGATCGCTGCCAAAAACCGGGTACGGCAAGAGGATCAGAAGCCCGCACTGTCTGAGCGTAGCGAGTTTGCGGGCTTCCCTCTTGCCGTACCCGGTTTTTGGGAACCCGCAGGGCAGCGGTCTTGCGGTCGCCTTTTTCTTGGTTACTGCTTTTTGGCGAAGCAAAAAGAAGTGACCGGCTGCCGGGCCGCTCCCGGCTTGGCCATGACGGAGCGCAAACCGTTTTAGCTACCGACGACCGCGCGCGGTGGCGACCCGCAATGCAACTTGACGCATGTTGGGCTTTGCAGCCCAACCTACGACCCAAAGCCGCAACGCAAAGAACCGGCTGCCGGGCCGCACCAGGCTTGCCTCCACGGAGCACAACCCGTTTTAGCTACCGCAAACCGCAAACCGCAAACCGTCAACCGCAAACCGTCAACCGTCAACCGTCAACCGCAAAGAAAGCTAACCGCATGTTGCGACTTTCAGCTCGTAGGTTGCCGTGAAAGATATCAGCCGTTCGGCGGCACACCACCCTCGCCCGACAGCGATGCGGTGGGTTGATGTGAAGTAAAACGAATTGAGCGGTTTGCAGGTCGACACTGCCATTCGAATGACATCCCTGCATGACGGCGTCTCGTACCGCCAGTTTCTTTCATTGTTCAGGGCGCCGCAAGGTGCGCTGCATGACTGTTGGGTTCAGCGTGTTGTGGAATCTGCAAGCCGGGTCAGGGTAATTCTCGCGATAAAACATCGCGAAAAAAACGCTGATCCTGCTCGCTGCACTTATGGTGTGCGGCGGCTGGCAAGAGCACATTGCGCCGCATGTTCCTCACCACTTCAGCAGCCGCTCGCCAAACAGCGTCAGCATCACCCCGCCCAGCACCACCACGATGCCGGCCAGGCGCACCTGCGTCACCGGTCGCGCCAGCGAGCCCAGCAGGCCAAACTGATCCACCGTGATCGACGTGATCAATTGCCCGGCAATGATCAGCACCAGCATGTTGGTCAGTCCGATCTTCGGTGCCAGGAATGCGGTCGAGAACAAAAAACCCGCACCCAGAACGCCGCCTGCAAAGGTCCAGCTCGGTTGTGCCGGCAGCGCCGCGATCACACCCGACAAACCGCCCCGCGATACGGCAAACACAGCCAGCACCAGCGTGCCGATGCAAAACGAAATCAGCGCAGCGGCGACGGTATTGCCGTCCAGATTGGTGGCGAGGCGACCATTGACGACCGCCTGTATCGAGATCGCGGAGCCGGCGCAAAACGCCAGTACATACAAGGCAATATTCATCGGCTGATCATTTTCCGGGCAGTGAAGTCTGTGCGAATCACAGCGCTGCCAGCATCGCCCGGACCGCATCCTGTGCCGCCGGGTCACTCAAGCCGAGATCGCCTCTGGTTTCCACCAGACGGCTGCGGTGTGCAGCAGGCCAGCCGAAAGCATCGTCATCGATCGCGAACCAGCTGGCGGGTTTGCGGCGTTCGACATCGCCCAGAATCTGCATGCCACGTGGCATCGTATCGAACGCAGTTTGCAACAGCCCGGGATGATGAAAAGTCGAGCCGATCACGCGGGATTGCAGGGTAGGTGACAGGTCGTATTTGGCCGTATCGAAACTGACGGCGCGCACCCAGCTGGTCGATAACACGATCTGGACGTCGGGATATGGCGCCAGCAAATCATCGAGGATGGGCATCCATTCGAAAAATGAGCGGTCGGCTTTGGCCAGATACAGGCCACGTTTGCGGTTGCGCATGACCATGCTGTCGTGCAGTACACCGTTGAAATCGAGGTAGAGAAGTTTCATGGAGGTTCAGGTTTTCTGGATGAAGGGACTATTGGTGCGAGTGGTTCTGTTGATAATGCGTCGACGATCGCCAGCACGTGCGGGTCACTTTTTCCTAGCGCGTGCAAGGCCGTTGCCAGGTCGGTCAGATAATCACGATTGCGTCCGCTCGGACCGACCGCGCCGGCAATCTGGCGCGCGATGTCCTCATCGGACGCCGGCCCGAGAAAAGCGGCGTTGTCTTTGGTCGCAATATAGACCAGCGATGATGCACCGGAACCATCCTCAAACGTCAGTGGCGCCATGAAGCGCAGGTAGCCGTTTTTTTCACGATGGTCCAGATGATCGAAGACCTCTGGTGTAATCAGGTACGCCATGCCGTGGCAGATGGCGCCGGGGTCCGGCACCAGAGTGACCACGCGACCCGGCGCATCCGGCGTGCCGCGATGATCATGCGAACCTTGCCAGAAGCGTCGCGACCAGTCCCGAATACTGGCCGGTCGACGGCTGATGTACACGAAATCCGCCTTGAAAATCAGCGACCCGTAGCCGAACAGCCAGACCCGCGCATCGGCATCAAAACGATGGCGCTGCTGGTTGGCGGCAGTGGTATCGAACGACATGGTGCAGCCGCGTCAGGCTTTTTTCAGGAAGCAGGTTTTCAGGACCAGTCCCTTGACCTTCTCGACATTGCATTCGACTTCTTCGGGATCATCGGTCAGACGGATGTTCTTGGCGATGGTGCCGCGCTTGAGCGTGACCGACGTACCCTTGACCTTCAGGTCCTTGATCAGACTGACCGAATCGCCGTCTGCCAGCAGGTTGCCGTTGCTATCTTTTACGTCCACGATGAATCCTTGGTGTGCTTAGTTGCGAGATTGATTGCGAGATTGATTGCGACATTAATTGCGGGATTATAAGCGCCCGACCTGTCGAGGCAATGTTCCGGGCATAGCGGGGACTGCAAAAACCCGGTCATCGGCGATCAGCATCACGCGCTCGCCCGGTGCCGGCGTGACGGCAAATCCGCCTGTAAAAGCGCCGAAGGAAGGCAGGATCGCATGCCGCTCGCCAATCACAAAACACGGCAGGCGCAACCTATCGTTAGCCGCCGCCAATCGATACACCGGATGCACATGGCCGGCCAGCACATAGGTATCCGGCAGCGGCGCAGGATGGTGGCAGAACGTGAAGGCGCCTACCTGATGCGGTTCATCGACCATCTGCATGCGCAAGGTGGCGGGCGGATCGCCGGCGTGCAGGTCGTGGTTGCCGCGTACCAGTATCAGGTGCAGGTCCGGATGGGTCGCACGCCACGTATGCAGCGCAGCCAGTGTGGCTGGCGCACGGGCAGTTTTCGCATGCAGGAAGTCGCCGAGGAAGAGGATCTGGCTGACCTCGAACTGGCGCAACAGATTGTCCAGTTCCTGCAAATTCTGATCCGTCGTGCCGTGCGGAACCGGCACGCCCTTGGCCCGGAATGCGGCCGCCTTGCCGAAGTGGATATCGGCAATGATCAGCATTTTTTCACGCGGCCAGTAGGCAGCGCGTTGTGGCAGCAGTTGCAGGATTTCGCCGGAAATGAGTTGAATCATTGCTAGAAAAAGAAACAGGAGAAGCACGATTATCGCCGGATGTCATTTTCGATGGCGCGCGACTCCAAATGCGAACGGTTTGCATCTGGCTTGAAATTCGCTTAGACTTTGCGACTCGATACACCAACAGGCGATGCTTATGAAACGATCTTTACTGGGTACGGCAATCGCCGCACTGTGCATCACGGCAGCAAGTTCAGTGTCAGCGCAGGAGAAAGTTCTCAACCTGTATTCGGCCCGTCATTACCAGACCGACGAAGCCCTCTACAGCAACTTCACCAAACAAACCGGCATCAAGATCAATCGCATCGAAGCGGGCGAAAACGAACTGCTGGAGCGCATCAAGAACGAAGGCGCCAACAGTCCGGCCGACGTCTTCATCACGGTTGATGCAGCCCGCCTCGCCAAGGCCGATGAGTTGAATCTGTTTGGTCGCGTCAATTCAAAAATACTGGATGCACGGATTCCGGCGCAGTTGCGCACCGATGACTGGTACGCCTTTTCGACCCGCGCCCGTGTCATCGTCTATAACAAGACCGCAATCAATCCGGCCGAGGTCCAGACCTATCAGGACCTTGCCAATCCGCGCCTGAAAGGCAAAGTTTGCGTGCGTTCCGGTTCGCATCCGTACAACCTGTCGCTGGGCGCCTCGGTGCTGGCAAACACCGGTGAAGAAAAAACCGCCGAGTGGGCCAAGGGATTGGTCGCCAACTTTGCGCGTTCGCCCAAGGGCGGCGATACCGACCAGATCAAGGCAGTCGCCGCCGGTGAATGTGGCGTGGCGCTGGCCAACTCGTATTACGTGGCACGTCTGATGCGCTCGGACAAACCCGAAGACAAGAAGATCATGGACTCGGTCGTGGTGGTCTGGCCTAACCAGAAAACCACCGGCACGCATGTCAATATTTCTGGTGGCGGCATGCTAAAAAATGCGCCGAACAAGGAAGCTGCCGTGAAATTTCTGGAGTATCTGTCGTCGGATCAGGCGCAGGCGTATTTTGCGGACGGTAACAATGAATGGCCGGTCGTGAAAAGCGTCAAGATCACCAATCCGGCTTTGGAAGCCCTGGGACCATTCAAGGCCGAGACCATCAACGTCGGCATTCTGGCCAAGAATCAGGCCGCGGTACAAAAGATTTACGACCGGGCGGGATGGCAGTAATCAGGGTTAGTCACCCCAACTGACGTGCGCTGAAAAAGGAGGCAATGCCTCCTTTTTTTACGTCGCTTTCCGGCTACGCGTCATCTGCCACGACACCAGTATCAATGGCAGTATGCCCACCGCGACAATCGCCAGCGCCGCCGTGGAAGCTTCTGCCAGCCGTTCATCCGAGGCCAGCGTAAAGGCTTGCGTTGCCAGCGTATCGAAGTTGAACGGCCGCATCACCAGCGTGGCCGGCAGCTCTTTCATGACATCGACGAAGACCATCAATCCACCCGTCAGCAATGCACCGCGCAACAGCGGCAAGTGCACGCGCCGAAGTGTTTCGCCCTGTCCCAACCCGAGCGAACGGGCCGCATCATCCATCGCGCTCGTGATCTTGGTAAGTCCGGTTTCCACCGACTGCAACGAGATCGTCAGGAAGCGCACCAGATACGCATAGATCAGTGCCGAAATGCCGCCCGTAAGCAGCAATCCGGGATTGTCCAGACCCATCGCCATCATCGTGTTGGCCAGCCAGTTATCCAGCCGCGTCACCGGAATCAGCACGCCGACGGCGATCACCGATCCCGGAAACGCATAGCCCAAACCCACCATCCGGTTCACCAGTTTTGGCAGCGAGCGGCGTGACATGCGCGCGGTGTAGGCCAGCAAGACCGCAATGACCACCGCTGCCACCGCGGCGACTGCGGCAAGGATGAAGCTGTTGCGCGCCAAACCCAGGAAGCGCACGCCGAACTGTGCATCACCACCGGCCAGCGCCATCCGCAACAGCAAGCCGGCCGGAATCAGAAAACCGAGCGCCAGCGTCAGCAGGCAGAACGCGCTTGCGCCCCAGGCTTTTACGCCATGCAACGCAATCGCCGAGAGCCGGTGCGACCGTCCGTTGGTCGTGCTGAAGCGCGCACGCCCGCGCGAAAAACGTTCGGCAAACAGGATCAACGCAACGAATCCGAGCAGTCCGGTCGCCAGCTGGGCAGCAGCCACATGGTCGCCAAGAGAAAACCAGGCGCGGTAGATCCCGGTGGTAAAGGTCGGTACGCCAAAGTAGGACACCGCACCGTAATCAGCCAGCGTTTCCATCAGCGCCAGCGAGGTGCCGGCGACGATGGCCGGACGCGCGAGTGGCAACGAAATCCGGTAAAAGCTTTGCCACGGCCGCAGCCCGAGCGATCGACCAACTTCCAGCATGCCACTGGCACGCTCCAGAAACGCCGCCCGTGCCAGCAAGTACACATACGGATACAGCACAAACACGAACACCACCACCGCGCCGCCGATGGTACGTACATCCGGAAACCAGTAATCGCTGGCTTGCCAGCCAAAGGTCTCACGCAACCAGGTTTGCACTGGTCCGACAAACTGCAAAAAATCGGTATAGGTATAAGCCATCACATACGCCGGCACCGCCATCGGCAGCACCAGCGCCCATTCGAACACGCGACGTCCCGGGAAGGTATGCACGCTCACCAGCCAGGCCGTCGAGACACCGATCAGCATCACGCCGACGGCCACGCCCACGCACAGGATCAGCGTGTTGGCGATATAGGTCGGCAGGACCGTGGAGGCAAGATGGTTCCAGGTGTCGAGGCTGTCGCCGCCGGCGAACAGGTTGGCGGCGATGCTCAGGAAAGGCAATGCTGCCAGCACCGCAATCACAACGGCGATGCCTGTCAGGAATGACCAATCGGATCGGGATGACTTGCCTGGTACGGATAGCGTCTCGATCAATGCGGTCACAGAAAATCCCGGTAGAAAAATGCAAATTATAATGGACTCCCCTTATCGCTCATTCACGCAGAAGAACACACCACCATGGCTTTGCTGGAACTGAACGATGTCGCTTACGCCTATGGCAAGCAAAAAGTAGTACAGGATTTATCGTTGACGCTGCAGCCCGGCGAAATTGGCTGCCTGTTGGGCCCGTCCGGCTGCGGAAAAACCACCGTGTTGCGCTGTATCGCCGGCTTCGAACAGGTCAGCGCTGGTGTGATCCGGGTCGCCGGTGAACTCATCAGCAGTCGTGACACGCACCTGGCGGCAGAGCGCCGTCGCATCGGCATGGTGTTCCAGGATTACGCGCTATTCCCGCACCTGAGCGCCGCCGCCAACATCGCTTTTGGCCTGCGCAACAGCACCAAGGAAGTCCGGCAGGCGCGCGTGGCGGAGCTGCTCCTGACGGTCGGGCTGGCCGGGCAGGGCGACAAATTTCCGCATGAGCTGTCGGGTGGCCAGCAACAACGGGTCGCACTGGCACGTGCGCTGGCGCCACGTCCGCGCTTGCTGCTGCTCGACGAGCCGTTCTCCAATCTGGATGTCGAATTGCGCGAGCGGCTGGCGCTGGAAGTGCGCAGCATTCTGGCGGCGGAAGGCACCACCGCGATTCTGGTCACGCATGATCAGCACGAAGCCTTCACCATCGCCGACCAGATCGGCATCATGCACGAAGGCCGCATCCAGCAATGGGATACGCCGTACAACCTCTACCATCGCCCGTCGAATCGCTTCGTGGCGGATTTTGTCGGGCAGGGCGTGTTCCTGCCGGGCGAGGTCATCAGCGCCAATCGCATCCGCATCGAATTGGGCATCCTGTCCAGCGAGGTGCTGGCCGGTGGTAACGCCGATGACATTGCCCGTCAAGTCGGTCAGCACGTCAGCGTGTTGCTGCGTCCTGACGATGTGGTGCACGACGACGCCAGCACGCTGCAGGCCGAGGTGCTGGCCAAGGCTTTTCGTGGCGCCGAATTCCTCTATACCCTGAAGCTCGCCAGCGGTGCGCAGGTACTGTCACTGGTGCCGAGTCACCACAATCATGCGATCGGCGAACACATCGGTATCCGGCTCGATGTCGATCATGTGGTAGCGTTCAAGACCGCAGCGTGAGCCCGGCGATCATGGACCCGCCGCCTTCTCCAGTTGCGCGATCATCCGTGCGACCCGGTCCGACAGTTTCTCGCTGCTGAGTCGTTCGCGCACCCGCTCCACCATCAACGGAAAGCCAAGCGGCGTGGCGCGTTCGGTCTGATAAAACGACAGCTCCCGGTCGCGCAATTCCACCAGCGTCGCCTGCAAGCGTGACAGTTCCAGCTCCTGCTCCAGCACTTCCTGCTGCGCCTGCAACAGCAACAGGTTGCCCGCATCGTGCTTGCGAAATACTTCAAAAAACAGACTCGACGACGCCTGCAACTGGCGCGTGCTTTTCGGCTGGCCCGGATAGCCCTGAAACACCAGTCCGGCAATCCGGGCGATTTCCCGAAAACGCCGCTGCGCGAGTTCGCCAGCGTTCAGGCTGGCCAGCACATCGGCGATCAAATCGGTGTCGGAAAACAGGTCAACCCGCCGCATCAGCGCAGGCCAGTCAAACGCCTCTGCGCTGAGTAATTCGAAACCATATTCGTTGACCGAGATCGAGAACGTCATCGGTGACATCGCCGCCGCACGATAGGCCAGCAGCGCCGCCAGCCCCGCATGCACCGAGCGGCCGGCAAACGGATAGACGAACAGATGCTGGCCTTCCTTGCACAGATGGGTTTCGATCACCAGTCGTTGCCGGGTCGGCAGTGCGGAGCTGCGTTGCTGCAATTCCAGCAGCGGGCGAATGGCCTGCATTTCCGGGCCGTCGTAACGCTGTTCGGAGGCGTCCTGCAGGCAATCGAGCAGCGCATGCGCATACTCCGACGACAGCGGTAACTTGCCCCCGTTCCAGCGCGGCACCGCTGCCTTTTTTCCGCTGGCACGTTTGACCAGCGCGGTCATGTCATGCACCCGCACGAGCTCCAGCAAGCGGCCACCGAACAGAAAATGATCGCCCGGCGTCATCCGTGAAATGAACGATTCCTCGACCGTACCGATCCTGCCGCCGCTGATGAAGCTGACCTGAATCGAGGCATCGGCCACGATGGTGCCAATGCCCATCCGGTGACGCCGGCCCAGTGCGAGATCGGGAACCCGATGGATGCCAAGCGCATCGGCCTGCACGCGGCGATATTCCGGATACACGGTCAGGCTCTGGCCACCGTGCGTGACAAACGCCAGCGCCCAGTCCCATTCGGCACGGGTCAATGTGCGATATGACCACGCAGTGCGGACTTCATCGAACAGCGCATCGGCCATAAAGCCGCCACCCAGCGCCATCGTCACCAGATGCTGCACCAGTACATCCAGCGGTTTGTTCGGTGCGTGACGCGTTTCGATCTGCCGGTTGGCGACCGCGCGTTTGGCGCCGGCGGCTTCCAGTAACTCCAAACTGTTGGTCGGCACCAGCGTGATGCGTGAGGGCCGGCCCGGCGCGTGACCGCTGCGACCGGCGCGTTGCAGCAAGCGCGCGATGCCTTTGGCGCTGCCGATTTGCAGCACGCGTTCGACCGGCAAAAAGTCCACGCCCAGGTCGAGGCTGGAGGTGCAGATCACCGCTTTCAGCGTGCCCAGTTTCAGGCTCTGCTCGACCCAGTCGCGCACCTCCCGGTCCAGCGAACCATGATGCAGCGCGATCAGGCCGGCCCAGTCGGGGCGGGCCTCCAGCAGGTTCTGATACCAGAGCTCGGCTTGCGATCTGGTGTTGGTAAAAATCAGCGTCGAGGAGTGCGGTTCGATCGCATCGATCACCGGTTGCAGCATCTGCAAACCGAGATGCCCGCTCCATGCGAAGCGCGACGGGTTGACCGGAATCAGCGTATCGATCACCAGTTCCTTGCGCAGCGCACCTTCGACGATCTCGCCATCAGCGCCGCCCAGCAACGTGTCTCGCGCTTCGGTCAGGTCGCCGGGCGTGGCCGAGAGTCCCCACACCACCAGATCCGGATGCCACTGCCGCAAGCGGGCCAGTGCCAGTTGCGCCTGTACACCGCGCTTGTTGCCCATCAGTTCGTGCCATTCGTCGACGATGACCATGTCGAGCGCGGCGAAGCGTTCCGCGGCGTTGGCCTGTGACAGCATCAGGCACAGACTTTCGGGTGTCGTGACCAGTGCCGATGGCAGGGAGCGAGTTTGCCGCGCACGTTCGGCGGCGCTGGTGTCGCCGGTGCGCATGCCGACGGTCCAGTCGGGCAGCAGCTCGGCCAGTGGTTCCTGCAAGGCACGGGCGGTGTCGGCGGCGAGTGCGCGCATGGGCGTGAGCCAGAGTACCCGCAAGCCGCGCTTGGGTTTGGCCGGTTGTTTGATGGCACGCGCCAATGCTGCAAACCAGACCGCATAGGTCTTGCCAGAACCGGTGGTCGCATGCAGCAAACCGGAGCGGCCTTGCAGCGCGGCTTTCCAGACCGCTTTCTGGAACGGAAATATCGTCCAGCCGCGTTGCTTGAACCACGCCTGCGGCGTCACGTCAGCAGGCCGATCAGCGTCTGCAAGGTATCGGCTTCCTCGATCGGTTTGTCATCCCGGATGCGCAACATGCGCGGAAAGCGCACGGCAATCCCGGCCTTGTGTCGCGGCGAGCGGGCAATCCCTTCGAAGCCAATTTCAAACACCATGCTCGGCTTGACGCTGCGCACCGGGCCGAATTTATCGATCGTGGTCTTGCGGACGCGCGCGTCGATCAAGGCGATCTCGGCATCGGTCAGGCCCGAATACGCTTTGGCAAATGGCACCAGCGTGCGACTGCCATCGGCTGCGATATCCCACACCGCGAAGGTGTAATCGGTGTACAGCGATGCGCGCCGGCCGTGTCCGCTCTGCGCATAGATCAGCACCGCATCAACCGAAAACGGATCGACTTTCCATTTCCACCAGACCCCGACATCCTTGGTCCGGCCAACGCCGTAGTGCGCATCGACGGCCTTGAGCATCATGCCTTCGACGGCGCGTGAACGGGACTCCATGCGCACCGTTGCCAGCGCTGCCCAGTCGCTGGCGACGATCAGTGGCGACAATTTCAATTGCGTCGAGGCGACTGCTGCGACGACGCTTTCGAGGGCGGTGCGACGTAGCGATTGCGCGCTCTGGCGCAGGTCGATGCCAGCATGTTCCAGCAAGTCATACGCCACCAGCACGGCAGGTAATTCGGCCAGCAGTTTGCTGTTCAGCGTTTTGCGGCCGATGCGTTTTTGCAGATCCGAAAACGAGGCGTGATCATCCTGACCATCGACGCGCCAGATCAAAATTTCGCCATCGATCACGGTGCCGTCCGCCAGTGGAATCGCCGCGATTTCCGGAAAGCGTTCGGTAATCAGTTCCTCGCCGCGAGACCAGACCCAGGTCTGGCCGTCGCGCCGCACGATCTGGGCGCGGATGCCGTCGTATTTCCATTCGGCTTGCCAGTTGGTGATCGGTCCCAGCGAGGCGGGTTCGGCCTGCAACGGATGCGCCAGAAAAAACGGAAATGGCTGGCCGCCACGCAGCGCGTGTTCATGGTCGGTGGTCGGCGCGATCAATTCCGCAAAACGTGCTGCATCCGGCCGCTGGCGTGCATCGGTCCAGCCCATCAGACGTTGCGCGATCAGTTTGCTGTCGAGTTCGGCCACTTCGCCCAGCGCTCGCGTGACCAGCAATTTCGACACGCCGACCCGGAACCCGCCGCCAATCAGCTTGATCAGCAGGAAGCGCTCGCGTGGTTCCAGTTCATCCCAGTACGCCAGCATCGCGGCGCGGATGACCTCGGGCGTGGCGCCGCGCATCGGCGTGATCCGTTCATCCATCCATTGCGCCAGCCCCAGATCGCTGCGCTGTTGCGGCGGCGGCAGGATATGCGCGATGGTTTCGGCCAGGTCGCCGACCGCGTGATAGCACTCGTCGAACAGCCAGTCATCCAGGCCGGCCGCCTCGGTTGCGTACTGGCGCAAGAGTTTGGTCGGCACCGCCTGACGTGGCTTGCCACCGGCCAGGAAGTAGACCGCCCAAGCCGCACTCTCCGGCGCGGCGCTGGAAAAATACGCCACCAGTGCCGCCAGCTTGCGCGTGGTCGACGTGGTCGCATCGAGCTCGTCGTACAGGCGGGCAAATTCACGCATGGGGAATGACTTCCACGGGTTTGTTGTCGTCTTCCTCAACGCCATATTCGGTCTGAAAAGCACCGGCTTCCAGCCCGTTCTGCTGCAGCCACTTCACCATCACGCCGATCTGTCCGTGCGTGACGATCACGCGCTGCGCCCCGGTGCCCTTGATCGCCTGCATCAGGCCGGGCCAGTCGGCGTGATCCGACAACACGAAACCGCGGTCCACCGCCCGTCGCCGGCGCGCCCCGCGCAACAGCATCCAGCCGCTGGCAAAAGCATCGCTGTAATCGCCGAAGCGCTTGATCCACGGCGAACCGGCGGTGGCCGGTGGCGCCAGCACCAGTGCGCGTTTCAGGTCGGCCTTGTCGCTGATCTCGGTGACCAGTCGGGTCTCGGGCAAGGCGACACCGCCATCGCGATATACCCGGTTCAGCGGTTCGGCAGCACCGTGGCAAATGATCGGCCCGATCGATGGATCGACACCGCTGAGGATGCGCTGGGTCTTGCCGAACGAATAGCAGAACAGCACGCTGGCCCGGCCGTTGGCAGCGTTGGCGCGCCACCAGTCGTTGATGTCGTCAAAGACCAGTTGCTGGGGTTGCCAGCGATAGATCGGCAAGCCGAAGGTGGATTCGGTGATGAAGGTGTCGCAGCGCACAGGCTCGAAAGGCGCGCAGGTGGCGTCGGGCTCGACCTTGTAATCGCCGGACGCGACCCAGGTTTCGCCCTGGTATTCCATGCGCACCTGTGCCGAACCCAAAACATGGCCGGCCGGATGCAGCGAGATCGTGACACCGTTGTGGATCACCGTTTCGCCGTAGGCCAGTGTTTGCAGATTGATGGTGCCGAGCCGGCTACGCAGGATGCCTTCGCCGGCGGCGGTGGCCAGGTAGTGCGCGTGACCGGTGCGGGAATGATCGGCATGGCCGTGGGTGATGACGGCACGGTCTACTGCGCGCCACGGGTCGATGTAAAACTTGCCAGGGACGCAGTACAGGCCTTCGGGGCGGGCGACTACCAGGTCGGACATGGGGGTGGGGTCATGGTTGTGGGACGCGCGGATTCGGGGGAGTCACAGTCTGAACCAGAATTGATGATCGTGCAGGAGAGGGGGGTGGTAGCTCTTTTTGACTTGGGTGGATTGCAGGTTTGCCGGGTGTGGAACGCATGACTGGGCACTGACTGATCGGCGATGAATTGTTGATCACCGATTTCAATTTCAGCAGGACGTTCGACGACGCCTTCGTTGCTGTACATCACAAATCACGGATAACGGACAACACGTCAGGGCAGTCAGATCGGCAGCTGCTTTTTTAATTGCATGCTGCCAGTCTCCGGGTGCGCGGAGGAGCATGTCGTTACCTCGGCACGCATCCGGATCGGAATCGCTGCAAAGATATGCCGGTGTATCGATCCTTCGAGGCATGACAACGCATAACGTTCCTGGATAACAGAATAACGGGCATCACGGGCGCTCCGTGTGCCGCCATCCTCGTCACATCGCCGATGAGTGTCGTACCGTCCCGGAGCGCAGTGTCCGCGCATCACTGCGCTATCGACGACTCGCCTTATTAAACAAATTCCCGAACAGCTGGCTGCGGTTGGTTGCCTCGTTCGGATCAGGCTCCGGTTTCGGGGTGGCGACGCCTAGCTGTGCTTGCAGATCGGCAATCGCCAGCGCCAGGGTACTGACGTGGTCCTGCAATTTTGTGAGCTGTGCGTATTGGTCAGCAACCGACTGCCCTTGTGCCCGTCCGGAGCGGGCCATCATCATCATCTGGCCACCGCTTGACGACGCGCCGGGATCAGATTCGTCTGACAGCTTGCTCACTGTTCTTTCCAGATCGCGGAAACCCCTGGTCAGGTACTGTTCCTGCTGTCCCAGCTGGGCAACGCTCTGGCCGAGCTCGGCTAACTCGCCCTTTGTGGGGAGGTCATCGAGCGCTACCCGCATTGCAGTGACGCCCCCTTCAAGGCTTGCCAGCGTGGTACTCAGCGCAAGCACCTGCGACGTCAGCGCCCGGATGTCGGCTTGCGCGCTGGTAGCGCTACCGTGCGCAGCGGTCAGAGTCGTTTGCAGTGAAGCTAACTGATCGGACAGTCTGTCGACATCCTGACGCAATGTGCCAAGTGCCGGATCGGCGGGTTTGTCGATCAACGTTTGTAGCACGGCGCGCAGCTGTGCGTTCTGCTGCTGTTCCTGTTTCATTCGTACGCGCGTATCGAGCATGACCCCCGCATCCATGACTTTCTCTTCATCATCTGACCGGTAAATCTTGTCCAGCAAGCGCTGGCTTTTCGGCGTGACGACCTCGTCCGCCGCCGGTTCCAGAATGCCCAAGGCGCTTACCAGGTCCGGCAGCCTGGCCTGCGTCGGCCTGACCCATCCCGACGACTGCAGGCGCAGGGGCAGCACTCCGGTTACCGGTGCAGTGCTCCGTGCGGGCACCGGATTGACGGGCACGGCAGCCGCCCTCAGCCCGTCGATGATCCGCTGGTGTTCTTCGCCAAGCGCCAGCGCATTTTTCTGCGCACGCTCCTGCGAAGGGCCTGTCACCGTTCCGGTCAGCGCAGCGGTGAGCAGGCGGTTGATGGCGAGGCCGACGTTGGCGCCGTCGAAGGTCTCATCGGACTTCATGATCGCTTTGGTAATTTTTTGCGCATAGCTTTGAAAATTGTTGATGCTGCGGTTATCGATGCCGATAGCGGATTTGACCGCCTGCGTCACCGCGCTGTCGCCGGAAAGCGGTTTCTCGCAGTGATGCAATGTCAGCCGGTAAGCCAGGGCGTGCGTGATGTGTCGCATGGTTGCTTCCTGCTCTAGCGGCGTGCCGGCATTGCCGACCGACGCCATCGCCTCCAGTCCCTTGAGCAGGTTGCGCGCCATCCTTTTCTGGTCGACGATGCTGATGCCGGCTTGTACCGCCAATGTCGCCTGATTTCCAGCCATCGGCACGAAGCTCAACAAGCTGGCCAGGGCGCCGAGCCTCGACGCGCCCGGCGAGGCCATGCCGTTGCTGGTACCGGCATGGCCTGAAGTGATCTGCGGGGCATTATGGTACAGACCGATCAAGGCTCGGGACAGCAAGTTGTACAGCAGCAGGCCGCCTTTGGCAGTGTCCGGATAGACCGCTTTCAGCGCCCCGATCTCGGCTGCCCACTGCTGTTTTTCACGGTCGTCGGCAAACTTGATCTGCATGGACTGGATCAGCTTGTCCATGTCCTCGCGGAGCAGCATCGCGTTTGGCGCCGGCGCAGACGGATTGATTACGGCTTCGATGGCATCCTGCATGGAGAGCAGGGTGGTCAGGTTGGCGCGGTCTTCGGGTGTGAATGCCGGTTGATCCGGGGTGGCGTTGGCGGCCAGGAATTGCTCGATGCGTTGGACTTGGTCGGGCGTGAGGGAGGGCTGTTGAAGCGTTGGCATGGCGAGAACATTTTGGCCGGAATGTTGTACGGCTGACGTGGTTGCCGACAGCGCGACGGGGCCAGCGGGGGTGGCGGCATCCGGCACGTTTTGCTGAGCGACGCTGGCTAGTATGGGCAAGGCAGGAGGTGGCATCACGGGTACTTCAGCACTTCGGTCGACGAGATTCGGGTGGTCTGATTGCCATTGACGGACGTCTGCTACACAGTTGCTGAATCGTTCGGTATTGAAGGGAATATTTGATTGTGGATTGCCATCAAGAAAAAGCCCTCTCAGTCCTTGCGGCAAAGGAGGCAGGCTGGTCAGCTGGTTATCGTCTGCACAGAGCGTGGTCAATCCGTCCGGTAACTTCGGCAGGCTGGTCAGCGAGTTTTTGGATGCATAAAGTATGGTCAATCCGTTCGGCAACTTCGGCAGGCTGGTCAGCTGGTTCCGGTTTACAAGGAGCTCTGTCAATCCGTTCGGCAACTCTGGCAGTCTGGTCAACCAGTTCTCGCATGCACCGAGCTCGGTCAATCCGTCCGGTAACTTCGGCAGGCTGGTCAGCGGGTTCCCGGTTACAGAAAGCCTGTTCAATCCGTTCGGCAATGTCGGCAGGCTGGTTAGCTTGTTGCTAGCCACAAGGAGCATGGTCAGTCCTAATGGCAATGTCGGTAGGCTGGTCAGCTTGTTATAGTTTGCCAAAAGTTTAGTCAGTCCTAATGGCAAGGTCGGCAAGCTGGTCAGCTTGTTATAGTTTGCCGAAAGCTTGGTCAGTCCTAATGGCAATGTCGGTAGGCTGGTCAGGTTATTCCAGTCTATTGAAAGCCCTGTCAATCCTTGCGGCAAGAGTGGCAGACTTGTTAAGTTACACTTTTCAAGGGTCAAAGTTTTTTCCCCACTCTCAATGACACGTCGAATCTCGACTGCCGCGCGCTGCCGCCCTTCGACCTCTTCTGCCGGTGCTTCACTCTCCCACTTCACAAGCTGCCGTTCGTACTCCTGGCGTTGCAATGCGTCTTGATGGCATGTCACCCGGTCTCGTGCTGCATCGGCCGCGCGTGCTGCTTGCGCGCCGGAGAGCGGCGGATTGCTGCTGGCAGATGGTGGCGTCGCGGTGGGTTGTTGCGGGGTATCGGTGTCATTGGCGGACGGAGCGGCGGGCGTCGGGTTACGCGATGCGGTATTAGGGGTGATGTACATGAGGAAGGATCAAGACTTGTAAGAAAGCCCGTTAGCCGGGCCGGGATTGGCGAATGCTGATGGCTGCCGTGGCAGGGCGTATCAGCCTGGGACCTGCGACCGGCATTGCTGCCTTGCTTGCGCTGTCTGGTACGTGAGTGGGGATGCGCTTGCGATAGTTCCATGGTCACGCGGCCGCCTGATCAGGCATGATTTCCGTGCGTGAAGGGGGCTGAGTTTTGTGCAAACGGTCATTTGACAGGACACGGCCACCAACGTTGAAAAATGACCTGCGTAATACGCAACGGTCGGGCCAAGCCCGTTCCTGAACTGGCCAAGCTTGTGGACAGCCTGCTTGCGAACTACAGGAAGCCTGAAGACCTGACGGGCGAAAATGACTTGCTCAAGCCGCTGACCATGACGCTGGTCGAGCGCAACCTGAAAGTCGAGATGAGCGAGCATCTGGGCAACAGCAGCCAGCCGCTGGCAAACGCATCGCTGTAATCGCCAAAGCGCTTGATCCACGGCGAACCGGCGGTGGCCGGTGGCGCCAGCACCAGCGCGCGTTTCGGGTCGGCCTTGTCGCTGATGTCGGTGACCAGTCGGGTTGCTGGCAAGGCGACACCGCCATCGCGATATACCCGGTTCAGCGGGTCGGCGGCACCGTGGCAAATGATCGGCACGATCGATGGATCGACACCGCTGACGATGCGCTGGGTTTTGCCGAACACCGAACGAATAGCAGAACAGCACGCTGGCGCGGCCATAGCCAGCGTTGGCCCGCCACCAGTCGTTGATGTCGTTGAAGACCAGTTGCTGCGGTTGCCAGCGATAGATCGGCAAGCCGAAGGTGGATTCGGTGATGGAGGTGTCGCAGCGCACCGGCTCGAACGCCGCGCAGGTGGAGTCGGGCTTGACCTTGTAATCGCCGGACGCGACCAAGGTTTCGACGTGGTATTCCATACGCACCTGTGCCGAATCCAATACATGGCCGGCCGGATGCTGCGAGATCGTGACGCCGTTGTGGATTAGCGTTTCGCCGTACGCGAGTGTTTGTACAGATTGATGCTGCCAAAGCGGCTGCGCAGGATGCCTTCGCCAGCGGCGGTGGTCAGGTAGTGCGCGTGGCCGGTGCGGGAATGATCGGCATGGCCGGGCGTGATGACGGCCCGGTCTACTGCCCGCCAAGGGTCGATATAGAACTTGCCGGGGACGCAGTACAGGCCTTCGGGGCGAGCGACTACCAGGTCGGGTATGTGGGTGTGGTCATGGTTGTGGGGCATGGGAATTCGGGGGAGTCTCAGTCTGAACGTCCGGCAACTTCGGCAGGCTGGTCAGCTGGTTCCCGAATGCACGGAGCTTGGTCAATCCGTTCGGCAATGTCGGCAGGCTGGTTAACTTGTTATTGTCTGCCGAAAGCTCGGTCAGTCCTGATGGCAATGTCGGCAGGCTGGTTAGCCTGTTACTGTCTGCCGAAAGCTCGGTCAGTCCTAATGGCAATGTCGGCAGGCTGGTCAGGTGATTCGTGCCTATTGCAAGCCTTTTCAGTCCTTGCGGCAAGAGTGGCAGACTTGTTAAGTTACCCTCTTCAAGGATCAAAGTTTTTTCCCCACTCTCAATGACAGGTCGAATCTCGACAGCCGCGCGCTGCCGCCCTCCGACCTCCTCTGCCGGTGCTTCACTCTCCCACTTCACAAGCTGCCGTTCGTACTCCTGGCGTTGCAATGCGTCTTGATGGCATGTCACCCGGTCTCGTGCTGCATCGGCCGCGCGTGCTGCTTGCGCGCCGGAGAGCGGCGGATTGTTGCTGGCAGATGGTGGCGTCCCGGCGGGTTGTTGCGAGGTATCGGTGGCATTGGCGGACGGAGCGGCGGGCGTCGGGTTACGCGATGCGGTATTAGGGGTGATGTACATGAGGACGGATCAAGACCTGTAAGAAAGCCCGTTAGCCGGGCCGGGATTGGCGAATGCTGATGGCTGCCGTGGCAGGGCGTATCAGCCTAGGACCTGCGACCGGCATTGCTGCCTTGCTTGCGCTGTCTGGTACTTGAGTGGGGATGCGCTTGCGATAGTTCCATGGTCACGCGGCCGCCTGATCAGGCATGATTTCCGTGCGTGACGGGGACTGAGTTTTGTGCAAACGGTCCTTTGGCAAGACACGGCCACCAAAGATTAAAAAATGAGCAACGTAATACGCAACGGTCGGGCCAAGCGTGATCCTGAACTGGTCAAGTTTGTGGACAGCCTGCTTGCGAACTACAGGAAACCTGAAGACCTGATTGGCGAAAATGGCTTGCTCAGGCAACTGACCATGATGCTGGTCGAGCGTACCCTGGAAGTCGAGATGAGTGAGCATCTGGGCAACAGCAGCCAGCCGCTGGCAAAGGCATCGCTGTAATCGCCGAAGCGCTTGATCCACGGCGAACCGGCGGTGGCTGGTGGCGCGAGCACCAGTGCGTGTTTCAGGTCGGCCTTGTCGCTGATGTCGGTGACCAGTCGGGTTGCTGGCAAGGCGACACCGCCATCGCGATACACCCGGTTCAACGGTTCGGCGGCCCCGTGGCAAATGATCGGCCCGATCGATGGATCGACACCGCTGAGGATGCGCTGGGTCTTGACGAACGAATAGCAGAACGGCACGCTGGCGCGGCCGTTGGCAGCGTTGGCGCGCCACCAGTCGTTGATCTCGTCGAACACCAGTTGCTGCGGTTGCCAGCGATAGATCGGCATGCCAAAGGTCGATTCGGTGATGAAGGTGTCACAGCGCACCGGTTCGAACGGCGCGCAGGTGGAGTCTGGCTCGACTTTGTAATCGCCGGACGCGACCCAGATTTCGCCTTGGTATTCCACGCGCACCTGTGCCGAACCCAAAACATGGCCGGCCGGATGCAGCGAGATGGTGACGCCGTAGTGGATTAGCGTTTCGTCGTACGCGAGTGCTTGTATAGATTGATGCTGCCAAAGCGGCTGCGCAGGATGCCTTCGCCAGCGGCGGTGGCCATAGTGCGCGTGACCGGTGCGGGAATGGTCGGCGTGGCCGTGCGTGATGACGGTACGCTCTACTGCGCGCCAGGGGTCGATGTAGAACTTGCCGGGGACGCAGTAGAGGCCTTCGGGGCGGGCGACTACCAGGTCGGGCATGGACGGGTGCTCATGGTTGTGGAGTTCGGGAGCGGCTGTTGCCGGCGGCTTGACGGAGCATTGGGAATCGTGCCGGAGGTGGGGCGCCGCTGCTTTTTGCTGCCTTTATTGATGCGGGGATAGCGTAGTGCGGATCACAGACGGGATGGGCAGAGTGAGGTCTGCCAGCTCGTAGCGACCGGTGTTGGTGCTGGTGGCTGGTAGATTAATGTTCGGGTTTGCTGAGCCAGATTTTGACGGGGTTGCTGACAATGGCATTGCCGGCCTTTGTCACCCGGGTGTCGAAATCACTACTTTGAACTTGGCGATCTTGGTAGTGGGCGCGTTATTCGTAATTGATAATGGCTTGCCAATGAACGAAAGTTCGGTACAGTGCCAGATGATTGCGTGTGATCGGGGCTTCGCTGTTGCGCTGTTGCGTTTCTTCGGCCAGGGCATCTGCGATGCTTGCTTTGATTTCACGCCGGGCATCTATTTCCGTCCACGGCGGCACTTGCGATTTCAGTTGCCGAGCTATCCGGACGACTTCGTCTTTTGTTTCGTTATACCTGAAACTAATGATCGATTCGGAACCAGACTGGCCGTCGATGACTACCACCGACATCTCTTTATTTTTTTGCAGTTTAAGCCATAGTTCGATTTCCATGTCGTCCGCATAAGAACCTGACTCTTCTATAACTACGGCCAAATCTTCGTTGCTCAGGGTATCTCCAATCGCTGGCAGTGATGTTTTGGTTATCTTAATCAGGCCATAAGCATTGCTATTTCTTTTCAGTCGTCGAGTTATGCGATTTTGGATCTCATCTATAGCCTTGATATCTGCGTTCTTCAGTTTTCTCAAATTTTCCAGTTCTTGAATGTCTTTGTCGTTCTGACGGCGAAGGACATCGGCGATCTTTTTCCTTAAACCTCGTATCTTCTTTTTACTCAAATTAGGACGAATGCTTGTTCCCGAAATGGCATGAAACAGGCAATTGCCGGCTCCCGCATTATTCCGAAGGTTATTGTCGTCTATCAGGAATGCACTCCCCGCTGGTGTGCGAGCAGATCCCCAGCCATCTTGAAGTTGCTTTGCCAATTTGGCATCCTCTTTTAACTGCTTTGCTTCTTGAGTTTGTTTATCTGCAAGCTGCTGTGCAAACGCAAAGTCTCTTTGCGTATTAGCGATATTCTCGGTTTCGTATTGTCCTTTTGACTCTTCGGCTCTTCTAGTTTTTAGCTGCGCCGCTTCTGGTGCCGGCTTATCGTCTCTTTTTACCTGATCGGCCTCAGCCCCGACGTTAGCCGCTTCGGGCGGTTCGGTTTCATTTACACCAGCCGCGTGCTTCAGTGGCTGTGCCAACCTGCCATCACTTTTAATCGGATCATCTGTAGGCGAGTCATTTTTCACCTGTTGCGTGCTGGTTTTTTCCCCAAGATCCGCCAACAACGTATCGGCCAATGCCCGAACCTGCGCCATCGAGTGTACGAATCGCGGACCACGCGCGGCACGGCCTTGCATGATGAGTTCTTCCAGCGCCTCCTCAAGCTTTTCAGGTGTGTCGATAGTGCCGGCGTTGATGCCAGCGCTGATTTCCCGATACACCACCAGCGTCGCATTGCGGCCTATGCCGGCGTGGCTGACGACCATGGGCTCGTCTAATTGCCGTGGTGTTGCTTCAAGTTGCTCTTTATGTCTAGCCATGAGTGCACTGGCTGCGCGGATTTCTTTTGCCTCCAACAGATTGTTGTCAAACTTCAGTCCAGCCTGTGTCAGAACGATGCTGAATTGCTTGTGAGGATTGGCGGTTTCATCAGTAACGTTCAGGCGGTATTGCTGGTGTGTGCCTGAGTCCTGAATCAACTTCGGTGGGGCATCAACCCGATAACGCCCGCCAAGCAAGAGGCTGGAGCCGGAATTCTTTTTCAGTTCACTTTCTAATTGAGAAATAATGGATCGACTGCTCCATTTGACGGGATCGCCTGCACGCGGTGGCGACACAAACTGAAATGTTCCTGCCCCAGAATCCAGACCTTGCAGCAGGAATTTTTCGCAACCAGAACCGGAGAAATTGCTTTGTCGAGTGACGTCACGGATGGGCGACTGACCGATCCGATAGGTGTTTGTTGCGGTTCTTTTGGTTGCGAGAGTTTCGCTCGTAGTGGTGAGATCTACCCGGTTCGCGTGCAGGTTGACGGTGACAGTTTTCCCTTGTTGCAGCATCGTTGTTGTGACGATGTTTGCCTTCATGCACGGGATGTTAGTTGCATTGTGTTCGACATCGGTTTTGGAGGCATAGGCATGGATATCGTCAAGTAGTTTGCGCTTGAGTTCTTCGGTTCTTGTGCGCAAGCGCCCTAGAAGATTCCTCCAGGTCGAGGGGGATGCCAACGGTATGGAGAACGAGACTGACCGACGTGGGGTCCGAGGAGCCTCCCAGGGGTTCAGGAGATTTGCTCTAGGCGGTTGCGTAGCGCCGATGTTGGTTGGTTGGGGCGTGCCATGGCTGACGATTGGCTGCAGTCTCGGCGAATTTGGCAATGTTCCAGGGATAGTCATTTTTCGTAGTCAATTTCAATAAGTTCATCTGAGATCGGGCGGCCCGCCGATGGCAACTCCACCAGTATTCGTGTGTAGCAACTCGTTTCTGTACCGACTCGAAAACCGCGTTAGAGCAAGCAAGTTAAAAGCTTCCATGTGTAACGAGAAATTCAATCCGGTTCCATTGGTTTGAACACGCATCGCTAGCCGCGCGCGTGGCGATCCGATTCCGGTGAGACGGCGTGGCGCGATACCCAACACCGCATCAACATCAAGTTGTTTTTCAGCATCTCAAGCGTTGACGCAAATCAACCCAACTACATTCATCAGTCTCAACAACATTGCAATCCATACACTTTCACCACGTTAAATTTCCGTGAAGAAGTGTCTGATGAAGCGATGGTTGCGTGTCCCGGTTGCCCCGTTTTTACCCACGTTATTGACGCCGATATTGGCCTTGCTATTGGCCCTGTGCATCGCCCCGGACGCGACTGCCTGCCCGGCCGTCAAGGGCGGCCCGCCAGATCAAAGCTGCTCCGCCGCCGCTCCCGCCAGCCAGCCCAATCAATCCGGCCCCAATCTCGGTTCCGGCAATCCGATCAACGTCATCACCGGCAACAAATACCAGCGCGAAGAAGACATGCCGGCCTTGCCCGGCGTGCTGGGTCTGGAACTCGTCCGCCATTACAACAGCGCAGCCAGCGGCGCCAATGTGCCGAACGGCTTGTCCGGACGCGGCTGGCGGCTCAGTTACGAAACCGGATTGCACGTTATCGGCAACACGATCCAGATCGCTCAGGCCGATGGCAGCAGGACGATCTTTTCGCGCGACCCGGCCAACCCTGCCTTGTGCGTGACCAGCAATCCGGCGGACGGCCAGTTGCGCATACTGCGCGGTCGCGGCGGTGACGAGTATCTCTGGACCTGGCAGGACGGACGCCAGCTGCGCTTCAACCACGACGGCAAGCTCGAGCACATCCTGGCGGTCACCGGCGAATTCGTGACCTTGCAGTACGACCGCGCCGGATTACTGGTGAAGGTGACCGATCCGCAGGGACGCAGCTTGCAGATGACCTATCCGGCACGCGACAAAGCCGGCTTCAAGGGTGTGACGACGATCGATTCGCCAGTCGGCCAGTTCACTTACCGCTATGGCAGCGTCGCGCCCGCCGGCATGACGCAAGACCCGGGCGTGCTGGTCGCCAACCTCGTCGCCGTCAGCCATGCAGGAGCGAGCCGCCAGTATCACTACGAAGATATCCGCTTCCCGACCCTGCTGACCGGGATCACCGTTGACGGTGTCGGCAGCGATCGGCAGCCACTGCGTCAGCGCATCAGCACCTGGGCCTATGACCTGAACGGACTTGCCAGGATGAGCGTGAAGGGTGCGTCGGCAGCCGGCGTCGAAAAAGTCACGCTCGACTTTGCCGAGGGTGGCAAGACCCTCCTCACCAACAGCCTCGGCCAGACCACCGCGTACCGCTACGCCATTCTTGGTGGTGCTTTTCGGCTGCTGGAAGTACGCGGAGCAGGGTGCGCGACCTGCGCAGAAAACAATGTTCGATACGGCTATGACACCGCCGGCCGGCTGATCGAGACCACCCATCTCGACAGCGATGGCACGCCACTTTGGTCTGAGCGCACCGATCGCGACAGCCGTGGTCGTCCTCTGCAAGTGAGCAAGGTCACGCTGCGCAACGGCGTTGCCGGCCCATCCGAATGGCAGGTGCGTTACGCCTACGATGACCCGGCGCAGGATCAGCCTACCCGGATCATGACGCCCAGCGTCCATACCGGCGGCACGCATCAGGTCGAGCTGGCCTACAACCGCTACGGCCAGATCACGCGTCTGCACGAAACCGGCTGGTCGCCGAACGAGGATACCGCCGATCCCATCAAGCGCACGACCACGTTCGAATACGCGCAAATCAATGGCCGCAGCGTGCTGGTCAATCGCAACGGCACCCGCATCCGCTACGATGCACGCGGCGATTTTCCGGTGGAATTCATCGCGCCCGGCGATCAATCCACCCGCATCCTCCAGCGCGACACGGCAGGGCGGCCATTGATCGTGGTCGGGCCCGACGGCATCGAACACCGCGTCGCACTCGATGCCGCCGGCCGCGTCCTCGACAGCACGCGCGCGCAGCTGACTGAGCACTTCCGCTACGACGCCCTCGGCCAGCTCACGTCCATCGTCAAACCCGACGGCCAGCGCACGCAGTTCAGCTACGGCCCGAACGGCCGCATCACCGACCTGTTCGATGCGCAGAACAACCGCATTCGGCTGCAGCGCGATACCGAAGACCGCTTGCTCGGACGGACCTTGCTCAACCCCGACGGCAGCATCGCGCAAGAGGGCGAACGATCCGTCATCACCAAAGCGCCAGCCCATCGCAATGGCGAGGTGCCTGCGCTGATCGCCGCCTTGCGCGGGATGCCAGCCGACCTGACGAACACCACGATCAGCTTGCCCGCTGTTGAGCCGGCGATCGCGCCCGTGACCACCATCACCGACGCCCGTACGCTCGACACCAGCTACCGCTACGATGATTTCGGTCGGCTGGTCAGCGTGCGCAGTCCGGAGACCGGCCTGACCGTATTCCGTTGGGATGCCGGCGATCACCTTGTCAGCAAAACGCAAGCGGTTGGCAGCCGCGACGAAATCACTACCCGCTATCGCTATGACGCAGCCGGCCGGATCATCGAACAGTCCAGTCCCGATGGCGTGGTCTCTGTCAGTTACGGCAAGCAGGGCCGACCCGAGACCATCACGTTCCCGGCCGGCCAGGAGCACTTTCGCTACGACAGCGCGGCGCGACTGACCAGCCATTCCCGCGACATCGACGGCCAGCGCTTCACGACCCGATACACCTACGACCAGCGCGGCCAGCTGACCCGCAAAACCCTGCCCGACGGCCAGCAACTCGACTATCGCTATCACGGCCAGGTGCATGTGCGGGCAGGGCTGTTGGCCGGGATTACCCGCAAGGATGTGGTCGGCAGCACGGTGCTGCTGGACGGCCTGAATGATGCGGACGACAGTTTCAGCCAGCAACGCTATCGGCTGGCCAATGGCGTGGAGTACCGTCGCGAGCTGGATCGGCAGGGGCGACTCGTTCGGCTCGGTGCCGAGGGTGCGTGGCAGGAAAGTCAGCAGCATGATGCGGCCGGCTTGCTGCAAGCACGGAGACAGTCCACGTCGGCTGGCATGGCTGGTGCTGAAACCCGCTATGCGTATGACCGGTTCAATCGGCTCACCGGAGTTAGTGGTGCCAGCAACCTCGGCTACGACTACGATCCCGGCGGCAATCTGCTGTCCATCTCGACGGGCCAGCAAGCAACCAACTACGCAATCGACCCATTCAGCAACCGTCCGTTATCGGCCGATGCCGGCAACCAGCCAACCACCTACCGCTACAACGCCCACGGCGGCACCACCGTCATCGGCGACACCACATACACCTGGGACAGCCAGCAACGCCTGATCCGCATCAGCAACCACGGCAAACCGCTGGCCGACTACCGCTACAACGCCTTCGGCGAACGCATCAAAAAAGTCAGCTACAGCGGCAACCAGCAAAAAGTCACCTACTACTTTTACGACGGCAGCCAGCTTACCGCCGAAGCTGAGGGTGGCGCGTCCGGTGCCCGCATTACCCGCCAGTACGTGTGGCTGGATGACCAGTCCGGTGCGCGTCCGATTGCCATGCTGCAAGCGCGTACTGGCCCGGTTCACGCCATCCTCAACACCGCTGCCGGTGTCATCGACCGGGCCGCGCCGACGGATGTCTATGCCCTGGTCAGCGATCACACCGGCGCACCACGCGCCGCCATCGACAGTGACGGGCGGCGGGTATGGCAGGCCACTGTCACCGGCTATGGCAAAGCAGAACTGGCAACCGGCAACCAGCTGCAGCTAAACCTGCGCGGCTCGCAGCAGTACTTCGATGACGAGTCCGGCTTGCACTACAACTTCCATCGTTATCTGGATGCGCGCACCGGACGGTATCTGTCGGCGGACCCCAGCGGTCAGGCTGGCGGGCTGAACCTGTATGCGTTTGCCGAGAACAATCCGCTGGCAAATGTGGACCCATTGGGCTTGCAGAGCAAACCCGTCTCCGGGCTGAATGTCGGAGAAAAATTCCGGCGCGCCATGCAGTTTGCGATACCGGGTTTGCCGCGCGATGTGGCAAGCCAGTTGATGGCGCTGGTCACGCCTGAGAACATTGCCTCGACCGTGCAGATCTTCGTGTTGTGGGCGGCCTCGGAAACGATCGCTGACTTCAGCCTGAGCGACACGCTGCTGCTACTGCCTGCGTTCCTGCAACCCGGTACTGACAAACTCGGCTTTCTGAAAAGCGCCAGCCAGGTCATCAAGCGCATCGCAGCGGCGCAATGCGACTTTGATCTGGAACAAGTGGGCCAGTTACTCGCGCAAAGCCTCGCCAGTTCCAGCGGCAGTTATCCGTTTTCAGTGGGTTCGGGGCGTCGTCCGCCGGTTCAGATGGCGCGCAATGCGCGTGGGGACGCGGTCGGACAACTGATCGCCGATCCGTTCGGATTGCTCGGGCCAGCGCTTTCCGGAGAGTACGACGGCCTTGCCGAACAGATCCGCAACGAGCGCCTCAAGCGTGACATCGACGACATTCGCACCCGCCTTGGGCAAAGCGGACGCAACGTACCGCCGCTCTCGAAACTGATCCTGAAGGACGGCAGCGTTGTCGATGATTACTCGTTGCTGCAGCTGGACCGTTTTCGTACGATGGAGAACCTGGAAGTCCTGCGCAAGCTGGGTATCGTCGAGCTAGACGGACACTGGAACATCAAATCGGTGGCGCGTGGGCAGGAGCGATTCATTGACCCGCGCCAGATTCGCTTTACGCAGCAATCTGCCGGCTATACGTCGAGTGACAAGATCAATACACTGGACACGACCGGGCCGGATATCAAGAAAGCACCGGAGAAAATTCCTGCGATGGATGTGGTGGTGATGCCGGATGGGCGGTTGACTAGCCTGGATAATCGGCGGTTGGCTGCGGCGATGTTGTATGAGGCGGGGAGTGTTCGGGTGATTATTCATGCGGCGGATGAGCCTTTGCCTGCGGGGATAACTACAGTGCGTTTTAGTAAAGGTTATCCGGCAAAAACCTGGGCAGATGCTGTAGCAATCCGTATATACAACCAAGGTCCGGATTTCCGAGAAAAATATTTGCAGGGAAGTTCTGAAATACCTTTAATAACGAAAGCGCCTGAAAATTCGCTATACACCCCTTATAAGAAGCTTCCTCAAACTAGGAAAATCATAAAGAATTAGATATGGAAACTTGGAAAATAAGAAAAAGCTTAAATCCGGATGAGTTGCCGAAGGGTTTCGTGTATCCAGAAAAGTTCAATAAACTATTATTTTCTTTAGATAATTTCGGCGGAGAAATTAATCATGGCATTGAGCCGTGGACGATAATTACTTATGAGGACATGAATTCGATATTTTCAATTAAATTTGGATTGTCATTAGTCCAATTCGCACAATGCTGGAAAGAAGAGATGGTTGCTTTTTTCGTTGTAGGTACCGGCCCTGATCCAGTTGTAATGGTATTTGATCCATGGGCACTCAAGCGGGTCACTGAAACTAAATGGATAGAAACTGGAAAGCTCCTTGAGCAGTTTCCCAATTTTGAAGCATGGCTTGCCTGGGTGCGCAACAGTGAATTGGCTAAAGAATTTCTAGAAGACTGGATACATGAAAATCCGGATCGAGTGCTGCCAGAAAAAAAACATTAATATATTGGAACGCGCCACCAGTGAACATTGCGATTCGAGCCAATTAATGGGTCCGGTGCCGTGATGTAATTTTGTAGGTTGGGCTGCGAAGCCCAACATTCGTCAAACAACAACCTCATTCGATCGATTCACCGTAATGCCAGATCGAATTTAATGAATACAAAAGTTGGAGTTGGTTGATTGGAAAGAGCCATTTGATTTATTCGACGTTTTTCGTTGATGGACGCATGTTGGGCTTTGCAGCCCAACCTACCGGGCGGCAACGAATTTTCACGAAGAATCCTGCCGTCTTTTTGTGCTGCAAAGCCCAACATTCATTAAACAACAATCACACGCGATATCGCCGAAAAAACCTCCTCGATATAACGTATTTCCATGATCAAGCCTTTCGTTCCGTATGTTGTGCTGCAAAGCCCAACATTCTTCAAACAACAAACTCATGCAATATCGACGAGCAGACCTCCCCGGTGCAACGTATTTTTTCACTGTCAATCTCGCAAACAGAAACTCTCGCCTTCTTGTCGATCACGTAGAAGTCTTGAGAAACGCAATACGAAAAATCCGCCAATCCCATCCCTTTGAAATCATTGCGATAGTCATATTGCCGGAGCATTTACATGCGATCTGGAAGCTGCCGGACGGAGATACAAATTTTCCCTTGCGATGGGCCTTGATCAAGGCAGAATTTTCAAGAGCGATACCGAACACAGAACTCATTCGGCGAAGCAGAAAATTAAAACGTGAACGTGGTATCTGGCAGAGACGGTATTGGGAGCACCTGATTCGTGATGGTGAGGATCTTGAAAGACATGTTGCGTACATCTATTTCAATCCGGTGAAGCATGGATATGTGGGCCGGCCAGTAGATTGGCCATATTCATCAATTCATCGTGACATCAGATTGGGCTTGGTAAATGAAAAAATTGGAGTTGGTTGATTAGAAAGAGCTGTTTGATTTATTGGACGTTCGTTTTTACATGACGCATGTTGGGCTTTGCAGCCTAACCTATCGGCCGGATAATCGGCGGTTGGCTGCGGAGATGTTGTATGGAGCGGAGAGTGTTCGGGTGATTATTCATGCCGCGGATGAGTTGTTAGATGACGCAGCTATCAAAAGATTGACCAGAGAAGGATTCCGACCGAAAAATTGAGGCGAGGCAGCGGTTATCCGAATATTTACGCAAAGTTTAGAATTTAGGAATTCTTCTCCACAAGGTAGTCCGGAAATCCCGATGGTGACGAAAGCACCTGCTAATGAACTTTATCGTTCTTATTCGAAGCTCCCAGCAAATAGGCCAATAAGGAATAAATAACAATGGAATACGTGCCGGTTCAACTAAAATTGAAGGATCATGAGATTCCGGATAAATTTACTTATCCTGAAAGTTTTGATAAATATTTACTGACTTATAAAGTAAATGACCCTTTCGAATTCAAAGACCTTGATCCTTGGGGGATTACTGCTGATGCAGAGTACAACTGCCGGCTTTCAGAGAAGTTTAATTTACCGCTGGTGCAATTTGCGCAGGCTTGGCTCGAAGACATGATTGCCTGTTTCGTCGTTGGAACTGGTAGCGATCCAAAAGTGCTGGTCTTGAATCCGTGGGCACTGAAGCCTGTGGGCGAAAACAAATGGGAAGAATATATTCAAGTTTTGGAAGAACTGGAAAATTTCGACGCTTGGCTTGCATGGGCGAGAGCTAGTGATCTGGTGTTGGAATATGCAGAAAGATTTGCGCATGAAAGTCTTTCTGTTTCAAATACCACGCCTGAGCGAAAGGCGAAATTGAATCTGGCATCGAGCAATCATGATGAATTACCCGATAGGCGCATATAGGATACAGATACGACCCAATTATGTGATCCCATGGTTGCGCTGCAGAGCCAAAAATTCGTCAAAAACGACCTCACCTGTTATCGATAAGCAAACCTCGCTGGTGCGATCTCTTGCTCCCGGATTTCTGTTGATACTGATTGGATCTGGCAAACTGCGGCAGCAGACGACATGTCTAGCCTTGTACTTGGGCCGCGACTTTACCCGACGAATTGACAGGCATTCGGATACCCTCTAGCTGAAATATTTCCAAAAAGAAAATTATCAAGCAGAGGAACATGTCGCGAAGTGCTACCATTTATAGTACTTTTTATTCTCACGACACCGAGGTGTAGCTTGTCTAACAAAATCATTAGGGTCCACCCGACCGCGATGCCCGATTCCGGGTGTTCGATCTGCGAGGATCAGCTGGATTTTGACTTTACCTTTGCTTTTCAGCCTATTGTCGACGTCGAGCGACGAGCCATTTATGCCTACGAGGCACTGGTACGTGGCACCGACGGCCAAGGCGCGCCCTACGTTCTCGGCAAGGTCAACGATGACAACCGCTATCGCTTTGACCAGGGTTGTCGTACCCGCAGTATTTTTCTCGCGCAAAAATTGGGCATGACTTGCCGGATTTCGATCAATTTTCTGCCGAATGCCATTTATCAGCCCGAGCTATGCATCCGCACCACCATTGCTGCTGCTGAAGCCGCTGGTTTTCCGCTTGATCGCATCATTTTTGAAGTCACCGAATCCGAACAGATTCTGGAGCCTGACAAGCTGCTGTCGATTTTTCGGTACTACCGCGATCGCGGCTTTGCCACAGCCATCGACGACTTTGGCGCCGGTTACGCAGGACTTGGTCTGCTGACCGACTTCCAGCCCACCATGATCAAGATCGACATCAAGCTGGTACGCGACATCGACAGTAATCCGGTCAAGCAAGCCGTCGTCAAGGGAATTTTGCTCACCACAGGGTTGCTGGGTGTGGAAGTGATCGCCGAGGGAGTCGAAACAGCGGCCGAGGCGCGCTGGTTCAAAGACAATGGCATACGCCTGATGCAAGGCTATTACTTTGCGCGACCGGGTTTCGAATCTCTGCCGGCGGTTGAAAATTGGGTACCGGATTAACTCTGCGAGCCGGGCAAATGAACGACTGCGGATAGCGTCCTGACCGTTCGCGTCGATCCGTCGTGCAGTAATGTCCAGGTCAGACTATCTCCAGGCGAATGTGCGATTACGTCGATCTGTGGCGCCGCCAGTTCCCGTCATTGATCGCGGCGCGGCAGCAGCGTCATTGTCAACCCGACCGGTGACATCACAAACGCCATCAACTCGCGCGGTTCCTGCCCGCCGTCGGTACCCACCGATGCCAGATCGAATTGACCCAGCACCAGCGCGATCGCCATTTTGATTTCGAGCAAGGCGAGATAGCGCCCGGGGCAGGTCCGCACTCCCGCCCCGAATGGCATGGCGATGCGCTTGTCGACGGCGTTGTCGTCGTTGCCATCGTCACCCTCCAGCCAGCGTTGCGGATGGAAGCGGTTGGCGTCTGCGAAGAATCGATCATCCACGCTGTGATGCCGCATCACACACCATACCAACGTGCCCGCCGGTACCGCGATGTCTCTGATCACCGTGTCCTGCAGCGCCTCGACCGGCAGATACGGCGCGACTGGTTTGAGTCGCATCGCTTCCTGGGCGCAGGCATCGACATAGTCCAGCGCGTCCATTTGCTCAATCGTGTAGGCGGCGGGGTCGGGTGCGATCCGGCGCACTTCCTGTTGCGCCCGTTGCAGCGCATCCGGGTGCGCATGCAGCAGATACAGCATCCAGGCAATCGTGTTGGCGGTCGTGTCTTCACCGGCCAGCAACATCGTGGTGACATTGCCGGAGACGGTTTGATCCGTCACGCCGCTGTCCGGTTCGCTGGCCGCTACCAGCATGGCTTCGAGCAGGTTGCCTGGTCGCTGGCGGCGCTCCGGCTGTGTGTCGAGTCGGACATGTGCCTGGGCGATCAGGTCGCCGATGGCATTTTTGAGTGCCACTACGCTGCGGTCCAGACGTCGGTCGGAGGGCAGTTTCAGGTAGCGCCAGTACGGAAACATCGCCAGACTGCGCAGTGCGACCTTCGGCAAGATCCTGTCGAGGTGTTGTTGAATCCGGTCCTCGCCGGAATCGATCGTATTGACATCGGTACCGAACGCGAGGCCCGCGATGATGTCGACGGTGTAGCGTTTCAGGTCCGCCGACAGATCGATCGGGGTCTGGGTACGGGCGGCTTCATCCCAACGTCGTTGCAGGCGCAGGGCGACCCTGACCAGCGCCGGAAAATAGGCTTTGACGGCAGTCGGTGACAATGCCGTCATCACCATGCGCCGCTGATTGCGCCAGTCATCGCCCTCGGCCAGAAATACGCCAGGGATGCCGCCCATTTCACGCGAGACTTTCTCGGTAACCGCCGGGCGTCGATAACCTGCCGGGCGCTCGCGCAGGATGGCGCCGATGGTCACGTGATCCGCCACCACCAGCACCGGCTTTGAGCCCAGCATCATGCGAAAAAAATCGCCGTGCAACACGCACCATTGTTCGACGATTCTATGGACGTGGTGGGGTTTGATCTGATGGACGTTTCCCAGCAGTGGCAGCGTTGGCGGGCCGGGCAGGTCACGGATGTTGCGTAGCGGTGAACGTGTTTCAGGCATGGCGGCTCCAAAAAATGCTAAGACCTCAAGGTAACCTGAATGTCACACATTCTGAAACGGGAAAGACGCTTCGGTATGACATCGCGCGGAAATGATCGGGCAGCCTTGTCATCATGGTGTCCACTCGAAGACACCAAATAGTTAGTCGATGCAGTGATGCGGGATGGCAGTACGCATCTCCTCGGGTCATCGCAAAGTCATGTAATCCGCCACCACCAGTACCGGCTTTGTATTGCGTCAAACACAAGCTGATGACATGTCGACGAGCCGAACTGGTCGATGCAATGTGTTGGGCGTCGGAGTGGTGTTGCCACAAGTTCAGCTTTGCAGCGTAACCGATGAATTTTCGGGTATTACGATCTCCGCCTCAGCCAGAAAAATACGTCTTCCAGAAAAAATATCCCGTCATGCCCGACGCCACGACAATCACGATTCCGCGAATGACGCGTGGTGATGTCTTGCGCGCCAATCGTGCGCCCAGATATCCGCCTATCATCGCGCCGCCGCACATCACCAGCGCCCAATGCCAGACGATTGCGCCGGCAATTGCGAACGGAATCACCGCAATGCCGTTCATGCAGGACGTCAGCAGCGTCTTCAATCCATTCATCTGATGGATGCGCGTGAAGCCTATTTGTCCCAGCAGCGCCAGCGTGGCAATCCCGACGCCGGCACCAAAATACCCGCCATAAATCCCCAGAAAAAATTGCGCCGGCAAGGCCCAGCGTGGCAGGATCATCACGTCCGGTTGCGGTCCGTGGCGGCGTGACAGCAGTGGTCCGAGGATGAACAGCAGCGTCGCGGCCAGCAACAAAAAGGGCACCGCCTTGTTGAACGCGACTTCGGGTGTCCACAGCACCAGCAGTGCGCCGATGATGCTGCCCAGTCCGCTGGAAACGATCAGGCGCAGGTTGACGGCGCTGGTTTGCCGCAGTTCTTCCCGATAGCCGTGGGCGCTGGCGGCGGTGCCTAGCCACATCGCTGTATTGTTGGTGGCATTGGCGGCGATGCCGGGCAGCCCCGCCAGCAGCAATGCAGGAAAGGTCAGAAACGAGCCACCACCGGCAACCGCATTGACAGCACCGGCGACAGTAGCAATGGCGAACAGAGACAGGCCGGTGGCGAGCACTGTCATGACTGGTTCGTCGACTGTGTTGAACCACTCATGGTTGCCAACAAAGGCAGTGAGGCAATCAGGTCGGCAAAGCGCTGGCCCTGTACGACCACATGCTCGCGCAGCAGTGTCATGGCTGCATCGGCATCGCCGGCAATAATGGCGTTGACGATACCGTCATGCTCGCTGAAAGAACTGGCGATGCGATCCCGTACCCGCAGTTGCAGTCGGCGATAGGGGCGCAGACGGCGCTGCAGTGCCAGCGCCTGACCGGTCAGGAAGACGTTATGGCTGCCGCTGTACAGCAGCGCATGGAACTCTTCATTTTTGTAGAAATACGCATCCGGGTCTTGCGCATCACGGGCCTGTTCGCAAGCGTGATGGGCACTCAGCAAACTCTGATGTTCTTGCGGTGACATGCGGCGTGCAGCGAGGCGCGCGCACATGGCTTCCAGTTCTGCCATCACTTCGAACATTTCCACCAACTGCTGCGGGCTTATTTCGGCGACCACTGCGCCACGGCGCGGACGGATCACGATCAATCCCATCGAGGCCAACTGGATCAATGCCTCGCGGATCGGCGTGCGCGAGACGCCAAATTGCCCGGCAAGTACGGTTTCGTCCAGATGCGCGCCGGGCGGCAACTGGCCGATCGCGATCATTTCTTCTATGGCTTCTCGCAGCGTGGAGGAGCGATTTTTCATGGAGGAGTCATTGGTTGTCTGTCTTGGCTGAAAGTATAGGGTGTATTTAAGGCTTGACAATGCATACAGTAAATATATTCTTGTATACACGAATAAAGAACTTCAAAACGAAGCGCACAAAGCAGCACTAGATTGCCATCAAGGCAAAAATCCAATCCCATTGAGGAGACACCATGTTTTCAGCCACCCGTCGCACGTTGCTGGGCGCCATCGCAGCCAGCCCATTGTTTTCCATCCCTGCTGCCTGGGCACAATCCGCAGCGATCAAGATTTCTCATCAGTTTCCGGGCGGTACCGCCACCGAAGGCGACTTCCGTGATCGGCTGTGCCGCCAGTTTGCGGCAGAAGTCGAAAAGCGCACCAAGGGTGGTCTGAAGTTCGAGATTTATCCTGGCTCCTCGCTGATGAAGACCAACGCGCAGTTTTCGTCGATGCGCAAGGGTGCGCTGGACATGTCGCTGGTGCCGCTGTCGTACGCCGGTGGTGAAATGCCGGAAGTGAATATCGGCCTGATGCCCGGCCTGGTGACTTCTTATGAGCAAGGCTATGGCTGGAAAAACGCCGAAGTCGGCCGTGAACTCAATCGCCTGTTGCTGGAAAAAGGCATCGTTGTGGTCAGCTGGATCTGGCAGGCCGGTGGTGTTGCATCGCGCACGATTCCGATCGTCGAGCCGGAAGATGCCAAGGGCCTGAAAATCCGCGGCGGTTCGCGCGAGATGGACCTGATCCTGAAAGCCGCCGGCGCAGCCGTGGTGTCGCTACCATCGAATGAAATCTATGCCGCCATGCAGACCGGCGCGATGGATGCCGCGCTGACGTCATCGACCTCGCTGATCTCGTTCCGCCTCGAAGAAGTCTCGAAGAGCCTGACCACCGGTCGCGGTAAAGCGTACTGGTTCATGTTTGAACCGCTGATGATGTCGAAGGCCGTGTTCGACAAGCTGACCAAGGAACAGCAAGCCATCATCATGGCCGTGGGTGGCGAGATGGAAGCGCTGGCCCGCAAATCGGCCCAGATGGATGATTCGCTGGTTGCTGCGGTGTACCAGAAAGCCGGCGCCAAAGTGGTCGATCTGAGCGACGCCACGGTCAAGAAATGGCAGGCCATCGCCCGCACGACCGCATGGAAAGACTACGCCGAGCGCAACGCCAACTGCGCCAACTTGCTCAAGCTGGCCGAGAAAACCCTATGAGTCACGGCTTCGACATCGGGCCGGCGAAAGGACCGGCGGTGCCGGACAATCCGGTAGTGGCGAAACTGTCGCGCGCCCTCGATGCATTCAATCATGGCTTGCTGATGTTCTCGATGGCGGCGCTGATCCTGACGGCGCTGGTGCTGACGTACTCGGTGGTGTCGCGCTATTTTTTCAAGCTGCCGACGGACTGGCAGGATGAGGCGTCGGTATTCATGCTGGTGGGCGTGACCTTCTTTTGCTGCGCCTATGTGCAGTCGCTGCGCGGCCATATCGGTATTGAGGCGCTGGCGCCGTTGCTGTCGCCGCGCGTCAATGCGGCACGCATGATGTTCGTGGATGTGTTGTCGCTGCTGTTCTGCCTGTTCTTTTCGTGGAAGTCATGGACGCTGTTCCATGAAGCCTTCGTCGAGGGGCAAACCACCAGTTCCACCTTTGCACCGCCGCTGTGGATTCCGTACGGAATGATGGCGTTCGGCATGAGTTTGCTGGTCTTGCAGATTGCTATGCAGGTGCTGGTGCGCGTCACCAATGATCGGAGTGCGCCATGAGCGAATTGACGATGGGCCTGATGTATGGCGCGGCCACGCTGGTAGTGATGTTTTCCGGGATGCCGATTGCGTTTGCACTGGGCGTGGTCGCAGTCTCGTTCATGTACTTTTTCATGCCGTCCTCGTCACTCGATACGGTGACGCAAAACGTCTACGAAGAAATGGCGTCGATTACCTTGCTGTCGATTCCGCTGTTCATTCTGAAGGGGGCGGCCATCGGCAAGTCACCGGCCGGTAAAGATCTGTATTCGGCGATTCATACGTGGATGCACAAGGTGCCCGGCGGTCTCGGAATTGCCAACGTGTTTGCCTGCGCCCTGTTTGCGGCCATGGCCGGTTCGTCGCCGGCAACCTGCTCGGCGATCGGTTCGGCCGGTATTCCGGAGATGCGCCGGCGCGGTTATTCACCCGGTTTTGCGGCCGGCATCATTGCGGCCGGTGGCACGCTGGGTATCTTGTTGCCGCCATCGATCACGATGATCCTGTATGCGGTCGCTGCCGAGCAATCGCTGGGTCGCTTGTTCCTGGCCGGGATAGGTCCGGGCGTTTTGCTGGTGGGATTGTTTTCGGGCTATGCAGTCTATCGGGCTCGCAAGGAATACCGCATGGCGCATGCCGCTTTCCTGAACGACGGCACAACATCGGCGTATCTGGAAGTCGAGCATTTCACGCTGGCGCAAAAAGTCGAAATGCTGCCGCGCGTGTTGCCGTTCATCGTACTGTTGCTGGGCGTGATGATCGCGCTGTACGGTGGCTATGCCACGCCATCCGAAACCGCTGGTCTGGGTGCCTTGCTCGCACTGGTACTGATCGCGATTGTCTACGGTATCTGGAAGCCGCGTGACCTGACACCGATCCTCAGTTCGACCATCAAAGAGTCCTCGATGCTGTTGCTGATCATCGGCATGTCGCTGCTGTATTCGTATGTGATGAGCTATCTGCACATCAGTCAGTCGGCGGCGCAATGGGTTGTTGCCATGGCCTTGTCGAAATGGGTATTGCTGGCCGTGATCCTGTTGATGGTGGTGGTGTTCGGCTTCTTCCTGCCGCCGGTATCGATCATTCTGATGACCGCACCGATCATCCTGCCGCCACTGAAAGCGGCCGGTTTCGACCTGATCTGGTTTGGCGTGGTGATGACCGTGGTCATGGAGATGGGGCTGATTCATCCGCCAGTCGGATTGAACATCTTCGTCATCAAGAACATCGCACCGGATATTCCGCTGAAGGATGTGATCTGGGGCGTGATGCCGTTTGTCGGGTTGATGTTCGTTGCCGTGATCCTGCTGTGCATTTTCCCGGGCATCGCCACCAGCCTGCCAGAGATGTTGATGGGAGCTAAATAAATGAACGCACCGGAGCGCATCTGGAATCACCAGCAGCGCAACCGGGCGGCGCGCCTTGAGCGTGTCCGCCTGCAACTCGGCGCTGACCTGACCGGCAAGATCCTGCCGGCGGCTCGTGCCGGGGACCTGCTGCATGCGGTACTGGAATGCGGCGACCGCGTTTGCCTGGAAGGGAACAACCAGAAGCAGGCCGATTTCCTGGGCAAGACGCTGGCTGCGCTCGATCCATTGCGCATCAATCAATTGCACATGCTGCAATCGGTGCTGGCGTTGCCGGAGCATCTGGATGTGTTTGAAAACGGCATTGCCTCGAAGCTGGATTTCTCGTTTTCGGGCCCGCAGGCGGCAAGACTGGCGCGACTCGTCAGCAGCCGCAAGATCGACATCGGTGCCATCCACACCTATCTGGAATTGTTCGGTCGCTACTTCGTCGACCTGACGCCGCGCGTCTCGCTGATCGCGGCGGAAGCGGCGGACCGGCACGGCAATCTGTACACCGGCCCGAACACCGAAGACACCCCGGCCATCGTCGAGGCGACTGCCTTCAAGAGCGGCATCGTCATCGTGCAGGTGAATCGCATCATGGACGTGCTGCCACGGGTGGATATCCCGGCGGACTGGGTTGATTACGTCATCGAAGCACCGACGCCGTATTACATCGAGCCGCTGTTCACGCGTGACCCGGCACTGATTTCCGAAATCCAGGTGCTGATGGCGATGATGGCCATCAAGGGCATCTACGCCGAATATCAGGTCGAACGCCTGAATCATGGCATCGGCTTTGACACCGCCGCCATCGAACTGCTGTTGCCAACCTATGCCGCCTCGCTCGGCCTGCGCGGCAAGATCGCCCGGCACTGGGCCCTCAATCCGCATCCGGCCCTGATCCCGGCGATCGAGGCCGGCTTCGTCGAGTCGGTCCATTCGTTTGGTTCCGAACTCGGCATGGAGCCGTACATCAGTGCGCGGCCGGACGTGTTCTTTGTCGGACCGGACGGCAGCATGCGCAGCAACCGTGCGCTGTGCCAGGCTGCCGGTCACTATGCCTGCGACATGTTCATTGGCTCGACTTTGCAGATCGATTTGCAGGGCAATTCGTCGACCGCCACGCTGGGTCGCATCGCCGGTTTTGGCGGTGCGCCGAACATGGGGGCCGATGCCCGTGGCCGTCGCCATGCCAGCCCGGCGTGGCTCAAAGCCGGACGCCAGGCAGGTGAAGGTCGCAACCGGATGCCGCGGGGACAGAAGCTGGTGGTGCAAATCGTTGAGACCTTCCGCGAACACATGCAACCGGCGTTCGTCGAGAAACTCGATGCGTGGGAACTGGCCGAACAGGCCGGCATGGCGCTGCCGCCGGTGATGATTTACGGCGACGACGTGACCCATATCCTGACCGAGGAAGGCATCGCCAACCTGCTGCTGTGCCGCACCGATGAAGAACGCGAGCAAGCCATCCGTGGCGTGGCGGGCTACACGCCGGTCGGCATGGCGCGTGATCATCGGATGGTCGAGAACCTGCGCGATCGCGGCATCGTGCAGCGACCTGAAGACCTGGGTATCGACAAGCGCCTGGCCACGCGCGATCTGCTGGCAGCGAAAAACATGAAAGACCTGGTGCGGGCGTCCGGTGGCTTGTACATGCCGCCGGAACGCTTCCGCAACTGGTGATTTAAAGCTGGTGACTTGACGCTGGTGAATTGAAACGGGTAACGGAGAACACCATGGAAAACCTGCACTATCGATTCGAAGGCGGCCACTCGCGCGGCAGCCGTCAAGGCTTGCTGGTCGGCGTGGTCAGTTCGGGCAATCTGGAAGTGCTGATCGAGGCGGCCAGCCTGAACGGTGCTTGTGAAATCGCGGTCCAGACCGCTGCCCGTGGTTTCGGCACGATCTGGCAAGCGGTGATGCAGGATTTTCATGCACGCTGGCAGCTGGCGGATATCCGGATTTCCATCAATGACATGGGCGCGACGCCCGCCGTCGTCAGTCTGCGCATGGACCAGGCAGTCGAGTCGATGCTGGGAGCGCAGGCATGACGCACAGCTATCTCGAAGCCAACGCCCGCGAGCGTCTTGCACTGTTGTTCGGACCGGATAATTTTGAAGAGTGGTTGCCACCATCGGCGCGCATCGTCAGTCCGCATCTGGCGCAATTGGATGCGCCGCGTGCGTTCGATGACGGTGTGGTGATCGGGCACGGCGCGCTGGACGGCAAGCGGATTTTTGCTGCTGCGCAGGAAGGCGGTTTCATGGGCGGCGCAGTTGGTGAAGTGCATGGCGCAAAACTGGTCGGCCTGTTGCGTCGGGCCATCGTCGACCAACCGGAAGCCGTGTTGCTGTTGCTGGAAACCGGCGGCGTGCGACTGCATGAAGCCAATGCCGGATTGATTGCCGTGTCTGAAGTCATGCGTGCGCTGCTCGATGTGCGCGCTGCCGGGATTCCGGTGGTGGTGCTGATCGGCGGCTCGAACGGTTGTTTTGGCGGCATGGGCATCGTCGCCCGTTGCGCCAATGCGATTGCCATGTCCGAGCAGGGCAGGTTGGCGATGTCGGGTCCGGAAGTGATCGAAACGGCTAGCGGCGTCGAGGAATTCGACTCACGCGACCGGGCGCTGGTATGGCGCACCACCGGCGGCAAGCATCGCTATTTGCTGGGCGATTGCGACCGGCTGGTCGACGACAGCATCGGGGAATTCCGACGCACCGCGCTGGAACTGATCGCTGCGGCGCACCAGGTCGAGATCCCGCTGACGCTGGCGGCACTCGACGCCGAACAACAGATGCTGCAGGACCGGCTCGATCAGTTCGGGACTGCCAGCGAACCGATGGAGATCTGGCGCCAGCTTGGCATCGTCGATCCGCAAGGTATCGCGATGCTGGAAGCGGACCAATTCATGGCGCTGGTCGCCGCCACGTCGGCAAGGAGTCATTGATGGATTGGCAAACACTGGCGCAGCAGCTTTTTCCGCTGGGTCATCAGATTACCGAGACGGATGCGTTCCTGTCCGGCAGCGCGACCGTTGGCGCAACCACGGTGGCCGTCATTGGCACTACCAACCACACGCCGATCGGGGTTGAAATCGCGCTGGCGCAAGCCCGCGCCGTGCTGGTCACGGTGCGTGATTTTCCGCAGCGACCGATCCTGATTCTGGTCGATACGCAAGGCCAGCGCCTGCGTCATCGCGACGAGATGCTGGGCATTAACAGCTACATGGCTCACCTCGGCAAATGCATCGCACTGGCACGCCAGTCGGGCCACCGCGTGATTGCGCTGGTGTATGACCAGGCGCTCTCGGGTGGTTTCATTACCAGCGGTTTGATGGCCGATGCCTGTTATGCCTTGCCTGCAGCAACCATCCGCGTGATGGGCTTGCCGGCAATGGCCCGCATCACCAAAGTGCCGGAAGAACGCCTGATCGCATTGGCGAAAGACAACCCGGTTTTTGCTCCCGGCCCGGAAAATTATGTGCGGATGGGCGGCGTGCAGGCGATCTGGGACGGCGATTTGGCCACCAGCCTGATCACCGCCCTGGCCGATGCCGATCCGCTCGATCGTCGCAGCGCGCTCGGGTTGGAACGCGGTGGTCGCAAGATGGCGCTGCCGGTGTCGCAACGGGTCATGAATGACGGTGATGCCGGCCAGGCATAGCCTGCTGTGGTTATCGGCTGCTGGCTGGGCCGACGCGCGCAGGCAGGTGCCGGCGTTGCACCATGCGCAGGTCGATCGCTGGGGGTCGTCGGACTGGCCGCTGATCGTGCGGCGTCAGGAAGCGGATTGTCCGGCTGGAACCCTCTGCGCCGGACTCGCCTTACCGCCTGATCCGGTGACGGCCACCAAGCATCGTTTGCCGCTGCGTGTTGCTGGCACGACAGTCACGCGGGTGCAGACACCAGTTGCCTTGTCGCTGGTGGGCGAGGTGGTGCCTGCTCACTGGCGGCCATCGCTGGATCGTTTGCAATCCGATGCGCTGGCATGTGGCTTGTCGTTGCAGGTGTTCGGCTCGGCGGCCTTGCAGGCGATCACTGGCTTGCCGTATCTGCGTGCCACTTCCGATCTGGATGTGCTGGTGCAACCGGCCACGCCTGCGCAGCTTGACGACGCATTGGCGCTGCTGGTCCGGTACAGTGCCGTGCTGCCGCTCGATGGCGAAATCGTCTTTCCATCAGGAGATGCCGTGTCATGGAAAGAGTGGCGCAACGCGGCGCAGCAATCGGTGCAATCCCGTGTTCTGGTCAAGCGTACTGATGGTGTCGCGCTGGTACGCATGGATGTGCTGCTGGCGACCCTGGTGCACGCAATGAGTCCGTCGTGTCCGCGCTAGCGAAGCAGTCGGTCCTGCTGCGGCATGCGATGTGCGACTGGATCGCCCATCTGGCCGTCCGCAGCCTGCATCAGGAACTTGTGCTGCATCCGAAGCCCGGTCTGGTGACGCCATTCAGTAACGGCAGCCATCGCGACATGACTGCGCAGACGTTCATGCGCAGCCTGTTCGCGTTGCGGCATTATTTTAAAAAAATCACCCGTGCCGGCGCCGATGGTGCCGGTTTCGACGCGCTGCGTGAACTGGGCATCGCTGCCGAACAGCAGATGCTGGTCGCCACGCGCGGTGTCAACACGCATCGCGGTGCGATCTTTGCGATCGGCATGTTGTGTGCGGCGCTGGGTGCACTGGCCGTGCGCCAGCAACCACTCGACCAGGCGATGTTGCGGCGCGTCCTGCTGCAGCTCTGGGGCGCGGACTTGCAGCGGCATGGAATGCCTGCGCATGAGGCATCGAACGCGCCGCAGATTCACGCCGTGCGCGGCGCGCGCGCAGAGGCGATGCTGGGCTTCCCATCGGTTTTCGAGATCGGTTTGCCGCAACTGACCGCGACGCTGGCGGCCGGACGCGGTTGGCATGCTGCCTGCGTCGATACCTTGTTTGCGCTGATTGCCCGCATCAACGACACCAATGTGCTGCATCGCGGTGGCCTCGACGGCGCTGCGATGGCACGTGCACTGGCCCGCAAGTTCATGCAAGAGGGTGGTACCGGCACATCGGATTGGCAAGCCCGCGCCGCCGACTGTAACGATCAGTTCGTGGCGATGAATTTGTCGCCGGGTGGCGCTGCCGATTTGCTGGCAGCGACGTGCCTGGTCTATTACGCAGCGCATCCGCAGGGCCATCGGCCATGAGCCGGCGCTACGCCATTCTTTGTCCGGGGCAAGGTGGCCAGCATCCGGCCATGTTTGTGATGAGCGACGGCGCGACCGATCTGCCGCTGCCTGCAGACCTGGCGCAGATACTGCACGATCCGGTGCGCCTGTTTTCAAATCGGCTGGCGCAGCCGCTGGTGGTGGCCGCGGGTTTGTCCCGATGGGAAGCGATCCGCAGCCTGATTCCGGCACCGGACCTGATAGCCGGCTACAGCGTCGGTGAACTCACCGCGTATGGCGTGGCCGGCGCGCTGCCTTCAGCGTCGCTGGTCGCACTGGCCGCCGAACGCGCCATGTTGATGGATGCCTGCGTCGATCCGCATGCACCGCATCGGATGCTGGCCATCAGCGGGCTCATGCGGCACAGTCTTGCTCCGATGTTGCTGGCCCATCACCTGTTTGTGGCGATCGACAACGGCGCCGACCGGCTGGTAGTCGGCGGACTGGCCAGCCGGTCTGGCGATATCGAGAGTACTGTGATGGTATTGGGTGGAACCTGCCAGCGCTTGCCGGTGGCGGTGGCCTCGCACACCCCGCTGATGCTGGGGGCCGCGACCGGGTTTGCGGCAGCGCTGGCAGCGCAACCGTGGCGCACGGCCAGCGTGCCGGTGTTGAGCGGCATTGGTGCGGCCAAAGTCACTGATGTGGCGATGGCGCAGACCACGCTGGTGGCACAGTTGTCGCAGACCATACTCTGGCAGGACTGCCTTGATGCCTGTGTCGAAAACGGCATTGGCGTGACGCTCGAACTTGGCCCGGGTGATGCGTTGTCGCGGATGATGCGGGCGCGCCATCCGCAAGTGGAAAGCCGTTCGATCGACAGTTTTCGCAGCATTGACGGTGCGGCAAGCTGGCTAAAACGACAGATTGCCTGAGTCGTCCAGATTCTTTGCCGAACAGTGCTACGATTCGTGTCCGCCGTGCCCGATAGCCGTTCGTGCACAACGCAACTGACTTTCGATTGACCTCCCAATGACTTCCTCGACCTCTTCCAAAAACATTGCCGGCCTGACGCTTGCCGCTATCGGCGTTGTGTACGGTGATATCGGTACCAGTCCGCTGTATGCGCTGAAAGAAGTGTTTTCCGGTAGCCACGGCGTGCCACTCAATACCGCCAATCTGTTCGGCATCGTCTCGTTGATCGTGTGGGGACTGATCATCATCGTGTCGCTCAAATACGTGACCCTGATCCTGCGGGCCGACAATAACGGCGAGGGCGGGATCATGGCGCTGCTGGCGCTGGCGCTGTCATCGGTGACACAGAAATCCGGTTGGTACCGCCCACTGACCATTATCGGATTGCTCGGCGCTGCGCTGTTTTATGGCGACAGCGTCATCACACCAGCGATCTCGGTACTCTCGGCGATCGAAGGACTGGAGCTGGCAACGCCGGCGTTTTCACCCTACGTGGTGCCGCTGACCGTGATGGTGCTGGTCGGCCTGTACACGGTGCAGTTCAAGGGTTCGGCCGGTATCGGTAAATGGTTTGGTGTGGTGATGCTGGTCTGGTTCGGTACGCTGGCGACGATGGGTATCGTCAATATCGTGCAGATGCCGCAAATCCTGGCAGCCTTGAACCCGTACTATGCGCTGGTTTTCCTGGCGGGAAATCCGTGGATGGCCTTCATTGCGCTGGGCGCGATCGTGCTGGCGTTCACCGGCGCCGAGGCGCTGTATGCCGACATGGGACATTTCGGACGGCGACCAATCCGGCTGGCATGGTCGCTTATCGTGTTCCCGGCGCTGGCGCTGAATTATCTGGGGCAGGGCGGCTTGTTGCTGGCCAATCCGGCGGCAGTCACCAATCCGTTTTATAACCAGCTTGGTGCCTGGAGCATTTATCCGCTGGTAATCCTGTCGACGCTGGCGACCGTGATTGCGTCGCAGGCGACGATCTCGGGTACGTTCTCGATGACGCAACAAGCCATCTCGCTGGGATTTTTGCCGCGCATGCGTGTTGTGCATACCTCTGAACGCGAGATCGGCCAAATCTATATTCCTACCGCAAACTGGGTGCAACTGGTGGTGGTGATCCTGGCGGTGGTCGGTTTCGGTTCATCGACCAATCTGGCTGCGGCCTACGGGATTGCAGTCACTGCGACGATGACTACCACCACGATCCTGACGTTCTTTGTGGTGCGCTATGCGTGGCGCTACAACATCTGGCTGTGTCTCTTGGCAACCGGATTTTTCTTTGTAATCGACGCCGCCTTCCTCTCTGCCAATTTCCTGAAAATCGCGCATGGCGGCTGGTTCCCGCTTGTGCTCGGCAGCGTGATGTTTACCATCATGATGACCTGGAAACGTGGTCGCCAGATGGTGTTCGACAACCTGAAGAAGCACGCGATACCACTGGACCAGTTCCTCAGTTCGCTGTTCCTGAGCCCACCAATCCGGGTTCCGGGTACGGCTATATTCCTGCGCGGCGAAGGGGATGGCGTGCCGCATGCGATGCTGCACAATCTGGCGCACAACAAGGTACTGCACGAGCAGGTCCTGTTTCTGACGATCCGCAACCGGCAAATACCGCGTGTGCCGGAAGCCGAGCGTGTGACCATACAGTCACTCGGCAACGACTGCTTCCAGATTTATGTCGATTATGGTTTCAAGGATGAGCGCGATATTCCGGCGGCACTAGAGGTTTGCCGCAAGTCGGGCCTGACGCTGGAAATGATGGAAACCTCGTTCTTCATTTCACGTCAGACAGTGATCCCGACGGTCAATAATGGCGGCATGGCGTTATGGCGTGAACGACTCTTTGCCATGATGTCGCGCAACGCGCGGGATGCGGCGGACTACTTCCGGATTCCGAGTAACCGGGTGATCGAACTGGGGACGCAGGTCGAAATTTAAGGTGACTGTCCTGGCCAGACAGGTAAAAAAGCGCCGGGCGTTCCATCAGGAACGCCCGGCGCTTTTTATGGACGTCACTCTTTATTTTGCGATGTCCTCCCCGTAGCCGCCACCACCCGGCGTTTCAATCACAAACACGTCACCTGGCTGCATCTGTGTACTGGCCACGAAACCAAGTTGCTCGGTCGTGCCATCGGAACGGACCACGTAGTTTCTTCCGCATTGACCGGGCTCGCCACCGGCCGCACCAAACGGCGGGACGATGCGATTGTTCGACAGGATGGACGCATCCATTTTTTCCAGGAAACGGATCTTGCGCGTACCGCCATTGCCGCCATGCCATTTGCCGTTTCCACCCGAATGTGGCCGGATTTCGTAACTGTCGAGCCTGACCGGATAACGCCATTCGAGGATTTCCGGATCGGTTAACCGAGAATTGGTCATGTGCGTCTGGACCACATCGGTTCCGTCAAAACCATTGCCGGCACCCGAGCCGCCCGAGATGGTCTCGTAATACTGATACTCGTCATTACCGAACGTAAAATTGTTCATTGTGCCAGGTGACGATGCCATCACGCCTAGCGCACCATAGAGCGCATTGGTGATGCAGCTGGAGGTTTCGACATTGCCGGATACCACTGCCGCCGGATAATTCGGGTTCAGCATCGAGCCTTCCGGAATGATCACGTTGAGTGGTTTCAGACAGCCCGCATTGAGAGGAATCTCGTCATCGGTCAGCGTGCGGAAGACGTACAGCACGGCCGCCATGCAGATTGCACTCGGCGCATTGAAGTTGTTGTCGAGTTGCGGTGAGGTGCCGGTGAAATCGATGTCGGCGCTGCGGCTAGCCTGATCGACCCGGATCGCGATCCGGATCAGCGCACCGTTATCCAGTCGGTATTCGTAACTCGACTCCCGCAACGTGCCGATCACACGCCGGATTGCTTCCTCTGCGTTGTCCTGCACGTGCTGCATGTAGGCTTGCACCATGCCCAGACCGAAATGCTCGACCATTTTCAGCAGTTCATCGACGCCTTTCTGGTTTGCCGCGATCTGTGCCTGCAGGTCGGCGATATTTTGCGGGATGTTGCGTGCCGGATAGCGGCCGGAGCCGAGCAGGGCGACGGTTTCCTGTTCCAGAAATTGACCACCGCGCACCAGCTGGAAATTGTTGATCAGCACGCCTTCTTCCTCGACTACCTTGCTATTGGCAGGCATCGATCCGGGTGTGATGCCGCCGATATCGGCGTGATGGCCACGGGAGCCGACGTAGAACAGGATGTCTTTGCCAGCGGCGTCGAACGCTGGCGTGATCACGGTGATGTCGGGCAGATGTGTGCCGCCGTGGTACGGATCGTTGAGCATATACACGTCACCCTGCTGCATCTTGCCGGCGTTGTCGCGCATGATGGTTTTGATGCTTTCGCCCATCGAGCCGAGGTGGACCGGAATATGCGGTGCATTCGCAATCAGGTTGCCATCAGCATCAAACAGCGCACATGAAAAATCCAGGCGCTCTTTGATGTTGACCGAGAACGCGGTGTTTTGCAGACGCAATCCCATCTGCTCTGCAATGCTCATGAACAGATTGTTGAACACTTCCAGCATCACCGGATCGGCAGTCGTGCCCATGGCCACACGCTGTACGCGTGCCTCCACGCGCGTCATGACCAGGTGGTTCAGCGGCGTGACTTCGGCTACCCAGCCGGGCTCCACCACATTGGTGGCGTTCTTTTCAGCGACGATGGCAGGACCGCGGACCCGGTCGCCCGCACGCATGTCGTCGCGCAGATACAGGCTGGTGTCATGCCAATGTCCGCCCGAGAATACCCGCACCTGTTCGTTTGCCTTCAGTGGACCGACGCGTGGTGGCAATTCATCGATGACTTCGGCGTTGTCTTCCGACTTGCCGATGGCTTCGACCGAGATTGCCTCGATGACCAGAGGCTTGTCGGACATCAGGAATGAATAGCGTTTTTTATAGGCAGCTTCGAACTGCGCCAGCATCTGTCCGATCTCGGCATACGGCACAACGATGATCGAATCGGTACCGTCGTAACGCAAATGCACGCGCTCCATGATGATGATGCGTTCCGCGCTGACACCTTGCGCCAGCAAATCGTCGCGACCGGATTGGGCCAGCAAGCGCAGTTCGGCTTCGACTGTAGCGACGGCCGATGCATTCAGCGGGAGTTCCAGCGCTTTCTCGCGCATTGCGGTCTGATCCGCCAGTCCCATGCCGTAGGCCGACAGCACGCCGGCAAACGGATGTGCAAACACCCGCGTCATGCCGAGTGCATCGGCCACCAGGCAGGCATGCTGACCACCTGCGCCGCCGAACGTGCTGAGCGTGTATTCGGTGACGTCATGACCGCGCTGGACCGAGATGAATTTGATCGCGTTGGCCATGTTGCCGACGGCGATGTCGATAAAGCCTTCTGCCACTTCCTCCGGGCTGCGACGGTTGCCGGTCGCTTCGAAAATCTCCATGGCCATGTCAGTGAACTTGCGTACGACTGCGTCGCGATCGAGCCTGGCATCGGCGTTCGGGCCGAAGACGGCCGGAAAATGTGCCGGCTGGATTTTTCCCATCATCACATTGCAATCCGTCACCGCCAGCGGCCCGCCGCGACGATAACTGGACGGTCCCGGATTGGCTCCTGCGCTGTCCGGACCAACCCGATAGCGTGCGCCATCAAAATGCAGGATCGAGCCGCCGCCAGCAGCGACCGTATGGATGCTCATCATCGGTGCGCGCATACGTACACCGGCAACCTGCGTCTCGAATTCACGTTCGAATTCACCGGCGTAGTGCGAGACATCGGTGGAGGTTCCGCCCATGTCGAAGCCGATGATCTTGTCGAATCCCGCTGTCTTTGCAGTGCCCGCCATACCGACGATGCCGCCGGCCGGCCCGGACAGAATCGAGTCCTTGCCCTGGAAGCGATGGGCGTCGGTCAGTCCCCCATTGCTTTGCATAAACAGAAGGCGCACGCCGTTCATCTGGCCGGCCACCTGATTGACATAGCGTCGCAAGATTGGCGACAGATAGGCATCGACCACGGTGGTGTCGCCGCGCGAAACCAGTTTCATTAACGGGCTGACCGCGTGTGACACCGATACCTGCGTGAAGCCGATGACGTTGGCAATGCGTGCGAGGGCAGCTTCGTGTTGCGTATAGCGGTAGCCGTGCATGAGGACAATCGCCACTGCGCGGATGCCTCTGTCGAACAATTTTTTCAGGTCGGCATGTGCACGATCTTCGTTCAGAGGCGTGATGACTTCGCCATGGGCACTAACACGTTCTTCTACCTCGATGACGGTTTCGTAGAGCAGTTCGGGCAGGACGATATGGCGGTCGAAAAGCCGGGGACGATTTTGATAGGCGATCCGCAGTGCATCGCGAAATCCGCCTGTGATCAGCAGCGCTGTCGGATCACCCTTACGTTCCAGTAGCGCGTTGGTCGCCACCGTGGTCCCCATTTTTACTGCATCGACGACTTGTGGCGAGATCACGTCGGTTTGTTGCAGTCCGAGTAAAAGTTTGATGCCGGCGACTGCTGCATCGGGATACTGCTCTGGATTTTCAGATAAAAGTTTGTGCGTAAGCAGCTTGCCATTTGGTTGTCTTGCGACGATATCGGTAAATGTGCCTCCTCGATCAATCCAGAATTGCCACCGTTTGTCTGCCGTGTCGGTCGTGTTGTGTTGTTGATTCATGTCCTGATCGTCCTTCCTTGCAAATAAAGAATCACTGCCCGAAAAACTTGAAATATCTTGGTCGTATTGCAATTGAATAGTAATATAATTTATCGACAAATCGTCGATAAAACAATTTTGAACAGAAAATAACGCCGGATAACGGGATCAAGCAACGTAGTTGGTGCGAAATCACGACGCCAGACATCCCGAAAAAAGCAGGCCGGCAAAACCATTTGTTGATCTTATTTCCCCCTGTCCATTGTCATGGCGGGATTGTTTAGTCAGCATCAAAAGGAGCGTCTCATCATGTATGTCACAACACTATGCAAACGATTTGTGCAGGCAGGTATCGCGATGGCGATCAGTCTGTCGGCACATGCGCAACAAGAAATCAAAATTGGCGTCATTTATCCACTCACTGGCGCCGCAGCATCATCCGGCGCCGAAATGAAGAGTGCCCTCGAACTGGCCGTTGACATTATTAACAATGGCGCTAAGTCTGTACCAAATCTGCCATTCTCCGAGGGAGGGGGCCTGCCGAATCTCAAGGGCGCGAAAATAAAGCTGGTATTCGCCGATCATCAGGGCAATCCGCAAGCGGGTGCAACCGAAGCCGAACGTCTGATTACCCAGGAAAAAGTGGTGGCTATTGTCGGCGCGTATTCAAGTAACGTCACGGCAACCGCCAGCCAGATTGCGGAGCGCTACAAGATTCCTTTCATTAATCCCGAATCGTCCTCCGCCTCACTTACCGAGCGCAATTTCAAATGGTTCTTCCGCACCACAGCGCATGACGACTTGTTCGTGCATAACTTTTTTGAGTTTTTCAAGGAACTGGAAGCCAAAAAAGGTATCAAGGTCAAACGTCTGGCAGCGTTCAACGAAAATACGTTGTGGGGGAATGAAACCAGTAAATTGGAGACCAAACTGGCTGCAGAAAGAGGTTACGACCTGACCAAGGTCATTTCGTATCCTGCCAAAAGCACCCAGCTAACCTCCGAAGTTCAGTTGCTGAAAGCAGCGGCACCCCAGGTGGTGATGCAGTCGTCTTATCTCGGCGACGCCATTATGGCCATGAAAACCTATAAGGAACTGGGCTTCTCGCCAGACATGATTCTTGCCAATAATTCAGGCTTTACCGACACTGAATTTATTCGGACCCTGGGCAAGGATGCTGAATTCGTGATTACCCGCGATGTCTGGTCACTCGACTTAGCCAAGAACAACCCGCTTATCAAGGAAGTCAACGATCTGTTTTTCGAACGTAACAAGATCAACTTCACCGGCAATTCTGCACGGACGTTTACTGGTCTTATGACGCTAGCCGATGCGATCAACCGAGCGGGATCGACCGAGCCGGAAGCGATTCGCAAGGCGTTAATACAAACCAACATCCCCGGAAATAAAATCATCATGCCGTGGAAGGGTATCAAGTTCGACAACAAGGGCCAGAACGTCTACGGTTCCGGCATTCTTGTTCAGATCATCGATGGCAAGTACAACACCATCTGGCCGTTCGACCTGGCCACCAGGGATGTTGTCTGGCCAATGCCGAAATGGGATCAGCGCAAATAGACGCAGCGTGTCTTGCTGCCGTGCTTCAGGTACGGCAGCAATCTTCACGTTCGCACTCAACGACACAATAACGCGGCAATCGGCAGCATCGAAGGGGAAGGTATGTCTGAAATACTTGTACAGACGCTGGTATCTGGCTTGCTTATCGGCTTGATTTACGCACTGGTGGCAATCGGTTTGACGATGATTTTCGGGGTGATGGACATCATTAATTTTTCACATGGCGAATTTTTGATGTTCGGCATGTATTCCAGTTTTTGGCTCTACACACTCTACGCATTCGATCCCATCGTGACATTGCCGCTGACCGCGCTGTTCCTGTTCGGGCTGGGCGTGATTGTCTACAAACTGGTCATCAGCAAAATCACCAACGCACCGATGGTGTCGCAGATATTCACGACCTTCGGACTGATGTTGCTGTTTCGCGGGATAGCACAGTTTTTCTGGAAACCGGATTTCCGGACCATCGGACACACGATGGTCAGCGGAAGTTTTTCGGTAGGCGGCATTCAGATCGGCACGCCACAACTGACGGCGGGTGTCGGTGCAATTCTCGTCACCGCAGGAATCTACCTGTTTATTACCAAGACGCGCCTAGGCGCTGCACTTGAGGCAACTGCTGCCGACAAGGAAGCAGCCCGTCTGATGGGTATCGATTCTCAGAAAATGTTTGCGCTGGCCTGGGGAATCGGTGCTGCCTGCGCAGGTGTGGCGGGCGTGTTGCTGTCGACATTCTTTCCGATCTTCCCGGATGTGGGCGCGAATTTCATCCTGATTGCTTTCGTTGTGGTCAACCTTGGTGGCTTTGGCAGCATCGTTGGCGCACTCGTCGCCGGCATCCTCGTTGGCGTGATCGAAGTCATGGGCGGATTTCTGCTCGGACCGCAATACAAACTGGCCATCGTACTGGTGCTGTTCCTGGCTGTCCTGATGTTCCGGCCGCAAGGCTTGATGGGCAAAGCCTGATCACTTACTGCTTAAAAAGAGAACACTCATGAGTAATAATGCTGTCATTCCGCAGCCGGTCGAGCCGCTGTCCGTTCTGCCCGGAAAATCCGCCAACCTTGGCTATTTGCTGATACTTGCCCTGCTGATCTTTGCCTGTTTCGTGCCCTTGTTTGTTGATAGTCCCTCACATCAGAATGTCGCGATCCTCGTGCTGATGGCCGCACAGATGGGCGTTGCCTGGAATATCGTGGGCGGCTATGCCGGGCAGGTCTCACTTGGTCACGCCGCGTTTTATGGCATCGGTGCCTATACCTCCACCTTGCTGTTTGCGAAGTTCGGACTTAATCCCTGGGTGTCGATGTTGGCAGGTGGCGCGTTGGCAGCGCTGGTCAGCGTTGTCATCGGCTGGTCTTGCTTCCGTCTCAAGGGCCATTATTTCGCAATGGCGACCATTGCGGTGGCTGAAATCATCCAGATCATTTTTACCAATTGGGAGTTCGCAGGCAGCGCTGTCGGTCTGACCATTCCTATGGACAAGGAAGGCTGGGATGTATTCGTTTTTGCCTCGAAGGTGCCGTATTACTATATTGCTCTGGGTTTGCTGATTGCGACATTGCTGGCCAACCTGGTGATCGATCGCAGTTTCTACGGTTATTACTTTCGGGCGATCAAGGACGAGCCGGATGCGGCCCGCAGCCTAGGCGTCAATCTGCGCAAGTACAAGCTGATTGCGTTCGCTGTGAGTAGTTTTTTTACGGCGCTTGGTGGTAGTTTCTACGCGCAGAAAGAGTTGTACATCGATCCGGCGTCCGTGCTGAGTACCGGCTTGTCGATCAAGATGGCGCTGGTCTCTATTCTGGGTGGTATTGGAACCCTGTTTGGTCCTGTGCTCGGAGCCGGCATCCTGACCCTGATCGACGAAGGAACGCGGGCACTTTTCGGCGGTACCGGACGCGGCACGGACCTGATCATTTACGCAGCGCTGATCATCGCAGTCGCCGTTTATTATCCTAACGGCGTCATGGGCTGGTTCCGCAGTCTGATGTCGCGTCGCCAGGCGGCCCAATCGCAGGCAGCCAAAGGAGAACTTGCATGAGCCTCCTCAGTGTAAGAAACGTCACCAAGAAATTCGGTGGTATTACCGCCAATCAGGATGTGTCGTTTTCTCTCGATGCCGGTCAGATCGTCGGTTTGATCGGGCCGAACGGCGCCGGAAAAACCACAATGTTTAACTGTATTGCAGGATATTTTCCGCCCACTGCCGGTGAAATTTATCTCAATGACGTCAACATTGCCGGCTTGTCGCCAGAACAATGTGCCCGCGCCGGCATTGCCCGCACCTTCCAGGTTGCGCGGACTTTTACCAGTATGACTGCGCTTGAAAATGTCATGGTAGGCGCCTTCCTGCACAACAAGAATGTGCGCGCAGCGCGCGAGGCCGCGGCGGAACTATTGGGTTTCGTCAATCTCGGAAAATTCCGTGACAAGCCGGCGGCCAGCATGACGATCAGCGAACAGCGGCGTCTGGCGGTAGCGCGCGCACTGGCGGTGAATCCGAAGCTGTTGCTGATGGATGAAGTCATGGCAGGGTTGAATCCGACCGAGGTCAAGGAAACGGTGGAGGTGGTCTTGAAAATCCGTGATCGCGGTATCTCGTGCCTGATCGTCGAGCATGTCCTTGAGGGCATCATGCCGATAGCGAATGCCATCGTCGTGCTGGACTACGGCAAGAAGATCGCTGACGGAACGCCGCAAGCCATATCAAACGATCCGCAAGTCATTGCTGCCTATCTGGGAGACGAATAATGCTGCAAGTACGCAATCTGCGGGTCAGTTACGACGGTGTGCTGGCGATTTCCAAGGTCGATATCGACGTCGGTGCCGGCAAGCTGGTGGCGCTGGTGGGGGGAAACGGTAATGGAAAATCGACAACGCTACGGGCCATCGCCGGACTCAACTTGCCTGATAACGGCAAAATCATTTTCAACAACAATGAAATCCAGGACACGCCAGCACATCTGCGGGTGCCTCTTGGCCTGTCGCTGGTACCGGAAGGGCGGCGAATTTTCGCCCGCCTGACGGTGCAGCGCAATCTGGAGCTGGGTGCTTATACCCGGCATGACGCTCACGAAGTGCGCGAATCGGTCGACAGCATGTACACGCTCTTTCCGATTCTGAAAGAGCGTCGCAGCCAGCTGGCTGGCACCATGAGCGGGGGCGAACAGCAAATGCTGGCGATTGGGCGCGGGCTGATGGCCAAGCCCAAGTTATTGCTGCTCGATGAGCCCTCATGGGGGATCGCACCGAAATTCGTGACCAAGGTGCTGGACACCATACAAATGGTGAATTCACGTGGGGTGTCAGTACTGCTGGTCGAGCAGAGCCTGCACAAAGCGCTGGCAATTGCCGATTATGGCTATGTGATCCAGACCGGTCGGATCGTGATGCAAGGAACGGGTAAAGACTTGCTGAATAATGACGAGATCAAAAAGGCGTATCTGGGTTTGTAATCCGGGGAGTCGTTTGGATGGTTTGCGAAGAACGACTCCCGATAAGGGTTGGAAAATCGTTCGAGCTATCGATAGGCGGACGGGGTGGACTGAACGCAGATCTGCATCGCCTAACGTGCCAAAATTTTCCGGTACCAGCGACGATACGCGGCATCACCAAAGCCGTCCGTATTTTTAGTGGGAAGCGCAGTCGTGCAGCAATGCCTGCGCCCTTCAAACTGGCACTCAGGCAACCAACGCAATCAGATAAACCGCATCTTGAAATTACGTCCCTTGATGTTGCCGCTGCTGAGCTTGGCGAACGCCTTGTCGGCAATCCGGCGATCGAGGGCGACGTAGGTCATGAATTCGAACACATTGATTTTGCCTACCTGCTCTTTGGTCAGACCAGCATCGCCAGTAAGTGCGCCTAGCAAATCGCCCGGACGCAATTTGTCTTTCTTGCCGCCCATAATCACCAGTGTGACCATTGCTGCTTGCTGGGCAGGACCGGTTGCCGGTTCCAGATCAGACAGATCGAACCAGCTGACAGGACCATGCTGATACTCTTCGATCAGCTTGACCCATTTTTTTTCATTCGGCGCACACAGGCTGAGCGCCAGTCCACGTGCCGAGCCACGACCGGTGCGGCCGACGCGGTGGATATGGACTTCGGTGTCTTTCGAGACATCGACATTGATCACGGCTTCCAGACTCTGGATATCCAGACCGCGCGCGGCGACATCGGTTGCCACCAGTACCGAGCAGCTGCCATTGGCAAACAACACCAGGATTTCATCCCGCTCGCGTTGTTCGAGTTCGCCATACAGCGCCATCGCACTGAAGCCCTGCTGACGCAGTTCGTCGGCCAGTTCGCGGCAGTGGATTTTTGTATTGCAGAACGCGAGGGCCGAGGCGGGTTTGAAGTAGTTCAGCAACATTGCGACTGCGCCATTGCGCTCGTCGTAGCCGACTTCATAAAAGCGTTGCTCGATCCGGTTGTCGTCATGCTGTGCTTCGACCGTGATCTCGGTCGGATCACGCAGGAAAGGCGCGCTCGATTTACGGATGTCGTCCGGATACGTGGCAGAAAACAGCAAGGTCTGGCGACGCGTGGGGCACGCCGACACGATCCCGGAAATCTCTTCGTAGAAGCCCATGTCGACCATGCGGTCCGCTTCATCCAGTACCAGCGTCTGGACAGTTGACAGGTCGATGCTGCCGCGGCCAATGTGGTCACGCAAACGCCCTGGTGTCCCGACAATGATGTGTGCGCCGTGTTCGAGCGAGGCAATTTGCGGCCGCATCGGCGCGCCACCGCAAAGCGTCAGGATCTTGGTATTGTCGGCAAAGCGCGCCAGTCGGCGCAATTCGTTGGAGACCTGGTCGGCCAGTTCACGGGTCGGACAGATCACCAGTGCCTGGATCGCAAACCAGGTCGGATTGAGTCGCTGCAGGATGCCGATACCAAAGGCGGCGGTCTTGCCGCTGCCGGTTTTGGCCTGGGCAATCAGGTCACGCCGATCGAGGATCACAGGAAGGCTTTTTGCCTGGATTGGCGTCATCTCGTGATAACCCAAAGATTCCAGGTTGGCCAGCATCGATGGCGAGAGCGGCAGCGAAGAAAATGACGACGCCGGGTTGGACGCTGCAGTGGATGATGCGATAGGAGTTGAAGCAACAGTCATTACAGAAACCGATCAAGAATTTTGCGCGACAGCTTGTCCATGGACTGCATGTCGCGGATAAGGAAATGGATGCCGTGGCTATCCGAAATGAGGAGTGATGTCGTTGTGATACGGCGGATATCCTCTTCGCCACGCAACACGAATCGGGTCGCGCCGCGGTCGGTCTCGACCGACCAGGTGCACGGTGTGGCATAACTGGACACATCGAGGATGGCGCTGATCTCCGGCATGAATTCGTGACCTGCGAGCTCGTCTTCGACCAGTGCACGCAAGGGCGGCGACAGATCGGTCAGGCGGTCGATCCAGCCCACTTCGCGTCCGTCGTTGCTGACCAGCGCGATACCTTCATCGGGTGCCTGGATCGGAAATGCGCGTACCGGCGAGACACCTTCATGGACCTGCCCACTGGCATCGGTCAGAACCAGTTTGCCAAACGGATTACGTGTCAGGTCGAACCGGGTGGTTGTCATTGGCAGGTTGGTGCTGCTGTCAGTCATGCTGCTGCTCCCTGATCATTGGCGACGTTGCGTGCCTGCGCTTCGTAGAGCCGGAAGTACGCACCTTGGCGCGCCATCAGCGCGTCGTGGCTGCCGATTTCGACGACTTCACCACGGTCCAGTACCACCAGCCGGTCGGCTTTATGGAGTGTCGACAAGCGGTGAGCAATCGCAATCGTGGTTCGGCCATGGACCAGATTGTCTAGCGCCTTCTGAATCTCTTTTTCGGTTTCCGAATCGACCGACGACGTCGCTTCGTCGAGGATCAGGATACGCGGATCGATCAGCAATGCGCGGGCGATCGAGATACGTTGGCGCTCTCCGCCGGACAGGCCCTGACCACGTTCGCCCACCATCGAGTCATAGCCTTGCGGTAGCCGGAGAATGAATTCGTGCGCATGCGCGGCTCGTGCGGCAGCGATGATGTCGGCGCGGCTGGCGTTCGGTTTGCCGTACGCGATGTTGTCGCTGATGGTGCCGAAGAACAGGAATGGCTCCTGCAGCACCAGCCCGATATTGCGGCGATAGTCGGCAATCGCATAGGAACGGATATCCACGCCATCGACCAGGATTGCACCTTCCGAGACATCATAAAAGCGGCAGATCAGATTGACCAGCGTGCTCTTGCCGGACCCGCTATGGCCGACCAGGCCGATCATCTCGCCCGGCTTGATGACCAGGTTGATACCGCGATTGACCGAACGATTGCCATAGCGAAAACCGACGTCGCGCAGTTCGATGCTGCCGTCGACATCCTTGACCCGTACCGGGTTGGCCGGTTCGGGCACGCTGGAAACATGGTCTAGGATATCGAAAATCCGCTTGGCCGCAGACGCCGATTTCTGGGTGACCGAGACGATGCGGCTCATCGAGTCGAGCCGGCCATAAAACCGGCTGATGTAGGCGACAAACGCGGTCAGCACACCAACCGTGATCTCGCCGCGCGAGACTTGCCAGATACCGAAGCCCCACACTACCAGCAAGCCCATTTCGGTCAGTAGCGAGACGGTCGGCGAGAACAGCGACCAGATCTTGTTGAGCCGGTCATTGACCGCGAGATTGTGTTTGTTGGCATCCTTGAAGCGGTTCGACTCACGCTGCTCTTGGGCAAAGGCCTTGACGACGCGGATACCCGGAATCGTATCGGCAAGCACGTTGGTCACTTCGGACCAGACGCGGTCGATTTTTTCGAAGCCGGTACGCAAGCGATCACGCACCACGTGGATCATCCATGCAATGAAAGGCAAGGGTAGCAGGGTCACGAGAGCCAGCCACGGATTAATCGAAAACAGAATCGCCGCAGTCATGATGATCATCAGGACATCGGTGGCAAAGTCGAGCAGGTGCAAGGACAGAAACACACAGATGCGGTCGCTCTCGCTACCGATACGCGACATTAGATCGCCAGTCCGCTTGCCGCCGAAATATTCCAGCGACAGACGCAGCAAATGGTCATAGGTCGAAGTCCGCAAATCGGCGCCGATGCGTTCTGACACCAGCGCCAGCACATACGTCTTGGCCCAGCTCAGCGCCCAGGCAATCAGAGCCGAGCCAAACAGTCCGACCAGATACACCACGACCAGTTTCTGGTCGATCTGCTTGCCGTTCTGATACGGAATCAGCACGTTGTCCATCAGCGGGATGGTCAGGTACGGCGGGATCATGTGCGCCGCCGTGCCCAGCAATGTCAGTATGAAGCCCAGCAGCAACTGGCCGCGATACGGTTTGGCGAAACGCCACAGGCGAAACAGTGTCCAGGTGGATGGTGGCGTGTGAATTACCTTGGTACAAATCGGGCAGACATCCTGGTCAGGTTCCAGCGGCGCCTTGCAGCTGGGGCAGATGGTCTGGTCATCGGCCTGCACTTCGACGCCAGTGACATGACTTTCGAGTTGCGCCGAAAACTGGTCGATCAGGCGCATCGCCAGCAAATTCTGCCCGAGCGTAAAGCGCCATGACGCGAGCAGTCCGCTGTCATCGCTGATATCGAGGTGTCCGACGCCGGCATGGTCGCGATGCTGCAGCCTCAAGCCTGCGCGGAATTGCCAATCGCGCCAGCTGGTTTCTCCCGGTGCGCGCGACAGGATGCGGCGATCAGTCACGACCACCAGCCCTTTGGCAAAGCGCAAACGGGCATCGAGATCGACTTCAACGGCGGTAACGACGGTTTCGCCGGCGTTCAGTTGCGCCACTGTTTCGTCACGCCAGGGTGCGGGGATTTCGTGGTGGGACTGATCTGTCAGGGAATCGGGTGTGGTCATCGTGCGGCAAACTCCGGCTTGGTCATGCGGCGCATTGGCAGCCGCAGGGCATAAATTATGGGTGAAAATAGCGTGAAAATTTATTCTTTTCAGCAAGAAAAACTCTGTTTTCCGGTTTCCTTGCGGGGCACGTAGCCACTTATTTGCGGTATTCTGTCGTGGGAAATAATTGGGGAGAAACTTGTTGGCCCATAAGGACCTGATTGCGGCACGCAGTATACCGTAACGAAATCCCGATCCCCGTGCCGGATACAGCAATAGCCCGCTGCACCGAACCGACATAAAAATTTCGCGCTGCACCCGACGCATGCAGAACGACTCCGCCGGCGACAGCGCACTGGTGACTGCACTAGAAACCGCATTGGTAACCTTACTAAGACAAATGACGAAGAAGAAAGACATCGATTTGCTCCGCGTGACCCATTTACGCGGACCAAATATCTGGACCTATCGGCCCTGCATCGAGGTATGGGTGGATATTGGCGAACTGGAGAACTTCCCGTCCAATTTGATACCCGGACTCTACGAGCGACTCAGCAATTTGTTGCCCGGAGTCGTCGAACATCGGTGCGGCGTCGGTGTTCGTGGCGGTTTTTTGCAGCGTCTGCGCGATGGGACCTATGCGGCGCATATTCTTGAGCATGTCGTCCTGGAGTTGCAAAACCTGGCCGGCATGAAAACCGGCTTTGGCAAGGCGCGCGAGACCTCGACGCCTGGCGTCTACAAAATGGCGTTTCGCACCCGCGAGGAGCAGATCGGACGTACCGCGCTTGCGGCCGGGCGCGACCTGCTGATGGCGTTGATCGAAGATCGTCCCTACGACCTCGACGCCACCTTGATCATCTTGCGTGACATGGTTGATTCGCGCTGCCTCGGGCCGAGTACCGCGCATATCGTCGATGCTGCCAATACGCGCGGCATCCCGTCGATGCGACTGACCGATGGCAACCTAGTGCAACTGGGCTACGGTATCCATCAGCGTCGCATCTGGACTGCCGAAACCGACCAGACCAGTGCCGTCGCGGAAAGCATTTCGCGCGACAAGGATTTGACCAAATCATTGCTCAGTGCCTGTGGCGTGCCGGTACCGGAAGGCCGCATGGTCAACAGTGCTGCCGAAGCCTGGGAGGCGGCGGAGGACATCGGCCTGCCAGTCGCCGTCAAGCCGTACGACGGCAATCATGGTCGCGGCGTCTCGCTCGACCTGGATAGCAAAGAGGGCGTGGAAGCCGCCTATTATCTGGCGCATCGCCGCTGTGGTGGCAGTGTCATCGTCGAGCAATTTATTCCCGGGAATGAACATCGCTTGCTGGTTGTGGGCGACAAAGTCGTGGCCGCCGCCGCCGGAGAAGATGCCTGGGTCACTGGCGACGGCACATCGAATATTGTCGGGCTGGTCGATCGCCAGATCAATGTAGACCCGCGCCGCGGTGAAAGCGAAGAATATCCACTCAATACCGTCAAACCCGACGTCAGTGCAGAAATCATTCTGGAACTCGAACGTCAGGGACTGACCGCATTCGATGTGCTGCCGGTCGGCCAGCGCGCTTTGATCCAGCGTAATGGCAACGTTGCGTTCGATGTGACCGAGAAGGTGCACCCGGAAGTCGCCGAGATGGCAGTGCTGGCAGCGCGCATCGTCGGCCTGGACGTGGCGGGTATTGACCTTGTTGCACGTGACATTTCGCTGCCGTTATCGGCACAGCGCGGCGCCATTATTGAAGTCAATGCCGGACCGGGATTGTTGTCACATCTGAAGCCGGCCAACGGTGAGCCGCGTCCGGTAGGCGCAGCGATTGTCGAGCATCTGTTTGGTACCGAAGAGAGCGGTCGCGTACCCATTGTCGGTGTGGCCGGGACACGTGGTAGTGCGCTCATTGCCAGACTGGTTGCCTGGTGTATCCAGATCAGTGGCAAGCATGTCGGACTGGCTTGTGACGATGGCCTGTATCTGGATAGCAGACAAATTGTCAAGGCAGGCAGTGTCGATTGGGATGCCGGACAGCGGTTGTTGATCAATCGATCCGTCGAAGCTGCAGTTTTCCAGAACGCTGGTCGGGCAATCTTGTCCGAAGGACTGGCTTATGACAAATGTGACGTCGGCGTTGTTACCGATGTCGATGGTCGTGAAGATCTCGGGGAATTTTATATTTACGAGCCCGATCAGATGTTCGCGGTCCTGCGTACACAGGTTGACGTGATTTTGCCGAGCGGCACTGCAGTGCTGAACGCCGCAGAGCCTTTGGTGGTCGAGATGGCTGCTCTGTGCGACGGACAAGTTTTGTTTTACGGACTCGATCCTCACCTCCCTGCGATAGTTTCATCGCGTAAAGATGGAAAGCGCGTCATCTTTTTACGAGATGGAAACGTTGTACTCGCTGAGGGGTCTCATGAGACGGCATTCATAGCGTTGTCGTCACTCAAAGCACGTAAGGCAGCACAACCGGAAGCAATCATGGCGGCAGTTGCCGCAGCCTGGGCGCTTGACATCAGCCCGGAACTGATTGGCGCTGGTTTGCGAACCTTCGACTCCAATCCGAGTATTACAAACTATTGAGATCGACGCCGCGACGTCGGCTCTACCCTAGGACAGGAAAGCGGCTTTATGGAAGTTTCAAGAATCCGGGCTTTACGTGGCCCGAATCTCTGGAGTCAGCACACATCAATTGAAGCCATCGTGGTGTGTGCCAACAGTGAATATTTGACGGATACATTTGCTGGTTTCGAATCCCGCTTGCGTACCCTGTTTCCGGCAATCGGTCAGTTGCAGCCAAGCGGGTACGACGAGCAGATCATCCTGGCCCGTGTTCTCGAACTGGCTGCACTGGGCCTGCAGGCGCAGGCCGGCTGCCCGGTGACTTTCAGCCGCACGACGCAAACCCTGGAGCCCTGCACATTCCAGGTAGTCGTCGAATACAGCGAAGAAGCGGTCGGACGCCTTGCCATGAAACTGGCACTCGCACTGTGCGAAGCAGCAATTCACGATACCGACTTTGACCTCGCCGGCGCCTTGCTTCAATTGCGCGAACTCGACGAAGACATCCGCCTCGGTCCGAGCACCGGTGCCATCGTGCAGGCTGCAGTGGCCCGCAATATCCCCTTCCGACGTTTGACGGAAGGTAGCCTCGTGATGTTCGGATGGGGCAGCCGGCAGCGCAGAATCCAGGCTGCGGAAATGGATACCACCAGTGCCATTGCCGAGTCGATTGCACAGGATAAAGACCTTACCAAAAAATTACTCAGTGCCGCCGGCGTGCCGGTGCCAATCGGACGCGGTGTCCGCGATGTCGACGACGCCTGGGAAGCCGCCTGTGACATTGGCTTGCCGGTCGTGGTGAAACCACTCGACGGCAATCAGGGCAAGGGTGTCACCGTCAACGTCACCAGCCGCGAACAGCTCATTGCTGCCTACGCGACGGCGTCAGAGTTCCGCGATTCCATCCTGGTCGAACGCTATTTGCCAGGTAATGATTTCCGTCTGCTGGTGGTCGGTAACAAGCTCGTCGCCGCTGCGCGACGTGACCCGCCACAAGTGGTGGGCGATGGCAAGCAATCGGTACGTCAACTGGTCGATCAGGTCAACCTCGACCCGCGCCGTGGTTCCGGCCATGCAACCTCGCTGACGATGATTCGTTTTGACGACATCGCGCTGGCGAGTCTGGCCAAGCAAGGATATAGCGCAGATTCGGTGCCGCCGTCAGGCACTCGCGTCGTTTTGCGCAATAACGCCAACTTGTCCACTGGTGGCTCAGCCACCGATGTCACCGATGATGTCCACCCTGAATTCGCAGCCCGGGCAATCGCCGCTGCGCAGATGATCGGACTGGATATTTGCGGTGTCGACATCGTTTGCGATAACGTCCTCAAACCGATGGAAGAGCAGGGCGGCGGCGTGGTTGAAGTCAATGCCGCGCCGGGTTTGCGAATGCATATTTCTCCGTCATTCGGCAAGGGTCGCGCCGTCGGTGAAGCCATCATTGCGGACATGTTCAGCCCTGGAGATGATGGCCGGATTCCGGTGGTTGCTGTCACGGGTACGAACGGCAAGACCACCACAGTGCGCCTGATTGCCCATCTGATGACGCAAAGCGGTTTGCGGGTTGGCATGACCAATACGGATGGCGTCTATATCCGTGGTCGCCGGATCGATACCGGTGATTGCAGTGGTCCGCGCAGTGCCCGCAATGTTCTGCTGCATCCGAACGTGGATGCGGCCGTGTTTGAAACCGCGCGCGGTGGTGTGTTGCGCGAAGGTCTTGCTTTTGATCGCTGCCAGGTCGCCGTCGTGACCAACATCGGAACTGGCGACCATCTCGGATTGAATTACATCACCACCGTTGAAGACCTTGCCGTCCTCAAGCGCGTGATTGTGCAAAACGTGGCGGACAATGGTGTGGCCGTGCTCAATGCGAATGATCCGATTGTTGCCCGCATGGCCGGCAACTGTACCGGTTCGGTGACTTTCTTTGCCAGCGACAAGCGTCATCCGGTGATGGCAACCCATCGCGCACAAGGTCGGCGCGTGGTCTTCATTGAAGATGGCATGCTGGTCGCGGCGGAAGGAAAGGTCGAACACCGGATTGCGCTGTCCGACATTCCGATCACCCACGACGGTGCGATCGGTTTTCAGATAGAGAACGTGATGGCCTCGGTCGCCGCCGGTTGGGGCGTCGGGCTGGGCTGGGATGTCATGCGCGCAGGACTGAAATCCTTTGCCAACGACAGCGACAACGCGCCGGGGCGGTTCAACGTCTTCAAATATCGCGGTGCGACGCTGATTGCCGACTACGGTCATAACCCGGATGCCATTGTGGCGCTCGTTCAGGCGGTTGAAAGCATGCCGGCCAAGCGGCGCTCGGTGGTGATCAGTGGTGCCGGTGACCGGCGCGATGAGGATATTTCGCAGCAAACCCAGATTCTTGGCGCAGCGTTCGATGATGTGCTGCTGTATCAGGACCAGTGCCAGCGGGGGCGTGCCGATGGCGAGGTCGTAGCTCTGTTGCGCACCGGACTGGCAGGTGCAACGCGGACTACGGTGATTGATGAAATCCAGGGGGAATTCGTCGCAATCGACACGGCCATGGAAAGACTGACGCCGGGCGACTTGTGCCTGATTCTGGTCGATCAGGTTGAAGAAGCGCTTGCACATATTGCAGGGCGCATTGCTGCACAAGGCTGACCAGACGCATCAACGGCAGTTATTCAAAAGCGCACTCCGCATTGTCGGGAGTGCGCTTTTTTCATGTGGTGATGTCGATTAACGAGCGCCGAGCCGCCACAGCGAGGTGACTTCTGCAGCCCTCGCTGCATGGAGTGCGTCGCTCGCGTCACTGGCGCGTGGATGAATCGGGCGTACGTCCTTGCGACCCAGCACGGTCAGCCCGCATGCCTCGATCCACGCCAGCAGATCGGCGCGCGGTCGCAAGCCCAGGTGTTCGGCCAGGTCCGACAGGATCAACCAGCCTTCGCCGCCTGGCTCCAGGTGCTGCGCCAGCCCCTGCAGGAAGCCGCGCAACATCTTGCTGTCGGGGTCGTAGACCGCATACTCGATCGGAGAGCTGGGTCTCGCCGGAATCCATGGCGGATTACACACGATCAGTGGTGCCCGTCCGGGCGGAAACAGATCGGCCTCGATGATCTCGATCTGGGCGGCAAGACCTAGCCGGTTCACGTTCTCGGTGGCGCAAGCCAGCGCACGCGCATCCTGGTCTGTGGCGACGACGCGCTTGACGCCGCGTCGGGCCAGTAATGCGGCCAGTACGCCGGTACCAGTACCGATATCGAAAGCGAGATTGGTCGCTGGCAGCGCCATGTCAGCGACCAGTGCGACGTATTCTCCGCGTACCGGTGCAAACACGCCGTAGTGCGGGTGAATCTTGTCGCCCAATGCCGCAATCTCGACGCCGGTTTTGCGCCATTCATGGGCCCCGATCAAGCCGAGCAGTTCACGCAAGGTCGCTACATACGGCTCGCCAGCCACGCCATAGGCTTCGGTACAGGCAGCGGTGACGTCCGGCGCACGGCGCAGTGGAATCGTGTGATCGGCATTGAACGGCATGAGTAACATTGCCAGCGTGCGGGCGCGTTGTGACTGCGCCTGCCGATGGAAATTGAAGGATTCCACCGGTGTGGTGGCGGCTTTGCCCGGCTTGCGATCAGCGCGTCGGGCCAGCGCCTGCAGGAGCTGCCGGGCATTCTGAAAGTCGCCGCGCCACAGCATGGCGGTACCCTCGCAGGCAAGCCGGTATGCGGCATCGGCCGTAATGCGGTCGTCGGCAATGACCACTCGTTTCGGCGCGGGCATGCCGCTTTCGGAACGCCAGCGTGCCGAGCAGGGCTGGTCATTTTCCATCCAGTGAATCAGTGCGGGAACAGACGCGGTCTGCGGAGTAAGGAAAGACGAAGGCATTGCATGTCACGATCAGGAAAAAAGAGGGCTGCTTGCAGCAAGTCGGTATTTTATGCCACCTCATTCTGTCGCGGGGAAGCTTGGAGGCAATGCTGTGATTGCCGGACTTGAATCCGGTTAGGGTAAGCTCCTGTCGACGTCAAATAGACCGCAAGGAAATGCATGAATCTCGAGGAGGATTTTGGTCGTCAGCTCCGCTTTAACGCACTCGGAAAACTGCTTGACGGCTTGCGCAGGGATGCAGTTTTTCTGGTGCTTCTGGGTGTACTCGTGTTGTTGAGTACTTTGGCACCGCAAAAAATAATCGCTTATCCATCACTGGTCGACTGGCCTACCATTGCTGCGCTGACTGGATTGCTGACGCTGACCAAGGCACTGGAACGAAGCGGCGCACTGGATCGCGCCGGCCACTGGCTAACTGGCCGGATGGCGACCGAGCGCGGCGTCGCGTTGTGTCTGGTGCTCACCGCCGCCATGCTGTCGACCGTACTGACCAATGATGTCGCGCTATTCGTGGTGGTGCCATTGACGCTGGGGGTATGCCGACTGACCGGATTGCCGGCCACACGGTTGATTATTCTTGAAGCGCTGGCGGTCAACGCTGGCTCTGCGCTGACGCCGATCGGCAATCCGCAAAACCTATTTTTGTGGCAGCTGTCCGGTGTGTCGTTCGTCGAATTCACCGCCACCATGCTGCCGCTGGTACTGGTGTTGATGGGCGTCTTGCTGGGACTAACGTACTGCCTGTTCACGCAGCGCGCAATCGGTCTTGGCGACGAAGATCACTCATCGACTCTGGACTCGGGATTGATGTGGGTGTCACTGGCGTTATATGTTCCGTTCGTGCTGGCGACTGATTTGCGGTATGCCGGCATTGCCGCGTTGGTGGTGCTGCTGATTTTTTTGATATTCCGCCGACACGTGCTGGCGCAAGTCGACTGGGGTTTGTTGCTGGTGTTTGTGCTGATGTTCATTGACCTGCGCCTCGTAGCAGGGCTTGCTTTCGTGCGCGATGGCATGCAGACACTTGGCCTGGAACAGGCGCGCCATCTTTACTTCGCAGCGATAGGCGCGTCGCAAATCATCAGCAACGTACCAGCGGCAATTGCATTGGCCGAGTATTCGAACAACTGGCGCGTGATCGCGTATGGCGTCAATGCCGGCGGGTTTGGCCTCGTGGTCGGCTCGATGGCCAATCTGATTGCATTGCGGATGAGCGGGGACCGACGGGCATGGCTGGAATTCCATTGGTATGCAATCCCTTTTCTCGGCGTTGCGGCTGCTTGCGGGTACGTTTTGCTATTTTGATGCCGGGCTGTCTGGCTTTATTGTGCGTTCTGTTCTTGAATTCTGGAGTGATGCATGAAAACTGAATCCGAAAGCACATTGCGTCAGATTCCGGCCGGTATCTGGGTACTGGGATTCGTCAGCATGCTGATGGATATTTCTTCGGAGATGATCCACAGCTTGCTCCCCCTGTTCATGGTGACCACACTGGGTGCGACCGCGTTTGCCGTGGGTATCATCGAAGGCGTCGCAGAATCTACTGCCCTGATCGTCAAGGTATTTTCTGGTGCGCTGAGTGATTATCTGGGCAAGCGCAAGGGGCTGGCCGTGTTCGGCTACGCATTGGGGGCGATCACCAAACCCCTGTTCGCCATCGCACCGGGTATCGGTATCGTCCTGACGGCGCGACTGCTGGATCGCGTCGGGAAAGGTATCCGGGGTGCGCCGCGTGATGCGCTGGTAGCCGATATCGCGCCTGCGCATTTGCGTGGCGCTGCATTCGGTTTGCGCCAGTCGCTCGATACGGTGGGTGCTTTCATCGGTCCGCTGCTGGCAGTGGGCTTGATGCTGTTGTGGGCAAATGATTTCAGGGCGATTTTCTGGCTGGCGGTGATTCCTGCAACGATGGCGGTGGCGCTACTGCTGTTTGGCATTAGCGAACCTGAACGTGTCGGAGGCACACCGCGCGTCAATCCGATCCGTCGAGAAAATCTGAAACGACTCGATAGCGCTTACTGGTGGGTGGTGGGCATCGGTACGGTATTTACGCTGGCGCGTTTCAGCGAAGCCTTTCTGGTTCTGCGTGCGCATCAAGGTGGTATTCCGCTGGCTCTGGTGCCGCTCGTCATGGTGGCGATGAATCTGATTTACGCGGCGTCAGCGTATCCGTTTGGCAAGCTGTCCGATCGCGTGAGTCATACCGCGATGCTGGTGATCGGGCTGATTGTGTTGATATTCGCCGATTTGGTCCTGGCCGCGAGCAACCACTGGAGCGTGGTGTTGACAGGGGTGGCTTTGTGGGGTGTACACATGGGTATCACGCAAGGCTTGCTGGCCACGATGGTTGCGGACACCGCGCCAGCGGACTTGCGCGGGACAGCTTACGGCTTGTTCAATTTGATGAGCGGGTTGGCGATGCTGGTTGCCAGCGGTCTTGCCGGTTTGTTGTGGGATCAGCTTGGTGCAGCGTCAACGTTTTATGCCGGTGCCGGTTTTTGCTGTGTTGCGTTGCTCGGGCTGGCGTGGAAGCCAGCCCGTATTCGTGCAGACTAGTCACCCGATTCGACGGGTGACCACATTGATCAGAATCGCGTGCGCAAGCCTACGATCAGATTGCGGCCCGGCAGAGGCGCCACGTCTTTCAGGATCGATGTTGACAACCGGATGTCCTGATTCAGCAGATTTTTTGCGCTGGCAAACCAGGTGACATTGGTTTCGCCGACTTTCCAGGTATACGACAGGTTCGCGTCAAGCAGCGTGTAGCCAGGCGTTGCACTGGTTTCAAAACTGGCCAGGCGTTCTTGTTGCAGGGCATGCACCAGCGATGCCGAACTGCGCCAGGCACCTGCCTTGTAGCCGATGTCGATGCCAAAACGCGTGGCCGGTTGCAGCGGCAAGCTGCCGGCGTCATCAAGTGTGCCGCGCGAGGTGTCGGCGAAACCCCGTAAAGAAGTCCCGTTGCCATGGGCGTTGTAGGTAATTTCGGCTTCTGCACCCCGGATGGTGGCACCGGCTTGGCTGAAGATGCGCTCTTTCAGCGTGCCGCCCGGGTTGCCCTGGTCATCGACGGTATTCCCGGCAATCTGTCCGTAGACAAAATTCTTTGCCTTCGTCTGAAACAGATTGGTTTTCCAGCGCACGATCCCACTGTTTTTTTGCAGAGTGAGTTCAATGTTGCGTGACGTCTCTTTGGCGAAATTCGGGTTGCCGATATCGAATGTCGCCGTCGAATCGTGTGGGCCACTGGAATAGAGTTCATCTGCAGTCGGTGCGCGCTGGGCGACGGAAGCAGTCGCTCCTGCGCCATATCCTTCGATGAACGTCCACAACCCGCCTACGGAATAGGATGCGAGGTCAAACTTGCGTTCCAAATTGCCGGTTGGCGTGCGTTTGACCGACTCCAGACGGACGCCGGCATTCATGCGTACCGGACCGAAATCGCGCTCTTCCACCAGGAATGCAGCATTGGCGGTTGATCTGGTGACCGGTACCGTGTCTGGTCCGCCATCAGTGGCATTCAATGCCGAGAAGTTGGTGTTTTCGGTTTGTAGTCCAAAGGTGCCGCGAAATCCGGCAATCGGTTTGTGCGTCAGCTCGGATCGTGTTTCCAGCGAGCGATTGGCAAAATTGGTTTGCGGGACGTCCCGCAGATCGAGTTCGCTGTGTTTGTAATCGGTGTAGCCGACTTTGAACTTGAAGGTCTCAAAGGCAGCAAACGGCGCATTCACCAGTGCGTCAATGTCGTAGCGACGTTGCTGCTGATCGATTTGCGAACCATCAAGAGTTGGTATGCCGTAGCGGTTCTTGACTTCGGAAACTGACGCGCCAATGTGGCCCCAATCCTGAATGATCGATGCACCAGCGCCCAGGCTGTTTTGACGCGAGAACGACAGTGGTAGGGTGCCGCCGCCGCTATTGGGATCTCCCTGGACGCGTGCTTCGGGGATCTTGTAGTCGTTTGAGTTGCGAACGCTGCCATCCACATGCAGCCCGATTGGACCGGCTGCCGTGTCCGCGGAAATGGACAGGTTCTTTGCCTGGTCTACGGTCCCGTAACGCATTTCCGCTTCCCCCGTCGGTACTGGTGCCAACGTGGTAGGTATGCGATCGTTGACCACATTGACTAATCCACCGATTGCTCCCGAGCCATAGAGCAATGCAGCAGGGCCACGCAAAATTTCGATTTGTTTTGCGGTTGGCCCATCGGTAGCGACTGCATGGTCGTTGGATAGTCCCGAGACATCGGATACCGCCATGCCATTTTGCAGGATTTTGATACGCGAGCCTTCCAGCCCGCGGATGATCGGCCGGGAAGCGCCTGCCCCAAAAGCCGAACTGGAAACGCCAAGTTCGTGTGACAGTGTGTCGCCGAGCGAGCCGCCGAGCTTGTTGCGCAGTTCATCGCCGGATAACACTTTCGCAGGAGCCAGGATTTGATCACCCTCGTTCGCGCCGAAAGGGCTGGCGGTAACGACGATCGTTTGCAGCGTCGGGTCGATGGTTTGCGCGTTGGAAAGGGAGCTGAGCGCGGACAGAATTGCGCCCGCTAGTAGTGTGCGTTGAGCGTGCATGTTGATTCCTGAAAAAACAATGGAGGTCGCCGTTGCTAGCGCAAAAATGGGCAGCAGCAATGGCAAAGTACGATCAGTGGAATGAAATCAAAAAGACGGCGGGGCGCGGGAATGGAAATTTGGCTGGAATGGCACGGACCATGAATCGAAGGCGATCCACAGCGCAAGTACGTGCAGATTCGGGAGAACAGGCAGATTAAATGCGCATGTATTAATCCCGTCTGCCAGGGTCGCCGCATCGAACGCGGCACAGCCGTGTGCCGGATCGCCGAGATGCACAACCAGTTGCTGTATCGATGATGTGTGAATCTCTTGGGTTGACGGTATCGATGCAAGCCCGCTGTGTGCGATTCGGTGCATTTCGCCTAACCATTGCGCAAACAGAATAGCCAGCACCAGCAGAACGACGCTTGCGTTGCTGGTAGTTCTGGTGCTCATGGAGCGGGATATAAATGGAAAAAGCATGTGCTCGAATCAGGCAACGACTTTGTAACGGAGAGCAAAGGGTAGCATGCCTTCGGACGCACTTACTGCGCTAGCGCAGCAAGTGCGTCTTCATCCGAAAACTCATCAAAAGCCGAATTTTTCTCCGGCACCCATTAAAGTAGCGATTCCCAGTACTGCAAAAATAGCGGCAGCAATGCCATGAACCAATCTGACCGGCATGCGGTTGGCCAATTTGCCACCGAAGTAAACAGCAGGAACATTGGCCAGCATCATCCCCAGCGTCGTTCCGGCAACGACTAAAATCAGTGCGTCATATCGAGCGGCAAGGGCAATTGTTGCAATCTGTGTTTTGTCGCCCATTTCTGCGAGGAAAAAAGCGATGACCGTGGTTGCGAAGACACCGTAATGGGCTAGTTTTGCATCGCCTTCGTCAAGCTTGTCAGGAATAAGCGTCCATACCGCCATTGCCAGGAATGAGATGCCGAGTATCCATCTCATTACGTCTGGCCCCGCGAGGCCAGTAAGCCACGTTCCGATTGCAGCGGCAAAAGCGTGATTGACGATTGTTGCTACCAGAATGCCTAGTACGACGGGAATGGGTTTGCGGAATTTTGCTGCAAGGAGGAAGGCGAGAAGTTGCGTTTTGTCGCCGATTTCAGCGAGAGCGACGATGCCGGTTGATACGAGAAATGCTTCCATGGGTTTATATAGAGTACGTGGGCCGGACGAGTTACCAATGATCATAGGACGGCTTCGGCCCATGCGGCCGCCCATGATCAATGGTCTCGTCATGTTTTTCAACCACCTGCACCATGGCCGTCGGCCAAGAATGTTGATACAGGTCTCTTCGGTAAGCCGAAGAGCGACTACTCCCCAATGTTCGGTATCGAGTTTAGCAGTGTTTGAAAGCGTTTTTTACGTTAATAAAGTTTTTTTCAGAGCTGCCGCTATTCGCTCCATGTTTGCGTTTCTGGGTCAACATATGGCCTCGATTGTGTAGGGCAATGAAAGTAACCGTGCGAGGTCACGTTCTATTCATATTTTGTGTGGAATCACTTGCGAATACGATGGGGAGTCGCTATAGTTCGCCTCCTGCTTCAGCGATTCCGAAGCGCAGACAAACAAAACGCTTTGTCTGAAGCGCGAAACGCGGCACGGTCGGCGAGGTTGGTCGAAGTGGTGTGGTT
>NZ_BAAAZE010000006.1:0-64392 GCF_039536745.1 Actimicrobium antarcticum
CGAATCTGTTTACAACCGGATCGCGCATAAAAAATGCCGTTCAGGGCTTATCTGAACGGCATTACGCCTAGGACAGGGTAGTTACCGTCGAAACATGATGGTGATCTGGGATAGTCAATGTGCTGTTACAAGTTGCGGTGTTTCTGAAACATTAATAGCATCCCATACGCAAGCTTGGGCGCACGCATCGAACGAGGCTCGACTAGACCCATTCAATGGGTTCTTGCTGGTGGCTAATTTAGACCGATTATTCGATCAAGGACTCATCAGTTTTGCCGATGACGGTTAATTACTGAAGAAATCTTCGCTGACGCCTCAAGACTTAAAGGCGCTGGGAATTACTACCGAAATGTGTTTGCGTTTTGTACGACCCGAACACAAACCATATCTTGCAGTTCATCGCCGCGCGTTCGACTTTTAAGTCCTGTGGTGATGCGTGTTTCAATGACGGTCCGCTGCGTGGGAAGAGCATTGCGTGTCAAGGTACGATTGGGTGATTCAACCATCACCCAGCATTGCTCTATCCCTGCAGTATCGTCTCAAATGCCATCTGGCAGGTCTGTTGTATCTGTTGCGACGAAAGCCTGCGATCTTGTGGGATGCGTGCTGCGGCTCGGATCACGTCATTGATGTTTGAGAAACTCTTTTCGCTCGACCTTAGTACGGTCTTGCTCAGTTTCTTGCCAAGTGCTGGGCAAATGCGGCTCTCCCATGCCTCATGGAATTCATCCAGCAACGCGCCGAACAATTCGATGGTGTCGTAGATGTACAGCACATCTTGTGCTTGTTTTGCTGCAGGGCGGTCGCTTTGAATCAGGAATTTCTGGACCATGTAGCAAAGCGGATTGGCAACCTGAACGTCCATGGACGCCGGTACCGGAATACCGATTTGGGGACTTAGCGTGATCAGCCAGGGATCAACGAGGAGGATGTCCAGATAGCGGATCTGTTGGGCCGATATGCCCGCCATCGTCATGGTTGCATTTCGGGCTGTCACATCCGTCGTGGTCATGGTCACATCTGGCTTTGGACGTCGTTTGGCTGCGCTATCGGTCAGTGGCGTCAGGAATTCGGCATAGAAGCCCCCGTTTTCGTCACCCAGCGTGTAGTGCGCCACCGGCGGCCTGTACTCGCCGGTTAGCTGTTCCCTGAAGCCATGCTCTGCAAGGGCGGCCTTGATATCGCCCTCGATTGGCACCTTGTTGGCAAACGCCAGGTCAGTGTCGCGCGTGAATACCGGTTGGTATGTCAACTGGTTGGCCCTTGGAGAGAATCGGTGGATTCGATGTGCCCATCCGCCGATAAAGACAAGATGTGCATGCCATGGGGATAGCGCCTGGGCGAGCTTCGCAAGTGCGTCGAGGTCGTTCATCTAATTTCCGTTGTTTTCGATGGGACGCAGGACTTTTTCATAGATCAGGTTGGCCTGCTCTTCACCACGCGATGGGTGATTGGCGACATCCAGCCATACCTGGATGACATCGGAAACGATCACGTCGTTCTGGCGGACGGCACCTCTGAAGACGGATTGCGGTGAGAGTGCCCGTCGAACGATGAGGTCCGGTATTTCTAAAGGCGAAGTGGCTGCCAGCGCTCTCCATTTCTTGTCGTCAGGTCGCGGGAGCTTTGGCACGTAGACGTATGGCGGGACGCCATTGACGTATCCCATCCCTAACGCGTCTGCTGCCCCAAATAGCGCCAGGCAGGACTCTCCCCGGTTATTTGCCAGTAGGCTACTGATTTGCTTTTGTAAGGGGCCGCGAATGAGAAAGCGCATCGGCAGTTCTGGTGAAGAACGCATCACGGCTGATTGCCAACGACGGAATAATTCCTGCCGACGCACAACAACAAGATATCGCGAAGAATCCTCCAGATACCCCTCGTGGCGTAGCTGTTGCAAGAAGCGCGAGGCACTCATGGGAGATACCTTGGCGGCCTCGGCCAGTTCTGAGCCGCTTTGCATCTTCTGTCTTGGTGCGCGTAGCAGGTGATCGGGAATATCAGGGGCCAGCAGTACTTTAAGCATCCACTGGTTGAGATCCGAGAAGAGATTGGCGGGTTGATTCATTGGTGCATTTTCAAACCGTCGTGGCTTTTCCGGCTCGGCATTCAGTTCCTCGAGGCCCGCACCTTTAAAGTATTTGAGCCCACTTGCGGAAACGAGGCCAACAGCAACGTTCGGTGCGTATTGTTCAATAAAGTCCCCGAGTTGTTTAGCGAGGGACTGAGATGCGTGCTCTACGACAATCACGGCAAGGGGTTGCGCATTGTCGGCATCGAGAGCATGGGATTGTGCCTGCAGGATTGCCTGTGACAGCATCGGAATGACGCGATCGGCACGTCCTTCTGCAAGCGACTTGATCTCCACGACAAGACATTGCCCCTTCTTCCGGACTAACAGGTCGTAGCGTTTTTTTTTGTCTTTTGCCGAACGATCAACGTCCCAGCCGTGTGCTGTGAACAGCTCGCTGACGAGAGCATTCGCGTTATCGATTCGGCTTCTGGATGGGAAAGAGGGAAGCATGTCTGGCGCCGTTGATTTCTATCATGGCCATTATATATACCATGGCCATGATGTCAATCATGGCCATGGTAGGTGCCACCGATGTGGTGGTTATCCTGCCGTAAATTTGTTGCGTGATTGTTTTGCCTTCGCGACTGCGCAGGGTATCTGGAAATTCCTCAACGGCAGCAAGCTGTACGACACCAGCCGTGCAAGTCATCCAACGGAGCTGGCAGGTTTGGCTGATGCTCAATGGCATCCTCCCCGTCCTTCGGTGAGCAGAGGATATCAATTTGACTGGGCAGCATTCACGAGCGATTCGACAATTGTGGTCATGTCGGTATGACATGCAGGTTGCTACAGGTCTGTGCATGCGCGGTCGATTAATTTGCTCTTGCGACGGGTATGTCTTCCCAGTTGGTCGTGTAATCGGGTGTCTTCCTTTCGCGCTTCATAGCCCAGTCGTTGCGGGTGCCGGCCGACGCGATGCTGACCGCACCCTTGCCAAGTCGCTGATTCAGGTTGTCGAGAGTGCGCATCATGGCAGCACCGTCACCGTAGGGAGTAAACAGCAATTGCTGCTCTGCGCGGGCGCCAGAGATACCCTGCAGGATCACGCCGGCTTTCTTGTAGTAATAGCCAGGCCGGTAGATCTGTGCCAGTCCGAACAACGCTGCGCGGATGAGTAACCTGGTGTCGCACGAGGCATTGGGGAGCGGCACCACGACACCGTTGCTGTACTGCCGATCCGATGCCTTAAAGAGGTTCGTCTGCACGAATACCTGGATCGCTTCGCAGACGGAATTCTGGCGTCGGAGTTTTTCGGCTGCACGCATCATGTAGTTCGAGACCGATTCCCCGAGCTCGTCGATGGTGAGGACGGGCTGCCCAAACGATCTGGAGGCAATGATCTGCTTTTTCGCCGGCGCGACATCTTCAAGCGCAAGACAGGAGACGCCGTTGAGTTCGTTGACGGTACGCTCGATGACAGCGCCGAACCGTGAGCGCAGCCATGCGCCGTCGATTGCATGCTCATTTGCACATAGCGTGAGCACGAGCGCACGGTCATTTGCAGTTATCGCGAGCCAAAAAACGTGTCGAATGCGAGCACGGTCGATTTGGAACGCGGGTCGCTACATTTAGCTGCGCAACGCTACCATCTCCGAGATGCGCCGTGCTGCGTCCTGCAATGGCTCCAGAAAAGCCTTGACCATCTGCTTGGCGGATTGTCTTTGCGCGCTGCCGCTGATATTGATGGCGGCGATGATTGTTCCCTGTCGATTGCGTATGGGTGCCGATAGTGAAATCAATCCCACCTCGAGTTCCTGGTCGACCACGGCCCAGCCTTGCTTGCGCACCAAGGCGATAGCCTTGCACAAGTCGGTGCGGTCGGTGAGTGTGCGCGGCGTGTGCGCTTGCAGCTCAGACGCAACCAGTAGTGCATCCAATTCACATTCATCCAGACCAGAGAGAAGCACGCGTCCCATCGAGGTGCAATAGGCGGGCAAGCGGCTGCCGACGGACAGATTTACTGCCATGATTTTGCGCGTCGGTACCCGCAACACATAGACGATCTCGGTGCGGTCGAGTACTGCGGCTGAACTGCTTTCATGAATCTGCGCGACCAGGTCTTCCATTACCGGTTCGGCCACATTCCAGATCGGAAGCGACGTCAGATAGGAAAAACCGAGGCCAAGAATTTTTGGCGTCAGGCGAAACAGTCGTCCTTCAGCTTCGACATAGCCTAAGGATTGCAAGGTGAGCAGGATGCGGCGTGCGCCGGCGCGCGACAGTTCCGTAACGGCCGCCACTTCACTGAGCGTTTGTGCCGGACGGGCCGCGCCGAAAGAGCGGATGACGGCCAGCCCGCGTGCAAAAGAATGCACGTACGAGTCGCTGGCCCGCTCTGTTGGCGGGTCGTTGGGTTGATCTTGATCTTGATCGGCAGGAGTAATGCCCATGAGCGGCTCGTGTTGAATTGTCAAAAAAATATGCGAAAAACCTGCCGAAAAAATCAAGGCGCGCTGAAATGGATTGCGCGTTGGTTGCGGCAGATTATACCAACTCATCCATTGTTTCCTGATCGTTTGCACCGGGTTTGAAGTGTGTGCCGCTTTGTCCTGCATGCGCAAATTTCCTGCGCGGGGCATGAAATTATGCTGCGCTGCTGCATAAATATCACATTGACTTTGCATTTTTTCACGCCTAGTATCATCCCACATTGTTCGCAAATAGAACTAATGTTCGTATAGCGAACAAATTAAAACAAGCCAAAAGCAAAAAAAGCACGTTTTTGCCGTGGACCACCCCTTCCAGGGAACGCATCGATGATTGATAAAGAAATAGCTTCGTTAGCCGCAGCGGTCGCCGACATCCACCACGGTGCCACCATCATGATCGGTGGCTTCGGCAATGCGGGCATGCCGTCGGCACTGATCGATGCGCTCATTGATCAGGGTGCAAGCAACCTGACCATCATCAACAACAACGCCGGCAATGGCGAGAACGGCTTGGCCGCATTGCTGAGAACCGGGCGCGTGCGCAAGATCATTTGCTCATTTCCGCGTCAGGCCGACTCGCACATATTTGATGCCCTTTATCGTGCCGGCAAGATCGAGCTGGAGCTGGTCCCGCAAGGCAATCTGGCTGAGCGCATCCGTGCAGCCGGTGCCGGGATAGGTGGATTCTTCACGCCGACCGGCTACGGCACGCAGCTCGCGGAAGGCAAGGAAACGCGGGAAATCGATGGTCGCCACTATGTGTTCGAGCTGCCACTGCATGCCGATTTTGCGTTGGTCAAGGCGCTCGCTGCCGACCGCTGGGGCAATCTGGTGTATCGCAAAACCGCGCGCAATTTCGGTCCGATCATGGCGGCAGCAGCAAAAACGTCCATCGTGCAAGTCGATAAGATCGTGCCGCTAGGCCAGCTCGATCCGGAAGTGATTATCACCCCCGGCATTTTCGTTCAGCGCATCGTCGTCGCCGGCAGCGCCAGCGCAATCAAGGAGGCAGCGTAATGACGGAGATTGAGAAAATTGTGGCGCAGATAACAAAGCGCTTGAGCCGAACTGAAATGGCGCAACGCGTCGCGCATGACCTACCGGATGGCGCCTATGTCAATCTGGGCATCGGTGTGCCGACCATGGTGGCCAACCATATCGGCAGCGAGCGCGAAATTATTTTGCATAGCGAGAACGGCGTGATTGGCATGGGGTCGGCACCGGCCAGGACGGATCAAGATGAAGATCTGATCAATGCCGGCAAACAGTTCGTCACGCTCTTGCCGGGCGGCGCCTATTTTCACCATGCGGATTCGTTTGCGATGATGCGCGGCGGCCACCTCGATTATTGCGTACTGGGTGCGTTCCAGGTGTCGGTGCAGGGCGATTTGTCCAACTGGCATACCGGTGCATCGGATGCAATTCCGGCAGTTGGCGGCGCAATGGATCTGGCGATAGGCGCGAAACAGGTCTACGTGATGATGGAGCACTTGACCAAGCTGGGGGAAAGCAAGATCGTGCAGGCTTGCAGCTATCCGGTGACCGCCAAGGGGTGCGTGAACCGCATTTATACCGACTTGGCGTTGATCGACGTTACCGACGCGGGGCTGGTGGTGCGCGAAATTTATGCCGACATCGATTTTGATTTACTAGAAAAATTGACCGGCGTGACGTTGATTAATGGCTGCAACGAACAAGGAATGCAGAATGAATGACGTATTTATCTGCGACGCAATTCGTACGCCGATCGGTCGCTACGGTGGCGCATTGGCCGCTGTGCGTGCCGATGATTTGGGCGCGCTGCCGATCCGCGCATTGATGGCACGCAACCAGAACGTTGATTGGGCCGAGGTAGATGAAGTCATCTATGGCTGCGCCAACCAGGCTGGTGAAGATAATCGTAATGTGGCACGCATGTCCGGCCTGCTTGCGGGTTTGCCGCAGGAAGTCGGCGGCAGCACGATCAACCGTCTGTGCGGTTCGGGGCTCGATGCGGTCGGTAGCGCCGCTCGTGCAATCAAGTCAGGCGAAGCGGCTTTGATCGTTGCGGGTGGCGTGGAAAGTATGAGCCGGGCCCCGTTCGTGCAGGGCAAGGCCAGCACCGCTTTTTCGCGTAGCGTCGAGATCCATGACAGTACGATCGGCTGGCGCTTCGTTAATCCTCTGATGAAACAGCAATACGGCGTCGATTCCATGCCTGAAACGGCTGAGAATGTGGCGCAGGATTACGCGATCAGCCGCGCCGATCAAGATGCTTTTGCGTTGCGCAGCCAACAAAAAGCCATGCGTGCGCAGCGTGACGGTATCTTTGCGCAGGAAATAGTGGGCGTGCAAGTCGAGCAGCAAAAAGGACAGAGCGCACTAGTCGAGCAGGATGAATATCCACGCGACACCACGTTGGAAGCCTTGTCAACACTGAAGGCCATCGTCCGACCGGACGGCACCATCACGGCTGGAAATGCCTCCGGCGTCAATGATGGCGCTTGCGCGCTGCTATTGGCCAATGCCGACAGCGTCCGGCGTTTCGGACTGACGCCGCGCGCGCGTGTGCTCGGCATGGCCAGCGCCGGAGTTGCGCCGCGCATCATGGGCGTCGGGCCTGCGCCGGCCACCAGAAAATTATTGGCGCGTCTTGGCATGTCGATCGCACAGTTCGACGTCATCGAATTGAACGAAGCCTTTGCTTCGCAGGCGTTGGCAGTCTTGCGTGAATTGGGTTTGGCAGACGACGACGCACGTGTGAATCCGAACGGCGGTGGCATTGCGCTCGGCCATCCGCTGGGCATGAGCGGCGCACGACTGGTCACCACTGCGCTGTATGAATTGCATCGGACCCAAGGCCGCTTTGCCTTGTGCACGATGTGCATCGGTGTCGGGCAAGGCATCGCACTCGCCATGGAACGGGTTTGAACAAGCAGCACATCAGGCAATACCGCAGCCCCGCATTGCATCGAGATCGTCCGCTTTGCAATCGAATATCAACCAGCATTGAAAATTTTAAAAAAATTTCGGAGACATGATGAATACCAAACTCAGTTACAAATACCGTGGTTCGCTCGCTGTCCTGATCGCATCGTTGCTGCTGACAGGCACCAACGCCGGCGCCCAGAAAAAGCTCGGCATCTCCGATGACGTGGTCAAGGTAGGACTGTTGCTGGATCTGTCAGGCGTCTACGCCGATATCGCAGGAAAGGGCACAGCGACTGCGGTGCAGATGGCGATCGATGATTTCGGCGGAAAAGTGCTGGGCAAGAAAATCGAAATGGTATTTGCCGACCATAACAACAAGGCCGATATCGCAGCCTCCAAAGCGCGCGAATGGTTTGATACCGCCAAGGTCGATGCACTGCTTGATGTCGCCGGTTCGGCCACTGCGCTATCGGCGTTGGAAGTGGCCAAACTGAAAAACAAGATCGTCATTTTTAACGGTCCGGGCACGCAACGCATTACCAACGACTTGTGCACGCCGGTTTCGGTGCATTACGTCTACGACACCTATTCACTGGCCAATGTGACGGCCAAGGCCATGGTGAAAAATGGTGGCGATACCTGGTACTTCCTGTCTGCCGACTGGGCCTTCGGCGCGGCGTTGCAACAAAATGCCTCCGAAGTGGTCAAGGAGGCCGGCGGCAAGGTCCTCGGTGCTTCCAAGCATCCTAGCAATGCACCGGATTTCTCTTCCTACCTGTTGCAAGCCCAAGCCAGCGGCGCAAAAGTGATCGGCTTGGCAAATTCCGGCGCCGACACGGTCAACGCGATCAAGGGTGCGCAAGAATTCGGCTTGATGCGCTCTGGAAAACAGAAGCTGGCCGGCCTGCTGATGTTCATCAATGACATCCACGCACTCGGTTTGCAAAATGCCCAGGGCCTGTTGTTGTCGGAAGCCTTTTATTGGGATATGAATAACGAGACTCGCGCCTGGTCGCGTCGCTATTTTGAAAAAACCAAAGGTATGCCAAACATGATCCAAGCCGGCGCCTACTCGTCGACGATGCATTATCTTAAGGCGATCCAGGCAAGCGGCACCGATGACACCGCAACGGTGATGGCGAAAATGAAGGCCACGCCGATCAACGACTTCTTTGCGAAGAATGGCAGGATCCGCGAAGACGGCCGCATGGTGCATGACATGTACTTGTTCGAAGTCAAAAAGCCATCCGAATCGAAAACGCCTTGGGATTACTACAATCTGGTGGGCACGGTGCCTGCCGACCAGGCGTTCATGCCGTTGTCGAAATCGGATTGCTCACTGGTCAAGAAATAGGCTGACCGGCATAGCGTGCGCCGGACTGCGTACTGCCTGATGCGATGCCATCCATCGGTCACAGGTCGTACGCGGTGTGCCAACTTAGTTGGAACGTCGGGCGCAAACCTACGCAAGCGACAAAAGACACTTAAAAAGACGTCGTCACATCCACGACAGCCGATTCCTGCGATTACGCTAAAGAGACCCGAGCCATGGCAAATTCTCGTTGGAAAAAACGTCCTCCTGGATCAAACTGGGGCGATTTTGGTCCCGATGACCAACTCGGTCGACTCAATCTGCTCACCGCTGACAAGCTGCGGCAAGGCGTCGCTGAGGTAAGAGAAGGAAAAAATTTCTGCCTCAGCTTGCCGCTGGATTATCCCGGTGGCAGTGTGCTGAACCCGAATCGTTATCCACCCATCTTGCGGCCGACACTCCGGCGCGGCAAAGTCAATCTGAATTGTTTGTTGGGCGATATCGAACCCGGTCGTCCCGACGTGCTGTCGGACGACTTGGCTATCCTGCATTTGCAATACTCGACCCAATGGGATGGCTTGCCGCATGTCGGCTCGGTATTCGATCTTCATGATGACGGCCTACCACAAGCGGTCTACTACAACGGTTACGCCGCTGGTGTGGATCTGATCGGCCCGGATAATCCGGCAGATGCCGGCCTGCCGGCCAATATTTCGCTTGCAAGTACTTCGTGCGCGCGTGCACTCGGCATCGAGCACATGGCGCGGACTTGTGTGCAGGGTCGCGCAGCGCTGATCGACTTGCGCGCGCATTTCGGCGATGCGCGCACGCTGATCGGATACGACGCACTGATGCGTGTGCTGGAAAAAGACAAAATCGACATCGAGTGCGGCGATATCGTATGCCTGCACACCGGTTTCGCCGATGTCTTGCTAGGCATGCAGCGCCAACCCGACCCCGTCAAACTGGCGCAAAGCTGCGCGGTGCTCGATGGGCGCGACCAGCGATTGTTGCAGTGGATAACTGACAGCAATCTGGCAGCGATCGCGGCCGACAATTATGCGGTCGAAGCTTTCCCTGCGGCCAGTGCCGACGCCTGCTGCGCCGGGCTGCCGCTGCACGAGCATTGCCTGTTCAAGCTGGGCATTCATCTGGGCGAACTGTGGCATATGACCCCGCTCGCCGATTGGCTGCGGGCACATGGCCGCTACCGCTTTTTGCTGACCGCGCCGCCGTTGAACCTGCCCGGCGCCTTCGCCTCGCCGGTCACGCCGGTGGCGACGGTGTAAATATATCTTTGTTATTGCTGATTTTAATTGGAGAGTTTCGTGAATAAACCACGGGTCCTGATTACCGGAGGTGCCGCCGGCATCGGCGCGGCCGCTGCCGAACGTTGTCGCGCCGACGGCTATGATGCGGTGATCATTGACCGTAGCGGCGACGGCATCCGCGCCGACTTGTCGCATCCTGCCGAAACTGCGCAGGCGCTGCAAGTCGCACTGGCAGGTGGACCGATCACGCGGCTGCTCAATAATGTTGGCGTGGTTTGCCCGGCCGATGCCGAGGACCAGACCCTGGCGCAGCTGGAGCTAGCCTGGGCACTGAATGTGCGCTGCACGCTGCAATGCATGCAGGCGTTGTTGCCGGGCATGAAGGCCGCTGGTTTCGGGCGCATCGTCAACATGTCGTCGCGCGCGGCGCTGGGCAAGGAGCAGCGCACCGCTTATGCGGCCACCAAGGCTGCGTTGATCGGCATGACACGGGTGTGGGCGCTGGAATTCGGTCGTTTCGGCATCACGTCGAACGCGATCGGCCCGGGACCGATCGGAACCGAACTGTTCGAGCGCGCCAACCCAGCCGGCAGTGCACGCACTCAGGCCATCATCGATGCGGTGCCGGTCAAGCGCATCGGCACGCCAGAAGACGTGGCGCAGGCAGTCTCCTTTTTTCTGGATGCGCGCAGCGGTTTCGTCACCGGCCAAGTCTTGTATGTGTGCGGCGGAATGACTGTCGGCGTGGCAGGGGTCTGACATGAACAGTGTCGCTGACCATCAAAAAAATGTCGCCATCGTTGGTGCAGGCAGCATCGGTGTTGCCTTCGCGCTGGTGTTCGCTCGCGCCGGCTGGCAGGTAAGATTGCACGACCCGGACCCGGCGCGCCGTTTGCTGGCTCCTTCCGAAATGTTCGAGCGCGCCAGCGCCTTGCAGGAATTCGGCTTGATCGATGCTGCGCCTGCAGTCCTGACTGCACGCGTGACGCTGGTCGCCGAAATGGCCGTTGCGGTAGCGGACGTGGCGCTGGTCATTGAATGCGCTCCGGAACAAGTAGATCTCAAGCGTGCGTTGTTCGTGCAACTCGATGCGTTGACCCATGCTGACACCATATTGGCAAGCGCCTCGTCGGCGCTGCCGGTGTCGTCATTCACCGAGGATTTGCCGGGGCGCGCACGCTGTCTGATTGCGCATCCGGGCAATCCTCCGTACCTGATCCCTGTCATCGAAATCGTGCCGGCTGTCTATACCGATACGCGCGTGGTGCAACGCGCAGAACAGCTTTTTGCCGAAGCGGGCTTGTCGCCGGTGCGGGTCCAGCGCGAAGTCGAAGGATTCATTTTCAACCGGCTGCAAGGCGCGGTGCTGCGCGAAGCGTATTGCCTTGTGCGCGACGGCGTGGCCTCAGTGACCGATATCGACCGCGTGATGCGGGAAGGTCTGGCGCCGCGCTGGTCGGTGGTCGGTCCATTCGAAACCGTGGATTTAAACACGCGTGGCGGCATCGCCTCGCATGCGCAAAAAATGGGTCCGGCGTATGCAAGAATGGGCGCCGAACGCGGCCAGCACGATCCATGGACACCGCAACTGGTGGCTGAGGTTGTGCAGCAGCGCCGCGCCGCGCTGCCGATCGATCAATGGCAGGAGCGCGTCAACTGGCGTGACCGCGGCTTGATGGCGCTGGCGCGCGACCGCAAAAAACACGCCGGCCAGCAGTAACGACGCTATTGGAGTTGGGCCGCTGACTGATGAGGACCAGCAGGTAATACATAAATCCGTCGTTCCCACGCAGGCGGGAAGGACGGTACTTTCAAGTTTGGTTTTTTTGTTCGTCATTCCTGATAATGAATTTTTCTGGTCTTGTTAATGAAAGGAACATCATGTTATTTCACGTTCGCATGCAGGTAACTATCCCCGATTCGATGCCAACAGAGCGCGCCGACCTGCTGAAGTCGAACGAAAAAGCGCTGGCGTTGACGTTGCAGCAAAGCGGCAAGTGGCGCCATCTGTGGCGCGTGGTCGGCCAGTACGCGAATGTCAGCGTATTCGATGTTGACAGTAACGATGAACTGCATCAGCTGCTCTCGACGCTGCCGCTTTATCCGTTCATGCAGATCGAAGTGACGCCGCTGGCGCAGCATCCGTCGGCGCTGGCTGCAAACTGATCAGGGAGCATGCCATGCCATACATGATAGAAACCTGGGACAAACCGGATCAACAGCAACTGCGCAAGCAAACCCGCGACGAACACTTGCAATACCTTGCCACCCACGCAACCCAATTGCTGGCCTGCGGCGCCAAGCTCAATGATGACGGCAGCGATGCCGGTGGCGGCATTTATATCGTCGATGTCGACACGCGCGCAGCAGCCGAAGAATTCATTGCCACCGATCCATTCTCACGGGTTGATCTGTTTGCGCAAGTGCGCATCACGCGCTGGCGCAAGGCGTATGTGGCAGGTCAGAATTTTCTGTAAAAATTAACCGAGGTTAAAAATCAACATGCCCTACGCCGACCTTCCCGATGTCCGCATCCATTACCAGCTTGAAGGTGACGCCGCCAAGCCGGTGCTGGTGCTCTCCAATTCGCTCGGCACCACACTCGATATGTGGGCGCCGCAAGCGACCAAGCTGGCCGAATATTTCCGGCTGTTGCGTTACGACACCCGCGGTCACGGCCAGTCGCAGGTCACGCCAGGTCCTTACACCATCGCACAGCTAGGTGCCGATGTGATCGACTTACTTGATTATCTCGGCATTCAGCAGACACATTTTTGCGGTTTGTCGATGGGCGGGATTACCGGCATGTGGCTGGCCAGCACGCACCCGCAGCGCATCAAACGGCTAGTGCTGTCCAACACCGCGAGCCTGATCGGCCCGCCGGAAAACTGGACCACGCGCGCCCAGAAAGTATTGGCCGACGGAGTCGCATCGATTGCACCGGCGGTGGTCTCGCGCTGGCTGACTCCGGAGTTTGCACAACAGCATGCCCAGCAGGTGGCGCAATTGGAAGCGATGTTGAGCGCGACGCCAGCAGCCGGTTATGCGGCCAGTTGCTGTGCGGTTCGCGATGCGGATTTGCGCGAGGCGCTCAAGCACATCACGGCGCCTACACTGGTGATTGGCGGCAGCGGCGATTTGCCTACGCCGCCAGCTGACAGCGCCTATCTCGTGTCGTCGATTGCGGGAGCCAAATATGTCGAACTGGAAGCGGCGCATCTGTCTAACCTGCAGCAGCCAGAGCGATACACTGCGGCCTTGCTGACTTTTTTGCAGCAGTAGGATTAGTACCGATTGACAGGGCAAATTCAACCAGAGACCCAGCAGCCCGGACGATGAAGAACTACTACCTGGTCGTCAAAGTAATGCGCCACCGCACAACACCGCCAAGTTACACCAACGCACATATGTCGCTATCAACTATTACATGTCAAAAACTGACCTTGAAGGTCGGACTGTCCTCTGGCCGAGTTGTCCGTCGATCGTAAATCCGGGTTGTCGCGATGCTGGTATGTCCCAGCCATTCCTGCACCTTGGCGATGTCCGCGCCATGTTGGGGTTTGAGGTGCAGTGGAACGGTTGTATGAAGCTTTCCATAAACGTTCCACTGCACCTCAGACCCCAAACTGCAATCAGAAGCGGTTGCTTATCACATCGGCCATTTGCTCCGGCATCTTCGTAACAAGGACAGTCGTCAGTCACCAGCAGCCAATCGCACGCGCACCATAGGTCGTACCGGCCCCCAAGCCAGCAGCTGCGGAACTTATGATGACGGGGAGTACGCCGTAAGTTTGACGTTCAAGACGGACAGGCACTCCGCATCGATCCGCCGGGGAGTGGGCTTGTCCGAGAGTCACACCCGCGATCCCGCGCGGTTGGCGATCTTGCTGATGTTTTCCTGCTGGTGCACTGGATTGGCCGCCAGACAACGCGGCTACCGGATTGAGCATGGCTGCCGCCAGAAAGCGTCGATCACCCTGTCCATCATTCCGCTGGCAAGATGGTGGATAGCGCAAAACATCACGGGCGTTTTGTCAGAAGACGAGAAAGAACATGGAACAAATACACTTTGCCAGACTGTATTTCAAACTTATGTTTGAGGGGAAGGGTCAGGTCCGGACTCTTGCAGGAAAGTCGGCGGGTCTGCGTTCTGCAACAGCGTGGTCGCTTTAAAGCTGACACGGTTATCTTGTGCAAGGTGGGTTTTATTGACTCCCGGAAGACCGTCGGCTAGGCTAATTTTAAGCCGACTAAACGGCGGAGTAGGTTCGGCGGTCCCAGCAATGGTGTCTTCCGCGCTTTCCGGTAGCCCTGATGGGCCCCCTTTTCTATGGTCGAGTGGTCGTAGTACAGATTCCATCAGAGTGGTTGCGCGCCCCCAAGGGTTGCCACTAAACTCATACCGGCGGGATTCCCTGGAAGTGTTTCGGACGTAGGACGAAGGGACTTCAGTATTGAAGTAGCATTAGTCGAAGTAGCATTAGTCGTCCAGGGATACCGCCTCATGCTTTGGCATGATCCAGTAATCCTTTTCGCCCAGCACCGGATCAATCCCGCGTTGTTCGGCCACGATAGCCAGCAACTCGTTAAAGTCGCTGCGCGCATGCAGGAATTCAGCCATCCTGCCACCTTGCGAAACTTTTCCGGGTGGCAGCAGAGCCGTAATTTGAAACGGCACGCTTCAATTTGGCCTGATCGAAACCGGGCAACTTGCGCACCACCATCTGAAGTACCAGGTTCCTGTCTTCAGCCAATTCGTCCAGATTGTTGACCATATCAACCAGCAAGAATTCTGGCGTGAGCGTCTTTGGAAAACGCGGCTTCACGCGGCAATCAAACTGGCGGTTTCCGAACGAAAAGATGCCATGCCGCTTGTGGTTGTACACCAGGGTTTTGTTATAAAGCTGTGATGTTCCCAAGCCCAGCGTGTTGTAGCTGGACAGGGAAAACACCAAAAAATCCTTGTCGCGCAGGAAGGTGGCAAGCAACTCCTGATCGTCAGGGGGTAGCGTGCCGTACACGGATTTTTTTGGCGCGTAGTAGAGCCCCTGTGCCAGTCGCTTCAGTGCGCCGCCAGACACCATTTCGCGGAGGTGCCGGTCAACGGCATTGGAAACGTACGCCAAATCCTCCCGGCGGTATACCTTGCCGGCGCGCAGCTTTCCGACCACCTGATCCAGGGCGGATGCCCTTGTCAGAAGCGACGGCCCTGCGACGATGGTGGTGGGTAGCAGTTCCACTGCATGAATCCTCATTGACGTTTCATGCAAAGTAGAGCCGGTCCGGGTGATCATCGCTACTTGGTTGGCGCTGTCTTGCGTGCCGTGCAGATCGCTGTGGATACCTGTGTGGTCTCCGAATTTACCAACGACACTACAGGTTTGCCGCGTCAGTTTGCCCTTGCGACTGGCAATTCGTCCCAACTGGTCGTGTAATCGGGCGTCTTCCTTTCGCGCTTCATGGCCCAGTCGTTGCGGGTGCCGGCCGATGCGATGCTGACCGCGCCCTTGCCAAAGCGCTGATTCAGGGTGTCGAGCGTGCGCATCATGGCCTCCGAGGCGGCACCGTCGCCGTAGGTGGTGAACAGCGATTGCTGCTGCCCTGAGGCGCCAGAGATACCCTGCAGGATCACGCCGGCTTTTTTGTAGTAATACCCTGGCCGGTAGATCTGCGCCAGCCCGAACAACGCTGCTCGGATGAGTAACCGTGTGTCGCACGAGGCATTGGGGAGCGGCACCACGACACCGTTGCTGTACTGCCGATCCGATGCCTTGAAGGGGTTCGTCTGCACGAATACCTGGATCGCTTCGCAGACGCCATTCTGGCGTCGCAGTTTTTCGGCCGCACGCGTCATGTAGTTCGAGACCGATTCCCCGAGCTCGTCGATGGTGAGTACGGGCTGCCCAAACGATCTGGATGCAATGATCTGTTTTTTCGCCGGCGCGACATCTTCGAGGGCAAGGCACGAGAGTCCGTTGAGTTCGTTGACGGTACGCTCGATGACAACGCCGAACCGTGAGCGCAGCCATGCCGGCGACGCATCACGCAGCTGTGCCACCGTGTCGATGCCGGACGCTCTCAAGTGCTCGGAAAGTCGCCGTCCAATGCCCCAGACCTCGCCGACATCGATCGTCGAAAAAAGGGCGTCGCGATCCTGCCTGGTCATCGAGGACAGGTCGCAGACGCTATCGAAGTCCGGTCTTTTCTTCGCAATATGGTTGGCCAGTTTCGCGAGCGTTTTGCTGTTACCGATACCGACGCACACCGGCACGCCGACCCATTGCCTGATGCGCTGCCGGATCGATTGCCCCATGGCCGTCGGCGAGTCCCACAGGCTCCCCAGGCCGTTGAGTCCGAGGAAGGATTCATCGATGCTGTAGACCTCCACATCGGGGCTGAAATCGCGCAGGACGGTCATGATCCGGTTGCTCATGTCGCCGTAGAGGGCGTAATTGCTGCTCAGGGCGATGATGCCGTGCTGCTTCGCCAGGTCCTTGAGCTTGAACCAGGGTTCGCCCATCTTGACGCCCAGCGTCTTGACCTCTGCCGAACGGGCGACGGCGCATCCGTCATTGTTAGAGAGAATGACAACGGGCTTTCCCTCCAGAGAGGGATTAAAGACCCGCTCGCAGCTGACGTAGCAATTGTTGACATCGACCAGCGCGAAGAGCCTGGTGGTCGCCGATAGTTCCGGGTCAGGCATCGAAACGGCACACCACGCCGACCACGACGCCCCAGATTTCCAGCGTCTCGCCTTCGCCAAACTGGATCGGCGCATAGCGCGGATTTTCTGCGCGCAACTCGATGACGCCAGCACGTTTGTGCAGGCGCTTGATCGTGTAATCGGCATTGACCACCGCCAGCACGATGTTGCGATGTTTCGGAGAGATCGAGCGGTCTACCACGACCATGTCACCGTCAAAAATGCGCGCGCCGACCATGCTGTCGCCCTGGACGCGGAAGTAGAAGGTTGCGGTCTTGTTGCGCACCAGGTAGGTGTTGAGGTCGAGACCTTTTTCGAGATACTCCTCGGCCGGGGAGGGGAAGCCGGCGGAGACGCGCTGGCCAAACAACGGGCGCAGGCAAACGGGCGCGCAGGCGCTCACGGGAATAAGGCCGCGGGTTGCGTCCGTTATTAGCGAGAGGTCGGGCAGGGTGAGAAGGGTGGTCATCGCTAGTTTCCATCAAGATACTGTGTTTATATACAGTGTATATGGAGTTGCAACAACGTTGGGTGTTTTGTTTCCACTGAACAGTTATTGAAGGCTGGCAAGCAGTGCACCCCTGGTGCCGCACTCGGCCTTGATGCTGATCGCGCCAGGAGAACCCTTCGCAAAGACCGGTGGGTAGCGCTCAATGCAGGCGCATCAATAACCCGGTTAGCGCTCCGGCACGTCAAGGCGAGAGGAGGGGTAAAGGCAAAAAGCCATCTATTCGACATCACATCCCATCACCAAGGAGTCTCAACATGCGCATGAAAACACTCGGTCGCACCGGTTTGTTCGTCTCGGAACTCTGTCTCGGCACCATGACATTTGGCGGCACCGGCGGTGACATGTGGAGCAAAATCGGCCAGTTGCAGCAAGTCGATGCGGACAAGATGGTGCGCACCGCCATCGATGGCGGCATCAATTTCATCGATACCGCCGACGTCTACGCCGGCGGGCTATCGGAACAGATTACTGGCCAGGCACTGCGCAATCTCGGCATCGCGCGCAACGACATTGTTCTCGCGACGAAGGCATTTGGCCCGATGGGGACAGGACCGAATCAGGGTGGCACCTCGCGTGTGCATTTGATCGATGCCTGCAAAGCCAGTCTGCGTCGGCTCCAGGTCGAGCATATCGACCTGTACCAGATTCACGGCTTCGATGCGGTCACGCCGATGGACGAGCAATTGCATGCGCTCGACAATCTGGTCCAGCACGGCCATGTCCGCTATGTCGGGGTATCGAACTGGGCCGCCTGGCAGATCACCAAAGCGCTCGGTATCGCCGAGCGCGATCACCTTGCGCGCTTCGTCTCGCTGCAGGCGCATTACACGGTGGCCAGCCGGGATCTGGAACGCGAGCTCGTGCCGATGATGCTCTCTGAAGGTGTCGGGCTGATGGTATGGAGTCCGCTTGCCGGTGGCCTGTTGTCAGGCAAATATGACCGGTCGAACGAAAGTGCCGGCGACGGTCGGCGTGCCAGTTTTGATTTCCCGCCAGTCGACCGTGATCGTGCCTATGCGGTGATCGATGTGATGCGCGTGATAGCGGATGAGAAGGGTGTTTCCGTGGCACAGATTGCCCTGGCCTGGCTGCTCCACCAGCCGGTCGTGACCAGCGTCATCATCGGTGCCAATCGACCGGACCAGCTGAGCGACAATATCGCCGCAACGCGGGTTGTCCTGTCGACGGCGCAATTGGACATGCTGGAGAAAGTCAGTGCGTTGCCGGCCGAATATCCTGGCTGGATGATTGCGCGTCAAGGTGCCGCACGCCTGGCCTTGCTGGACCAACCGCATCGGAACGCATAGCAGGTTGATGCCGCAGTGACAGGTTGCAGGAGGCTGCACCCGTCTGCTGTTCTCAATTTTTCGACCGACACAAAACACGATCGTCCTGAACGCAATCAGGCGATGCAGTTTGTCGATTTCATGCGGTAGCAGTCACCCAGAACGCTTGGATTGCGTTGCGCCGACGACCACGTTTCGGCGGCGAACCGGCTCTCAGGGAAAGAATCGGGGATCGTAAATCCAGCGCTTAACAGTCGTCGCAACGATTGCTGCAGCATCGACGTGCTGCGGGTTGATCAACACATTGTATTCGTCGGGGACGATGACGGACGGTACCAGGAAGAGCGCCGACATGCCCGAGTTGATCCAGGCGTCTCCGGCTGCCCTGGCAGTCAGTCCGGCCGGTATGGCGTCCCATCCGCCGGGTAGTGGCTCTAGCACTTGGTGCTTACCCCAAATAGCTTCGGGAACGTCGATTCGCACCAGGTAGCGGTTGAAAGGCAGGCCGCCGCTGCGCAGGTAGTGGACGGTTTCGAGGGCGGTCAATGCGATGTTGGTGGAACAGTACACCACCGCGGAACCTTTACTGTTCCAGCGCCCACCCGTCATTTTGGCACCGGTGCCGCTCAGGTCATTGGCAGCATAGGCAGGTGCTTCTACTGCGATGCGCCAGACCTGTATGGTCATGCATACGCTCCGCTCTGACTCATTGAAAGCAGTTCTGCTACCAGTTTCTGGCCCTCGAACGTGTCCATGTAACTGGCCGGCGTTGCGCCGGCAAGCGCCGGTAACGGCTTGGTCAGCCAGCCCGATAGCCATCGGGCAGCGTCGAAGCCGGCCGGATCCCCGGACTGCTCGACCATGGCCTGTGCCATGCCGATCAGTGTTTCCACGCCTAACACGCGCTCTGACTCGTCTTTCGACAACACGGTTGCGTCCTTCTCTTTTCGACTTATGGTGGCACGGGACAGGCCCAGACTGGACAACAGGCTTTCCTTGGACATGCCCATTTTCGCCGAGAGGCTGCTTACCATGGACGCGGGGATACCTTTTCTGATCGCGGCGATACGTGCCTGGGGATCAGCACCGTAGATTTTTGGTGCATCAACGAACACGGTAGGACGGTGGGGCTTTTCCGGTCGCATGACAACTGCGCTGGCGGTCCGCTTGGTGACGTTGATAATGGGAGCGCGACGCGTTGCCGCTGGTTTTACGATTTCTTTCGGACCGGACATGATCGTCTCCTTTAAGGCTTGAGTATAGATCAAATGAGATGGTCCGCAAGTTTCGCTGCCTTAAGACTTTCGGGGTATGCAGGGGTGACCAAAGTTGTAGTAATTCGGCAACTGAATCTGTACGTTGCCCAGCCTGCTGAAGGTCACGGTTGCCGTGAATAGGCCGCGGCTTATTGCACAATGTCCAGGCTTGTAAAAACCCCCAAAGTTGACGCTGCGGTGGCAGGTTGTTGTTGTTGTTGTTGTTGTTGTTGTTGTTGTTGTTGTTGTTGTTGTTGTTGTTGTTGTTGTTGTTGTTGTTGTTGTTGTTGTTGTTGTTGTTGTTGTTGTTGTTGTTGTTGTTGTTGTTGTTGTTGTTGGTGGCGGTGGCGGTGGCGGTGGTGTTGGAGTTGATTACGGCCAATGCATTTTTTCAGTTATTGGCGTCACCACGTCACTTAGCGAGAGGCGGACGATTTGCCGCCGTCATCGTCGGGACGGCTGATTTCCAAACGCAGTCGTCCGTCGTAATAGTCTGCTTGTCCATTGGGTAAACGACCGGCGCTGTCAATCGTTTGCCGTTCGGCGTCGATCAGCAATCGTTCAAGCAAGGCACGTTGCGTTAGTCCGTAACATTTTGCCAAGCGCTCCAGGGCCCGTTTGGCGTGAAGATTGATCACTGCGTGCAGCAACTCGCCCGTGCTGTCCTCGGTTCTGAGATGGCGCTGGCGATACAAGGCCTGGCGTTCGGCATTGGTTAAGCTCATGGCATTTCCAAAAGTTATAGCGCTCATATTTTAGGTCCGTTACTGTGTAACGCGCAAGATTACATTCGTGCTTTTAATTGGCGTGTTACGAAGTAACGATGCGCTCAGGGATGGGTTGATTTCATCGCAGGATTGTTAACAATTTGAATGTTGGCAAAAATCGTAACATCCGGTACCAATTGGTTTGCTAACGCAACAGTAGCCTGTGACGCGATACCCAGCCGGACATGCCACAACCAAGTATTCCCCGTGACGGAGACCAGTAATGAACTTCAAACGAAAAATTCAAGAAATTGTTGGAAGTACGTACAGGCATGCGTTGTTCTACAACTTTCCTGGTGGGCTACGTTTTGCATTGTCGAAAGGTGGCAGTTCACTGGACCTCGCGCTATCTGCACTACGAAAAGTGACCGTCGTTTGCGACGACATTTTCGTCGGAGAAGAACACATACTGGTTCATTTAGAAACGTTTGCGCCAACATCCCGTTTTGGGCTGCGCGCAATGCTTCGGGAGCTGAAAGTTGCTGGCGTCGAGGTACCCAGGGTTCGGGATGTTTGGCTTGACGCAGGAGAGCAAATGGACGGTTCCCATGAGGAGAGTGATTCGATTCTGTGCTGCGCTTTTGACGTTCCGACAGCCAAATTACAAAACCTGATTTGGTGCGCCATTACTACCGACCTGGGTGCATTGCGGCCGAGGCCGGGTTGCCGGGTATATCTGCTCAATCCGAATAAAGGGATTGTTGTTCACCCCTATGACGACCGGGGAATGGACGTCATCAGTCGAAACAGCCCGACGTTATCTGGTTTGTACAAGCGGCATAACGACTTGCTACTGGATTACGACAGGGAAGCAATGTGCAAGACGTTCGCGTCGTCATAGCGGTAGCGGGTTTTCTTTGGTCCTCTCAGAGGAGGATGGCGCTTTGATGGTCTGTTGCTCATGAAACCTTTGATCTCAATACATTGGACAGGTTCTGAAGATTAACGATCAGCAGGCGGCCATTGCCTGGCAACGTGAAGAACGCGCAGGATGCGCACCAGCTCATCTGTCGTGTCGTCAATCAAAATATAGTTTTTGTGAACTACCAGCTCTCGCGTGCCAGTGATGCGACCGATCCGACCAAGTTCCGGGTGATCAATCAAATGCCGGACCTTTTCAGAAAGCATCTCATCCAGGGTCAGCGCTGCCCTGGGATTGTCTGTCTCAATGTAGTCATAGATTGCACGGCGGTCATACAGTGCTTCAGATGTCCAGAACTGCCTTACGATTGGGCTTCAAGCTTTTGCCGTGTTTGCTCTCTGCGCTTTGCGAATTCTGCCTCCACATCTTCTGCAGATACCAGGTTGCCTGCGTTAGCATAATCCAACCCGACCTGCACCTGGCGCCGAAACCAGACGTCATGCTCAGCAACTTCTTGCTGCTTTTTGACGAAATCGCGCATGAAGTCACGCAAGAGTTGGGCACCAGTCCTGTCGCGGGCCTTCGCAGCCGTCACAAAATTTTCTTTCAACTCTTTGTCGACTCGGAAGGTAAAGGTAGCTTCATTCATTGCACTCACCTAATGTGTTACACGATAAGTGCAATGTGGCACAAAAGATGTGATTTGTAAGGTCGGGGGGGGGGGCATCAATCCGATAGATGCAGTTCTTCCTGGCCGAGAATCGCGTCAAATACTGGCCGGAGCGATGCCGGAAATGGTCCGCAAAAGCTACTTCCTGTAGAGGCCTGACGACCCTACCTGTATCGACCGCAGACCTGGGTCGCCCCAAGGCACGAACTTCCGATGTAATCGGCATGTTGGTGATGACCGTTATCGTGTATCTCCGATGACTGTGTGGATCGATCAGGGGGTAGCCTTGGCAATGGCGAGTTCAGTGGCGACGCTGCCAGGTGTAGCGCGCTCCCACGCGTCGATGAGGTCGAGCGCATCCTGCTCGGTATAGAGCATGGTCGTGGCAAGATCCGCGTGGCCGAGTGCGCCGGCAACTGCGCGCATGTTCTGGCCGGTTAGCAACGCAGCTTTGGCAAAGGTATGCCGTAACCAGTGGGGTGACGCGTCACGTAAATGCTGCGCATCGGCGTCCCGTCCTGACTTTTTCAGGAGCGTCGCGGCCCGCTCTAGCCGTCCCGTAACGATTTTATAGAGCCCCTGCCGTGTGGTCACTTCGCGCCATGCGCCTAAAAACCGGCGCGATCCGGAATGCGTCACCTCGGTGTTCCCGAGTGTGACGGACCGTGTTCGCGTCGATAAAATCAGTTTGCCGTCTTCGCTGGGCGCCGGCGCGGCCGGCAATTCGAACGCCTCGCGATACAGGCTAAAGGCTTGCCAGACTTCCCGTGACACGGGAACGCGATGCGCCTTGCCACCTTTTCCCGTGTCGTCCGTCACCAAAAAAGTCCAGTAGGTTTGTCCCGTGCGCGGCAGCGATAACCGGTAAAAAGCGGACATGCGGGCGTGCACCAGTTCCGAGGCGCGCAAGCCAAGGCCGCGTAGTGCTGCAAAGATGAAGCGGTCGCGCACCATGCTTTGGCATTGCGTGAAGTTTTGCAGTGGTTCAGCTGCCATCGCGCCCAGCATCAGGTCCAGTAACGCGGGGGCAACCGCACGCGACACATTGGCTTTGCGGGCAACGCCGTCGGGTTGTGCCGGACATAGCCCGCCTTGTGCCAGCCGTTGAACATCGCATGCACAAAGCGCCGGATGTCGGCCTGGCTGCTGGCGGACGGACGTACTCTGAAGGGACGCCACACCGGATCATTGATGGCGACGCCGTGAGGGCAGAGCGCATCAGCGGGCAGCGCTTTCAGGAAGGTCGCAAACTGCTCCACGTCCTGCATCGACCACCGCGATGGCGTGATGTGGCACACGTGCTCGACGTACCAGCACAGTTTCGCCAAGTGATACCGATACGTGGCGTTGGTATTGGTTGCGCCATTGGCGTCCCTTCTTTTGGCACGTACGGCCTGCAGCCACACCTCGATGGCCTCCCAGTCGTCCGCCACCGGTTTAAGAATATGACCAGAGGTCGGGTCCGCGCGCATTGGGTGGGGTAGCAGGGCGTCCTCTACCTGCATCGGCACCATACTGCTCATGGGATGTCCTCATCGTTACGGGGTAACTGCGCAATCGCGGCGTCACGTGCGTATGCCGCCTGCCTGAATACGTCCAGCAGCTTCGTCAATTCGGCCAGTTTGCGTTCGAGTGCCGTGCTGTGCTCTTTCCACGTCCGGGTCTCGCCGCGGACTTCGTCAATGGCGCGCATCGCATATCGCAACTGGTCGCCGACTTCGACGACCAGTTGCGCCGCTTGCTGCACGTGGCGGGCAGTCTCTGCTTCAGCGGCGGCCACGTGTGCCTGCATCGCGTCGCGTGACAAGATCGCCGATTGCAGGTCGGCTGCCAGGCGCGATGCCAACGCCCAGGTGGTCAGCAAATCCTGTTCGGATTGCGCCAATCGCGCCTGCAGGAAATCCCGTTGCGCCAGCACTACTTGATTCGAAGCGCTCCGCCTGGTGGACGCTGCAGCAGGTGCATGCTGCGCCAGCGCGGTTTGCACGGCGCGTTGCACCACCTCTGCCAGGTCCGGGCCAGTGCTGCCAGCCGCAAGTTCACGATCGACGCGCGTTTCCTGCGCCAGTTCGGCCAGGAAGGCCTTCTTTTCCTGATCGAGCGTATTCGTCGATGGTGTTCGTCCCGGTGCATACGTGTCCGGCAGGCGGCGGTAAATCACCGGACTGCAGGTGCGACCGGTAGCGGCATGCACCGCGTGGATGAAATCGCGCACGAACGGTCGGTGATTACGATTGCCGATCGGATGCTGCTCCAGGATCGGCGCCATCTGCTGCAGCAGAGCACGGGCCTGGTCATCCGTCAGTGAAAAAGCCGGACGACTCAATCGGGGAGCCGGATCCGGTCGGCGGTTGCGATCGACGCCAGCGCGATCAAATGCATTCTGCCGGTTGCGCGGGCGACCTCGATACAGGGTTGGGCGTGTTCGGTACGGTAGCCGAGAAACGTGCAGCGTACGACGGCGGGCGTGCTGCCTGCTGGGCACAGCGTGAGCGCGTAACTGGTACCGGGATCGAGGGAAGCAAGGTTGGCGTGCATGCCGTGCGCTCCTGGGAGGCGATCGCATCCTCCGAATGACGATGCGTCACAGATCTTTTTAAAGGTATCTATGCTGCGCAAGTCAGATTGGCATAGACGCTCACGCTTAGACTCCTTCGGACGATCGTTGATAGGCAAAGGTGCGTTTGCGGCTTAACAGTGGCAGAGAGGTAATCGCGTATCATGATCAATTCTCGTCAATTATCAATTGACATTTGTTATGTGCAAATTGGATCTGGAGCAACCTTTAGGAACAGAGTGTTTGTTATCTTTCGCACTTTGCGAAAAGCATTCTTTTCCATCGCAGGCCGTTGAATTTCTGCCTGTGACGAGACGTAATTCTTTGCCGGCACTAGATTCCCTGTTATTTGCGTGCGATATCAAGGGCCTGCTGAACTCAGCCCGAGTAAATTTTTCGGATTCTTAACTATTATGAGCACAAATATTATTCCTGACCATATCCCGAGTCCTGTCAATAGCTGGCATCTGGCGCATACGCCGCTGGAGGCTGCGGCCACCGAAATCGAATGGAGTTTAGTGCGATGGTGGGAGGCGTTCAATCGGTATCAAAACGAATTATTGAGCCGCCTGAGCCAAGGAAATCTCACTCCCCAAGAGGTACACATCCTGCATATCATTCGGATGCAAGACAGGCCAAAGTCGACCAGCATGGTGGCAAATCTTCTCAACCGCGACGATATACAAAATATCCAATACAGCCTCCGCAAACTTGTGGCGGAGAAGCTGATCAGGAAGGTGAAAGACGGCGTCGGAAAAAGCTACAGCCTTGCGGTCACCGAAAAAGGAAAGCGCTTTACCGAGGAAATAGCGGAACTCAGGCGACAGTTTCTCATACAGCAACTCGGTAGCATGAAAGACAGTGAAGCGCGTTTGCTGGAAGCGGCGAGAACGCTCGGCTTGATGACTGCCATGTACAACGAGGCCGGGCGCATGTCTTTGCCGGATATGCCCGTATAAAGGCATTGTCTTGACCGCTCGACACGATCAGGTTTCTGTCCTTAAAGCACGTTGCCTCGATCCTGTCGTCCCGCGATGGGCAACGCGTTTGTAGCTTCACTGCTGGATTGGGTCTGATATTCCCGAAGAGTTCAGCGGACACTATTGCAATGCATCTGCCGTCGCCATGCATGATCTCCTTGTCGTTGACGTCGATCACAGGTCGCTGGCATTCCGGAATACCATCGGCCCGCAGGTCCGATGAGATATAGTGGCGCCGGTAGTCAGGATGAGTGAATTGGCATGCCAGATTTCCTCTTTTACATAACATGAACACCTAGTTTTGATATGGAATGATGATGTCGGAAAATGAAAACAGCGTTGACCACCTTGGTTCCGCAGTTTACCGCGGGTGGCATCTTGGCCATAGTCACCATGAGGCGATGACCACGGAATTCGAGTGGGCGGTCTTGCGATTCCAGCAGGCATTTGAACGTTCCTGCCTCCAGGTGGCAAATATCAGCGGGTTGGTGGAGCTCTCGTTTCAGGAACTTATCCTCCTGCATGTCATCGGCATGCAGGAGCGTCCCAAAACTGCCGCATCGATCGCCCGACAACTCAACAGTGATGCGATCAGTAATATCCAGTACAGCTTGCGCAAACTACTTAGCCACAAATTGGTCGCCAAGATCAAGGAAGGCACGGGCAAGATATACACGTACGACGTGACCAAGAAGGGCAGGACAATGGTCAACGAGTACGCGAAGATCCGTCAAATGGTGTTGACCGAGCAAACCAAAAATATTGAAGAAATTGATCGCAAATTGTATGAGGCCTCCAAGTTGATTAGTTTGCTCACTGGACTCTATGATGAGGCTTCACGCATCTCGGCGACCTATAGTTCGGTGACCCTGTCCAAGGCATCGGAAACAGAATAGGCCGCTTTCAGATGTCATAAGCCCGCCCTCGTGTTGGATAACCTTTGCAAGCACGAGCGGCGAGCACCGTGCCGCCTGCCGTATTAAGGCGGATCAACGCTTTGCATGTCCTCCCTTACGCTGGTCACCCGGTGCGGCATCTGACCGGCTAGCCCTGCCTGCAACGCGATCGCGTTCCAGCAACGGTCCAGTGGCGAGATGCCAGGATCAAATTTTGTAATTGACTGCCCGGAGAACCGTCGCGCGAGACCCATCGTACCGTCTTGCAAGTCAGGTCTCTTCGTTCCTGCTGGCTTGCAACAGCGTGTCCGCGCGTGCCCCCATGGCGCGCCGCGTTATCTACCTCTGCGTTCGTACGAGGCTTTGGTGAGTATCCTTGAGCGGCATTGTCTAGTTCGTGAAGCGGTTTTCGTTAGCGACTACCTGGCGGCGTGACCGTCATCTTTCTCTCACAGCCTCGCAGAAACTATTCATCCGCACGAGGCCAACGCTCTGGCACGCTCCCTGCCACCCGAACGGCGCTCGCATCGCTAAGGTTACTTGACACCGGTATGGTGGCAGCGGCCATCGCTTCACGGCCTGTCAACGTGACGAGGGCGCCGAAGTAGCGTTAGTCCACGCAGAACGTCGTCATTTTCTTTGCGGTGCCGAAGCCGGTAAGTCGCCGGGTGGCCTACGCCCGATTTCCCCACCATCAGCACGACACCCAGTGCCGCGTGAAGCCGTTGCAACCAACTTCCGTCGCTGCTGCAATGCTGCAATACCACTTGGTTCTCTTGGCGATCGAGCGCAGTTGCGGCGTTGGTGTAAGCGCAATCTCAGCACGGCGCGTGCATGTACTCGAACCAGGGGCGGGTCATGGACGATGCGGGAAGTCACCGTTTCCTGATGCTTGATTAAACTTAAGGCCAATTCAATCAATTAGCAATTAACAATGAATTGACTTTCAATTGAATATAATAGATATTGAGGTAAGCCTTTTCTTGGCTAAAAAACTGCGGAAGAGACGCTTCTTCCCGTGAAATTGACTCCTCACAATGAAGAAGGCCACCCTTATGGACATGAAGAAAACTGTCAAGAAATCCAACGATGTCATGGCGCAGCGTTTATACGCCCCTTACGCCAAGGCGGAATGGGGTTTCATCAATCATTGGTACCCTGTGAAATTCAGCAACGAGATCGCCGAGGGTGCAGTTGTGGGTGCGCAGATTTGCGGAGTTCCGCTTGTCCTCCGGCGATCGAAGGGCAAAGTGTATGCATTGAAGGATCAGTGCTTGCACCGTGGCGTCAAATTGTCGGCGAAACCAATGTGCCTGACAGAAGACACCATCACGTGCTGGTATCACGGATTTACCTATAGCCTTGAAACCGGATCGCTGGTCTCGATTGTTGCGGCTCCTGATGACGAGATCATCGGCACCACCGGGATCTCCGTATATCCGGTCGAGGAAGTCAACGGCATGATCTTCGTCTTTGTCACTTCGGATGATTTTGACGATGAAATTCCACCTCTGTCGCAGGACATGCCTATCCGTTTTCCGCACAATAACGAGCGGTTTCCGCATCCCCTCTGGCCTGATTCGCCGAGCGTGCTCGACAAGAACGTGGTCTGTCTTGGTATTCATCGCACGGGTTATGCAAACTGGCGACTGGCTTGTGAAAATGGTTTTGACGCCGGCCATCTGCTGATCCACAAAGACAATGCGATCGTACTTGCCAAGGACTGGGCTGTACCGCTTGGCATCAAACCCGTCAGTGATCAGGCTACCCAACTGGTAGAAGACGAAAACGGCCCCAAAGGCTTCATCAACATGTATTTCACTGAGCATTACGAGCCTGTGCTGGAAAACAAGTTGTTGAACGTCCGCGCGGCAGGAACCGTGCCGAAATACTTCCGCACGTCGATGTTTGTACCAGGCGTGTTGATGGTCGAAAACTGGCCGGAAGAAAATGTGGTGCAGTACGAGTGGTATGTCGCCATCACTGACGATACCTACGAATATTGGGAGGTCCTCGTCAAACATTGTGAAAATGACGAAGAGCGCCAGGCATTTGAATATCGCTTCAAAAACTTCTACGAGCCCATGGCCCTGCATGGCTTCAACGATTGTGACTTGTTCGCGCGTGACGCAATGCAGAATTTCTATGCAGATGGATCCGGCTGGAACGACGAGCAACTAGGTGACATGGATTACTCCATCATCACCTGGCGCAAGATTGCTTCGCGATATAACCGGGGCATTGCAAAAACACCCCGTGGTGTAGCCGGTGTCGTCAAGGGGGCCAGTAATGTACTGGCGGAGATTCGTGGCGACCAGCCAGGCGCGATCCGCGACAAGGCAGAGTAACTACGTGCTGAGCATCACGACCCGCAGCTACCCTGGCTGGTCGTGATGCTGTTTCGGGAGGTAAATATGTTGACGATAGATGATACACACCACTTGCCTGCACAGGACAGCGCGGCATCACAGGTAACGTTTCAATTTCTCGATGGTGTGGAAAGGCAGATTCAGGTGTCGCCTGGACAAACCATCCTCGATGCCGCCAAGAGCAACGATATCCGGCTAGTGCACCAGTGCAAGACAGGCAGTTGCGGCACGTGCGTCGCCAAGGTGTTGTGTGGTGATGTGCGCATGTCCACCGAGCGCGGAACGTCCTTGTTTCCGAGTGAGCATGCCGAAGGTCTCCGCCTGACCTGTTCTTCCTTTGCAGACACCGATTGTGTTCTCGGGCTGGACTATGCCAGCACGCTTCTGGACGAGCCGGCACCTGCGCTTGTCCAATCTGTTGTCACTGGCAAGGAATGGGTGGCGCCGAATGTCGTGAAGCTCACGCTCGCGCTTCCTTGCGACGTTGACTTCGAGTTCCGTAGTGGCCAATACGTCCGTATCCGGGTACCCGGTACCGATGCGTGGCGCTCTTATTCGATGGCCAGCTCGACCCACGACCTGCCAGCCGTCACGCTACTGCTGCGGGTGCTCGACGAAGGAATGATGTCCAATTATTTGCGCAAATCTTGTGCGGTAGGCGACGAGTTGGAGTTGGAAGGTCCGTACGGCACGTTCTACTGGCGCCCATCGAAAGCCGCCCACATCCTGATCGCCGGCGGAACGGGCCTCGCACCTATGCTCGCGATGCTCGACGACATCAGCGTGCTTTCTGGCAAGAAACCTAAGGTGTTACTCAGTTTTGGTTGCGCGACGGCGGACAATCTGTTCTGTCTCGACGAACTCGATGTGCGCGCCGCTTTGTTGCCGAATCTGGCGTTACGTGTGTCGGTGTCCTCACCAGATGGGACGTACGGCGGTCTCGTTGGCAACCCGGTCAGCGTGATTGCAGCGGAGGACATCGTCGATCCCGAAACGGTCGCTTATCTGTGTGGTCCTCCCGCGATGATCGAGTCTGCGCGGCGGCATCTTGAAGATATCGGAGTCAAGCGAGACAACATTCATGCCGAGCAATTCAGTGCAAGTGCCGAATAAAAAGGCAGAGATCGTTACCCATGCCAGACAACAATCAAGGAGACACCATGACTAGCGTAACCCGACTCGGCTATATCGGATTGAATGTGACCGATATCGCCGCATGGGAACCCATTCTGATCCAGGTACTCGGGTTTGAGCCACGCCCTCAGCAACCGGGCGAGGCGCTGCAATTACGGATGGACGACCGGCATCATCGCTTCACGCTTTATCCCGCCGAGTCCAACTCGTTCGCCTATGTGGGCTGGGAAGTCGATACACGTGATGACTTCTTTGCGCTGTACGACAAGTTAACGAAGAATCAGGTGCCTGTCGTCAAAGGAACATCCGAGGAAAAACGTGAACGGGCTGTGATGGAACTGATGCGCTTCCCCAATCCCGACGGCGCGGTCCAGGAAATCTTTTTTGGCGGCGTCGAAGATAACCAGCCGTTTCGTCCGAGTCGGGCCATTTCCGGATATCGCACTGGTGAGCAGGGCTTGGGTCACATCTTGTTTGCGGCGGCCGATGCCGAACTGACGGTCAATTTTTATCGGGAGCAGCTTGGATTCCGCCTCAGCGATTACATTCACTGGGACGACGCACAAGCCACTTTCATGCACTGCAATCCGCGGCATCACAGTCTGGCGATCACCAATCCGTGCTTTGGAACGGGACCGGGCGAACTCAATCACTTCATGGTGCAGGCCAATTCCATCGATGATGTTGGTCGCGGCTACGACCTGGTCCAGCAACTTGGTATTCCGCTGATCCTCACCTTGGGCAAGCATACGAACGACAAGATGACGTCGTTCTACATGATTACGCCGGCCGGTTTCGCGATCGAATATGGCTTCGGGGCCTGCGAGATTGACGACAAGAACTGGGAAGTGAAGTTTTACAATGCACCCAAGATATGGGGGCACAATTTGGTGACGCACGATTGATATTCCAGACCGCGTGATCCGGTGACGGAGGACGTGTCTGCAGGGGATGAAAAATGCATGCGCGGTACCGGCATGCATTTTTCATTTCCACTGTCGGACTAGGTATGCGCCAGATCAGCGCCGGTTCAAGCGTTCAACAAGATTACAGAAGGCGGCACGCTGGGGGAAATAGGTTCTCCGGTGCATCCTGCGAAGAGGATGCGTGAAACGCCTTTCAGGCAGCAACCGGGGTCTTGCGGGGAAGATACGGCGCCACGCCGTCGCTGTGGTTAGTCCCATCGACAACGCGGGTAATGTCGGGAAACCATTTCAGCAAAGTTGCCTCTACCGTTTCTTTGAGAGTTTGCTCTGCGTTGCCGCAACCGTGGCACCCGCCGCCAAACTTGAGCGCGACGACGCCGCCTTCCCTGATTTCGTCGAGCATGACCGTGCCGCCGTGCTCTGACAGGTGGGTATTGATCTCGGTTTCCAGGACGCGAGTGATCCGGTGCGCCAACGGGCTGTTCTCGTCAATGACCACTACGGATTTTGCATTTGGCGCTTGCAATGCCAGCGTGTGACCGGAAAATGTCTTCCGGAAATCAACGGATACGCCGTCCAGGAAAGCCGCTTCCTGTCGTACGTAGTAAAGCCGGAACGTGCCGGCATCGATGCTCGCATCTTCCGGCGTGCCTGCTGCCGGATGCCAGTAGGCGATGCCACAGTGACCAAGCGACGTGCCCGGATGGAGGACATAGATTCGCAATTGGGTACCGGTGTCGTCCTGGCGATCCAGCAGCTCCCGGAAATGGGTGAGGGCGGTATTCGAAAAGGTAATGTGTGGTGTCACGATGTACTCCTTGTCTATCGCGTGACGCGCGCGGGAAAAGCGTATTCCGCGCGCCGTCCCGCATGCATCTGGAGGGGTCAGGCTTCGTCCAGGAAGTTCAACACGAGCTGGTTGAAACGTGCGCTATGTTCGATTTGCGTCCAGTGACCGCAGCGTCCAAAGATATGCAACTGCGCACGATCGATCTTTTGCATCAGCTTCATGGACACGTCCAGCGGAACCACGCGGTCGTCGCGGCCGTGAATGATGAGCACCTCATGCGTCAGCGCCCGTAGTTGCTCGTCCGGGACCACCTGCGCGTCGGACCAGCGCTGTCGCGGTGGCGGGAATACTCTGGCAAAGCGTTCCTGAAACCCGGGGCGCATCGTGGCCCGATACCGCAGCTCCGCCAGTTCATCAGTAACCAGGCTGCGATCGAACGCCATGATGTCCATGATTTTTTTCATGTTGTCGATCGATGGCGTATAGCCCCACAGCGCTTCCAGTTCCGGCGTGACCGGGAACGGCTGACCGCCCGGGCCCATCAGGATCATCTTGCGCACACGTTCCGGATGCTTCACGGCCAGCGCAAGGCTGAGCGCGCCGCCAAACGAATTTCCCAGCAAATCCGTTTGCGCGATATCGAGATAGTCGAGTAGCGCGATGACTTGCTCTACCCACGTATCCATGAATTGGTAAGCGATATCTTCGGGGGCTTCCGTGAAGCCGAACCCGACCAGGTCGGGTGCGATGACGCGATGCTTTTCCTTGAGGATGGGGATGGTATTGCGCCAGTTCGCCCACGCCGTGACGCCAGCGCCCGAACCGTGCAGCAGGACGACGGGGAAGCCCTCGCCCTGGTCGTGATAGTTGGTGGTGATGCCATTGAGCGTCACGCGGTCTGCAATTTCCGGATTAGTGATCATCGAAAAGTCTTTTCAGGGTGAGGTGAAGGGTGGGGCTGCCTTGCTTGCTTGGCTGTCGCCGGGCAATTGGCCAGCCAATTTTTTTGAGTGCGATTACGCGCTGGATTCCTTCGTGCGAATTCGAAAAAGAATATATCGATAATACATTCAACGTCAATTGAAATAAAATTTACGGTCGATTGACGTGTCGCTCGTGGAAAGTGCGTGTAGCTCCTCTTGCGTGTCTCCTTTCAGTTATTAAAAAATAAATCAATTAAAACAGATAGTTGAAGATTTTCCTTCCTCGCGGTGGACGGATTTCCGTACAAAAAAATAGTCAGGCACCTAGAGTCAGGAGGGGAAAAAAAGTCCGGATCATGAAAATAAATTCTCAAAAAATAAATTTAACTATGTTTTTAATTTAATTTATATCAAATATGAATTGACTTTCAATTTAAAAAAATTCAGAATAATTTGACCGGAAAATCACGATGAAATGTGACCTGTGGTGGTGCCGCCTGATGGTTTCAGGTCGATGCAACCGCACGGCTATTCCAGGAATTTTCAACCAGCAGGTTAGAGGGAGTGTGTAATGGATCGACTGCCAGCAGCGGCAATTGACAGTGATACATCGGGGATCGCGCCAACGGCGCTTCTGTCCAGTGGTCGTGGACAAGTCATCAAGATTATCGGGTCCGTGACCCCGTGGCTGATCATCGCCGGACTGCTCTGGGCGGGATTTTTTATCAAGCCCCAGCCTGTCGGATCAACGGTCAAGCCACCGGTTATCGAGCGGCGTGATTTTTTCTACGGACTCGCCGTTCCCGCTCCCGATGTCCTGTGGGTCGCCGGAACCAACGGCAAGGTTGTCCGCAGCGAAAATGGCGGGGCGCTTTGGAACCCGCAGGTCGTGCCGGGCAAGGCGCATCTGCAGGATATTTCGGCCTGGGACTCGCGCCATGCCGTAGCGGTCGGTAACAAGGGCGTGATTGTCGTGACCGTCGACGGCGGCACGACCTGGATGGAGTCACCGGCGCCCAAGTCGGACGTTGCCAATAAATTGATGCGGGTGTTGACCTTGCCAGACCGTCAGGCCTGGACTGTCGGGGAAATGGGCGCGTTGTTGCACAGCATCGATTTTGGAAAAAGCTGGCAGCGCATGAGGGCCGAGGAAGACGTCGGCTGGAACGACGTCACCTTTGCCGGAAGTGCCAATGGCTGGGTCGTCGGTGAATTCGGTCGCGCCCTGCGTACTGTGGACGGCGGAACAACCTGGGTTGCCAGCCAGACGCCGGCGACCAGTAGCCTGATGGGTGTGGCGTTCCGGGACGACCAGAACGGTGTCGCGGTGGGTCTCGAAGGCGTGGTGCTAGTCACCCAGGATGGCGGGACCAGCTGGCATGCGATCAAGAGCGGTACGCAGGAACATTTGTTGACGGTTGCCTGGGATGCCGTGCAACGCGTCTGGATCGCCGCCGGCAACCTGGGGGTATGGGTACGTGGCGACGCGGCCGCTGAAAACTGGGTCGCCGGCCGGCTCGACGAACGTGATCTGTCGTGGCACACGAAGGTCGTCGTAGCGAACGGGAAGACCTACTTTGCCGGCAGCACTGTAGGTCACTGGAACGGAAAGCAATGGCAGGTCGTGACCAATGCCAGCGCCCTCCAGGCAGCGACCACGCCGTCTGATTGACCGTGCCCTGACCAGCCTTCGCTCTTCCCGCTTCCTAACCCAACGCCCATCACATCATGATCAAACGATTCTCTGAATTCTGCATACTCCAGCGTGCGTGGGTGGCGGGGCTCATCGCCCTCATCACCCTGGTACTTTCCTATTTTGCCTTGCATGTTGAAGTCCGGACCATCTTCGAAGACATGCTGCCGTCGCAGCACCCGTACGTCAAAGTCCATGAAAAATTCAAGGATACGTTTGGTGGTTCCAACATGGTCACGATCATGCTGGAAGTCGACAAAGGCGATATTTTCCAGCCGGTCGTCCTGGAAAAGGTACGCACCCTGACCCAGGAGTTGCGCAAGGTATCGGCGGTCAACGCCTTCCAGATCGTTTCCCTCGCATCGAAGAAGCTCAAGGAAGTCCGGGCGTCCACGGGCGGCATCGAAACACGGCCACTGATGTGGCCTGACCTGCCTGCCAGTGCAGCGGAATATACGGCGCTGCGGGACGCCGTGCTGCGCAACCCGATGGTCTATGGTCCCTATGTGTCAACGGACCTGAAGGCAACACTGGTGACCGTCGACTTCATTGACCGCAATGTCGACTACGGCACCGTGTTCAAGGAAATCAATACGCTCGTGAGCAAGGTTAATCAGGATGGCGCCGTCAAGATCCGGGTCGTTGGTGATCCGATGCTGTATGGCTGGGTAAATTATTACCTCCCTGAAACGGTGCACCTGGTGGCGCTGGCACTGGCTCTGACAGTCGTCCTGCTGTTCCTGTTATTGCGGACATGGCGTGGGATGTTGCTGCCTTTCCTAGCAGGCTTGGTCAGTGCCATCTGGGCACTGGGTATCTGCAAGCTGCTCAACATTAACTTCGAGCCGCTGGTCATCGTTGTGGCGATGCTCATTACCTCGCGGGCCGTCTCCCACTCGGTGCAGATCATCAATCGTTTTGATGATGAAATAAAAGAAATCGCGGCCGGGAAGCAAACCTCCAGGGATGCTGCACGCACGGCGCTGATGGACCTGTTTCGTCCCGGGATGCTAGGCATTGTTGCCGACGCAGGCTGCATGGCCGTGGTGGCGATGAGTCCGATCCCGATGCTGCAAAAGCTGACCGTGCTGTCGGTCGTCTGGGTGTGCACATTGACTGTCAGCGCCGTGGTCCTGACGCCGATCCTGCTGTCGTGGATACGCAAGCCGCAAGGTTATGCACATCCGTTCGATGCCGTGCCTTATTTGCGGCGCTTCCTTGACTTTGCCGTATTCGTGGCAACGTCGCGGTTTCGCTATGGCGTGCTGGCGTGCAGTGCCATCGTCATGGTGACCTCCGGCGTGTATGCGTTCAACCTGAAGATCGGTGACGCCAACCCGGGCTCGCCGATCCTGTGGCCTGATTCAACCTACAACCTGGATTCGGCAGCAATCAACCAGAAATTCCAGGGGGCGGACCGCATGTTCGTGGTCGTCGGTGGTGACGAGCGCGACCTGGTCAAGCGCACCGAGGTGCTCGACAGCATGAATCGGTTCCAGCGCTTCATGGAAGCGCAGCCGGAGATCGGTGGCTCGGTATCCATTGCTGACATCTTGCCTGTAGTTAATCGCACCCTCCGTGAAGGCAATCCGCGCTACCAGGAGCTTGGCGAAACCCAGGCGGTCAACGGCAACATCATGGCGACGCTGGAGTCGGTGTCCGAGCCTGGCGACATGGATCGCTTCGTCGACGCAACCAATGCCAATGCTGCCGTCACGCTGCTGTTCCGCGACCGCCAGGGCGAAACAATCCGTACCGCCATTGCCCGCATCAAGGAGTTCGTCGCCCAAAACCCGCTCGATGGCGTCAGTTACCAGCTTGCCGGTGGACTGATCGGCGTGATGGGGGCCGCCAACGAAGTCATCCTGTCGAGCCAGATCGAAGCGCTGGCACTGGCCTTGCTGGTGCTGGTGGTGATTTGTACGGTGGTATATCGCTCCACCGTCGCGGGCATGCTGTTCATGGTCCCGGTGATTATTTCCAACACGCTGACCTTCAGTTTCATGGCCTGGAAAGGCATCGGGATGAACATCAACACGGTCCCGGTTGCCGCGCTGGGCATTGGCCTGGGTGTCGACTACGCGTTCTACATCGCCGATCGTATCAAGGAAGAACTGGCCATCGGCGCCACGCCCGAAGCCGCCATCGCGACCGCGCTGCACTCGGCCGGGCTAGGTGTCGTGGTGACCGCCAGCGTACTGATCTTCAGCACCTTGCTCTGGTCTGCCTCGTCGCTGCGATTCCAGGCAGACATGGGCCTGCTGATGGCGATGTGGCTTGGTATTTCCGCGATGTCCGCCCTGTTCGTGATGCCAGCCATCATTTATGTCTTCCGTCCTGAGTTCATCTTTGGCAAACCGCGTCATCCCGCTCAAGCGTTGCCGCTGGTTCTGGGCACCGCGCACTGAGCTGTCGGGATCCCTTTATGAATTGACTACACGCAAGGAGAGTGCCGACTGAGGAGGCAGAAACAGCAGGGTTGGGAAGCGGGACGGTCGGCTATCACATGACCAGCCACAACACATCATCGGGAGAGATTCGTGAATAAAAACAGCACAAAAAAAAATGGTAGCGCGGCAGGGGGATTGACTGGCCTGGCCGTCCTGGCCTCGGCATTGTTGAGCGCGTCGGCTTACGCCGAAGGCATCAAGGTTGACGGCTACATCCGCGAGGGAGTGTCAATTAACTTGCAGGATCCGATTGAAACGGCGACCAACGACCAGTACAAGGTGTCGATGGCAAGGTCGACTGCACGTATCAACCTGGAAGCCGATACCGGTCCCGTCGTTTTTTCGGTCAAGGCACGCGCTTCGCGCGAAATCCGCACCAGCTACCTGAAGGATCTCGAAGCAATCCGCTTTGGCGGGCCGACCGTCGGTGGCGCCAATGCAGGGGACGGCAACAGTCTCGGCAAGGCCTACAACGAAGCAGAGTTGCGTGAGTGGTACGCCGATTTCAGCCTTGGCGAACGGATCAAGGCACGCATCGGCAAGCAGCAAGTCGCTTGGGGTGAAACCGATTTTTTTGCCGGTAACGACCTCATCCACGGCTTCGACTATTCATGGCGCAGTTTCCTGGAATCCGCCAACGAAGAGCTGCGCAAGCCGCTGATCATGGCCAATATCAATATTGCCGTTCCCGAGGCTGGTGGTTCGCTGCAAGTTCTGGTGCGGCCCGGCCTGGATCGGCGCAAGGATATCGGGAACACCTACGACCTGTTTGGTGGCCGCTGGGCCAACCAGCCAAACAAGGGTCTGGATTTTTTTGCCAACGGATTCAAGTACAACCTCGACAACCCGGAAGGCAATTACAAGAAAACCACCGGCGGCGTGCGCTGGAATGGCCTGTCGGGTGGCTTGAATTACTCGGTGTCCTACCTCAAGACCTTCAATCCGGACCCGGTCATCAATCCTGCCTTTGCTCCTTGGAAAGGTGCCGCCATTCAGGGCGGCTTGGGTGACCTGATCTATCCGACGGTCGATGTGTTCGGCGCCACCATCAGCGGCTATGCACCGGTCGTCGATGCCGTGTTCAGCACCGAGATGGCTTACATCAAGCATTACGCGTTCAACTACGGTTACGACAACGGGTATGGTTTCCTGTCCGGTTCCACGTCAGGTACGGCAGGTTTTTCGGGCATCACCCAGAAAAACGTAATCCGCACCACCGTGCGCATGGACAAGAATCTGGCTGGCGTGAGTCAGTTACTTGGCGCCGAAAAGCCGGCATTCTTTTCCGTGCAGGTCTTCGATACGTGGATCCAGAACTACAAGAGCAGCGAGCAGATCGTCAATCTCGTCGGTTTCGGTCAGGCCCGCAAGGAGCATTCGACCATCGTCACCGGCATCCTTGGCCTGAGCTACAACAACGGAAAAATCAAGCCTGAACTGGTCGGCGGTGTCGATGCCACCTACGGCGGCGGCTTCATCGTACCAAGCGTGTCGTTCGAGTTCGGCAATAACTGGCGTCTGAAAACGGAAATGGACTTGTTCTGGAATAACGGTTCGCGCAATCCGGGCAATTCGGCTACCGAGCGCGATACCGCGTTATTCGGCTATTTCAACAAGAACAGCCAGCTCTATACCAGCCTGACTTATCAATTCTGATTCCGGAGACCACCATGCACACACTTAACAAGCTTGCCGCCGTCGTTGCCGGCTGTTTCTTCGCCAGCGTTGCCGGCCTGTCCGCGGCTGCTGAATTGCCGGAGGGGACAGTCATCTCGGCAGCCAATCTCGACAAAATTATCAACGACACCTTCCAGGGGCAGCCGGTCGGCAAGTTGCTGACAGAATCCATGGAAATGCGCGTGCGCAAGCAGGGCTGGAAGCTGCCGCTTGTGAAGGCGTCGGATGTCGTGATGGATGACAAATTCAACGAAGCGTCGAAGCGCAACATCGGCAAGGTACAGTTCAATAGCGCCACCCGCCAGGTCGAAGGCTGGGAAGGCGGGATGCCGTTTCCTGACGTGAAGGAAAGCGATCCGCTAGCTGCCGAAAAACTGATCTGGAACTGGTACTACGGCCAGCCACGGGGTGACATCATGAATGTCCCCAACGTGCAATACGTTCTTATCAACGGCGACAAGGGCGTCGAGCAAGAGCAGACCTGGGGCTTCATCCGGTACAGCATGAAGGGCAAGCTGGGCGCCAACAAGGCAGTCGAAGGCGACGGCAAGGAACTGAGCCGGACCATCTTTGTTGCGCAGAAACCGGCTGACCTGAAAGGCCTTGGCACGTTCACGATCCGTCATGACAGCGCCCAGGTCGAAGATGTCTGGGCCTACATCCCGGCCGTACGCCGCATTCGACGCCTCTCCGGGGGCGCCTGGATGGATCCGATCGGCGGCACCGACCAGCTGCAGGATGATATCGAGATATTCAACGCGCAACCTTCCTGGTACAAGGGCTACAAGCTGCTGGGCAAGCGCTGGATACTGGCTGCAGTGCATGCCCAGAAGCCGTCCTGGAAAATCGATGGCAAGACCGTTGCCGATCGCTATCCGGTCCTGGATCTCTCCGGCCCACCGTACTGGAACCTGAGCAACGATCGCTACGAGCCGCGTGAGGTGTACGTGATCGAAGCAACGACGCCGACCGAGCACCCGTACAGCAAGAAAGTCGTCTACATGGACGTCAAGTATCCGCGCCTGCATTACGGCGAGGCGTTCGACCGCAAGGGCGACCTCTGGAAGATATTCCAGTTCAATTCGTATCCCGGCCGTGGTGTCGATGGCTTCCACGACATTCGCACGACGTCGGGCGTGACCATCGACCTCAAGCGCAATCACGCAACGGCGTTTTTCACGGATACGAGTACCTGGAGCACCAACGCGCCCGGCATCACCTCGAAGAACGTGACGCTGCAGGAACTGCAGGCAGCAGGGCGCTAACGGGGAGTCCGGAGCCGCATCCCACGCGGCTCCACCGGGCAGACCTCCAGCCGGAGGTCTGCCGGCTCCTGTCTTTTTCCTATTCGGTGAGAACCTATGCACAACCAGTTTCCGCACAACATGGCTGCGCCTCGGCGCGCCTACCGTATCGGGCAAATCGTGCCCAGTTCGAATACCACGATGGAAACCGAAATTCCCAGGATGCTGCGGGCGCGTGAAGCGGTTGCCGCAGAACGCTTCACGTTCCATTCGAGCCGCATGCGCATGAAGAAGGTGTCGAAGGAAGAATTGGCCAGCATGGACAAGGATTCTGACCGCTGTGCGGCCGAGCTGTCGGACGCCCACGTGGACATCATGGGCTACGCTTGCCTCGTGGCCATCATGAGTTGCGGCCACGGCTACCACCGCGAGTCCGAGCAGCGACTGCATCAGGTGACCGTGGACAACGGCTATCCGACGCCGATCGTCAGCAGTGCCGGTGCCCTGATCGAGGGCCTGCATGTGCTGGGCGCAAAGAAGGTGGCAATCATCACGCCCTACATGCGACCACTAACCAACCTGGTCGTCGATTACATCGAATCCGAAGGCATCCGGGTGCTCGACAGTATTTCGCTCGAAATTGCCGACAACCTCGCGGTTGGTGCACGCGATCCGCTGGCACTGCTGGAGATCGCCAGGGACCTGAAGATCGCCGGCGCGGATGCCGTGGTGCTGTCTGCCTGCGTGCAGATGCCCTCGTTCGAAGCGATCCAGATGGTGCAGGACCGCTGCGGCCTGCCGGTGGTGTCTGCCGCTGTCTGCACCACCTATCGCATGCTCAAACTACTGAACCTGACAACCGAAGTGCCCGGAGCAGGCGCACTCCTGTCCGGAAAATATTGAAGGGAAAAATAATGAAAGCCATCGTCATCGACGAGTTTGGTGGTCCGGCGACAATGATGCAGCGCGAGCTGCCGCAGCCCGTGCCGGGCGACGATGAGGTTCTCATCCGTATTGCCTATGCGGGTGTCAATCCAATCGACTGGAAGATACGCGAAGGGCTGATGGCGAAGGTGTTCCCGCATCAGTTTCCGATCACTCTGGGCTGGGACGCCAGCGGCACCATCGTGCAGGTCGGTCGCCATGTGGCACCGTCGCGTATCGGCCAGTTCGTGTTCGCCTATTGCCGTCAATACGGCACACCAGTCGGGCGTGGCACGTATGCCGAATTTATCGCCCTGCCGGCGGCGATGGCCGTGGTGGCGCCGGCAAACCTTCACCCGGCGCAGGCAGCTGCGATCCCGTTGCCGGCGCTGACTGCGTGGCAGGGGTTGCATACCGCCGGCCAGCTTGTGGCTGGCGAAACCGTCTTGATTACTGGTGGTGCAGGCGGCGTCGGCAGCATGGCGATCCAGATCGCACTCCACGCCGGCGCGCGCGTGCTGACGGTGGCCAGTCTGGAAAACCACGCGTTTGTCCTGTCGCTTGGCGCGCATGCAGCCATCGATTACCGCGGCACTGCACTCGCCGACGGGCTGCGTGAATTGGCGCCCGACGGGGTCAACTTGCTGCTCGATTGTGTCGGCGGTACCTACCTGTCGGAGGGCCTGCGCTACCTGCGACCGGGCGGGCGGATGGTGACGATCGCTGGTGTGCCGGATGTACTGCTGGCGGGCGAGCTGGGGGTCACTGCACAACGCATCGTGGCCACCGCCAATCCGGCGCAGTTACAGGCGATCGCTGACCTCCTTGCTGCCGGAACACTGGTGCCGCCCCCGCTCGAAGAAATGGATCTGGCCGACGTCACGGCAGCGCATGCCAAAAGCAAGGCAGGCCATGTGCGCGGCAAGATCGTTCTAAAAGTCGCGGAACAAGTGGCCGTCAACCTCGCCGACGGTATTGCCGCTGGCAGAAAGAATTCCTGAATCATGCAACGTTATTCCCCGTCCGTTTCTGATCCGGTTGCCTGGATCGATCATGCGGTCCGGCTTCATCCGGATCGCCCGTTCATCACCACCGCGGCCGGCGTCGTCTACAGTTATCGGGACATGCGCGATCTGTCCGGGCGATTTGCCAGTGCGCTGGCGCTGCGTGGCGTCGGTGCCGGTGACCGCGTCGCGGTACAGGTGGATAAATCGGCCGACGCATTGATGCTCTATCTTGGCTGCCTGCGTCTCGGTGCGGTTTTCCTGCCGCTCAATACCGCTTATACCCAGGTCGAACTGGCGTATTTTTTCGGGGATGCCCAACCGCGGATGGTGGTGGTACGTCCGCAAGATCGCGCGTCGCTGCGTGACATCGTGCAGCAATGGCAGATTCCTCATCTGGAGACGCTGGGTACCGACGGCGACGGCTCGCTGTTGGCGCTGGCGGGGACCTGTGAATCGGATGCCTACAGGCGTTTTTCCGGTGAGCCCAGTGCGCTCGCTGCGCTGATCTACACCTCCGGCACCACCGGACGGTCGAAGGGTGCCATGCTGACCCGCGCCAACCTGGCCTCGAATGCGGTGGCATTGGTGCAGGCATGGTCCTTTACGGAATCCGATGTGTTGTTGCACGCCTTGCCGGTATTCCATGCGCACGGGCTCTTCATCGCGGTCAACACGATCCTGGCCTGTGGCGGCGGGATGCTCTTGCTGCCCCGCTTCGACGCCAATGAAGTGGTACGCCTGCTGCCCGGCGCGACCACTTTGATGGGGATTCCGACTTTCTACACGCGCCTGCTCGAGCATCCGGGCCTGACGACTGCAACGACAACCCATATGCGCCTTTTCGTGTCCGGCTCGGCACCTCTGCTGGCCGAGACGCAGCGCGCTTTCGAGGCACTGACCGGCCACGCGATCCTCGAACGCTATGCGATGACCGAGACATTGGTTAACACCTCGAACCCGTATGTCGGCGAGCGCTTGCCGGGCGCGGTGGGCATGGCCTTGCCGGGCATCGCGGTGCGGGTGAGCAGTCCCGATACCGGCGCCGTGCTGGACGCACCGGATAGCGTCGGCATGATCGAAGTCCGTGGCCCGAACGTATTCGCGGGCTACTGGAACATGCCGGAAAAAACCAACGCCGAATTCCGTGACGATGGCTATTTCATCACCGGCGACCTCGGCAAGATCGATGCGCGCGGCTATGTCCACATTGTCGGCCGTGGCAAGGACCTGATCATCACGGGAGGCTACAACGTCTATCCGAAGGAAGTCGAAGGCGAGCTCGATGCGTTGGCCGGGGTGCTAGAAAGTGCTGTGATCGGCTTGCCGCACAAGGACTTCGGCGAAGCAGTGACCGCCGTCGTCGTGGCAGAAAAGGATGTGGTGCTGGACGAAGCGGTGCTGCTCGATGCGATGAATGGCCGGCTGGCGCGCTTCAAGCTGCCCAAGCGCGTCCTGTTCGTAACGGAGTTGCCGCGCAATACGATGGGCAAGGTCCAGAAGAACGTGTTGCGGCAGACTTATGCGAGCCTGTATGACTGATCCCGTCCTGTCCGCGGCGGCGGCACGGCAGGCGTATCCGGACTATCGCCCTGCCACGCTGGCAGCCTGGCAGGATGCGGCGGCGCGATCGGCACCTGGCGGCCAGCCCGACCGGCTGGTGTGGCGCACTCCGGAAGGTATCGATGTCAAGCCGCTGTACACCGCGGCTGATCTCGTCGGATTGCCGTTTGCCGACACGCTGCCTGGTTTCGAGCCTTACGTGCGCGGGCCGCAGGCGACGATGTATGCCGTGCGACCGTGGACCATCCGGCAGTACGCCGGATTTTCGACGGCGGAAGAATCGAACCGGTTCTATCGCAAGGCACTGGCCGCCGGCGGGCAGGGCGTGTCGGTTGCGTTCGACCTCGCAACGCATCGCGGCTATGACTCCGACCATCCGCGCGTGGCTGGCGATGTCGGCAAGGCGGGGGTGGCGATCGATTCGGTAGAAGACATGAAGGCCCTGTTCGCGGATATTCCGCTCGATCAGGTCTCGGTATCGATGACGATGAACGGCGCGGTGTTGCCGGTGCTGGCCGGCTATGTGGTGGCGGCCGAGGAGCAGGGCGTGTCGCCATCCCGGCTGACCGGCACCATCCAGAATGACATCCTCAAGGAGTTCATGGTCCGCAATACGTACATTTATCCGCCTGCACCCTCGATGCGCATCATCGCCGACATCATCGGCTACACCGCGCAGCACATGCCGAAATTCAATTCGATCTCGATCTCGGGTTATCACCTGCAGGAAGCGGGCGCGAACCAGGCGCTGGAACTGGCCTTCACGCTGGCCGATGGCAAGGAATACGTCAAGACCGCGCTGGCCAGCGGTCTTGACGTGGATGCCTTTGCCGGACGACTCAGTTTTTTCTTTGCCGTCGGCATGAATTTTTATCTGGAAGTGGCCAAGCTGCGCGCTGCCAGGCTGCTGTGGTGGCGCATCATGAAAGCGTTCGGTCCGGCCAATCCGAAGTCGCTGATGCTGCGCACCCATTGCCAGACCTCGGGGTGGTCGCTAACCGAGCAGGACCCGCATAACAACGTGGTGCGCACCACCGTCGAGGCGATGGCTGCGGTGTTCGGCGGCACGCAATCGCTGCATACCAATTCTTTCGACGAAGCGATCGCGCTGCCGACCGATTTCTCAGCACGGATCGCACGTAATACACAGATCATCCTGCAGGAAGAGACCCATATTTCGCATGTTGTCGATCCTTGGGCCGGGTCCTACATGATGGAAAAACTCACCCAGGACATGGCCGACAAGGCGTGGGCGCTGATCGAGGAAGTCGACCGGATGGGCGGCATGACCAGAGCGGTCGAGTCGGGCTGGGCCAAGCTGAAGATCGAAGCGTCTGCTGCCGAGAAGCAGGCGCACATCGATACCGGTCGCGACGTGATCGTTGGCGTCAATCAATACCGGCTGGACAAGGAAGACCTGGTCGAGGTCCGCGAGATCGACAACGTCGCGGTGCGCCTGTCGCAAGTGGCGCGACTCGTTCAGTTAAAGGTCGCACGTGACGCCGGCGCGGTTGCGCAAACACTGGCAGCACTGACCGACGCGGCGCGCAGCGGGGAAGGCAACCTGCTCGACCTGAGTATCCGCGCGATGCGCGCCAGGGCCACGGTGGGTGAAGTGTCGAATGCGCTGGAAACCGTCTTTGGCCGCTATCGCGCAACGATTCAGAGCGTTTCTGGCGTCTACGGTGCGCAGTGCGAGAACGATGACGGATGGACGGCGATGGAGGCGCAGGTCAACGACTTTGCCGTGGAACAGGGCCGGCGACCGCGCATCATGATCGCCAAGCTCGGCCAGGACGGTCACGATCGCGGTGCGAAAGTCGTTGCCACCGCGTTTGCCGATCTCGGCTTCGATGTCGATATCGGTGCGCTGTTCCAGACACCGGAAGAAGCCGCGCAGCAAGCCATCGAGAACGACGTCCACGCCCTCGGTATATCGACGCTGGCGGCCGGACACAAGACGCTGGTCCCGGCCATCATTGCCGCTCTCAGGAACAAGGGTGCGGATGACATCGTCGTGTTCGTCGGTGGCGTGATCCCGGCGCAGGATTATGATTTCCTGTATCAGGCCGGGGTGCAGGGAATCTACGGTCCGGGCACCGCGATCCCGGTCAGCGCAAGCGATGTGCTGGAAAAAATTCGTCGTGCGTTGCGTGCTTCCGCCTGAGCGGGAGGCAAGCCGTGAATGGCGATGAGGCCGAGCAGCAGAACATGCGGGTAGCCGAGCTGGTCAGCGGTATCCGCGAGGGCCAGCCGCGTGCGCTTGCGAAAGCCATCACGCAGGCGGAATCGACTCGCGCCGACCACCAGGGCTGCGCACGGCGCGTGCTCGATGCGCTGTTGCCGGATACGGGACAGGCTATCCGGGTCGGTATCACCGGGGTGCCCGGGGTCGGGAAATCGACTTTTATCGAGGTGCTCGGCCTGCACTTGCTGGCGCTCGGCCACCGTGTCGCCGTGCTGGCGGTAGATCCGTCGAGCTCGCTGGGCGGCGGCGCCATCCTCGGCGACAAGACGCGCATGGAATTGCTGGCGCGCGCACCGGGTGCGTACATCCGGCCATCGCCGACCAGTGGCGCCCTCGGTGGTGTCGCGGCGCACACGCGTGAAGCGATGCTGCTGTGCGAAGCTGCCGGTTACGATGTGATCCTGGTGGAAACGGTGGGCGTCGGCCAGAGCGAAACGGCGGTGGCGGGGATGACCGACAGCTTCGTCCTGCTGCAGTTGCCGAACGCCGGTGACGATCTGCAGGCGATCAAAAAAGGGGTGGTTGAGCTAGCTGACCTGATTGTCTACAACAAGGCCGACCTCGATCCGCTGGCGAGCGAGGTCGCCGCCGGCCAGATGAAAAGCGCACTGACTTTGTTGCGTCCGGTATCGCAGCACTGGCGACCACCGGTGTTGCAGGTTTGCGCGACGCGCGGTGATGGAGTTGCGCCATTCTGGGCAACAATACTTGCCCACCACAAGGCCATGCAGGACAGCGGCGAGCTGGTGCGAAAACGGCGCCGACAAGCGCTTGACTGGATGTGGGGATTGATCGACGGCAGCCTGCGGGCGCGCTTCGAGCAGCATGCCCGCGTAAGGGCGGCGTTGCCTATCCAGGTCGCTGCAGTACTGGCCGGTACGGTCTCGCCGACGACGGCCGCCGCAGCGCTGCTCGATGCCATGTCGGCACCGGAGATGCCGTTGCAATGAACGAACGTCGCCGGCAGGAACTGCCGGCGACCGTGCCACCACGATTTAAGTCTTAGTACGTCCAGCCGACCGAGGCGCCCAGCAGGTGCTGGCTGTGCCGCGGATCGATGCCGAGGCTTGCGCCACTGCCGACGACCATACTGTCGAATGTGCGCGTGTACGCCAAGTTCATTTCCACCTGCTTGTCGAGACGCCAGGTGAGTCCGGCAGACAGGTGTTTTTGCGGCGTCACCGGCGCCAGGTAGTTCAGCGTGGTCTCGCCGGACGGAATGATCTGCGAGCCATGACTATAGCCGGCACGCAGTTCCAGCGTGTCGCTGGCCGCCACGTTGATGCCGACCCGGAAAACATTCTGGTCCTTCCAGCCAAAGCCGGGCCCGTTGTCCGCACCGAAGGCGCCAGCCGACGTCAGCGAGTTGCCGATCGACCGAATGTCGCTCCAGCTCACCCGCAGCGCGTCGGCGGCGAGGGTGACGGTTGGCGTTGGCATGTAGGCGATGCCGATGCCGAAGTGTTCCGGGATATCGAATTCACCGCCACCAGCGAGCAGGGAACGGTACTTATCGAGCTTGCCCATGTGTGTCTTTGAGACGTAGCTTGCGCCAAGCGTCACCTGGTCGCTGAGCTTGCCGGACCAGCCCAGTGCGAGGCCGTAACCGAACGCGTGTTCAAAGCCCTGGTTGGCCAGGCCGACATGTTCGACACCGCGTATGTCGAGCCGCTGGTAGGCGACATTGAGCGATACGCCGATGGCCTGCCCCGGGCTGATCTTGTAGGCGAGGGTGGGTGACAGGACGACCTGCATCAGCTCCGAACCGGCGTTCGAATTGGTTGGCGGCCCGACAGGGTGGCTGTAGCGAGTGCCGACGCCATTGCCGATGACAGAGATCCCCGCTGAAAGGCGATCGTCGATCACGCGGTTGTAGCCGAAGTCCGGGATGAAGTAATTGTCCTTGTCGTTCGCCGATAAGTAGGTGCCGCCTATCGTCGCGCCGCGATCGGCCTTGAGCCAGGTCAGTCCGGCATCGAGCCGGTTGCCGACAATGGCCATGCCGGCCGGATTGTTGGCAGCGGCGATCGCATCTTGTGGCAACGCAATCGATGCGCCGCCCATGCCTTGCGCCTTGATGCCATAGCCATGCGGCATCGTGCCGTTGGTGGCCAGCGCCGGTGCGGCGAGTCCGGCCAGTGTCATCAGGACAGCGGGTTTCAGTAGATTCATGATGGAGTTCTTTCTTGTATGGGTAAGTCGCGTCAGGTCTGTGCCTGGCGGGAGTCTTCGTGACTGGCCGGCATCAGCACACCCTGGCAGAACAGCAGCGGCGTGCGGTTGCTCCAGCGATGAGCGTCGATCCTGCCAATGAAAATGCGATGGTCGCCACCCGGATACTGTGCATGGGCACTGCATTCGAACTGGGCGACCGCGCCGTCTAGCAATGGCACCCCGTTCATGCCAGGCCTGCCGGCAATACCGGCGAACTTGTCCGCGATACCCGCTGTGGCGAAACGCTTGCAGAGATCTTCCTGGTCATGCGCCAGCACGTTGATCGCAAAATGGCTGCACTGTGCGAACAGGTCCAGGTTCGCCGAGCGGTTGCTCAGGCTCCACAGGATCAGCGGCGGATCCATCGATACCGAGGCAAATGAGTTGGCTGTCAGTCCGACCCGGCGACCATCCGGCGCCACCGTCGTGATCACCGTCACGCCGGTTGGCACCAGACCCAGCGAGCGGCGCAGTTGGGCCTGGTCGGCCGGCGCGCCGTCACCGAGCCAGGCAGCATGTTGCACGTTCTGTTCCATCATGGCCTACGCGGCTTGCTGGAAGCGGGCGACGAAGCGATCTGCTTCGGCGGCGTCGTAGTACCACGGATTGAGCGTCTTCGGATCGTCAAACGCGTTGGCGACAAAGCTGGCCAGCGCCGGATTCGCACCGCACATTGAAAATACCTTGAGCAATTGTGGTGGCGGCGGCAGCAGATGCGTATTGGTAAAGCGCACGACCCATTGGGCGTAGTCCCAATAGCGCTCGAAGGTCTCCTCCATCCAGTCACGATCGAAGGCGCGCCTGCCGTGGGCAAGGATGCGATCGTTGTACAGTCGGGCGCACTTGCTGGCATTGTTGGAGCCCTGTCCGGTGATCGGATCGTTGAGTACCAGTACATCGGCCATGCCGAACACCAGCGCGCCGGAGGGCAGGGTGCCGAGCGGTTTGCGCACGGTCGGCGGTATCCGCCCGACCAGCGTACCGTTGTCGTCGGTCAGCCGGATATCCTTGCAGCGTTCGGCTTCCCACGGAAAGAACGTGTCGATCATCCATTTGGTCATCGCCAGATGTTCCTCGGGCGTCTTGACTTCGCTCCAGCGATCCATCGGACCACCAGCGATACATTCGAGGTTGATGATGTCGCAGGTGCCGCTCGTGGTGAGCGCCGGGAAATTGATGTACTCGCCAATGCCGGGGTTGATGCTGATGTTCAGCGCCGAGTAATTTTTTCTGGGCAGCATCCCGTGCACGTAGGTCAGGCCGATGGTGCGCAGTGGCTGATCGAACTCGCTGCGCTCGGCATCGCGGGCGAACAGTTTGCCGACCTCGCCTTTGCCGCTGGAGACGATGACCAGGTCGCTGATGGCGGCGTACCGTTCGAGGTCATCAATGCCGGCGTCCCGGATCTCCAGCTTGCCGCCGCGTTTCTGGAATTCCTTCATCCAGCGTGGCATCTTGATGCGCTGGTCGACCGATTGCCCGCCAACGGTCATGCGCGCCGTCCAGTCGATCATCGGCTTGCCTTCGCTGCCGCCGGCGCGCATGTGCACGCCATCGATCGACGGGCAGGTCGCATCCCAGAAATTGAGCCCGAGCTCGCGCTCGTAACCCAGCGCGATGTCATACATGGATTGGCTCGACATCACGCGCCCCGATCCGATATCGTCGCCGGTTCGGTTGGAAACGATGGTGACATCGTACTGCTTGTCCAGCAACCCGATGCCAAGCTGCAGCCCCGCCTGGCCTGCGCCGATGATGGTGATTTTTCTCATTTTATTAGTTTCCTGGTCGTGCTCCGCGGGATGCGATCGCCACGCTTTCATTAAAGGCGCTATGGCATGACGGGGCTGTGCAGGAACTGCAATCACCATGCGTAAACTGCATCTTTGTTGCTGGCCACCCGACGCTCGTCGCGCTATCGGGCCGGGAGGGCGTTCCGAGTGACGGACGGCGATTCGCCAAAGCGCGCCTTGTAGTCAGCGGCGAAGCGACCGAGCTGGTAGAAGCCCCATTTGGTGGCAATGTCGGTCACCGTGAATGTTGGCGCCGCGGTTTGCATGTCGCAGCGCGCCTGTTCCATGCGAATGTCACGCAGGTACTGCATCGGTGTCTTGCCACAGAATAGCTGGAAGCCACCGTACAGCGTGCGGCCCGAGACACCGGTGAGGCGAGTCAGGTCGTCGATCGAAATCGGTCTGGAGGGGTTGGCGTGCATGAATTCTTCGGCCTGCCGGATATGGCGTGGAGCAAGGCGCTGGGGAGGCGCCAGCAGGCGTTCCCTGTAGCGGTTGGGCTGTGCATGCAGCAGGGTGCTCATCAGCATCTGCTCCAGATGGCCGACGACCAGCGGCGAGCTGGCAAGCTCGGCATTGTGCTGCAGTTCGCCGATCAGGTGCAGCACTGTGCGCATCCAGGTCGCGGCCATGCCGTGGCGGATGTCCATGTCCGGATCAAAGGCAATCGGTGCATGCACGGTTTCGCCCAGCAAGCTGCCAAGATGCCGTTCCAGTGCCGCACGGTCGATCCTCACGACGGCCTTGTGGCAATCCGCGCTCCAGTCCATGGCCATCGCACCATGGGGCGAATGCACCGACGCCCGGCCAGGATGCGTCATGATTTCGGTGCTGTTGCAGAGCACTGCTGACGTCCCGGCCAATGGCACCTGGATCAGGTAGAACGACTGGAATTCACGCGGCTCGACGCGGACATGGGCGCCGTATTTCATCAGGCTCAGGCCGATCGACGGCAGCGCGGCCACCCAGTGCCGGTAGTCCACTTGTGTCGACCGACCCAGCGGCAACAGGCGATGCTCGCAGAAGATGCCAGTGACCAGGTCGTGTGCCTCCTCCAGGCTGGCCGAGTGCAGCAAGGTGAAGTTCTCCAACTGGTCATCTGCGAGCATTGTGCGTCCTCCGTCTTGCGGCTATTGCGGACAAGGGCCAGGGTCGCGTCAGGTCCCCGGAGACAGGAAGGCGTGGTCCTTCAGTGTTTCGGGAGACGGGAAGGCATGCTTGCTGTGCACGAGTCCAAGGTCCAGGAACAGTTCGCACATCTTATACGCCAGCACGCCCGGATTGATCACCGGTACCGGCAGTCTTTCTGCCAGATAGGCATGCGACTGGTGCATCGTGGTCGAGCCCAGGATGATGACATCGGCGCCGTCTTCATGGATGGCTTTGAGCGCTTGCTGCTCGAGCTTGGCAAAGACCACTTCTTCTTTTCCGGCCAGCAGTTCCTGCGCGTCCGGTCGGGTATCGATCGAGCGCAGCGAGGCCACCCGGCCCCACAGGCCGTATTCGGTCAGGGTTTTTTTGTAGAGCGGCAACCAGGGATCCCACATCGTCACGACCGAAAATTTGTGACCCAGCATGCAGGCCACATGAAACGCGGTCTGGCCAGGCGCCAGTACAGGGATCGACAGCCGCGAGCGCAGTGCATACAGCGCCGAATCGCTGACGGTATTGACGCAGACTGCGTCGAACCCGTCGGCCTCTGCCTGCAGGCCGGCTTGCAGCACGGCCAGTTCCATGATCGCCATGTCGTAATAGCTGTCAGCCAGCGTCATTACCTGGCCGGCACCGACAAAGGTCACCTCGAACTCGGGGCGTACCAGCGCCGGCGGAATCTGCGACTCGACCATGGCCCGCGTGTGCTCGTTCATCGGCACCGGAAAAATCATCTTGATGCGCTTCTTTTTCATGTGCGGCTCCCTGTGTTGATGTGCACTTCTCACGCCGCCGACATGCCGCCATCGACCGACAGCATCGTACCGGTGACGTAGCTGGCCGCGGCCGACAACAACCATACGACGGCAGCGGCGACTTCCTCGGGACTGCCGATCCGGTGCATCGGGACTCCGTCGTCATACATATGGTCGTCGCCGCCGGTGACCCGAGTGTAGCTGGGAGTCTTGATCGGTCCCGGACAAATTGCGTTGACACGGATGTTGCTGCGCGCGTAGTCCAGCGCGGCAGCCTTGGTCAGGCCGACGATGCCATGTTTGCTCGCCACGTAGTAGGCCAGGTTGGGCATCGCTTTCAAACCGAAAATGGAGCTGTTGTTGACGATCGCCCCGCCGCCGGATGCCAGCATTAGCTCGGCTTCGTACTTCATCATGTACAACGTGCCCTTGAGGTTGATGTCGATGACGTCGTCGATGTCCTCGATCGGGGTGGCATGCAGGGCGGTAAACTCACGCTGCAGCCCGGCATTGTTAAAGGCACCGTCGAGACGGCCAAAATGCTCCCTGGCCAGGCGGACCAGGGCGGCGCATTCAGGCGCCTTGCTGACATCCGTTTGCCGGAAGAGCACCGTGCTGCCCTGTCGCGCGACCTGGTGTGCCGCCTCCTCGCCAGCCACTTTGTTGCGACCACCGATGATCACGGACCCACCGGCACCGGCAATGGCGACCGCTGCACCGAGTCCGATACCTGTCGCGCCGCCGGTGACAATGACTACCTTTCCCAGCAGGGGAGCGGTCGACATGGCCTACCTCAGCCCGCGTGCGCGCGCCATTGTCAGCGCGGTGTCTTCGATCATGTCTTCCTGACCACCCACCATGCCGCGGCGACCCATTTCGACCAGGATGTCGCGCGCCGGGACGCCATATTGTTGTTCTGCCCGCTTGGCAAACAGCAGGAAGGAACCGTAGACACCGGCATAGCCCAGCGTCAGTGAATCACGATCGATGCGAATCGGGAAATCCATCATCGGCACCACCAGGTCTTCGGCCACATCCTGGATCTTGAATACGTCGACACCGGTCTCGATGCCTGATCGGGCACAGACCGCAATGAAGACTTCCATCGGGGTGTTGCCTGCGCCGGCTCCCAGTCCGGCTGCAGCCGCATCGATCCGGTTGGCACCGTATTCCACCGCCACCAGCGAGTTGGCCACGCCCATGGCCAGATTGTGATGACCGTGGAAGCCAAGTTCGGTATCCGGTTGCAGCTTCTCGCGCAGCAAACCGATGCGGGCCTTGACGTCTTCCGGCAGCATGTAGCCGGCCGAGTCCGTGCAGTAAATGCAATTGGCTCCGTAGCTTTCCATCAGCAGTGCCTGCTCCAGCAATTTCTCGGGCGAGGTCATGTGCGCCATCATCAGGAAGCCGACCGTGTCCATGTCGAGCTTGCGCGCGTAGCGGATGTGCTGTTGCGACACATCGGCTTCGGTGCAATGGGTGGCCACGCGTATCGTATGGACGCCCAGTTCACGCGCCATCTGCAGGTGATCGATGGTGCCTATGCCCGGCAGTAATAGCGCTGACACTTTGGCCTGTTTCATCAACGGGATCACTGCCGACAGGTATTGCTCGTCGCTGTGCGCGGGAAAGCCATAGTTGACCGAGGAACCGCCGAGTCCGTCGCCATGGGTGACTTCGATCAGTGGCACGCCGGCCGCGTCCAGCCCCTGGGCAATCGTGGTCATTTGTGTCAGCGTCATCTGATGACGCTTCGGATGCATGCCGTCACGCAGGGTCATGTCGTGGACGGTGATTTTCTTGCTGGTGAAAGTCATGGTGGTTCCTTAGGCTGCAACGGGGTTCGGGGTGCCTGGCCGGAGGACCAGCTTCCCACTGAGAATTTCCTCGGCAAACATTTCTGCGGTACGTGCAGCAGCCGCGGTCATGATGTCGAGGTTGCCGGCATATTTCGGCAGGTAGTCGCCGAGGCCTTCGACCTCCATGAACAGGGATACGCGGTTGCCATCGAAGACCGGTCCGTTGACGAGCTTGTAACCGGGCACGTATTTTTGGACTTCCTTGATCATGGCGTGCACCGATGCCGTGATCCTGTCGCGATCGGGTTCGGTCTCGGTCAGGCAGTGGATCGTGTCGCGCATGATCATCGGCGGCTCGGCCGGATTGATGATGATGATCGCCTTGCCTTTTTTGGCACCGCCGACTTTTTCCACCGCGCCCGAGGTCGTGCGGGTGAATTCATCGATGTTGACCCGGGTGCCGGGTCCGACCGACCTCGACGACACCGTGGCGACGATTTCGCCATACGCCACCTGCTGCACGCGGGACACCGCGGCCACCATCGGGATGGTCGCCTGGCCACCGCAGGTGACCATGTTCACGTTCATCTCGCCTTTGCCGACGTGTTCCGTCAGGTTCACGGGAGGTACGCAGAACGGGCCGATCGCTGCCGGCGTGAGATCGATCATCAAGACGCCGAGCGCATTGAGCTTGCGCGAGTTGTCTGCATGGACATATGCCGAAGTCGCATCGAAGGCGATCTGGATACGGTCTGCAGCGACGTGCGGCAGCAACCCGTCAACGCCTTCGGACGTCACTTTCAGACCCATGTCGGCCGCGCGTTTCAGCCCTTCCGACGTCGGGTCGATGCCGACCATCCAGACTGGTTCCAGCACCTTGCTGCGCTGGAGTTTGTAAAGCAGGTCCGTACCAATATTGCCGGGTCCAATCAGCGCACATCTGATTTTATTCATGGGTTTTTCTTTCAGTAGGAAGTTGGCATCACCCGATCCGGGCATGCCGGGAATCGTTATCGGACGAACCGCACCGAACAGCCGCCGATGCCACCGATGGCAACGCGCAGGTTGTCACCGGCTTTGACCGGGACCATCGCGCCGAGCGCGCCGGACAGGATGACTTCTCCTGCTTTTAGCGGGATGCCGAGTCGCCCGAGTGTATTTGCCAGCCAGACCATGGCGTTGACCGGAGAATTCATGGTCGCAGCGCCCGCACCGGTGACAACGACCTCGCCATTTTTTTCCAGCACCATGCCGCAGGTGCGCAGGTCGAGTCCGCGCGGATCGACCATGCGATCCCCGAGGACAAAGACACCGCATGAAGCGTTGTCGGCGACCGTGTCCTGGATCTTGATTTTCCAATCCTTGATGCGCGAATCGACGATTTCGAAGCAGGCGATCACCCCTTCGGTCGCTGACAGGACATCTGCGGCGCTGATGCCGGGACCGAGCAGATCGCGCTTGAGAATGAAAGCGATTTCCCCTTCCGCCTTGGGCTGGATCAGCGTACTGATGTCAATGGCCGCGCCGTCGCAATGGATCATTCCATCGAGCATGTAGCCGAAATCCGGTTGCCCGACACCGAGCATGTTCATGACCGCCTGGCTGGTCACGCCGATCTTCTTGCCGACGATGCGTTCGCCTTGCTCCAGTCGACGGCCCACCATGTGCAGCTGGATGCGGTAGGCGTCTTCGATGGTCATGTCCGGCATGCGATCGGTGAGCGGAGACACTGTGGTCGCCGTCTTGTAGGCATGGAAAAGTTCATCGCCGAATTGCGTGATGTGGTGTTCGTCAATTGCCATTTTTTCCTCGATAGGTCGTCGCTGCAAAACTTTTTTGTACCCCGGAAAAGGGCTGTCCCTGAAATTTGAAATTATTATGCATCAATTTTGAATTGACTTTCAATTTAAAACTAATGAAAATCAATTCACCGAAAAATAGATTTCCGCAAGGCGGTGCCGACAGGATTTCCGATGATTCGAGATGACACCGCGGACTGCTAAGTCCCGTGGCACGTTTTTTAATGGCGAAAGGAACTACAAGAATGAGCACGATTCATATCGACCTGCTGGGTACGCAGACGAAGTACTACGAGACGGCCAACTACCGCACGCGGGTCATTGAAACCGGTGCAGGCATGCCGCTGTTCATGTTCCATGGCGGTGGCGGGCACGCTGAAACGTATGCCCGCAACATGACCCGACTGGGGCAGGTATGCCGTCCCATTGCACCGGATTTCATCTGGCACGGGCTGTCGTCCAAACCAGCCTTCAGCAAGGGCAACTGGCTGGCCCAGTTCACCAGCCAGATCCTGGAGTTGATGGATGCGATGGGCATCGAGAAAGCCTGCTTCGAGGGCGAGTCACTTGGTGGCTGGATCGCGATGGACATGGGTATCAACCATCCTGATCGGGTTGAAAAGCTGATTCTCAACACCGCCTGGGGCATGAATCTCGGCAACGACAAAGCCGAAGATTTGTCGAGCCTGCGCGAAACCTCGCTCAACGCGCTCAACAATCCGACCCGCGAACTGATCCGCAAGCGCCTCGAGTGGCTCATGCCGCTTGGCGGCGTGACGGAAGAACTGATCGATCTGCGCGTTGCGCTCTGGAAGCGCGAGGAAACCCGGCAATCGCTCACGACGTATTACGAGCACCTGTTTGCCCCGGAATGCGAGCAGTACCTGTTCAAGCTGGACGACCTGGCGAAAATCAAAGCCAAGACATTGTTGCTCTGGACAGAAAAAAATCCGCTTGCAGGTCCGGATGCTGCCTACGCCATGAGCGAGGTGATTGCTGGCTCCCGGGTCTACATCGTCGATGGTGCTGCGCACTGGCCGCAATGGGAGCGCCCGGAAGAGCATGACCGCGAAGTGACGGCATTTCTTGCCGAGTAACGTGCCTGCCACTGGCGAAGCCTTTTGCGGGCTTCGCATCATGAACCTTGCCGTCCGCGTCGCGGACGTTGCTTCAGGAGTAAATCGAAATGAATCAGCTGGCAAAACTGTCCGTCACCGAAGCCGCAGCACGGATCGCCGAGGGTAGCCTGACCTCGGTGGCTCTTATTGAGGCCTGCCTGGCACGCATTGCCGAGCGCGAACCACTGGTCGGCGCGTGGACTTTTCTCGATGCAGACAAGGCGCTTGCCGAGGCGCGTGCCCGCGATGCGGAGGCGCCACGTGGCCCGCTGCACGGTGTGCCGGTCGGCCTGAAAGACATTATCGATACCGCCAGCATGCCGACCGGATATGGATCACCGATTTACCAGGGTTTCCAGCCGCGTCGCAATGCTCCGTGCGTCGACCAGCTGCTCGCTGCCGGTGCCGTTATCCTTGGTAAAACCGTGACTACCGAATTTGCAACTTATCATCCGGGGAAGACGGCCAATCCGTGCAATCTGGCCCACACTCCAGGCGGTTCGTCGAGCGGCTCTGCCGCAGCCGTAGCGGATTGCCAGGTGCCCCTGTCGCTGGGCACCCAGACCGCGGGATCGATTATCCGGCCCGCCAGTTTCTGCGGTGTGATCGGCTACAAGCCAACCCACGATGCATTCGATTACGCTGGTTTGCACCCGCTGGCGCCGTCGCTCGATACGCTAGGCGTATTCGTGCGCAGCTTTGCGGATTTGTCGGTGGTTCGCCAGGCATTGTCCGTGCGCCCGGTTGCCACCGCCGTGACGTTGCCGTGCGCTACGCCGCCGCGGATCGGCTTTTGCCGCACCAGCTTGTGGATGCAGGGCGATACCGTGATGCGCTCGCGCCTGGAAGCCACGGCGCAGCAATTGGCACAGGCCGGGGCCGAGCTCGTCGAGATCACCCTGCCGCCGTCGTTCACCGAACTGGTCGAGGCACAGACACTGATTTTTTGCGCAGAAGCCGTGCGCGGACTCGACCGGGAATGGCGTGAGCAAGCGGAGCTGCTCAGTCCTGAACTGCGCGACCTGCTTGCCGTGGGCCGCAAGTACACCCCGGACATGGAGGCCGCAGCCCAGCGGGTGGCGCAACGGTGCCGGACTGAATTGGCAACGTTATTCGGTGATGTCGACGTGCTGCTCACGCCAAGCAGCATCGGTGAAGCGCCGCTCGGACTGGCCAGGACAGGCGACCCGCTGTTCAACCGGATATGGACATTCCTGCACGTGCCCTGCGTCACCTTTCCGATCGGCGCTGGCCCGAACGGCTTGCCTCTCGGAGCGCAGGTTGTCGGCCCCCATGGCGCCGACGACAAGCTCATCGCGGCAGCCTGGTGGATGCAGCAGCATGTCAGTCACAAAGCGATCTAGTCGCCTGCCCCGCCTGCTCGGCAGGCGGGAATCCCATCGCTGTAAAAGGAAATGACATGGCCAATACCCCCATCACGACACACCAGCTGCCTTTTTCAGAGCAGCAGCAGCGCTGGTATGACCAGGCCTGCGCACAGATCGATACGCAGCGGCTCAAGCAACTCAATATCGATATCACCAGCATCCATAGCCCGACCGGCGCGGAGAAACAGGCTAACGAATTCATGGTCGATTACATGAAGGATATGGGGCTCAAGGCGTTTTACCAGGAGGTCAATCCCTTGTCCGGCAACGCTATTGGGCGCATCAAGGGCAGTGGTGGTGGGGCCGCGTTGCTGCTGTACGCGCCGATCGACACGCACATCGAAAACGATCCGGAAAAAGACCTGCCCTGGGTCGGTCCGGAACTGCGCGATGACATGAAGCCGTTTGGCTACGCGCGCGGCGAAACGGTGATCGGGTTGGGTGCATCGAACCCGAAGGGCATGGTGTCGACACTGGCCGAAGCCGTCCATTGCATCCTGCAAGCGGGTGTCCCTTTGAAAGGCGACCTGACGCTGGCATTTGCCGGCGGCGGCATGCCAGTGGTGGTGCCCGAACGCAATCATTACGGATTAAGCAGTGGTGTTACCCACATGATGATGAACGGTATCACGGCCGATTTCGGCATCATCATGAAACCGTGGAACGAGGTGTATTTCGAGCATCCGGGGATGTGCTGGTTCAAGGTAACCGTCAAGGGCACCATGGGCTATTCGGGCATCGCCCGCGGCACGCCGGGGTTTCGTAGTTCCATCGTTCCAGCCGCCACGGTGATCCAGGAACTGGAGCAATGGTTGCCCGAGTACACCCGCAAACATACCAGCGATCAAATCGCTCCGGAGGGCTGGATTGCGGCGGTACGGTCGGGCTGGCCGCATCGTCCGTCGTTCCCGTCGGCGGCGACCGAACTATATCTCGACATACGCACTAATCCGCAGCAAACCACCGGCGACATGCAGGCTGAATTCGACAGCGTGATGCGCGCTATCCTGGCGCGACATCCGGACATCGACGCCGAATGGGAAATGACAGCAGCGGTCCCGGGATCGCGTACCGAACCGGATAACTGGGTCGTGCAGTCCGCCTTGCGGGCCTGGCAGGAAACCAATGGTGGCACGCCCTATCCGGGGGCGCCGATGCTGAGCGGGCAGACGGATGCGGCAACGATCTGCAAGCTCGGTTTGCCGCTGGTACGGATTGGCTACCGGTGGATCGGCGATGCGGACATGCCGGAAGAGTTTTCCGAGGGGCTTGGTGGCATGGGCGTGAGCCATATCCCCGACCTCGTCGCTACCTGCAAGGCATTGATCTACTCGATCATCGATACCTGCACGCGAACCCGCCAGGAAACGGGCCTGTCGTGAGGCATTGACGAGGGCGCAACCGCTTTTTCGTTACAGGGAATGCCATTTGCATCGGCGATTCAAGCAGTCCCGGACAGGAAAAGCAGGGTTCCCTGTCCGATCCTGACAGGGCAGTTGGCCGAAGGCGGTATCGCCAACCGCGTGCACCAGATCACGACGCCCGAATCGGTCAAGGACCTCAAGTTTTGCGATGCTGACCGCACTATTGACGCCATGCTCAAACATGCCGGTGCATCGGTGTAGGACGTGCCGTGCGCCGTGTTGCACAACGCGATGCAGACTGGCGTGCTCGATGGAATGATGCCATGGTATGAAACCGTCCTGGGCATGGGCCTGTACCTGCAGGTCTGGTACGGTACGCCAGGCGGAGACGATGTCGCTGGCCTCTTTGATAACCGTCAGACTGATCGACGAACTGGCGGCATGATTTCAAGCTTGTTCGCCCCATTCCTGTAAAAAATAGCGATAGTCTTGCGTTATCCGAAAATTCTCCTCCATTGCATCGATATCGAAAGCCTCGCCGACCTCGAGCGCGGGATCTTGCAAGGTCTTGATCGCATTAGCTTGCGGCAGTGCCCCGATGGCAGAAAAATTGAACAGCCGCGCGGCATACGATTTCGGTTCATCTACCTTACCCGGCAAGATCGGCAGACCAGCTCTGCGTTGAGCATCTTTGTGCTCGGCTGAATTGTGCTTGACTGCTTCTCGTTGCGGTGTCCACGGATTGATGAGGCGCTTTGGCATTATCCTGACCTCGAACGACAGTGATGTCGAACCGGCGCTTGCGGGCCATTCGCCAGGACATTCCGCACATGATGATTGGCGTCGTGATAACGATCCACCTCGCTGCGCCATCAACTGGCGCGCACCGGCGCGTCAGTAAATCGCTCACCAAGTTACCCGACTGGACTGCAGTACATCTAACTCACGAGCAGCTGCAATGGGCGCGACTTCACGCCAAAGTGCCGACCAGGAAAAAACCAATTTAAAAACCGCCTCACCGGTAGGAGGTGTGCGCCGAAAAATATGTGACGAGGCTGAAGCGCTCTCACACCAACTTTGCTGCGTCAGTTTGCCCTTGCAACTGCTAATTCTGCCCAGTTGGTCGTGTAATCGGGCGTCTTCTTTTCGCGTTTCATGACCCAGTCGTCTAGTCATTAACGTTACCACGTCACTTAGCGAGAGGCGGGTGTATTGCCGTCGTCCACGTCGGGACGGCTGATTTCCATGCGCAGTCGTCCATCGTAATAGTCGGCCTGTCCGTTGGGAAGTTGGCCGGCGCTCACAATCGTTTGCCGTTCGGCGTCGATCAGCAATCGTTCAAGCAAAGCGCTGCGTTACTCCGTAACATTTTGCTAGTCGTTCCAGAGCCCGCTTGGCGTGAAGATTGATGACTGCATGCAGCAACTCGGCCGTGCTGTCCTCGGTTTTCAAATGGCGCTGGCGATACAGGGCCTGGCGTTCGGCATTAGTTAAGCTCATCGCATTTCCAAGAGTAGTATCGCTAATATTGTACGATCGTTACGGAGTAACGAACAAGAGCACATTTGTGCTTTTAATCGGCATCTCACAAATTAACGATGCGCTCAGGGAGAGGTTGATTTCATCGCAGGATTTTTGGCAACTGAGCGCGGTTCTGACGTGTTACCCAGGATCGATCGCGCTATTTTGGTATTTCGGAGGCTACCTTGATTTCTTCGTGCGGCAGGGGATAGTCGGTGAAACCTGCACAGGCGCGGAACTCTGTGTGCGGTGTAATACATTTGAAAATCACCGCTGTGGGCACCTTGGAAGCGTAGCGGCATTACCCCCGGTGGCAGGATAGTTGCCACGTCATTCGATTCAAAAAATCAAAGTGTTAAAACGATTTTAAGCGCGTCCTCGACCCGTTTTATGTGTTGTCGCGTCAAATTTCCTATCGGGGCAGTTCCAATAAACCGTGTATTTGCGATCGCTCGGATTTGATCGATTAATATATCTGTCTCTTCTGGTTGCTGGCCTGGCTTCTGAATAGTGCCTATCGGTACCCTCAGTGGGTAGCCGTCACCCTGCTTGTCCCGATAAACCTGTGTCGTGCCTGGAAGCACGATAGTAGTGGCATGCCCTGCATCGTTCAGTATGTCCGTCTGCAGTATTAAGCAAGGGCGTTCCCGCTTGCCTGGCTCCGCTGGGAATGTCTGCGGAGTCAGGTCAACCATCCAAATTTGTCCGCGCGATACTTTAGGCAATGCCATCTCCTGCCGCTATATCAAATTCTTGGCTTACCTTCGCGTTTTCCGCTGCAAGGCGGAGCGAAAGGAAGCGCATGCGATCCGCTATTTGGCGGGCGTTCTTTTCCCGAACAGCATCCCGAATGTACTCAGAGACGCGCTGATCCGATGACTTTGCGAAAAGTCTGGTTTGCTCCGCCAACTCACTTGAAACGCGAAAGGTGATTGTGGTTTCTGGTTTTGCGATCATGGCTAACTCCAAAAAATACTAACTCAAGATACAACAATACACTCTTTGTTGTATTACTCAACGTCTTACATAACTGTACATAAACGATCGGTTTCGGACTCCAGTCGTGCGATATGTACTTAAATAGGCCTTTGATTGTTTCGGACAGGCTTCATGATAGGTACGTCCATTTCGTACACATTGGCCGCTTCTAAGCATGTTTCGCCTATTTATTTAAGCTCGCGTCAGCACCAGCGATCAGATCCCTAATTTCTGCATCGTCCCGCACCTTGGCCTGTATGATGCGTTCCGGATCACCTTTCAACCACTTCTGAGACCCATAGCCCGCCAATGTCTTCCTCGAAAATACTGATCGCTACCTTAGTAATGCTGTCTTCCTTGAACGCTGGCGCACAAAGCGCACAACCTGTCGTGACACTGATCGCCACCGGTGGCACGATCGCGATGAAGATCGATCCGGTAAAAAAGGCGCCGGTCCCTGCCATTTCGGGTGAAGACTTGCTGGCCACCGTTCCGGATGTCGCGAAATATGCGACGGTCGAGGTCAACAACATCTCCAATGTACCTTCCGACTACATGGATCCGGTTCGCTGGGTGCAACTCACGAAAGCCGTGCAGGCAGCGCTCAATCGCGCCGAAGTGGCCGGCGTGATCGTTTCGCACGGCACCGACACGCTGGAGGAAACTGCTTACTGGCTCGATCTGACGGTCAAGTCCGACAAACCGGTGATCCTGATCGGTGCGCAGCGCAATGCGTCGGAATCGGATTTCGACGGACCACACAATCTCCTGACTGCAGTACGAATCGCGGTGGATCCGCAGTCAAAAGCCAAGGGCGTGATGCTGGCGATGAACAGTCAGATCAATGCTGCCCGCGACGTGACGAAGACACACACCTCAAGCGTGGAGACGTTCAAATCCGGCGACTTCGGTTTTCTTGGTGTCGTCGATTTCGATCGGATTACCTATTCGCGTGCGCCGCTGCGTCGCCAGTTCATCGCGCTGCGCTCGGAGCAGATGCCGGAAGTTGAAATTGTTGCCATGTATGGTGGTGCTGATGGCAAGCTGCTGCGCTCGGCCGTCGACAATGGCGCAAAAGGCATCGTGGTGCAGGCGCTCGGATGGGGCAACATGAATATTCCGATGTTCAATGCCGTCAAGTACGCCTTGAGCAAGAATGTCCCGATCGTCGTCTCGACCCGGGTACCGAATGGCCGGGTGCTGCCAAACTACGGTTTTGAAGGCGGCGGCAAGACGCTGGTAGATGCCGGCGCCGTCATGGCGGACGATCTGTCGCCAGCCAAGGCACGGATCCTGTTGATGCTTGCCCTCCAGAGCGGTGTGACCGGACAACGTGACCTCCAGGCTGCCTTCAGCCGCTGATGGACGACGATGAGACGCCGGCCATGACGTGCTGGCGATCGCGTTCAGCTCTTCCATTAGCGACAGGCGACTGACGAACAGCTTGACCGATCAGGTAGTGCGACTGAACGAAACAATAGATGTAGCGACTCGCGTTTCAAATCGACCGTGCTCGCGCTATTTGCAATTAAGCTTGTAGTTATCCGCGTCGGCTCGCATTCCATTTTCGCGTGCTCAAGCTAATTGCAAATGAAACGTTGGCATCAAGCCATTTAAAATAGAATCGAAACTTTGAAGTTGGGGGCTCGACTTTCAACTCACAGTGCTTATTCTGGTCAACGTGACCGCCCATTCCGGTCGAACGTGACCGCTGCGCATTGAATGGTATTACGCGCTCAAAGCGTAATGCGACCGGTCAAGATGGACCGGTTATTTCTCCTTTTTTCTCCGATTCACTGGTTTTAAGACTGCCGTTACAGCGTAACGTCCCCCTCCCCGAAATAGGTTGCCCAGCTACGCGACGCGTCGCCCGCTTGGGTGCGCACGCGCTTCGGGGTGGTGGTCGACGGGGTGGCACCGGCAAAAAAGCAGATTATTGCCTCGCGCTCCTTTGGCCAGCCGGTACTGACTATCGACGAACTCGCTGAATCGGTGGCCAGTGACATAACACGCGCCGTCGAAAAATTACGGCGCCCGGAGTCCGTGTGCGAAGCGATCCCGGTCTTCGTGCAGACCAATCCGTTCAAGGCTTCGGATCCGCACTACAGCAGCGGCACCGTTCGGCCTGGAACAGATATACCGAGCTGGTTATACCTGCAAGAAAACGGGCGTGATCCTGCAGGGCGTTTTCCGTGCGTGCAGCAGCAATTGCTGTTCACCACGTTCGGTGATGGCGCCAAATCGGCAGCGATGATGCGTACGCTCGACGGCCTGAACCAGCGGTTCGGCAAGGGCGCGGTGCGCGTGGCCGCAGCCGGCATACGGAACGACTGGGCCATGACGCGCGAGCGGAAGACGCCGAACTACACGACGTGCTGGAGCGAGATTCCGGTGGCCCGGGCGAATTAGCGGTACCGACCGGATCCGGCGTTTTTACGGGAAAAAAGGAGGCGCTGAGCCGATAGCGCGGAGTGTGGTCGCTGTCACGGGTGCCGGCAACGCCCTCAGAAAACAGGTACGCTTGGGTCCATGTGCGCTAACTACCAGCCCCCCACCCGTGCCGACCTCGCGGATTATTTCGGTGTCACGCTGCCCGTCGGCGCCGACCTTGCAGAAGCCTATCCGGGCTCGCGTGCACCGATTATCCGGCGCGCCGGTGAGACCACGGACCCATCCGCTGGCCGGCGAACGGCTGACCTGGCCATGTTCGGTCTGGTACCGCACTGGGCGGACAGCACGCTGGCGCGGCGGACCTACAATGCGCGCAGCGAGACGGTGGCAACCAAGCCGAGTTTCCGGGATACCTACCGGCACGGCCGATTTTGTGTCATTCCGGCGCGGATGCTGTACGAGCCGAGCTACGAGAGCGGCAACGCAGTGCGGTACGCCATTGCGCATGCCGATGGGGCGCCGTTGGGGATTGCGGGTATCTGGGAGCAGCGGCCCGGACCGGACGGGGTGCCGTTGCTGTCGTTTTCTATGCTGACGATCAATGCCGACGAACATACGCTGATGGTAAGCGCCTCACCAACGACGTCTGTACAGCACGCCATTGACCCGCCAAAGTGGTGCCCACCAAATA
>NZ_BAAAZE010000007.1:0-111201 GCF_039536745.1 Actimicrobium antarcticum
CCGGCCATTTCACCCGGGTCACCAGCGCCGGCATCAGTGAATTCTTCAGCTACAACGGACTCGGCCAGTTGTCGGGCGTCGTGCAATCGACGGGCCAGCGATTGACGCTGCGCTACGGTGCCGACGGCAGGATGCGTGAATTGTCGGATGTGCAGGGCAATCGGATTCGCCTGCAACGCGATACCGAAGGCACGCTGCTGGCGCGCACGTTGCTCAATCCCGATGGCAGCATCGCGCAGACCACGAATCTGTCGCTGCTCGATATCGAAGCAGACCGCAAGAGCGGCGCGCAACGGAGCGGCACCGTGCCCGATGTCCTGTTCGCTGCGGACAACACGGTCACCCGGTTTCAGTACGACCAGCAAAGCCGGCTAGCTCGGGTCACCGATGCGCGCAATCACCAGACGGGTCAGGTGTTCGATGACTTCGGGAGGCTGGTTCGAGTCGACAGCCCTGATGGCGGCGTGACCGTGTTGGCCTATGACGCCGCCGACCATCTGGTCAGCAAGACCACCGGCCAAGGCAGCGAACAAAGCAAAACCGTCAGCTTCCGCTATGACGTGGCCGGCCGCGTGACCGGACAACGTACCGAAGAAGGCGACACGCGCATCGTCTACGGTCAGCAGGGACGACCGGTACGGATCAGCTATCCCGCTGGCGAAGAACAGTTCAGCTACGACCACGCCGCCCGCCTGACCAGCCACGTGCGCCTGATCGACCAGCAGCGTGTCGAGACCCGGTATGCCTACGACGGACGCGGCCAGTTGCTGCGTAAAACTTTGCCCGATGGTCAAATTCTGCACTACCGGTACAACGGCGCCATCCATGCGAAAGCCGGTTTGCTGACTGCAATCACGCGCGAAGACTTGTTCGGTAATACCGTCTTGCTCGACGGGCTCAACGATGCCGATGACTTGTATGCCAACCAGCGGTATCAGCTGGCCAACGGCGCCAATTTCCAGCGCCAGCTCGACCAGACCGGGCACATCACCCGTATCGGCAGTGTCGGCAACTGGGAAGAAAATCATCAGCGCGACGCAATCGGCCAGCTCACCCAACGCAACGCGACGGAGTCGACTGGCAAGCAAAGTACCCGATACGGTTACGACGTAGCTGGACGCATGACGGGTGTTTCGCATCTCGGCAGTAATCGACCAAGCCAGCCGTTCGACCGCACCTACCAGTACGACCCGACCAGCAACCTGCTGGCCGACGTACGCGGCACCCTGTCCACCGGCTACACCATCGATCCGGCGAGTAACCGGATTACCGCTGCACAGGCCGATGGCCGTCGCATCCGGTACGACTACAACGCCGCCGGCAGCGTCACCCGGACTGGCGACACCGACTACGCATGGGATAGCCAGCAACGCCTGACGCGAGTCAGTCTGCACGGTCAGCCTGTCGCCGATTACGCCTACAACGCGTTCGGCGAGCGCATCAAAAAAGTCAGCTATGCCGGGAGCCAGAAGACCGTCACCTACTACTTTTACGATGGCAGCGAATTAGTCGCCGAAGCACAAACCAGCTCGAAAGATGGCGGCGGTAACCGCAGCAGCACCGACACTCAACCCGACAGCCCTATCTCCGTCACGCGCCAGTACGTCTGGCTCGACGACCAGAGCGGCAGTCGCCCCATCGCGATGCTGCAAGCGCGCGACAGCGGCATCACAGCCCTGGCCGGTCAGGCACTCGGCAGCATCCCGACCGACACCACCCGCGCCATCGGCCAGGCCACCCGCAACGACGTCTTCGCCATCATCGCCGACCACACCGGCGCGCCACGTGCGCTGGTGAACGACCGTAAGCAAGTCGTCTGGCGCGCAAGCGTCACCGGTTTCGGCGAACTGATCCCGGCCGCCAACGCCGTGATGCCACTCAACCTGCGCGGCTCGAACCAGTACTACGATGCCGAATCCGGCCTGCACTACAACCATCACCGGTATCTGGACGTGCGCAGCGGACGGTACCTGAGCGCGGACCCGAGCGGGCTGTCGGGTGGATTGAATCTGTATGCGTTTGCCGATAACAATCCGGTGGCCAATGTTGATCCGCTAGGGTTGCAGGCGAAACCGCTAGCGGACGTGTCAGGTTGGGACACACAACAGCGTGTCCAGTACGTGTTCCTGCGCGCCGGTGGCCAGATTCCCGGCGTGATCGGCGACATGCTGCGTGAGCTGGTCAAACCGGAATCGCTGGCAGCCACGGCAGCAGTGATTAGCCTCTGGGCCGGATTGCAACCCACGCTACTCGGTCCGCCTCTCGACATGGCAATCGCCATAACCGGTCTATACTTTTTCGGTGATTACGCACTGATAGCGGCGAAGGAATTTCTCAAGGCATTCGTATTAACATCCAACGCGAAATGTGAAGCGGACTTGCAAAAGGCGGGGGATGTACTGGCCAGCGGGATGGTGAATGCGCTGGAGGCGGGTACTGCGTTGGCGGGTACTGCGTTGGCGGGAAGCTCGTTGGCGTTGCGGACGGAGAAGGCGCAGGCGTTGTTACAGCGGGTTTTTAGTAGGACGGGACGTCAGGCGAAGGATACAGGCACAGCAGCAGAGAAAATTCTCAATGCCGAACGAATTGGCAGCGGGTTGAAAGCTGATATATCGCATCGAGCAGCAAGTTTTCTATCAAAAGAGCAACTGGGAGCAGGACAGACTTTTGCGCTACGGGGTGGAGATGGTGTTGAGCGCACCCTGCTACAAACGCCCGGTATGCTGAACGGCAAGAATGGAATCTACGAATATATTTATGATTCGGCTGGGAAAGTAACGCATCAACGCTTTATCGACGGCGGCACTATTACCGGCCTCCCTAATCAACGACTTCCGAAGGTGCCTTAAATGAGTTTGACACCTATTCCATTTTTTTTTATCAAGGAGCGCACCTCACTGTCATGGCGTGATGCTCTTTGGGGTTACGAGCGTCAAATGATTGGTTGGTCTGGCATAGTCGATTTAGCGAAAATTCGACTTTATTCTGAATCAGATGTGCGTGAAATTGAGCTGTCTTGTTTGGGGAAGTCAGAGACATATAAAGTTGGCGAATTGCTCCGAGAACTTGCGACGTCTGAACCGGAGAAGTTAGGAAATCTCTCGGTAAGAAAATGGCTCTTCTTGATGCTCGCGTGGGTATTCGAAAATAAAGCAAACACTGATGATCCATTGAGTGAGGTCGAAACGATTTACGCTGACTTTGATTATCCGAGTGAAATTGAAAATTTCGTAAGATATATGCCAGTTACAGATGATTATGATTCAAGTAAACATAGCATTGAAGAAAACGAAAATAGAATGTTTTCGAATTGGAAAAAATACCTCGATACTGCTCGATGTCGCATTCCGGACGATCATAAGGATACTTAGCAAACAATTACAGGTTTGATATAACAAAATCCATTAGCTTAAGCCGTAAAGTCCGCCATGTATTAACATCAGAAAATGCATTATTTCCAAGCATTAGTTCAACTTTTGAATGATAAAATTTCCTACGCAGGCGACGAGTATTTTTGAAATCATCTTCAAGCCAAATAATAAATTTATGAAACCTAAAACAAAAATGCGATTAAACGCGGCCGCGTGCCTAATCGGCAGCATCGGTGGAATCATCTACAACTGGCAATCGGTAATGATTAACGGAACTTACCGACCAATGGTAAGTTTTGTCTTGCCACTTTTTGCATGCACAAGTTTAGCGGCTTTTCTATATCCAACAACGAAAGCTGAATACTTTGTAAAACATGGCTCAGAACAAATACCCTGGAAGCACATTCCTCTAGTGCCAAAGGCACTCTTTGTATCGGGATGCATTCTTGGCGTACTACAGTGTGCTTTATTCAGCGGCGACTTACTGGATTAAATTTTCTTGTATTTTTCCACTAAGGAATCGCTGAATAAAGTCGAATCCAAGAATGAAAATGACTGATTCCCCCCTCCAGCAAATTTTATTCTCGAAAAAGTGGATGAAAAGCCGAAAAGATGGGCTAAAAAGCGAACAAACGATGCCCCTTTCGTCCTGTTTTCACGCAATAGACGGAGCTCGGGCCTGCCAGTTCAACAGCTTGTTTTTTGCGATGACAAGATTTCCCAGGCCGAACAACATGAAGACCTGTAGCGTGTTTTGCGATGACGCAAGAGATTTTTGACCACATGAAACGGATGCTCAACCGTTGCCCGGATGCTCGCCTTGGCATGTTCCAGTTCGTCGAGGATGGCGCGCAGCGGTCACTTTTCGTTGACCTTCTTGATCGTCCCCCGCTTGGCAGCAATCTGCCATTGCACCTTGGCGTCATTCATTTCTTCGCGCTTTGCCACGCCGGTGTAGCCCGCATCGGCAAACACCGTTTCTTCGTCGCCATGCAGCAGCGCTGCCGTTTCAACGATGTCGGCGACGTTGGCCGCCGTGGTGGTCAGGCTGTGCACCAGGCCGCTTTCGGCATCGACGCCGATATGCGCTTTCATGCCGAAGTACCACTGATTGCCTTTCTTCGTCTGGTGCATGTCGGCATCGCGCTTGTGCTCGGCATTCTTGGTCGACGGCGGCGCGTTGATGATCGTCGCATCGACGATGGTCCCAGAACCCATCAGCAAGCCCTTCTCGGTGAGCGTCGCGTTGATCGCGATAAACATGCGCTGGGTCAGTTCATTCGTCTCCAGCAAGCGCCGGAATTTCAGCAGGGTTATCGCGTCCGGCGCCGATTCGCGGGCCAGATCCACGCCGACAAACGCCCGCACGGCCTGGCTATCGTAGATGGCATCTTCCACCGCTTCGTCGGACAGGCTGTACCACTACTGGATAAAGTACACCCGCAGCATGCGCGGCAAACCAATCGATGGACGACAGCGCATGCCGGTCGGATAGACAGGGGCGATAACCGCCTCAAGTTCAGCACAGGGTACGACTTTCTCCATGTCTGCAAGAAACTGCTCGCGACGCGTGATGCGCTTCTTCGCAGCAAATTCAGCACTCGAAAAACTGGTTTGCTTCATGGCCACGGCGGTCTCGCTAAGAATGAATGTCAGCGGAATTTTACCGCCAAAAATCGGACGATTAAATCAGCGTTTCCTTAGTTGTGTATAAGCGCATTCTTTTAACGACTTTAAAATTTTAGATTCCAAGTGAGGAGATCATTAATAACATAAATTATTTCAATAATTATATAAAACCAAAAATTCCAACTGAATTTCAATTTAAGTACTCAAGCGATATAAATGGACAATTCGGCGATTTACAAAGAATTGAGTTCGATTCACCATTCAAAATTGGTGGAATAGATTTTTGGTCGACAGGATGGATTAATGTACATTTAGTCGATACTATTAAAGACGAAGAAATATTTAATATCCTTTTAGAACCAGATGAAATTCAAAAGATGAGAATAACACTCGACAAATTATTAAATAACTTACATGATCAATAATATAATTTTCTCTGAACAGGCCAATATTTATAGACAAAGAAAAACCAGTTATTTACGCTTACGAAATTGACCTTTAAATATTGGACTTGCAGCACGACTTGACACACCATTCTATCAAAAACAAATTGTTATAAAACAAGACATGCATCAACAAAACTTTACCGACACAATTTCATTGAGATTAAAGGAGATATTTATCAAACCACGAATGAAAATGCGATTGATCGGCACGCTGGTTCTTGTCGCCGCAGTCGGTGGAGACATCTATATTTGGCACTCCGTAATTTTTAATGGAATCTACTGGAAGAAGGCGAGTTTTCTCTTTCCCTTTTTTGCATGTTTTGGCATTTCAGTCTTACTATATCCAATTACCAAAGCTGAGTGTCTGACTAAACATGGATCGGAGCACTTGCCTTGGAAGCACATTCCGATTGGCCAAAAGACACTCTTGTTGTTGGGATTAGTGCTTGGTGTATTACAGTTGGCTTTTTTCAGGGGTCAATTAACATTTTAATTACACTTGAGGTCTATGGAAAATATAACGGCGCAAGTCTTGAAACGTTACTTATGCCACATCACCATTAGCAAACCGGTCGTTTCGATCTATGGAGTTGATTGACGAATGTTGTGCTTATCAGTGCGGACTACCTGATGCCAGACCGACATTGCCGTGTCCATCACTCTGATCCATCTCGACGTAACAAACCCGCCTCACCAAGCCCGCCAACAGAAAGCCAATGAAATCAGCTACAACTAGCGCTCATTGACCACCTACTCAAACCCCATGCCTCATCGCACTATCAATATCCCCACGCGTCAACTCCGGCGCAAACTGCAAAATAAAATCACAAGTATAAGACCGCAAATACGCCCCCCGCCGCACCGCCAGCCGCGTGACATTGGCCGCAAACAAATGCGTCGCCGCAATCGCCTGCAAGCCGTTATACCGGCTCGACTCGATCGCCATCGACGCCACAATCCCCACGCCCAACCCCAGCGCCACATACTGCTGAATCACATCCGAATCCATCGCAGTCAAGACAATATCGGTAGCAATCCCCGCCTCCCGAAACGCCGCATCAATATGCCCGCGCCCGGTAAATCCGACATCGTAGGTAATCAGCGGATAAGCAGCCAAATCCTGCAACGACAGGCTAGTCAACGCCAGCAACGGATGCCCTTGCGGCACCACAACCGCATGACTCCACGAATAGCACGGGAACGACACCAGTTCCTCGAACTGGCTCAGGCCCTCGGTAGCAATACCAACATCGGCCTTGCCCGACAACACCCACTCGGCAATGTGCTCCGGTGAACTCTGCTGCAAGGCGATGCGCACCTCCGGAAACGCAGCGCGAAATGCCTGTACCACTTTCGGCAGCACGTAGCGCGCCTGCGTGTGGGTGGTGGCGATGGTCAGCGTGCCGCTCTTTTTGCCGGCATATTCCTCGCTGGCCTGGCGCAGGTTTTCAGCTTCGATCAAAAGCCGGTCGATGATTTCCACGATGCCTTTGCCGGGATCGGTCAGGCCGGTCAGGCGCTTGCCGTTGCGCTCGAAAATTTCGACGCCAAGTTCATCTTCGAGTTCGCGAATCTGCCGGCTCACGCCCGGTTGCGATGTGAACAGCACATGCGCGACTTCGGTCAGGTTGAAGCCGCAACGCGTGGCTTCGCGGATCGAGCGCAATTGCTGGAAATTCATACCGATTCGTCGACAAAAACGCGCAGACGCTTGGGCCGTACCACCAGCGTTTCGCCTTCTTTCAGATTCAGTTGCGCGAAGCGTTCGTTCGGAATCACCGCTTCGATGATCTCGCGGTTGTCGTCGCGTTCCAGGTCCAGCTGCGCCAGCGGGCCAATCGCGTGCGCCCGGCGCAGTTTGACGATGATGCCTTCGGCGCCCGGCGTGTACCGATCGATCTCGATATCATGCGGCCGCACGAAACCGACACCAGTCGCATCCTGTGCCGAGGCATGGTCGGGCGCATCGAAGGTCACGCCGCCCGACTCCAGCACGCCTTCATGGACGCGGCCGTGGAACAAATTGACGTTGCCCAGGAATCCATACACGAACGGTGACGCAGGGTGGTTGTACACATCGCGTGGCGCACCGATCTGCTCGACCACGCCCTTGTTCATGACGACGATCTGGTCGGCCACTTCGAGCGCTTCTTCCTGGTCATGCGTGACAAAAATACTGGTCACATGCAAGTCGTCATGCAGGCGACGCAACCAACGCCGCAGTTCCTTGCGCACCTTCGCGTCGAGCGCGCCGAACGGTTCATCCAGCAGCAGCACGCGGGGCTCGACTGCCAGGGCGCGAGCCAGTGCAATACGCTGGCGCTGGCCACCCGAGAGTTGCGGCGGATAGCGGTCAGCCAGCCAGTCGAGCTGCACCAGTTCCAGCAACTGCTTCACCTTGTCGCGGATCTGCGCTTCGCTCGGTCGCAAGGCACGTGGTTTTACGCGCAAACCGAACGCGATGTTCTCGAACACGGTCATGTGCTTGAACAGTGCGTAATGCTGGAACACGAAACCGACCTGGCGCTCGCGCACATGGCGGTCCGACGCATCTTCGTTATCCAGCAGCACCTGGCCGCTGTCGGGACGTTCGAGTCCGGCGATGATGCGCAACAGCGTGGTCTTGCCACAGCCGGACGGCCCCAGGAGTGCAGTTAATTCTCCAGCCGGAAAATTGAGCGACACATCATCCAGGGCGATGAAATTGCCGAAGCGTTTGTGGATATTCTTGACTTCGATGCCCATGATCAGTGTCCTCCGTTAGGTTGTTCGCCGCTTTCCTGCAAGCGCCATTCGATGAATGACTTCAGCGCCAATGTCACCAGCGCCAGCAAGGCCAGCAGCGATGCGACGGCAAAGGCAGCCGCAAAGTTGTATTCGTTGTAGAGGATTTCGACTTGCAGCGGGATTGTGTTGGTCTCGCCCCGGATGTGGCCGGAGACCACCGAGACCGCGCCAAACTCGCCCATCGCACGGGCGTTACACAGGATCACGCCGTACAGCAAACCCCATTTGATATTCGGCAGCGTGACATGCCAGAAGGTCTTCCAGCCGGAGGCACCGAGCACCAGCGCGGCCTCTTCTTCTTCGCTGCCCTGCGATTGCATCAGCGGGATCAATTCGCGCGCCACGAATGGAAAAGTCACGAAGATCGTCGCCAGCACCATGCCCGGTACCGCGAACAGGATCTTGATGTCGTGCTCTTGCAGCCATGGGCCGAACCAGCCCTGCGCACCGAACAGCAGGACATAGATCAGGCCCGAAATCACCGGCGACACCGAGAACGGCAAGTCGATCAGCGTCAGCAAGATGTTCTTGCCACGGAAATCGAACTTGGCGATGGTCCATGCCGCCGCCACGCCGAACACCAGATTCAGCGGCACGGAAATCGCGGCGATGAGCAAGGTCAGGCGGATGGCCGCCAGGGCATCCGGCTCGATGACTGCCATCAGGTAGGTTTGCCAGCCTTTCTTGAGCGCCTCGACAAACACCGCCACCAGCGGCACGAACAAAAACAGCGTCAGGAAGGTCAGTGCAATACCGATCAGCAGCCAGCGTATCCATGTCGGTTCGAGGGTCGATGCAATTGTCGGTATCGGTTCGCCGCGCGGACGTGGCGCGCTGGCAGGAGGAGCAATCGCGGCCATCTCAGATCCTCTCTGCCTGACCGCGCTTGCGGGTCCAGGCTTGTAACAGGTTAATCGTCAGCAGCAGCGCAAAGGAGGCTGTCAGCATGACCACCGCAATCGCCGTCGCGCCGGCGTAGTCGTATTGTTCGAGCTTGGTAATAATCAGCAGCGGCGTGATTTCGGACACCATCGGCATGTTGCCGGCGATGAAAATGACTGAGCCGTATTCGCCAGTGGCGCGGGCAAACGCCAGTGCAAAGCCGGTCAGCAAGGCTGGCAAAATGGTCGGCATGATGATCCGTACGAAGGTTTGCCAGCGCGATGCGCCGAGGCTGGCGGCGGCTTCTTCCAGTTCACGTTCGGCGTCCTGCAATACCGGTTGCACGGTGCGCACCACGAACGGCAGGCCGATGAAAGTCAGTGCGACGATGATGCCCAGCGGCGTGAATGCAACCTTGATGCCGAGCGGTTCCAGATAGCGGCCGAGCCAGCCATTCGACGAATACAGCGCGGTGAGCGCGATACCGGCGACCGCAGTCGGCAACGCGAACGGCAGGTCGACCAGTGCGTCGATGATTTTTTTGCCGGCGAACTCGTAGCGCACCAGCACCCAGGCGACGATGCCGCCGAAGATCACATTGAGCACCGCACCGATAAACGCCGCGCCGAAGGTCAGTTTGTACGACGCCACCACCCGCTCGGAACTGACCGCGCTCCAGAACGCTTCCCAGGTCATGCCGAAGGTTTTGAGGAACACTGCAGAGAGCGGCAGCAAGACGATCAGGCTCAGGTAAAACACCGTGAACCCGAGAGACAAATTAAAACCGGGCATCACGCGAAACGCCGATGCCCGGCTGGAAGGGGGAGCTGCTGCAGTGGCCATGAATACCTCGTTATTACCGATTCAACTAACAAGGCGCGATGATTGCATTCGGACCGAATAACGAAAAGGATTTTTTATGCATGACGTTAGTTGGGTTCCGCATAAGCGATTGACCGTTTTACGATCGCTACGTACGTCACCTTGAACAGGTTTGCCACAGCGCTTCCGATCGTGCTGCCGGACAATATCCCGACAGCGCAGGCTTATTTGCCGGAAGGCAGATAGATCTGGTCGAACACACCGCCATCGGCGAAGTGGGTTTTTTGTGCTTTGGTCCAGCCATCGGCCACTTCATCGATCGTCAGCAATTGCATCTTCGGGAACTGGCCGGCGAATTTTCTGACGGCCTTCTCGCCGGTCGGGCGGTAATAATGTTTGGCCGCGATGTCCTGGCCGGCATCGGAATACAGGTACTGCAAATAAGCCTCGGCCACCTTGCGGGTGCCGCGCTTGTCGACCACCTTGTCGACGACGGCCACTGGCGGTTCGGCCAGGATGCTGATCGAGGGGGCGACGATGTCCACCTTGTCGGGACCGATTTCCCTGATAGCCAGCAGGGCTTCGTTTTCCCAGGCGATCAGCACATCGCCGATGCCGCGCTCGACAAACGTGGTGGTTGCACCGCGGGCGCCGGAATCCAGTACTGGCACGTTCTTGTAGAGCCTGGACAGGAATTCACGGGCAGTAGTGTCGTTGCCGCCCGGCTGTTTCAGTGCATAGCCCCAGGCCGCAAGATGGTTCCAGCGTGCGCCACCGGAGGTTTTCGGATTCGGCGTGATCACGGCGACGCCCGGTTTGATCAGGTCGTTCCAGTCCTTGATTCCTTTCGGATTGCCCTTACGAACCAAAAACACGATGGTCGAGGTGTAGGGCGCGCTGTTATGCGGCAGGCGTTTTTGCCAGTCGGGCGACAACAGGCCGCGTGCGGCAATCGCGTCGATGTCATAGGCCAGCGCCAGCGTGACGACGTCGGCACCGAGACCATCGATGACGGCGCGGGCCTGTTTGCCGGAGCCGCCATGCGACTGCCGGAAGGTGACCGTGTCACCACTTTTGGCTTTCCATTGTTTGGCGAAGTCCTGATTAAAATCCTGATATAGCTCGCGGGTTGGGTCGTACGAGACATTGAGCAGCGAGACCTCGGTGGCGCCGGCAAGATGGGCGGCGGAGGCGAGAATGGCGGCAACGATCAATGACTGGAGTAGTGTTTTGAATGACATCGGAGGTTCCTGGGTACGGATAGTTATCGAGGAACCCAGAGTAGTACCTGCCCTTCCAAACCCGAACGAATGCTTTCGCGGTTCGATATGCGCTTATCAGATATGCTCCGGCTTCCACTTTGTTTCTAAACCGTAATCATGCAGATCATCGACAACCCGCTTTTTTACGCCGCCGCAATTCCGGCTGTGCTGATCACCAGTATTTCCAAGGGCGGTTTTGCGGGCGGGCTGGGCATCGTTGCGGTGCCGTTGATGGCGCTGGTGATTTCGCCAACGCAGGCCGCCAGCATCATGTTGCCGATCCTGTGCGTGATGGACCTGACGGGCTTCGTGACCTGGCGCAAGCGCTGCGATCCGGCCTTGCTTAAACTGCTGTTGCCGGGCGCGCTGATCGGCATTCTGATTGGTGCGCTGATGTTCCGTCATCTCAATGATGCAATGGTGACGGCGATGGTCGGCGTGATGGCGCTGCTGTTCGCCCTGAATTACTGGCTCAAGGGCTTGATTCGTTCGCCGGTACATTTGCCGGACCCCGCCAGCGCCGGATTATGGTCGTTCCTGTCCGGCTTCACGAGCTTTGTCTCCCATGCGGGCGGGCCGCCGATGGCGATCTATCTGCTGCCAAAAAATCTCGACAAGGCCGTGTATGTCGGCACCGTGACAATCCTGTTTACCACCATCAATTACGCCAAGATCGTGCCGTATGCGCTGCTCGGCCAATTGACGCTGGACAACCTCGCAACCGCCGCCGTGCTGTCGCCGCTGGCACCGATCGGTGTCAGGCTGGGCGCCTGGCTGCATGACAGGATCGATGCGAAGGTGTTCTACCGGATTTCGTATGGATTCCTGTTGCTGACCGGGCTGAAACTGAGCTGGGATGGCCTGCGCCACTTGCTGGGCTAACCCAGCCCTTTCGCGTTAGGCCTGACGTGCAAATTTCACCATGCAAGTTCAGTTATCGACGACCGTACAACGACCTGACAGGAAACTTGACGCGTGTTGGGCTTTGCAGCCCAATCTACAATTCGGCAACATAAGCGACGCTTTTAGCGTGCAAATTTCACCATGCAAACCACCGACTGTTGGGCTGCAGAGCCCAACATGCGTCAAGCGCCCCATTCGGTCATCGCTACCGGAAGCAGTTTTCGCTGCGCCGTGCAGCATCTGACTTGGTACTTCGGAGTGATTACAACGTCAGCTATCGACGACCGCACAACGACCTGACGGGGAACTTGACGCATGTTGGGCTTTGCAGCCCAACCTACAATTCGGCAACATAAGCGACGCTTTTTCTGCCCCCTGAAGTCGATGTTGAATTGGCTGCTTGCTAGCTCCTGTTGTCCTGGTCTTTGCTGACATGCGGAAACCGATCCATCTTCGATAACACCGGAAACCCGAGCGCCCACGCAGCAGTCACTGCCAGTGTTGCCACGCCGCCGATCAGGATCGCCGGCACCAGCCCGAACCAGCCGGCAGTGATGCCGGACTCGAATTCACCGAGCTCGTTGGAGGCACCGATAAACACCGCATTGACGGCGCTGACCCGACCGCGGATGGCGTCCGGGGTTTCGTACTGCACCAGCAAATGCCGGATAAAAACGCTGACCATGTCGCCCACGCCCATCAACACCAGCGCAATCAATGCCACCGTCATGCTGCTGGTCAGCCCCAGTACCACGGTGCCGGCACCAAACAAAGCCACGCCACCGAACATCCACTGCCCGACCCGGCGCGAGATCGGCCAGAACGTCAGTGCGATCGACGTGATGGCAGCACCGACTGCTGGCGCGGTACGCAGCAAGCCCAGTCCGGTCGGGCCGACATGCAGGATATCGCTGGCAATCGCCGGCAAGAGCGCCGTGGCGCCGCCAAACAGCACCGCAAACAGATCCAGGGAAATCGCTCCGAGCACGACCGGGCGCGACCAGACGAAGCGCAAACCTTCCAGCAAACTGTGCAAGGTGGGCGGTTCGCGATGGGTCACTTGCGGCGTGGTGCAGGTCATCAGCATCAGGCCCGTGGCCAGCGTCAGCAGCGCGGCGACGATCAGATAAACCGTGGTTGGCCCCGCCAGATACAGCAGTCCGCCGAGTACCGGCCCGACAATCACGGCAACATGAAACGACGATGAACTGAGCGCCACCGCTTTGCTGAAACTGTCTTTCGGGACCATGTTGATCAGGATCGCCTGGCTGGCAGGCATCATGAAGGCGCGCGCACTACCGAACAGCACCAGCACCGCAAAAATCGGCCAGACCACTGTCAGGTTCAAAAAGGTAAATGCCAGCAACCCGAGCCCGCATACGAACTGGGCCACAAAGCAGCCGATGATGATCTTGCGGCGGTCGTAACGGTCGGCGGCATGGCCGGCAAACAGGATCAGCAACAGGAACGGCGCGAACTGCGCCAGGCCGATCAGCCCGAGATCAAACACATTCCCGGTCATCGCATACACCTGCCAGCCTATCGCGACGCTTTGCATCTGCACGGCCAGCGTGGCGAGCAGACGGGCCGATAAATAGAACCTGAAATTGCGGTGACGCAGAACGCCGAAGCGGTCACTGCCTGTTGATGCCATGACTGACCTTGAAGTGCGTGAAGGAAGGTCGCCATCTTACCGAATAGTAAGACTCGGTAACGGTGATGCAGTGGATTTCAGCGCCAGTGTTGTGCCGAAAAAAATCCACCCACTTCGGGTTCACGCACTGTCCAGTCGGTTCCCAGGCGTGCTTCATGTTGGGGCTGGATTCAAAAGCTTATCTTTAAGCTTATGACAAATGAGTTGTTGGCTTTGCGCTGCACTGTTCGGACAATCGTGGCTTCATTCATTCAGGGCACCAGTCATGTCAACATTGCTTCTCCAGCCAGCTGCATCTGGCAATCGTCCTTTCCTGCGTGGCCTTGGCCGCCTTCTGCTACTGGCTGGCGCAACCGCGTCGCTCTCGTTCGCCCTCCCCGCCGTCGCTGCAGACACCGTCCTGCTCAACGTGTCCTATGACGTCACGCGTGAACTGTTCAAGGACATCAATCCCGCCTTCATCGCCGACTGGAAAAAAACCACCGGTGAAACCCTCACCGTGAACCAGTCACATGGCGGTTCGAGCAAGCAGGCACGTTCGGTCGCTGATGGACTGGAAGCCTCGGTCGTGACGATGAACCAGGCCAACGACATCGACATGCTGGCTGACCGCGGCGTGGTGGCGGCCGACTGGTCCAAAAAATTCCCGAATGGTGCAGCGCCGTTCTATTCGACCATGGTGTATCTGGTCCGCAAGGGCAATCCGAAGCAGATCAAGGGCTGGGACGATCTGGTCAAGCCGGGTATCAAGGTCATCATTCCGAATCCAAAGACGGCCGGTAACGGTCGCTATACCTACCTGGCAGCCTGGGGCTACGTCATCAAAAAAGGCGGTACCGAAGCACAGGCACGCGAGATGGTGACGCGCCTGTTCAAGAATGTGCCTATCCTCGATGCCGGCGGTCGCGCCGCAACCACCACGTTCACCCAGCGAGCCATCGGCGATGTGCTGGTGACGTTCGAAAATGAAGTGCAACTGGTACGCAAGGAATTCGGTGACGATTTTGATGTGGTCTATCCGGACATGTCGATCCTCGCGGAGTCACCGGTGGCCGTGGTCGACAAGGTGGTCGACAAGCGTGGTATTCGCAAACAGGCAACCGGCTATCTGCAATTCCTGTACTCGCCACAAGGTCAGGAAATCGCCGCGCAGCATTTCCTGCGTCCGCGCCTCGACAGCGTGACCAAAAAATACCAGGCTAATTTCAAGCCGATCAAGCTGTTTACTGTCGACGAGGTGTTTGGCGGATGGCGTCAGGCGCAGAAACGCCATTTTGATGATGGCGGCGAATTCGACAAGATCTATTCGAGCAAGTAACAAGCAACCAGCAGGAAAGCAGCGCTACCAGTTCCACCCCAGCAGCGGCGCGACGATCACCACCCACGTCGTCGCCGCCAGCGTGAACGTCAGGAAGACCGCCGCACTACCGAAGTCCTTGGCGTTCTTCGACAGCGGATTGCGCTCCAGCGAGACCCGGTCGACGACGGCTTCGATGGCCGAATTGAGCAACTCGACCACCAGCACCAGCACGAACACCCCGATCAACATCAGCTTCTGCAAGGCCGGTAACGGCAGGCACAGCGCGACGATGGTTGCCACCACCATGACCAGCAGCTCCTGGCGGAATGCATGCTCGCCTTTCCATGCAGCCTTGAAACCTTCCATCGAATAAAAAAATGCACCGACGATGCGCTTGGCGCCGGACTTGCTCTTGAAACTGCTGATCGGTTGCGGTTTATCGCTCATGCGGCACCTGGTAATTGCGTTGAATGACACGTTGGACAATGCACGAACACGGCGACTGCATCGCGCTCGGACCGGCCACAGTGGCCGCAGTTTAACAGCACCCGCACCGAACTCCGGTACCGCGTTCCACCAAAAAAACCAGCCTGTCCACTGGTCGATTCATCAGCGATACATGATCCGCACTTGCTCGGGATTTTGGCTATTTTTCCGCATTGTGGTATAAACGACGCCACTTACCTTCCCCATCGCTCCATGACAATTCAATCCAGCCAAGACACCGACAAGACCTCCATACAGGTCATCGAACGCCTGAACTCCCTGCTTGATGCGCTGGCACGCTATCCCGACCCGGTCAGTCTGAAGCAGCTGTCGGCCGATACAGGCCTGCATCCATCCACGGCGCATCGCATCCTCAATGATCTGGTGCTCAAGCGACTCGTCGAACGCGCCGAACCGGGTGCCTATCGCCTCGGCATGCGCTTGCTGGAGTTGGGCAATGTCGTCAAGAGTCGCCTGAACGTGCGCGAAGCGGCGCTTGACTTCATGCGGGCACTGCATCGTAAAACCCAGCAGACCGTGAATCTGTCGGTGCGCCAGGGCGACGAAATCGTCTATATCGACCGGGCCTTTTCCGAGCGATCCGGCATGCAGGTGGTACGTGCAATTGGTGGCCGAGCGCCACTGCACCTGACTTCGACAGGCAAACTGTTCCTGTCAGTCGACGATCCGAAATCGGTGCGGTCGTATGCGACGCGCACCGGCCTGTCGGGTCACAACAAAAATTCGATTACGGAACTGACCACGCTGGAGCGTGAGCTCAGCCTGGTGCGGGCGCGCGGTTTTGCGCGTGACAACGAAGAACTGGAACTGGGCGTGCGCTGCATGGCCGCCGGCATTCGTGACGATTCGGGCCGACTGATTGCCGGCCTGTCGATTTCCGCGCCGGCCGACCGTCTGCAGGAGGATTGGCTGGAAGACCTGATGCTGACGGTAAACCAGATTTCGGCGGTACTCGGTTATACGGTGCAGGAACCATCCTGACGCGTGACCGGGCGCTGCAGAGTACTGGCAGCACAAGTAAAAAAGCGAACCTTCCGGTTCGCTTTTTTTAACTGTGGACCATCGGAACACTGCGTGACGCGGGCGCCGCGAGCGGATTGGTCAGGTTCTCCGGCTTGAGGGCCTCGATCCATTTACGAATCCTGCCCGCATCCGCCAGCCGTGACTGCTTGCCTTTTGAATCAAGGAATGCCATCACGATCGGCCGGCCTTCGATATTCGCCAGCATGACCAGGCAACGTCCTGCTTCATTGATATAACCGGTTTTTTGCAGGCCGATATCCCAGCTCGGATTGGCCACCAGATGATTGGAGTTGGAGTACTGCAGCGAGCGTCCACCCGGCTCGACCACATACTTGGTATCGGTCGAATACTGGCTGATGATGGCATGCTGATGGGCGGCGATGACAAGCTTGGCGAGGTCCTGTGCACTAGCCACGTTGTGGCTGGACAGGCCGGTAGAATCGACATAGCGCGTGTCATTCATTCCCAATGATTTTGCTTTGGCGTTCATCGCCGCCACGAAAGCGGGCAAGCCACCCGGATAATTGCGGCCCAGCGCAGAGGCGGCCCGGTTCTCCGAACTCATCAGCGCAATGTGCAGCATGTTTGCGCGGGACAACTGCGAGCCGACCCGCAGGCGTGACGATGAATTTTTTTCCTTGTCGATATCGTCGTTGGTCACTTCGATCATCTCATCCATGTTCTGGTGCGACTCAACAACGACCATGCTGGTCATCAGCTTGGTAATCGAGGCAATCGGCAAGGCGACATTGGCATTTTTTTCGAACAGTACTTTGGAGTTGGATTGGTCCATGACCAAGGCGACGCTGGATTTCAGGTCCAGCGGATCGCGCGTCAGATTCAAGCCGGCAAGGTCGCCGGCACTGACCACTGGCGGCACCGGCGGAATGACCGGGCCAGCGGCGACGCGCTGATAGGTCACCCGTTTTTTGCCCTTGACCACGCGCACATGACGCACCAGCTTTTCTTCTTTTGCCAGGGACGGCGCTGCAGCTGCAGAACGTTTTCGGCTGGCCTTGGATTTGCTAGCGGAAGATTTCTTTACCGCATGTTTTTTCGCAGATGCCGAGGCGCCTGACTGGCCAGCAGCGTTCGCCGACGTCCCCTGGGAAACAAACATGGAGAACATTAGCAGCAATACCAGCGCGGATTTGGACATCAGGAGCTCTCAGGAATAGGCGAAGATTTTCGTCTTTCAGTGTAGCAAAAAGGAGCACATGTGCAAACAAATTAGGAGGTTAGCGCAAACAATTAACCTGTTTTCGCATTCACAATCGCCTGTCAATTCCAGGCCGGCAGCACGGGTATTCCGGCACTACCGGCCAACATCTGCCAACCACCGCCTTTCGCGGCTATTCGTCGAGAAACTTCACGAAGCCATGTGCCGGCTCGCGTTCGGTGATCAGCGAGTTTTCAATCTTCTGCTGGTCGGCATAGCCGAGCGACATGGCGCAAACAACCATCTGGTTGTCGGGGATCTGCAAAACCTCGGCAATGATCCGGTGATATTGCGTGAACGCGGCTTGCGGGCAGGTATCGAGTCCGCGTCCTTTGGCCGCCACCATGATGTTTTGCAGGAACATGCCGTAGTCCAGCCACGAGCCTTGTTCCATGCTGCGATCGATCGTGAATACCAGGCCCACCGGCGCATCAAAAAACTGGTAATTGCGCCCATGCTGGGCATGCATGCCCGCCTTGTTATCGCGCGTCAATTGCAGCAACGCATACAAATCCCAGCCCACCTTGCGACGACGTTCGATGTACGGCGAGGCCCATTTGAGCGGGTAATAATTGTATTCCTCGACGTGCTTCGCCGCTTCTGCGGGATCGTCGTGGGCAGCCAGAATGGCGGCTGACAGGCGCTGTTTGATCGCGCCGGTCAACACGTAGACTTTCCATGGCTGGATGTTGGTACCGGACGGTGCCCGTGCGGCGACTTCCAGCAAGCGTTCGATGTCTTCCCGGGCGACCGGGTCTGGCAGGAAGGCGCGGATCGAACGGCGCGAGGTGATGGCATCGTCGACGATGTGCTGTTGCGGAGTCTGGATCATGCTGGGCCCATGGAAGTGGAAGGAAGTTGTATGGAAAGGAGTAACTGGCGCATCGACGCCGGAATGGCGACAGGACGACGGCTGATACGATCGACATAGACATGGACCAGGTGGCCCTGGGCTGCAGCCTGGTCATCGTCTTCACGGAAAATGCCGACTTCGTAGCGCACGCTGGATGTGCCCAGATGGGCAACCCGCAAGCCGGCGGTCACGCGCTCCGGAAAGGCGACCGATGAAAAATAATTGCAGTGTGTTTCGATGACCAGTCCGATCACCGGACTGTGTTCGAGATCCAGCACGCCACCATGAATCAGCAGCGTATTGACCACCGTGTCGAACCAGCTGTAATACATGACATTGTTGACGTGACCGTACGCGTCGTTGTCGCTCCAGCGGGTCGTGATCGGCTGGAAATGCAGATACGCGCTGCGCCGCCCTGCTTCGGCCCGGCTCATTTCTTCACCACGAAAAACACCCCGGCGACCGCCAGCAGCATTCCGGCCATGCCGATCCAGCTGAACTGTTCACCGAATGCGATCCATGCCATCAGGGCGGTGGTCGGCGGTGTCAGGTAGAGCAAACTGGTGACGCTGGTTGCCGCGCTGCGGCGTATCAACGCAAACAGCAGGAAGATCGCACCGATCGACAAGGCCAGCACCGACCACAGCAGCGCACCGATGAAGCTAGGGGTCCACTGCACCGTCGTCAGGGCAGGCGAAAAATCTTCGAACGCGATCGCGAACGGCATCACCACCAGTGCCGATGCCGCGAACTGGATGATGGTGCCGGTACGCAAGTCAAAATGCGCGCAATAGCGCTTCTGGTAGAGCGTACCTATCGTGATCGAGACCAGCGCCATCAGGCACAGCAGGATGCTGCCGGTGGACAGCCCGATCAGGCTGATCTTGTTGGCCACCACCAGTCCCACACCGCACAAGCCCAGCGCCAGGCCGAACCATTGTTTGCCGCGCACCGACTCGCCGATCAGCGGCGCGGCAAAGGCGGTCAGGATCGGTTGCATACCGACAATCAATGCCGACAATCCCGCCGGCATGCCGAGCTTGATGGCGCACCAGACGCCGGCAAGATAACCGGCCTGCACCAGCACCCCCGCCACCGCAACATGCCTGATCCGTCCCACCGGCCACGGCGCACGGAACAGCAAGACCAGCGGAATCAGTACCAGCAGCACGCCGGCAAATCGCAGTAACAGGAACGTCAGCGGCGGCGCGAACGGCAAACCGAACTTGGCGACGATGAAGCCGGTGCTCCAGAGCAGGACAAAAAACCATGGCATGGCGGCCAGGAGAGGTGAGGCGGCGAGCGCGGTGGCTGGCGGAGTCGAAGTGTGGGTCATGGAAGAGTCAGCACTGCGCCGGCAATGGCGCAAGCGGTTGTTCGGACCAGCGTGCCGCAAAACTGGCAGCAATGGCGACGGTTTGCAAATGAACTTCAACGGTGTCCGTGATCTGTTTTCCATAGCCACCAGCCATCGTGATGGCGACCGGAATGCGGCGCTGGTGCGCGCGCTCCAGCACCATCCGGTCGCGCTGCGCGAGGCCGTCCAGCGTCAGGCGCAGACGCCCCAGCCGATCGCCTTCATGCGGATCGGCGCCAGCAAGAAAAATGAACAGTTGCGGATCGAAGCGGGAAAACAGCGTGTCGAGTGCGTCCGACAGCGCGGCCAGGTAGACGGCATCGGTGGTGCCGTCTGGCAAAGGCACATCGAGGTCACTCATGGCTTTTGAAAATGGATAGTTGTTTTCGCCATGCAGCGACAAGGTAAACACCGAATCGTCACGCGCCAGAATGTCCGCCGTGCCATTGCCCTGATGAACATCCAGATCGATCACGGCGACCCGACTGGCACGTCGCTCGGCCTGCATCAGGCGGGCGGCAATGGCGGCGTCGTTGAAGACACAGAAACCTTCACCGTGTGCAGCGTGGGCGTGATGGGTGCCACCAGCCAGGTTGAGTGCAACGCCATCGGAAAACGCGGCCCGACAGGCGGCAATGGTGGCGCCGGCAGAGCGGCGCGAACGCTCCACCATGTCGTGCGACCACGGAAAACCGATGCGCTTTTGCTCCGCATCCGATAACGCGCCAGCACTGACGCGGCGGATGTAATCCGGATGATGTGCCAGCGCGAGCACGCCGTCGGTGGTGGTTGGCGCTTCCTGAAATGTCAGTCCGGGGGCAGCACCGGACGCACCTTCGCGCAACAACCGGTATTTTTGCATCGGAAACCGATGCCCGGCCGGAAGTGGCAGAACGAAGTGATCGCAGTAAAAAGCTTGCAAGACTGAAAAGCCCCGGAAATAAACAAGACCGCGAGTTTAGCATCGGCATGACTTCCGCCGCCGGGGGGATTGCGTTGACGCATTCCAGAAGGAAACATCCTTGAAAAACGCGCCTACGACCATCGAAATAGTCTTGACAGACCATCATCTGCCCTTAAAATGACTCCGCTGCAGCGCACAAGATTCGCGCTACTACCTTTAAGGCAGAACACATCTATCCACCAGGAGAAATCATGTTTTCTACACCAGAACAATTTTCGGCTGCGACAAAATCGGCGTTCGAATCCCAATTTTTAATGATGTCCACCTTGACGCAAAAAGCATTTGCAGGCGTTGAAAAGCTCGTTGAACTGAATCTCTCGGTAGCCCGCAGCGCCATGGATGAGTCGAGCCAGACGATAAAAACCCTGGCCTCGGCAAAGAGCCCGCAGGAATTCTTTTCGTTGAGCACGGCACAATCCAAGCCCGGCTCGGAAAAAGCCATGGCCTATGTCCGCGGCGTCGCCAGCATTGCCTCCGAAGTCCAGGCTGAAATCACCAAAATTACCGAATCGCAAGTCGCCGATGCGAAGCGCAACGCTGCAACGCTGATGGACGAGATGAGCCGTGCGGCACCAGCCGGTTCTGAAAACATGGTCGCCATGTTCAAAACGGCACTTGGCAATGCCAACGCCGGGTACGAGAAAGCGACTGCGTCCACCAAGCAGGTCGTGGCCAAGATCGAAAGCAATATGGATGAAGCGATGAAGACCGTCGCTGTGGTTGCTGAAAAAAGCACGACCCTGCCAGCGACCAAAAAGTAATTTCGACGAAGGGTAATTGCTGTCGATGCAATATTGCCCGGGACCGCGCAGTGCGTCTTGTTTTCAGAGACGCTGATGCGCGCGTAACGGCGCAATCCGTCGATCGGGCTCAGCCCTCAAGCCGGCACTCTGCCTCAGTAAGCATGCAATGCCCCGCGCGCAAGCCTCGGGGCATTGTCATTTGCAACCGGCATCTTACCGAAAAGCAAGACCTCGCGGCACGCCGACTAGCCGGCGACCAGCTTCTCAAGCACCCGCTGGAAACGCGCTGCCATTCCCGCATCGACAAGCGCCGGCAATCCGCACAGGAGCAGCACGCCAGCCTGCCCGGTTACCACTTTTTGCCCTGATTTCAGCGATGCCTGCAAGACGTCTACCTGCAACCGCAACCGCTCACGCGCCAGTCCGGCGGGGCTATCGAGCGACAACAGAATCTCGAAGCGCAGCAATTCCAGCGCGAGCACGTCACGGTTAGCGGACAAAGTGGCGGCATACGCATCATCAGCGTTGGCTGCGGCGATCCGGGCCTGTTCAAAGCGCTGACCAAGGACACGTTCGAGCGGCGCGGCCAGCGCCGGAAGCGCTTGCCATTGCCCAGCCATTTGCGCGATACCCGATGTATCTTCGCCGTTTGCCACTGCGGTTTCGAGTTGCTGGCAGAGTTCTAATTTAGCCTGGAGCGCCAATTGCGCGGCGTTGTCCCGGCGATGTCTGACGGCATCGATCTGACGCTGCACAACTGCGGAGGCAGCGCGATAACGTGCTTCCAGTGCCTCCTCGGCGGCACGTGGCACGGCACCGGCACGACCCCAGGCAGCTGCGGTCTCGCGCAGCAGACCGGCAGCGTCGGAAACAGGCTCTGCGCCGGCGCTTTCCAGCACGATACACAGAGCTTCACGCGTCTGCAGATTCTGCTGCCGCTCCGCATCGGCACCGGCCGCAGCTTCCTTGCGCTTGGCAAAGGCGGCATCGCAAGCCGCCCGAAAACGCACCCACAGCGCCTGCTCGTCGTTGCGTTCCAGCGGCAACCCGCGGGCGCATTCCTGCCAGCGTTCCTGCAATGCGCGCAATGTGTCGAGAGCGCCGCGATCGGTCGCCGACAGGCTGGCCGCATCGCCAATGAGCTGTTCGCGCAGCGCGATTTCAGCGGCGCGCACCACGCTGAGCGGCTCGCGCAAACGCTGCATCGCGTCATTGAAGGCGGTATCCAGTTTTTTCTTTTCCTTGCGCTCGGTCGGACCGAGCTTCTGCCAGGATTGCACGTGACGCTGGCAGGACAACGCCACGACTTTCCAGTCCGGCTCGGCGGACGCGGCGAGTGCATCGGCCTGAAGATGAATGCCGGCAACCAGCTCTGCGGCCAACGCCAGATTTTTCTGGCGCTCTTCGGCCAGCTTGCCGAAGTGCTCGGCGACCGGCGCGTAGGCGCTGGTGCAGGCGGTGTCAAAACCGTGCCAGAGTTCTTTGGGCGCCGGGCCAGCAGACAGGTCAAGCGACTTCCAGCGCTCGCGCAGGCTGCCGATTTTTTTGGCCAGCTCGCCGATGGCGAGTTCTTGCGCGGGCAATGCCTCGGCAGCTTTTTGCAATTCTTCCCGCGAGACGTTGCCGCCCCAGCGTGCCCAGCCCTGCAGTCGTCCCAATTCGGCCCGCAAGCGCGACAGCTGCGCACCTTGCGCATCGGTCAGGCGCAAGGTGGCGAGGTTGAGTGCACGAACTCGTTTGTCGGCTTCGGCGGCAACTTGCAGCGAACCCTCGTCGAGGGCCTGCTCCATCGCCTGCAGCGCGGCCAGAAAGATGCGTTTTTGTTCCGATTCGGGAATTGCGGAGGCGCTCGGAGTGGCGGATTTAACAGGTTGCGCGGCTGGCTCGATGACTGGCTGCGCGGCCACGACCTGCGCAAGTAGCGCAGCAAAACGTTGCTCGACCAGCTGCTCAGGATCGGTGAAGGCTGGCAAGCCGTTCCAGCTGCGTCGCAGTACCGCTTGTTGCAGCGACTCGGCTGGCGCGGCTTCCCATTCGTCGAGCAAGCTGCAGCGACTGGCGCGCGCAGCATGTTGTTGTTCGATGGCAGACAAGGAGGAGCGCAGTTCCCGTGCCGCCTGTTCGCACTGCGCGAGCAACTGCTTCGGTAGCGCGCTGACCTCGGGTGATTGCTGATAACCGGCGATGTCGGCATCGAGCGAGGTCAGCACAAGACGCAGTGCATCAGGTGTGAATTGGGCTGCCTGCGCGGGCAAGGCGCGCAAGCGCGCCAGTGCATCCATCGCGCTGCGCTGCAGGGTGGCTTGCGCGACCAGACGGTCAGCCAGCGCGGTACGGATCGCATCAAACTCCTGCTGCACCGATTCCGGCACGGCGGTCAGGGCCTGCCAACGACGATCGAGCTCACTGACCTGATTCGGTGTCAGGCGGGTGTCGGCCAGCACGTGCGACGCATCGGCGATGCAGGCGCTGGCCAGCACCTGCAACTTGCGCTGCGACTCCAGCACATCAAGTCGGGTCTGCATTAGCTTTGCAACGCGGCGATCGGTATTGCGCATGGCGGCCAGCACGGTGTGCAAGCCGGCGACCGACTGCACCGTTTGCGCAGCTGTTAGCCGGGCGTCGGCAAAGTCGCAGGTGAGCAAAAACGCGATGCTGGCCGCTTCATCCTGTTGCAAGGTCCGGGCAAGGGCAAGCGCTGCGTCGCGTGCGGCGGTTGGCGGTGGTGATGTCTGGGCTATCACCGGAGCAGGAACTGACGGAGCGGATTTTTTTGGCTTGCGCTTGAAGAGGAAATCGAACATGTGTGGCGAGCCCGGAGCAGAAAAAGGGCTCCATCATAACAATGGATTGACGGCAGCCGCTGTGGATTGTCACGCTATGGATCGGGCATTGCACTGCGGCAGTGCATACAAGCACAAGAATAAGGAAGTCGTGACCGGATGCACCAGCAAAACGCATCGCTGCACTGACATCAGGCATGGCGTCAGCGATGGACATTGCCGGGGTGGCATCGGTGTTGGCACCGCGGTTGGCACCGTAGTTGGCACATATACTGCTACCCGTTCTGCAACCATCGGTCACCCTCCCCCGCACTCTTCAACCAATGTATCTCCACAGGGCACCATGTTACGTTCGACCCAACTGAAATCACGCCACGTGGCTTGCACCTGATGACCGGACTCACTCCGATTGCACAGTCGCTGCTGCGCAACCACTGGCAGGCGCGGCTCTCGCTCGGCTTCGCCAACGATGCAGGCACCACCCGCCTGGTCGAGCGCAGCCATGTCGGGCCGTTGCGGGTGCAAAAAGCGCTGTATCCCGAGCATCCGTCGGTCTGCCATGCCATCGTCGTGCATCCGCCCGGCGGCGTGGTCGGTGGCGACCAGCTCTCAATCAATGTGCAGGTGGGCGTCGATGCCGCCGCGTTCATCTGCACCCCCGGCGCGGCCAAGTGGTATCGCGCCAATGGTCATGTCTCCGGCCAGACCGTGCGCCTGGAGGTGGCGGCAGGCGCATCAATGGAATGGCTGCCGCAAGAAACCATCTTTTTCAATGACGCTCATGTTGTGCTCGACAGCGCGATCGACCTGCAGGGTGACGCGACCTATATCGGTTGCGACATCCTGTGCTTTGGCCGCACTGCCTCGGGCGAACGATTCAACCGCGGCATCGTCCGCCAGCGCAACACGATCCGTCGAGACGGCAAGCTGATCTGGTTCGAGCAGGGTCGTATCGATGGCGCTGACGCTGTCATGCACAGCCCGCTGGGCCTGGCCGGAAAAACTGTCTGCGCCACGCTGCTGGCCGCCGGCACCACGCTGTCACCCACCGCACTGACTGCGCTGCGCGAGGCACTTGGCCCGCTGGCCGGCGTGACACAAACAAAAACCATCCTCGTCGTACGCCATCTGGGCGACTCCAGCGAAGTCGCCCGCAGTCTGATGATGCAGGCCTGGCAGGCCTTGCGCCCGCTGCTGCTGGCGCGCGACGGCGTCATCCCGCGCATCTGGAATACCTGAACTTTTAACTAGGCAAACCCATGGACCTGACTCCCCGAGAAAAAGACAAGCTGCTGATTTTTACTGCCGCCCTGCTGGCCGAACGGCGCATGGCGCGCGGCGTCAAACTGAATTATCCGGAAGCCATTGCGCTGATCAGCGCGGCCATCATGGAAGGTGCACGCGATGGCCGCACCGTGGCCGAACTGATGTCCGCCGGCACCCGCATCCTGACCCGCGCCGACGTGATGGACGGCATCGCCGAGATGATCCCCGACATCCAGGTCGAAGCCACTTTCCCGGACGGCACCAAGCTGGTCACCGTTCATCAACCCATCCCATAGACCACAGAGGCCGCCATGATTCCAGGTGAAATGCTGATCGAACCCGGCGAGATCGCCCTCAATGTCGGTCGCCGCACGGCCAGCATCGTGATTGCCAACAGCGGCGACCGGCCCATCCAGGTCGGCTCGCACTTCCATTTTTTCGAGACCAATCCGGCGCTGCAATTCGACCGCGACGCGGCCTACGGCATGCGCCTCAATATCGCGGCCGGCACCGCGATTCGCTTCGAGCCGGGCCAGCAACGCACGGTCGAACTGGTCGACCTGGCCGGGTCGCGCGAGGTGTATGGCTTCAATGCCAAAGTCATGGGAGCACTAAAATGAGCTCACCACTGAGTTCGATGAGCCGCAAGGCCTACGCCGAGATGTTCGGCCCCACCACCGGCGACCGTGTGCGCCTGGCCGATACCGAGTTGTTCATCGAGATCGAAAAGGACTTCGCCACCTATGGCGAAGAAGTCAAGTTCGGCGGCGGCAAGGTGATCCGCGACGGCATGGGCCAGTCGCAACGCAATCACGCCGACGTGATGGATACCGTCATCACCAACGCGGTCATCATCGACCACTGGGGCATCGTCAAGGCCGACATCGGCCTGAAGAACGGCCGCATCGCCGCCATCGGCAAGGCCGGCAATCCGGACATCCAGCCGAATGTGACGATGGCCATCGGCGGCGCCACCGAAATCATCGCCGGTGAAGGCATGATCGTCACTGCCGGCGGCGTGGATTCGCACATCCATTTCATTTGTCCGCAGCAGATCGACGACGCGCTGATGTCGGGCGTGACGACGATGCTGGGCGGCGGCACCGGGCCGGCTGCCGGCACCTCGGCCACGACCTGTACGCCGGGACCGTGGCATCTGCACGCGATGCTGTCGGCTGCCGATGCCTTCCCGATGAACCTGGGATTTCTGGGCAAGGGCAATGTCAGCCTGCCGGTGCCGCTCGAAGAACAGATCCGCGCCGGCGCGATCGGCCTGAAATTGCACGAGGACTGGGGCACTACGCCCGCCGCCATCGACAATTGCATGAGCGTCGCCGACCGCATGGATGTGCAGGTCGCGATCCATACCGACACCCTGAACGAAGCCGGCTTTCTGGAACACACGCTGGCGGCTTTCAAGGATCGCACCATCCACACCTTCCATACCGAAGGTGCCGGTGGCGGCCATGCGCCGGACATCATCGCCGCAGTGGGCCAGGCCAATGTACTGCCGTCGTCCACCAATCCGACCCGACCGTACACCGTCAACACGCTCGATGAACATCTCGACATGCTGATGGTCTGCCACCACCTCGACCCGGCGATCGCCGAAGACATCGCCTTTGCCGAATCACGCATCCGGCGCGAGACAATAGCGGCCGAAGACATCCTGCACGACCTCGGCGCGATCAGCATGATGTCATCGGATTCGCAGGCGATGGGCCGGGTTGGCGAAGTGATTTTGCGCACTTGGCAAAGCGCGCACAAAATGAAAATCCAGCGCGGCGCGCTGAAAGAAGACAGCAGCCGCAACGACAATTTCCGGGTCAGGCGCTACATCGCCAAGTACACGATCAACCCGGCGATCACGCATGGCATCAGTCATCTGGTCGGGTCGATCGAAGTCGGCAAACTGGCCGATCTGGTGCTGTGGAAACCGGCGTTTTTCGGCGTCAAGCCATCGATGATTTTAAAAGGCGGCATGATCGCCGCCGCGCTGATGGGCGACCCGAATGCGTCGATCCCGACACCGCAGCCGGTGCATTACCGCAAGATGTTTGGCGCGTATGGCGGTGGCCTGAAAACCTCCTTCACGTTCGTCTCGCAAGCGGCAATGGATGACGGCATCGGCGACACGCTGAAGTTGAACAAGACGCTCTTTGCCGTCAAGAACATGCGTCACCTGCGCAAGTCCGACATGATCCATAACGGCGCCACGCCGACCATGGAAGTCGACTCCGAAACCTATGAAGTGCGTGCCGATGGCGAACTGCTGGTGTGTGAACCGGCCAAGGTTCTGCCGATGGCGCAGCGCTACTTTTTATTCTGACCTGAAGCCACTCATGCTGACTCTTAACTCCCGCATTGACCATGCCGACCAGATCGATGGCGAGCTGATCCTGCCCTTCGAACTGCGCGAAAAAAGCCGCTTGCGCGCCACCCTCGCCAGCGGTGAAATCGTCGCCGTCTTCACGGTGCGCGGCACCGTGCTGCGCGATGGCGATTTGCTGCGCGGTGACGATGGCCGCGTCGTCAAAATTACCGCGTCTCCCGAAGCGACCTGCCGTGTCGATTGCCCGACAGCGCACGACTTGCTGCGTTGTGCTTTCCATCTCGGTAACCGGCACACGCAGGCGCAAGTTGGCGATGGCTTCCTGCGGATTCGTGCTGATCCGGTGTTGAAGGAAATGCTGCAGGGATTGGGCGCGAACGTGACCGAAGAACTGGCACCGTTCGAGCCGGAATCCGGCGCCTATGGTGGCGGGCATTCACACCGTGACGACGGCAATCCGCTGGCGCCGATTCCGCTGCGCCAGCGCATCCACCGGCCGGCGCAGGTGGTCGACAAAGCCATCGACAAAACCACCGACAAGGCCAGCTAGCATGCAGGCCACAGCCCTGCTCCACTTGCTGCAACTGGCAAGTCCCTCGTTGCCAATCGGCGCGTACAGCTATTCGCAAGGGCTGGAAGCAGCGATGGAAAGCGGCATCGTGACTGATGCCGCCAGCGCACGCGCGTGGATCGTCGACACCTTGCATCATGTGGTCGCGCGCTTCGAAGCACCGATCGTGTGGCGCTTGCTGCAGGCATTTTCTGCGCGTGACGATGCGGCTGTCGCGCGCTGGACCGAGCAATTCATCGCTGCGCGCGACACCGCCGAGTTTCGCGCCGAGACGATCCAGATGGGCTATTCGCTGGGCAAACTGATGGCCGATTTGCAGATCGATGACGGCGGCTTGCTGGCCATTTTGCAGGCGCAGCCGGAAATTCCGTTGCCGACGGCGTATGCGTATGCCGCGGTTGCGCTGGCAGTCCCGGCAGACGCTGCGTTACTCGGGATGCTGTTTTCGTGGGCCGAGAATCAGGTGCTGGTGTGCGTGAAGTCAGTGCCGCTCGGGCAGGTTGCGGGACAGCGTTTGCTGTTGTCGCTGCAACCGGAACTGGCGCTGGCGGCTGCAGCAGTCAGCACGCTGGCCGATGACGACCTGTCGAGCTGGTCGCCGGGATTGTCGTTGCTGTCGATGCTGCATGAAGTGCAGTACAGCCGGTTGTACCGGTCGTGAGCGTGACCATCGCGTACGTTGTGCGTTCTCTCCGTTCTCTCTTAACCCCCTACTGAATTGATCATGACTACTTCCAATCCTTTACGCGTCGGTATCGGCGGCCCCGTCGGCTCCGGCAAAACAGCCTTGTGCGAACTGCTCTGCAAGCGCATGCGCGACCAGTACGACATGGCCGTCATCACCAACGACATCTACACCAAGGAAGACATGGAGATCCTGCTGCGCGCCGATGCGCTGCCGGCAGAACGCCTGATGGGTGTCGAAACTGGCGGCTGTCCGCATACCGCCATTCGCGAAGATGCCTCGATCAATCTCGAAGCCATCGCCCGCATGAGCGCCGAATTTCCGGACCTCGATCTGATCCTGATCGAGTCCGGTGGCGACAACCTGGCCGCGACCTTCAGCCCGGAACTCTCCGATCTGACGATTTACGTGATCGACGTCGCCGGCGGTGAAAAAATCCCGCGCAAGGGCGGCCCCGGCATCACGCGTTCGGACCTGCTGATCATCAACAAGACCGACCTCGCCCCGTATGTCGGCGCCAACCTCGATGTCATGGCGACCGATGCCAAACGCATGCGTGGCGAACGGCCATTCGTGTTCACCAATTTGCGCAGCGGCGATGGCGTCGAGAAGGTGATCGAATTTATCCGGCGCGAAGGCTTGATGGAGTCCTGAGCAAGGCCGGCGCGGCGCAGTAATGGACGGCAGCACAAATGGAAAGGAACCATCTTCCTGGCACGACTACCCATGTTGGTATCGTTCCTTGCAACGAAAAATCCAACTGTTTTGCGCCCAACATGAAAATATCCATTCCATTTACGCAATTCGAGATCCGGGGTCATCGCCCTACCCCGACTGGCAACAATGTCACGGACACGGGTAGTTCTGGCAAGCGCACCTTCCTGCCGCTGAAATTGAAACGCCGGCCAGACTGGGCAGTGCTGCACGAGTGGGCGGAACAAGGTCCGCCGGGAGAGTCGGCAGAGCGTCGCGCTGTTGCCAAACGCATCACCAATTTCGTGAAGGACCCGACACAAACTTCCCTGAGTTTGTATAGCTATTCAACCATTACCCGACTTCCCCCCTTTCCAGCCAAACTGCAGCGGCTGGACCTGGTCAATTGTGAAGGCCTGACCCATCCGCCTGATTTGACAGCCTGCAAAAACCTGATCGGTCTGGATCTGCAGAATTGCAAAAATTTACGCTCGCCGCCGGGGTTAGCCAGCTGCACGAATCTCAAACTGCTTAACCTTACTAATTGTCGCAGTCTGGAGACCGCCCCCAATCTGGAACTGTGCAAGGATCTCGATACGCTTGAGATGGCTAAATGCCACGGCCTGCTTGTGGGACCTGACTTGTCAGCTTGCACCAAGCTGAGATTTTTCAATCTTTCGGACTGCGCCAGCATGGGAACATTGCCTGCGCTGGGCGCGAAACCGATGCTGCGCGAACTCAACCTGGCGAGCACTCCGCTACAGGCACTGCCGGCAGGATTACTGGAACTACCTCAAACCTGTAGGGTGGCCATCGACCTGAGGAGCATTCCGTTCTCACACGTAGAGGACTTGCGAGCCGCACTCGGGCAACCTGGCTATGCGGGTCCCGGGATAACAATGCCGAACAACTACAGCAGCACACGCCCTTTGGCAGAACAGGTCAATTTCTGGCGCAACGAAGCCAACGGCAGGGCGACTGCCGTGCAGGTGGACAACTGGCACCAGTTTCGTACTGAAACACACGCCTCCTGCTTCACTGAATTTCTTTCACGTGTGCGCGAAACCAGCGATTACAGCAAAGGGTCGACGGAATTGAAACAGGCCACACAACAGCGCGTCGTGACATTACTCGAGCGGATGCAGGACGATGCGCAATTGCGCGGCGCTTGCTTCAACCTGGCTTCCGATGCCATCGAAACCTGCGGGGACCGCGTCGCCTTGCGCTTCATGGATATGGAGACGATGTGCAACGACAGGAAACTGGAGGTCGACATCCGTAATGGCGTCTACGACCAGGACCCACAAAAAGCCATCGATCAATTCAAGGGGCAATATCGCTTGCAGGTACTGGAGGAGGAAGCCAACAGAAAAGCAGGCACTCCCGGATTTACCGACGAGGTTGAAGTCAAGCTGGCCTACCTCACGGCCTTTGGCAAAAAACATGCTCTTCCGGTACACATCAGGACCATGCTTTATCCCCGCTGCGCAGCCCTGACAGACGAGGACAAGGACATCGCCAGACGCAAAATCTCGAACGAGGGTCTGCCACCCGGAGAACAACAGGCTAACGATCGCGCATTCCGGAAATTCCTGGCAGGCTCGCCGCTGATGCGCACCCTGCTCAATCGCTGGGACAAAGACGGGATGACGGCAGCCCATGCGCAGGCAGCCGTCAAGCTGGACAGCGCCATCGAGAAAGCCGCAAATGATCTTGATGGATTGATGGAGGAGGCGGCTGCGTGCGGCCTGGATATGGCATCACCCGCATTCAAGGCGCGATGTGATGAGGTTGCACGACAGCGGGCGACAGCGCTGGTAGAAATTCCGGCCCGGGCAACGCAACCGGTGATGCAGCGATTTGTGATGGAGCACCAGCTTGACGTTAACTTGTAGGCGCGTTTGCAGTCATGCTTGCAGCGGCGTTTTTAGCGACACTGGCCACCACGTTTTTCATTACCTCGCCGAATCCGTCAGGACATACTCGACCGACATCTGGTCAAGCGCCGCTAACATCCGTGCGAATGCGCTGGTCGCCTGCTCCGGTTCGCCCTTGACGCCGAGTTCGATGTGCCGACGCGTGTTGGCATCACCAACGCTGGGCAAGCTGAACACTTTCACCAGCGGATAATCGTTTTCGATTTGCTCCATCAACGGCGTGAGTGTCGACTCCATCGAGCCATAGACCAACGCAGCTTTTTCCAGACGCGGCACCTGATGGAACAGGTGGCTGTAATGCGTGTCGAGCACCCATTCAATCATCGGCCATGCCATGACCGGAAAGCCCGGTACGAAATAATGCGCGCCGCCGTCACCGGTCAATAATGAAAAGCCGGGGATCTGGTTAAACGGATTCGGGATGATGGACGACCCTGCCGGGAATTCGCCCATGTGCAGGCGATGCAGGTTTTCCGGTGCCGACAGGTTCAGTTCGGTACCACTTTCGCGGGCCATGTCGATCATCCGTTGCTCGATCAGTGCCTTGGCTTCGGGATGCTGGACCAGTGGCGTACCGAATGCGGCCGAAGCGCACTGGCGGGTATGGTCATCCGGGGTCGCACCGATGCCGCCGCACGAAAAGACGATATCGCCGGTAGCCATCGTGCGTGCCAGCGTGGCGGAAATGCGGCTGCGTTCGTCGCCGACATATTCGGCCCAGCCGAGTTGCAGGCCACGCGCCGAAAGCAGCTCGACGACTTTGGGAAAATGTTTGTCAGCACGTTTTCCGGAAAGGATTTCGTCGCCGATGATAATGAGTCCGATGGCCATGGTGTCAGTCCGGTTGGATGGTCGAAGTGGAATGGGAAGTAGCCAGGCGCTGACGTGTCAGCGCAGCCAGGCAGTAATGCTGGAACCACAGGCCGGTGAAGACGAACACCAGCACGTACAGCCAGATCGACAGCGCCGCCAGCACCGGAAAAAACACCACCGAGAGCGCACCGCCCAGCCACAGCAAGGTCGGCATTGCACCCATCGCGCCGGTGATTGCCCCGATCAGCAGCAGCGGCCATTTGTGGTCGCGCAGGATGGCGTGTAATTCGATCGTGTCCGCATGCGCCGACAGCGCATCGTAGGCCAGCACGCGGTAGGTCAGCCAGCCCCACAAGACGGGCTGCACCAAAAATCCCAATGGCGGAATCGCCGATAACGGCAAGGTCACCAGCCACAACAACAGGAAGATACAGAATGACGAGAACGCAATCCACAGACTGCCGAGGATCGATCCGCTACCGCGCTGCTCCAGCGTCGGGAAGCGTCGGCTGGCCACGTGCTTGACGATGACCGGCATCGCCAGGGTGCCGATGAACACCAGCGCAGTCAGTATCATCAGCGGCAGCAACACCCACATCGCCAGCAACGGCACGATCACGGTTTTGATCGCGCCCAGACCGAACCAGCCAAGCACATTGCCGACGATGCGAAAGCCGTCGTTGTCCAGAAACCAGCTGTGCACCCAATCGATCAGCGGCTGAAAGCCCAGCCACAGCACGACACCCCAGATCACCACCGACAGCAGGAATGGCATCAGCGTCAGCAACAGCATTCGTGCATGCAATTGCGACCAGACCGCACGGAAAAAAGACGCCAGGACAGGATGCATCAGGTCGTCGGTCTGTCGAAGCCGGTCATGCGCTTCAGGCCGAGCCATTGCTGCGCCCAGAATCCGCGACCGTAGTCCCGGCCGATACCGGCAGGTGCCGGAAGCTGGTCACGAATACCGGTCGGGCCGAATGTTTTGCTGAAATTTGCGGTACGAAACAGGATGTCCCACACCGGAAACAACACGGCAAAGTTGTGTCCGCCGAGTGTGCCTTTGCCGGCACTTTCATGGCCGACGCCGATTTCGTGATGCAGCCGGTGATAGCGCGGCGAGACCAGCAGCCGCTCGCCCAGCCAGCCGAAATGCAGTTTGACATTCGCATGTTGCAGGCTTTGCAGGATGCGCGAGGCCGCCACCAGCAGCACGTACTGGCCGGGTGGCACGCCGATGGCCAGCGCGATCACCGCCATGTAGATATCACGCATGAAATCATCCAGCAGGTGATTCCGGTTATCGCTCCACAGATTCATGTTCTGCTGGCTGTGATGCAGGCCATGCAGGCCCCACCACCAGTTGACCTGATGTTCGCCACGGTGATACCAGTAATCGAAAAAATCCAGCACGATCAGGTAGAGCAAAAAGGTCACCAGCGGCAAATTGGTCACGCCGGGCCAGAGGCCATCGAGGTTGATCGGACGGACACCTTCCAGATGCAGCAGGCCGGTCAGGTGGTCCATCAGCGGATCGAGTATGAAGAACACGACTACCGTGAAGGCACCAAGGCGATGGATCGCGGTATACAAAAAATCGGTCCAGCGGGCGCGTTTGTCGGTCATCACCTGCGCCGGGATCAAGGCTTCGAGCGGACGCAACAGCACGAACAACAACAGCAATTCGAGCACGCCGATCAGCAACCACTCGGTGCCTTCGAACGCCTGCTCGGTGAACTCACCGAGCCCGGTCATGTAGATGACGGGTTCGATGACGCTCTGGAACAGCCAGCCCTGGGCTTGCCCGAACAGATCGACGAGGGTGGCAATCATGATGCTGACTCCGGGGTGCGCAGATGCTGGCGATACAGCGGATGGTCACGCAGCGTCGCAAAGCAAAACCCTTTTTGTTCGAGACCGCTGAGCAATGGCTCCAGCACTGCTGGTGCCCACGGGTCCTGACGCGACCAGATCCCCAGATGCGCCATCAGGATATCGCCATCCTTCAGGCCGGTCAGTGCCTGTTGCAACAACTTGGCATTCGGCCAGGTCTGGCTCGGCAATTCATCGCCCGAGAATCCTGCCGGTGCCCAGCCGACATGGGCATAGCCGCAGGCGGCGCCGGCAGCGCGCAAGTTGGGTGTGAGCTTGCCACCGGGAGCGCGCCACAAGGTGTCGAGCTTGCTGCCGGTGAGTTCATGGAAACGGCTGGCGACACGGTTGAGTTCGTCGCAGTATTGGCGGCTAGTCCAGCTGACTTTTTTGCCGGCTGACGCGCCGAATTGCGGCTTCATCTCGATACGTCCATCGGGCAAATCGCGCTGCACATAAACGTGATCAAAGGTATGCGTGCCGAATGCGTGGCCTTCGGCAACTCGGGCTTTCCAGTACGGTGCCCATGCAGGATCGAGCGAAAAGTCACCGTTGACGGTCTTTTCATTTGCCAGGAAAAAAGTCGCTTTTGCGTGATGTCGCTTGAGGGTTGCGGCAATGAAGTCCGCCTGCGACTGACTGCCGGTATCGAAGGTCAGAAAAATCGTGCCTTTGCAGGAGCCAGCCGCTGATACGTTTGCAGCAGCGGCCAGCATCAGCGCCATGCCTGTGGTTCGCATCGTCCCGATAACGCAATTCATGATCACGCTCTCTCCAGGTTATGGCGCCGACCGGTTTGCGAAAAACACGCCATGCGGCGAGCGCCCGACCGGAATCGTCTTGATGACCTTGCGACTGGCGACATCGATGACCGCGACTTTCTTGATCCAGCGCAGTGTCGCCCAGAGCGTCTTGCCATCGGCGGTCAACTCCATGCAATCCGGACCGCCCGGCACGTTGATCGTGCCGACATTTTCCAGTTTGATCATGTCGATGATATTGATCGTGTTCGAGACGCGGTTCGAGACGAAGGCATGACGGCCATCACTCATCGATCTGAAATTGTGGGCACCTTCGCCGGCCTTGATGCGCTTGATGATTTTTTGCGTGCGCCAGTCGATGACTTCCACCAGGTCGCTGCCCATGATTCCGACCATCAGGTATTTGTCATCCGGGGTCAGCATGATCCCGGCCGGCAGTTTGCCAACGGGCATGGTCCACTTGACGGTTTGCGTCGCGAGGTCGATCGCACTGATTTGATCGCTGCCCTGCTGGGTGATGAAGACCGTGCTGCTGTCGGCGGTGAACGCCATGTGGCTAGGCAATTTTGCCAGTGGCACGCGCTTGGCAAGTTTCAGGTTCTTGCCGTCAAAACGGTAAAAATCGACCCGGTCAAGCCGCAACGAGTTAGAGACGAACCATTTCTGGTCAGGAGAAAATCCAATCTGGTACGGATCGGCGATATCGTTGAGACGACGCTGGATTTGTCCGCTCAGCGGATCGAGGAAGATCAGCTCGTCGCCGGTAGCGCTGGCCACGATCAGGGATTTGCCATCGGGAGTCGCCATCAAATGATGCGGCTCTTTACCGACTGGAAATGTCTCAAGGACCTCGTAGGTCGCCTGGTCAATCAGGCTTACCGTCGCATCACGCGAATTCAGGACGACTACCGTGGAGGCCATGGCCGGCATGGCGCACACCATGGCAATGACAACCGCACAACTACTGCCAAAAAGACGAAACATGAGTCCCACTTGAGAAGGTTGAAAACGTTGCATATTCTACCGCGTCGGCCAGCACGCCAATTAGTTAAATCCGGTCCGGCGTAGTCGCGTTCAACGCAACAGAAAAAAGCGTGACCGGCCTGCTACAATCCCACGGCGTTTTACAGCACTGTTTTTAATGCTGCTGTAATTGGTCACTGTATCGATCATCGTTGATACCGCTTCAATCACTCATTCCAGGAAAAATCATGTCCCTCACCATGTTGGCCTCAGGCCTGCAATACGAAGATACCGTTGTCGGCACCGGCGACGAAGCCAAAGCAGGTAACCACGTCAGCGTGCATTACACCGGCTGGCTGCAAAAACCGGACGGCACCGCCGGCAGCAAATTTGATTCCAGCAAGGACCGTAACGATCCGTTCAATTTCCCGCTGGGCGCAGGCCACGTCATCAAGGGTTGGGACGAAGGCGTACAGGGCATGAAAGTCGGCGGCGCACGCACACTGGTGATCCCGTCAGCACTCGGCTATGGCGCACGCGGTGCCGGCGGCGCGATTCCGCCGAACGCCACGCTGATTTTCGAAGTCGAACTGCTCGGCGTATGACGATGAACCTCCAGCGGACCTGCGCAAGCGCCCTGCTGTCGATGGCGCTGATTGCCGGAGCCAGCCAGGCGGCTGACGTCGCGGCACCAGCCGCCGATGCCAAAGCGATGGTCACTACGCCATCCGGCCTGCAGTACAAGGACGTCAAGCTCGGTAGCGGCGCACCAGCCAAAGCCGGTGCCAATGTGACCGTGCACTACACCGGATGGCTGCAGAATCCGGACGGCAGTGTCGGCAAAAAGTTTGATTCGAGCCGGGACGCCAACCAGCCGTTCAAGTTTCCGCTGGGTGGCGGTCGCGTGATCCGTGGCTGGGATGAAGGCGTGCAGGGCATGCAGGTTGGCGGACAACGCCGACTGGTGATTCCGGCAGCGCTCGGATATGGACAGCGCGGTGCCGGTGGTGTGATTCCTCCTGGCGCAACGCTCATTTTCGATGTTGAACTGCTCGGCGTCTAAAAAATGACGACGCTCGCGACAGCGGTGCTGACTGCGTTCATGCTGTGCGGCGCCGTGAATGGCTGTGCGGTGGTCGCAGTCGGCTCGGCTGCCGTGTCGGTGGCGAGCACGGTGGTAGGTGTCGGCGTGACCGTCGGTTCCGCGGCAGTGAGCGTGGCCGGCAGCGCCGTCAAGGGCACCGTCAACCTTGCCAGCGCAGCGGTCAACTGACTGCTGCGCTGGCAACGCCGTTTCAGTCCTGGCGGATCCTGGCCAGTCGGCGGCAATCTGCGCCGACTTGTTCAACACCGCGATCCCTTTTTACTTTCCCCAAGGATTACACGATGACCTTGCAAGCCCAATTCGACCAGACCCTGGCAGACTCGAAAAATCTTGAAGAACGCCCCGACAACATGACATTGCTGAAAATGTATGCGTTATACAAGCAGGCCAGCAGCGGCGATGCCGAGGGCACACGCCCCGGTTTTACCGACATGGTTGGCCGTGCCAAATGGGATGCATGGGATGCACTGAAAGGCACTGCCAAGGATGCGGCGATGCAGCAATATATCGATCTGATCGCCGATTTGCGGGCGTAATATTGCTCTCAAATCAGCCTGCTGCGCAAAGTGGATCAGGCGTCGATTGCGAACACCTTGGCCATGTTGCGCGTAACTTTTTCCTGGATAATTGGAGCGAACGACTTCAGCATGAAGCCCAATGTGATGTCCAGTCGGGCTTCCGTGTCATCGATCGCCAGTGTCCCTGCGACGCCACTGCGATTGAAGGACAGCACATTGCCCTCCCAGGTGCTGGTGATGTCATAGTCGGAAGCCATCTTGTCGGCCACGCTTTGGGCAGCCGCCATTGCGCTGGCTTTAGACATTTGGTGCGACTGGATAATACTGATATCGGCCATCACGTCATCCTTTCTTGGCAGCGTCAGGATTCAGGCAATTCGGCGGCATTTGACCGGCGAGTGCTGCCATCAAATTCTCTACCGCACATTTAGCCATCGCACGCCGGGTTGGCGCCGAGGCACTGGCGATGTGCGGTGTCAGCACGACATTCGGCAAGCTCAGGAAATCGGGATTGAATGCGGGCTCGCCTTCGAAGACATCCAGGCCGGCACCCATGATCCGCCGTTCGCGCAATGCGGCGATCAGCGCGACATCGTCGACAATCCCGCCACGGGCAATATTAACCAGCGTCGCGGTCGGCTTCATCAGCGCCAGTTCGGCAGCAGCGATCGTATGGTGGGTCGCAGCGGAATACGGCAGTACCAGAATCACATGGTCGGCCTGGCGCAAGACATCTTCTTTGCTCAGGTAGGTGGCATCGTTGGCGCGGGCTTCCAGCTCAGGCGCCAGGCGCGACCGGTTGTGATACACCACCTTCATGTCGAAACCCATCGAGCGTCGGGCAATCGCCTGGCCGATACGGCCCATGCCGATGACGCCCAGCGTGCTGCCGTGCAGATCGGCACCCAGAAAACCATCGTAGCTCCATTGCTTCCAGTGACCGGCACGCAGCCAATGCTCGGATTCGGTGACGCGACGTGCGGTCGCCATCAACAGCGCCCAGCCGAAGTCAGCGGTGGTTTCATTGAGTACATCGGGTGTGTTCGTGACGAGGATACCGGCCTGGGTCGCGGCATCGACGGCGATGTTGTTGTAGCCCACGGCGATGTTGCAGATGGCTTTCAGTTTCGGGGATGCGGCGATGACCTGCGCACTAACGGCCTCGCTGGCCGTCACCATGATGGCATCTTTGTCGCGCATTTTTTCCAGCAGGACATCGGGGGAGAAAATGATATCGGCCTGGTTCGATTCCACATCGAATTGTTGCTCCAGACTTGCGAGGATATCGGGGAATATCGCGCGGGCGATCAGGATTTTTTTCTTGGTCATGAGGACGGGATTTGTTGGGGAGAGGTCGGCGCGAGAGGAACTTGCGACTTTGACTGAAGTCGTATTCTAGCTTAGGTAATATCGATGGAGTCATGTCTATGCTGGAACATGTGCAGCCCATAAAAAAACGCCTCGCTAGGCGAGGCGTTTTTTGCATCACAGAGCTTACCTTCAATATGAAGGAGCAACCTGTGGAGTTAATTAAGCCTGGTTTGCTTTGGCTTTACGACGTGCTGCGAAGCCGAGCAGGCCGAGACCGGCAAGCATCATTGCGTAGGTTTCTGGCTCTGGAACTGGGGAAGGGATGGGCGACGAAGGGGTCAACGTAATGCCGCCACCGTATGTAGACGTTGGGCTATAAGTCATACCAGTCACCACCAGTGACAACGGACCTGTGAAAGGCAAGCCATTTGTACCGAATTGCGTGGAAACAGCACCACCGCTTGAAAAGATGTTCGAGGAGACCGCAGTACCGTTAAGTTTCGCTGACAAGATATCGAGACCAATGAAGTTCATAAAAGAGAATGAGCTGATCGACATGTTATCAACATAACCACCTGCTGGGAAACCGAAGTTGAACGTGTCGGTGAACTCGCCTGCAGTAAAGTGGCTTGTGAAGAAGCCGCCTGTGAATGAACCAGGCTGCAGTGCCGATTCGGTCAGCACGACGTTTGTCGTGTTTGCGCTTGCAAGACCGACGACTGAGGAGAGTGCGAGTGCTACAAGGGCGAATTTAATTTTCATAGTTATCTCGAATCAAGGTTGGGGAGGATTGCAATTTATTTACTTCAACCAAGACAACTAATCTTGGCTCACTAAACTTGCGTTGATAATATCCCAACATTGATAAAAAACGTAGACGCTTTAACAACCAAATCACTAATTAACAAAAGTTGACTCTTTAATTATTGCTACGCAGCAAATTATGCCGTTCGTCCTACAAACTCGCACATTTTTTCTCCTTAACTCCCACAGAAATAGTGAATGCACGCAATGTTTATATAAAGAAATTAACGCTCCGGGGAACTTAAAGCTGTGTAAACATTCCCGGATTTATTTGGTCTTCGACCGTTCGTTAGAGATACTGATACGCAATGCCAATTAAAAAGGTTGCCTCGAATTTTTCCTGTGCATCCAGACTTTTTAGCAATTTAGCGTGGAAAAGTCGCTGTAACTCGCAGCGCACAACCCAAAACCGGAATCAATCCTCCCGACTCCGCGAAATTGTCCTGATCGTACAACGCTTGTATTTCCAACAAAAAATACGCCGCAACGCGGAATATCCAAAAACACGAGCAGATCGATTTGGGACGAAAAAAAAACCGCTCGGCGTGCCGTTGAGCGGTTTTGCTAAAAAATTGATCCATTTCTGCCATTCGTTGCGCCACTACAACAGCGGCACAGAAATTTCCGTACTAATCAAAAATGATCTGCGCTTTCTTTCCGCCGAGCAGCAAATCCAAGCAAACACAAACCGGCAAGCATCATCGCGTAAGTCTCTGGCTCGGGAACGGCCGGGATTGGAATGTATTCCCCCGAAGATCGTACGGTAATTTGACCACCGTAAGAATTATCTATCCCAACCGCTGTTCCGCTTAACGTCATCTGCAGCGGCCCGGAAAAATTCTCACTACCTGTATATGCAGAGGAAAAGACACCTGGCACAGTAAAAATACTCAGCGGAGTGGAATTCAGAGCCGCAGAAGTGAAAGTAATTCCATTGGAAGCGGTCGACGAAAAGCTAGCGCTGACGATGGAGTTAGCATTTCCACCAGGCAAAAACGACCCAAAATTAAACGTGTCGTTGAACATGGCGTTCAACCCACCATGGATTCCGCCGAAAAACCCGGTAAAGGTTGTTACCCCAGCGACCGTGCCAGATGACACGAGTGTGACGTTCTGCACAGGTGCCGTATCAATCGCAGCGAACGACAAAGTGGATACTGCAGAAAAAGCGACTGCGGCAAACACACGTTTAATTTTCATGATCATCTCGATAAAAGAGGTTGGGAGAAAGTTTCGTCTGAAGACAGCCACCGGGTTGATCGGGCCCGGAATTTCAAACTTAAGTCATGTTATCCAACCGTTTTTTAAATCCAAGAATCTTTGCGATAAATCGCCAATATTTAACAATTGTTCACAATTCATAGAAGATTCTTCTTGACAATAAAACTTTGTATAATTTCCATCCATTAACAAATAGTGAACGCCCCGCTCGAATTTGCATATACGCATTCTGTCTAAGCGCCGTTTGTGGGAATGTGCGAACTGCCTTAAAATACGCAGTCTTGCGACTGGTCGATCAGTGCTTCGCGCAGTACTTTCTTAAAGTTAAAGCCCGACCTGGTCGCTGCAACCCGCACTTCCCCTATTTTAGAATTAGGACTGTTATGACCCACGTTGTGACCGAATCCTGCATCCAGTGCCGCTATACCGATTGCGTGGATGTATGCCCGGTGGATTGTTTTCGCGAAGGCCCGAACTTTCTATCTATTGACCCGGATGAATGCATCGACTGCGCGGTATGCGTCGCAGAATGCCCGGTCAATGCTATTTACGCGGAAGAAGATGTCCCCGCCGACCAGCAACCGTTCATCAAACTGAACATCGAGCTGTCCAGAGGCTGGCCATCGATCACGAAAACCAAGTCAGCGTTACCGGAAGCCGATGAATTCAAAGATGTGCAGCAAAAAATGCATTTGCTGAAGCGCTGACAAAACTGGCGCATCCTGCAACGTCCCGTCAGATGACCGGACCTGCTGCACTACCGAAATAACCCATTGAAACAGGAAGCACACCGTCGTATGAACACCAGCGCAAGCCTTGAACCCGGAATCACCTCCACTACGCCTATCCAGTCCGTGCAATCCCACATGGCAATCGAAACCGATGCGATCATCATTGGCGCCGGTCCTGTCGGATTGTTTCAGGTGTTCGAGCTCGGACTTCTGGAAATCAAGGCGCATGTCATCGATTCGCTCGCCAGCGTTGGCGGACAGTGTGTCGAGCTGTATCCGGACAAACCGATCTATGACATTCCTGCGGTACCGGTCTGCACCGGCCAGGAACTGACCGACAATCTGTTGAAGCAGATCGAACCGTTCGGAGCCACTTTCCATTTGAATCAGGAAGTCACACTGGTCGAAAAGCGCGACGACGGACGATTTAATCTGGAAACGTCGGCAGGTACACGCTTCGTCACCAAAACCATTTTCATCGCTGCCGGCGTTGGTTCATTCCAGCCACGCACCCTGAAAGTGGATGGCATCGATCAATTTGACAATTCACAATTGTTTTATCGTGTCCGCGAACCAGCACGCTTCGCTGGCAAAAACATCGTTATTTGTGGCGGTGGCGACTCGGCACTTGATTGGGCGCTCAACTTTGTTGGCAAGGCCGAATCGGTAATCTTGCTGCATCGTCGTGATGAATTCCGTGCGGCACCGGCTTCCGTAGCAAAAATGCGCGAACTCTGTGACAACTACGAAATGCAACTAATCATCGGCCAGGTCACCGGCTACGAAGCCAATGACGAAGGATCGCTCAATGGCATCAAGGTAACGGGCCTAGACGGTGTCACCCGCCGCCTGCCACTGGACTATTTGATGGTGTTTTTTGGCCTGTCGCCAAAACTGGGACCGATCGCCGAGTGGGGTCTGGATATCGAACGCAAACAGATCAAAGTCGGCACCGAAAAATTCGAAACGAATGTGCCCGGCATCTTCGCGGTCGGTGATATCAACACCTATCCCGGCAAGAAAAAGCTGATCCTGTCCGGCTTTCATGAAGCGGCTTTGGCGGCATTCGGCGCCGCGCCTTACATTTTTCCGGATAAAAAAATCCATATGCAGTACACCACCACGTCACCAAAGCTGCACAAAATCCTTGGTGTCGAAAGTCCGGTGTTTGATTGACACTGCAGCGCAATATGTAACTACCAAAACACGAAACACTGCAAAGTGCGTCGTGTTTTTTTACAGGAAAAGTGCAGGAAATCCAGAATTATTGAATCAGCCAAAACCAAACTGAATGCGGCAATGCGACACCGGAAATTAATTATTTTCAAAAAAAAAGACTACTTCAGGTAGTAAATCACCAAAAAGTCTGCTCGACGCAGCAACTTGCTGATTTGAGATTGTTTTCCTGCGGGTTTAAACGCATATTGGTTGCACCAAAATCTAGCCAGCCTTGATGCAAAACAAAAAATAGCATTCACGGTGAAGTGGATGCAAAAACACGCGCTCACTTGTGGTTACAAAAGCGAAGCGTCAGTTTTTTTCGGCGTTTGTTTACGAAAAAACAGACTATTATGCAATGTTATCAAGCATGTCAGAAGCGATTGACACACTGCAACAACCGACGAGGTCTCCATGCTTTACCACTTTCATGAAATGAACCGCAGCTTCATCAATCCATTGATGCAGTGGGCGGAAGCATCGGCAAAACTGTTCACCAATCCGATCTCGCCTTTAGCACACTCGCCTTTCTCGCAGCGCATTGCCGCGGGATACGAATTGATGTTCCGGCTAGGCAAAGATTACGAGAAGCCACAATTTGGTTTGACGTCGACGGTAGTTGATGGCAAAACATTCGACATTACCGAAGAGCTGACGGTCACGAAACCATTCTGCACGCTGATTCATTTTGCCAAAGTCAGCGGCAAAACCGCATTGAAGCAGCCGACAGTGCTGTTGGTAGCACCGTTGTCCGGGCATCATTCAACGTTGTTGCGGGATACCGTAAAAGCGCTGTTGCCCGAGCATGACGTGTACATCACCGACTGGACCGATGCCCGGATGGTGCCATTGGCCGACGGTGAATTCCATTTGCATGATTACATTTACTACGTTCAGGACTTCATTCGCTTGCTGGGTCCGGACGTGCACGTGATTTCAGTGTGTCAGCCGACCGTACCCGTACTGGCCGCGATTGCGTTGATGGCAACGGCGAATGATCCGAAATTGCCAAAAACGATGACCATGATGGGTGGCCCGATCGACCCGCGCGAGTCGCCCACCGAAGTCAACAATCTGGCCACCAAAAAACCATTTTCGTGGTTCGAGAACACGGTCATTTACACAGTCCCGTCCAACTACCCGGGCTCCGGACGCAAGGTGTATCCGGGCTTTTTGCAACACGCCGGTTTTGTTGCAATGAACCCGGATCGCCACGCGCAAAGTCATTGGGACTTTTACATGCAGCTGCGCAAGGGCGATGACGAATCAGCCGAAGAGCATCGCAAGTTTTACGATGAATACAACGCGGTCCTCGACATGCCTGCCGATTACTACCTCGAAACCATCAAGACGGTCTTCCAGGACTTCAGTCTTGCCACGGGTACATGGGATGTCGAAGGCAAGCTGGTACGGCCGCAGGACATCAAGACAGTCGCGCTGTTTACTGTCGAAGGCGAACTCGATGACATCTCCGGTGCCGGCCAGACACAGGCAGCACACACACTGTGCAGCAGTATTCCGGCCAACATGAAAGAAGATTTCGTGGCACCGGGATGTGGCCATTACGGCATCTTCGCCGGCCGCCGCTGGCGCGACATTATTTGCCCGAAGATCGGCGCCTTCATCAAAGCGCATTCCTGATCCGACCCTGCTCCACGCGCAGCCGCTCCACCTTCGGGTCGAGCGGCTTTTTCATGGACCGGGCCGGGCGAACTGGTGATTTGCAGGATAATGCTGTTTTACCCATCTGAATGCTGCCGTGTCGCAATCCGCTCCAAACTCCCCCGCCGACCGCATCGAAAACGTGCTGCCGCAAACCCAATGCACCAAGTGCGGCTATCCGGCCTGCCGGCCCTACGCCGAAGCCATCGCCGCTGGCACTGCCGACATTAACCAGTGCCCTCCCGGCGGCCAGGAAGGTATCGAACGGCTCGCCACATTATTGGGCAGGCCGGTCATCCCGCTCAACCCCGAGCACGGCACAGAGCGGCCACGGCCAGTCGCGGTGATCGACGAATTACTGTGCATCGGTTGCACGCTGTGCATCCAGGCCTGTCCGGTGGATGCCATCCTTGGCGCTGCCAAACAGATGCATACGGTACTGCCGGATCTGTGCACCGGCTGTGATCTTTGCGTCGCGCCCTGCCCGGTCGATTGCATCGCGATGGTCGCCGTCACCGATACCACGGGCTGGCAGGCGTGGTCGCAACAACAGGCGGACGCCGCACGTAGCCGCCACGATTTCCGCACCGGGCGATTGCAGCGCGAACGCCAGGAAAACGATGCGCGACTGCTCGCCAAGGCAGCCGCCAAACTGAAGGAAGTCGAGGCCGCGCCGACGCTGTCTGCCGCAGAGGCGACCGAACGGGATCGCAAAAAAGCCATCATTCAGGCGGCCATCGAACGCGCACGCATCAAGCGTGAGGCCGAGCTGAAAGACGCCCAATGAACGCCGAAAAACGCCGCGCCATGTTCGAGCGCCTGCGCGCTGCCAATCCCCACCCGGCGACCGAACTTGAATACACCACGCCCTTTGAATTGCTGATCGCTGTCCTGTTGTCAGCACAGGCGACCGATGTCTCTGTCAACAAGGCAACCCGCAAGCTGTACGCGGTAGCGAACACACCGGCGGCGATCTATGCGCTGGGCGTGGAAGGGCTGACCCCGTTCATCCAGACTATCGGGCTGTTTCGCAACAAGGCGAAAAACGCGATTGAAACCTGCCGCCTGATCCTGACCGAACATGCCGGACAGGTACCGCGCACGCGCGAAGGACTGGAAGCCTTGCCCGGCGTCGGCCGCAAGACCGCGAATGTCGTACTCAATACGGCCTTCGGCGAACCGACGATTGCAGTCGACACGCACATTTTCCGGGTCGCGAATCGCACCGGTCTGGCGCCCGGCAAGGACGTCGATCAGGTTGAACACAAATTGATGAAGGTACTGCCAGCGGAGTTCCGGCAGGATGCCCACCACTGGCTCATCCTGCATGGTCGCTACACCTGCACCGCCCGCAGCCCGCAATGCTGGAATTGCATGCTGGTGGACTTGTGTGACTACCGGACCAAGACGCCGCTGCCAGGCAAGGCTGTCTGAGCTTCGGCTGCCAAGACGGGACAAAATAGTCCGTCGTGGCCGCCGGCAAATCAAAGTACCTTGCACGCCTCGTCAAAACCCAAACGTGGCGAACGCGGGAACAGCTTAGCGACATCGCCATGCCCGATGCTGCACACAAAATTCACCTTCACCGTAGTCCCGGCAAAGAACGCCACCTCCAATTTGTCGGCATCGAACCCCGACATCGGCCCACAGTCCAGCCCGAGTGCACGCGCAGCCAGAATGAAATAGCCACCTTGCAACGACGAATTGCGAAATGCCGTCGCCTCGATCAGCGGCTGGTTGCCCGCAAACCAGGAACGCGCATCGGCATGCGGAAACAGGTGTGGCAGCGTGTCCGGGAACGCCATGTCCATCCCGATAATCGCGGTCACCGGTGCCGCCTTGACCTTGTCGGCATTGGTTGCGGCCATGCAGTCGACCAGCCTGGCTTTTGCCTCAGCCGACTGGATGAACAGGATGCGGGCCGGCTCGCAATTGGCAGAAGTAGGACCCCATTTCACCAGATCGTAAAGCTGCTGCAGCTGCGTCGGTGTCACTGGCTGATCGAGCCAGCCATTGTGGGTGCGTGCATTGATGAACAGAGTATCGAGAGCGGCTTGGTCGAGCATGGAGAACTCCGGGAGGAAATAAGTGGAAGCCCATGGTAGTCGAATCCGGTTTGCCACGTCGGTGCGCCCGACCACGTACAATCGTGGCTTGAAAACTGCACGTCATAGCCCATGTTTACTCCCTCGCAGGACGACGTCCGGCGCTTCTTTTGCGCCACCTTCGACAAGCACCGCAACAACACCATATTGACTCCGCTCGAAGCGATTGCACGCGACTGGATCGCCCAGCATCCGGAGTATGCCGACACCCTCGCCGATACCGATGCGGCACTGGCTGCCGACTATTCGGTAGAACGCGGCCAGAGCAATCCGTTCCTGCACCTGTCGATGCATCTGTCGATCGCCGAACAGGTATCGATCGACCAGCCGCCCGGCATACGCGCTGCATTTCTGGCGCTGGCGCGCAAGCGCGATTCCGAACACGACGCGCATCATCAGATCATGGAATGTCTGGGCGAGATGATGTGGACCTCGCAGCGTAGTGGCTTGCCACCGGATGGCGCGGCGTATATCGATTGCGTGCGGCGGCGCTGCTGAGTCGAACCGACTGGCCAAAAAAAAGCCACGCTTTAACGTGGCTCTCTCTGCGACCGGATTACATCCCGATCCGATCGGTGTATCACTTTGCCTTTTGCAGCGAACCCGGCAATGTCGTCAGATAGGCAGCGATGTCCGACATGTCCTGATGCGACAGCGGCTTGGCCATGCCGCCCATAATGGCGTTTGCACGGCCGTTCATGCCTTCGCCGCCGCGCTTGTACGCCACCAGTGCATGCGTCAGGTAGTCGGCATGCTGGCCAGCCAGCTTCGGATACGTCGGATCGATCGGGCTGTTGTAGTCGGCGCCATGGCAGGCAGCGCAGTTGTACTTGGCGGTGAGTGCCTTGCCATTGTCGACGTTACCCGAGGCGTTCGCAGTGAACGCGGCAGCCGAGCAAAGCGCGAAGAGTGCGCTGGCGAGAATCTTGTTCATGTCTGGGTTCCCTTATTTTTTTTGCGAGTAGTAGGCGGCAAGATCGGCGATATCCTGATCGCTCAGGCTCATCGCGATACCGCGCATCGATGGATGGGTGCGGTCGCCTTTCTTGTAGGCGTTCAACGCACTCTCGATGTATTTGGCAGACTGTCCACCGATCATCGGCACCGAATACACCTCGGGGAAAACCGATTTGTAACCAGCGATGCCGTGGCAGCCCACGCATTGTGCAATCTTGTTGTCGGCGGCAGCCTTGGCGTTGCCGACAACCTCTGCGGCAGCGTAGTTGGCCGTTCCGGCCAGCACGAGAAGTGCAAGTAGTTTTTTCATGTTAGCTAGGGTAATTATTGCGAAAAAAAACTCGGAACACAGACTGCCTCAATTGCATCGACAGGCTTTTCAACCCCCGATGAACCGTGCCGCCCGGCACCAAAACTCCCGAATTCTACCGTAAGAAGCCGCCATCGTCCACGCGCCAGAAGGCGTCTCTACTGCTTTGCCGGTGCCCACCGCAAAACGTGCCGTGAAGCTAGCGAAAGTCCGATCTCGTTTATACTGGTTTTCATTTTTCTGACCGGATAAACCACCGCCATGCAGCCGACCACACGCTTCGAAGGTTCTGACAGTTACGTTGCCACCGGCGACCTGAAACTCGCGGTCAACGCCGCCCTCACCCTGCAACGACCACTGCTCATCAAGGGCGAACCGGGTACTGGCAAAACCATGCTGGCCGAAGAAGTCGCCGCCGCACTGGGCATGCCGCTGATGCAATGGCATATCAAGTCGACCACCAAGGCCCAACAGGGCCTGTACGAATACGATGCCGTGTCGCGCCTGCGCGATTCGCAGCTCGGCGACGAACGCATCAAGGATATCCAGAACTACATCGTCAAGGGCGTGTTGTGGCAAGCCTTTACGGCCGACGAACAGGTCGTGCTGCTGATCGATGAAATCGACAAGGCCGATATCGAGTTCCCGAACGATCTGCTGCGCGAACTCGACCGGATGGAATTTTATGTCTACGAAACCCGCGAGATGGTCAAAGCCAAACATCGTCCGCTGGTCATCATCACATCCAACAATGAAAAGGAATTGCCGGACGCCTTCCTGCGCCGCTGCTTTTTCCACTACATCAAATTTCCGGACAAGGACACGATGCAGCAGATCGTCGATGTGCATTACCCGACACTGAAAAAAGACTTGCTGGCGCAAGCGCTGCAAACTTTCTATGAAGTCCGTGACGTGCCCGGCCTGAAGAAAAAACCCTCGACCTCCGAACTGCTCGACTGGCTCAAACTGCTGCTGGCCGAAGACATTCCACCGGAAGCACTGCGCAGCAAGGATGCCAAATCGATCGTGCCGCCGCTGCACGGTGCGCTGCTGAAAAACGAACAGGACGTGCATCTGTTCGAGCGCCTGGTGTTCATGTCGCGCGCCAACCGCTGAGCCGATACTGATGAAACCGATCGCCCCCGTCACGCTGGAACTGCACGGCATCCGCCTGGAACCGATGACCGTCAAGCACGCCGCCGAACTCGCCATCGCCGCAGAAGATGGCGAACTATGGAAGCTGCGCGTGACTTCGGTACCGGCACCGGGCGACGAGGCGGCCTACATCGACGCCGCCCTGCGCGGGCAACAGGAAGGCAGTCGCCTGCCCTTTGTCGTGCGTGACCTGTCCTGCAACGACATCATCGGCAGCACCAGTTATCACGACATCCTGCCCGCGGTCGAGCGGGTTGAAATTGGCTACACCTGGTACGCCAGATCCGCGCAGCGCACCCATGTCAACGCTGCCTGCAAACTCATGCTGCTGCGCCACGCATTTGACGAGCTCGGTTGCGCGGTGGTGGGATTCCGCACCGACAATTTCAACTTCGCCTCGCAGCAAGCCCTCGCGCGGTTAGGCGCACAGCGCGACGGCGTCATCCGGCATCACGCATTGCGCCGCGATGGCACGGTGCGCGATACCGTCATGTTCAGCATCCTCGCCGGCGAATGGCCGGAAGTCTGCGCGCAACTTGAATACCGGCTCTCGCCACACCGGCCACCAGTCAAGGGCCTGCTATGCTGATCGACTTTTTTTTCACGCTGAAAGACGCGAAGATTCCGGTCTCGATCAAGGAATTCCTGATCCTGCTCGAAGCGATGCAAAAGAACGTCATCAGCAATTCGCTCGACGAGTTCTACTACCTGTCGCGCATCACGCTGGTCAAGGATGAAGCCCATTTCGACAAGTTCGACCGCGCCTTCGGCCTGTACTTCAAGGGCATCGATGCGATCTTCGAAAAGAACCCGGAAATCCCGCTCGACTGGCTGGTCAAGCGCATGCAGCGCGAACTCACCGACGAACAAAAAGCCGCCCTGGAAAAATTCGGCTACGACAAACTGATGGACCGCCTGAAAGACCTGCTGGCGGAACAAAAAGAACGTCATGAAGGCGGGAACAAGTGGATCGGCACCGGTGGCACCTCCCCGTTCGGCCACGGCGGCCAGAATCCGGAAGGCATCCGCATCGGCGGCGAAGGCGGCAACCGCACCGCCGTCAAAGTCTGGGAAGCCCGCAGCTACCGCGACTACGACGCCGAACGCGAGCTGGGCACACGCAACATCAAGGTTGCGTTACGCCGCCTGCGCAAATTCGCCCGCGAAGGCGCAGAAGAAGAACTCGCCCTCGACGCCACCATCCGCGCCACTGCCAACAATGCCGGCTACCTCGACATCAAGATGCAGCCCGAGCGCAAGAACAAGATCAAGGTGCTGATGCTGCTGGATGTCGGCGGCACGATGGATGACCATATTGCGCGCACCGAAGAACTGTTTTCGGCCGCGAAGACCGAATTCAAGAACATGGAGTTCTTCTACTTCCACAACTGTGTCTACGACTACCTGTGGAAGAACAACCGCCGCCGCCACGCCGAACGCTTCCCGACCTGGGACATCCTGCGCAAGTACCCGGCCGACACCAAACTGATCTTCGTCGGTGACGCCACGATGAGCCCGTACGAAGTGCTGGCAGCGGGTGGCTCGGTCGAGTACAACAACGAAGAAGCCGGTGCCGAATGGCTGCAGCGCTTCACGCATGCCTTCCCGAAATTCATCTGGCTCAATCCGGAACCGGAAGGCTTGTGGCAGTACCGCCAATCGGTCAGCATCATCAAGCAGCTGATGAATAACCGGATGTTTCCGGTGACGATAGAGGGGCTGGAACGCGGGATGCGCTTGTTGAGCAAGTGAGCAAGTGAGGCGGAACGGAACTCGCGCATTGCGGAACAGCGACACAGCGTGCGGCGCAATGCGCTGCCTGCTCTACCCGTACGGAAGCGTTGCATGTCACCTGCAAATCAAATCCTGCCATAAAACAGTCCGTCGGTTCGAGTCCGTTTTCATCCGACACATTTTTCCTGCCAGCCCCCCCGCCCCCGCAAAACTCATTAGAATGCACTGCACAATCAGTCCCGCCCACCAGTAACCAAGTAACCAGAGCACCGATCCTGAATGGCCACAAAGAAAACTGCCCCCTCCGATTACAGCGAATCTTCCATCCGTGTCCTGAAAGGACTGGAGCCGGTGAAGCAGCGTCCCGGCATGTACACGCGTACCGAAAACCCGTTGCACATCATCCAGGAGGTCATCGACAACGCTTCCGATGAAGCACTGGGCGGCTATTGCAAGCACATCACGGTCACGCAAAATGCCGATGGCAGCGTGACGGTCGATGATGACGGGCGCGGGATTCCGGTCGGCATTCATCCGGAAGAAGGCGTGCCGACCGTCGAGATCGTGTTCACGCGATTGCATGCCGGCGGGAAGTTCGACAAGGGTTCCGGTGGCGCGTATGCGTTTTCCGGTGGCTTGCATGGCGTCGGCGTATCGGTCACGAATGCGCTGTCGACACGACTGGAAATCACGGTCTGGCGCGAAGGCGGCGTGCACAACCTGGCCTTTGCCAACGGCGACCTGATAGAAAAAATCAGCACCCGTCCGATCGGCCGCGACGACAAGAAATCCGGCACCCGCGTCACCGCCTGGCCCGATCCGACATACTTCGACTCCCCCGCCATTTCCCAGCCCGAACTGCAACGCCTGCTGCGCTCGAAAGCCGTGCTGCTGCCGGGTGTCAAGGTCACGCTGGTCAATGGCAAAACCGGCGAATCGCAAACCTGGCAATACGAGCAGGGCTTGCGCGGTTATCTGGTCGAATGCCTGGCGCAGGCGACCAGTACCGAGCCGCTGATTCCGCTGTTCGAGGGCGAGCAATACGCCGGCAAGGATGCCGACGGGTTTGCCGAGGGCGAAGGCGCGGCATGGGTCGTGGCGTGGACCGAAGATGGCGGCGTGGTGCGCGAATCGTATGTCAACCTGATCCCGACCTCGGCCGGCGGCACGCATGAATCCGGTTTGCGCGAAGGCTTGTTTGGTGCGGTGAAGAGCTTCGCCGAAATGCATTCGCTGCTGCCCAAGGGCGTCAAATTGCTGTCCGAGGATGTCTTTGCGCGGGTCTCGTTCGTGCTGTCTGCCAAAGTGCTGGACCCGCAATTTCAGGGCCAGATCAAGGAGCGCCTGAATTCGCGCGATGCCGTCAAACTGGTCTCGACCTTTGTGCGCCCATCGCTGGAACTCTGGCTCAATGAACACGTCGAGTACGGTAAAAAGCTGGCCGACCTGGTCATCAAGCAAGCCCAGTCGCGCCTGCGCTCGGCCCAGAAAGTCGAAAAGAAAAAATCCTCCGGCGTGGCCGTGTTGCCGGGCAAACTGACCGATTGCGAATCGAACGATGTCTCGCGCAACGAGATTTTTCTGGTCGAGGGTGACTCCGCCGGCGGCTCTGCCAAGATGGGACGCGACAAGGAATTCCAGGCCATCCTGCCGTTGCGCGGCAAGGTCCTGAATGCCTGGGAAACAGAACGCGACCGACTGTTTGCCAACAATGAAATCCACGACATCGCCGTCGCCATCGGCGTCGATCCGCATGGCAAACATGACGCGCCTGACCTGAGCAACCTGCGCTACGGCCGCATCTGCATTCTGTCCGATGCGGACGTGGATGGATCGCACATTCAGGTCTTGCTGCTGACCCTGTTCTTCAAGCACTTTCCGAAGCTGATCGATCACGGCCATATCTGTATCGCACGTCCACCGCTGTTCCGGGTCGATGCACCGGCACGCGGTAAAAAGCCGGCGCAAAAAATCTACGCGCTCGATAGTGGCGAACTGGTGGCGATCGAAGACAAGCTGCGCAAAGAGGGCATCAAGGATGGTGCCTGGAGCATTTCGCGCTTCAAGGGTCTGGGTGAAATGAATGCGGAGCAGCTGTGGGAAACCACGATGAATCCGGATACCCGCCGCCTGCTGCCGGTGGCGCTGGGCGACTTTGACCTGGCGGCGTCCGAAGCACGTTTTAATATGTTGATGGGCAAAGGCGAAGCTGCAGCGCGCCGCGCCTGGATCGAAGAACACGGGAATGAAGCTGAAGCCGATATCTGATTGCGCCCGCTACATGGCGCCCCTGAAAGCAAGCTTGCTGCTGGCCCTGTGCCTGGCTGCACCGCTGGCGCACGCGGATATTTTCGGCTACGTCGATGCGCAGGGCGACACGCATTTTTCGACCGAAAAACTGGATGCGCGTTACCAGATTTTCCTGAAAGGCGATGGTGCGTTCGATGCCGCCGAACTCAAACCGCTGACGCCGCAACCGGCACGCACGGCCTTGTTCAAGGTCCTGACCGAACATCCGAACCTGAAAAAATTCGAGGCGGTGCTGGCCGCTGCCGCGACAGAATTCAAGGTCGATCTGGCGCTGATGAAAGCGATGATGGCGGCCGAATCCGGCTTCAATCCGGCAGCCGTCTCGCCCAAAGGCGCGATTGGCCTGATGCAGATCATGCCTGCCACGGCCGAACGTTACGGCGTGGTCGGCGATGCACGCACCACCATCCAGCAAAAACTGACCGACCCGAAAACCAATATCCGGCTGGCCGCCCGTTACCTGCGCGAACTGAACGCGCTGTTCCCGAACCAGCAGGCACTGGTGATCGCGTCCTACAACGCCGGCGAAGGCGCGGTGCAGAAGTACCGCAATACCGTGCCACCCTACGCCGAGACGCGCAATTACGTGCAACTGGTGACGCAGTTCTACCAGTTTTATGCGCCGCCGGAACCGCCGCTGCGCATTGCCAGCGATACGCCGAATGGATCGAAACGCGTCCACCTCACTATTCCGGGCCGCAGCAGCATGCCGGCACCGCTCACCTCTTCCGCCAATTGATTCCTGAACACCCCAATGACTGAACAAGCCACCCTGTTTGACGGCACCACACCGGACGCTGCCGAAACCCTGACCCTCGCCACCTTCGCCGAGCGCGCCTATCTCGACTACGCGATTTCGGTCGTCAAGGGGCGCGCCCTGCCCGATGTCAGCGATGGCCAGAAACCGGTGCAGCGCCGCATTCTGTTTGCGATGAACCAGCTCGGCCTGACCGCCGCCGCCAAACCGCGCAAGTCGGCGGCGGTGGTCGGCGATGTGCTCGGCAAACTGCATCCGCATGGCGACCAGTCGGTCTACGACGCGCTGGTGCGGATGGCGCAGGGATTTTCATTGCGCTATCCATTGATCGATGGCCAGGGCAATTTCGGTTCACGCGATGGCGATGGCGCGGCCGCGATGCGCTACACCGAAGCGCGACTGACGCCGATTTCCAGCCTGCTGCTCGACGAGATCGATCAGGGCACGGTCAACTTCCAGCCGAACTACGATGGCTCGACCGAAGAACCGACGCTGCTGCCAGGTCGCCTGCCGTTCGTGCTGCTCAACGGCGCATCCGGTATCGCGGTCGGCATGGCAACCGAAATCCCGTCGCATAATTTGCGCGAGGTGGCGCAAGCCGCGGTCGCATTGATCCGTAACCCGGCGCTGACGCATGCGGAGTTGATGGGGCTGATTCCCGGTCCGGATTTCCCGAGTGGCGGGCAGATCATCACCTCGGCGGCGGCGCTGTCGGAGATGTACCAGAGCGGACGTGGCTCGCTGAAGGTGCGGGCACTCTGGAAGATCGAAGAGCTGGCGCGCGGCCAGTGGCAAGCCGTGGTGACCGAACTGCCGCACGGCACCTCGGCCCAGAAAGTTCTCGAAGAAATCGAAGAACTGACCAACCCGAAAATCAAGCTCGGCAAGAAAGCCCTGTCGCCCGACCAGATGGCGCAGAAGCAGCTGATGCTGTCGCTGCTGGACGCGGTGCGCGACGAATCGGGCCGCGAGGCGCCGGTACGGCTGGTGTTCGAACCGAAATCCAAGAATCAGGATCAGACCGAGTTCACCAACATGCTGCTGGCGCAGACCTCGCTGGAAACCAGCGCCTCGATCAATCTGGTAATGATCGGCGGCGATGGCCGACCACGTCAAAAGGGGCTGGGCGAGATCCTGCGCGAGTGGATCGACTTCCGTTTTGCGACCGTCACCCGGCGCAGCCATTTCCGCCTGAAAAAAGTCGAGGACCGCATCCACATCCTCGAAGGCCGCGAAACCATCCTGCTCAACATCGACGAAGTCATTCGCATCATCCGCGAATCGGATGAGCCGAAACCGGCGCTGATGGCGGCCTTCAATTTATCGGACCGGCAGGCCGAAGACATCCTCGAAATCCGCCTGCGCCAATTGGCCCGACTCGAAGCCATCAAGATCCAGCAGGAGCTGGCAGGCTTGCGCACAGAAAAAAGTACGCTGGAAGAGTTGCTCAACAATCCGGGCGCGATGAAGAAGTTGATCATCAAGGAAATCGACGCCGATGAAAAGCGCTTCGGCGATGCCCGCCGCACCCTGATCGAGGCGGCCGAACGCGCCACGGTGGAGCAGAAAGTGGTCGATGAAGCCGTGACGGTGGTGATTTCACAAAAAGGCTGGCTGCGCGCGCGCACCGGCCATGGCCACGATCCGGCCCAGTTTGCGTTCAAGGCCGGCGACGGCCTGCAAGCAACCTTCGAGTGCCGCACGCTCGACACGTTGCTGGCATTCGGCTCGAACGGTCGCATCTATTCGGTCCCGGTATCCGGCCTGCCCGGCGCGCGCGGCGACGGCGCACCGATCAGTTCGATGGTCGAACTGGCCAGCGGCAGCAGCGTGCTGCATTACTTTGCCGGACCTGCCGACACCACGATGCTGATCGCCTCGAACGCCGGGTACGGCTTCATTGCGCGGACCAGCGACATGGTCAGCCGGCTCAAGGCCGGCAAGGCCTTCATCACGCTCGACGCCGGTGACGTGCCGCTGCCGCCACGCGTGCTGACACCGACCGCCAGTGCGCTGGCTTGCCTGTCCGAAAAAGGTCGGCTGCTGGTATTCGGGCTGGAAGAACTGAAGACCATGAGTGGTGGTCGCGGCATGATCCTGATGGACCTGGAGGACGGTGAAAAACTGCTGGCGGCGCAACCGATCAGCCAGCGCGGCGTAGTCGTGTCCGGCATCGGGCGTGGTGCCAAGGCACAGGATGTCAGCCTGTCGGCGAGCGGACTGGCGCTGCACATCAACAAGCGGGCGCGCAAGGGCAAGCCACTGGAATCGAGACTAAAACCGCAGACACTGGTCGCCATTGCATGAAGCGGCACCGACCGCGGGCTGCACTGATTGCGGCATTGTTTTGTGCCGGATGCACCGCCACGCCGCCAGTACCGGAGGTGCCATCACCACATGGCACCAAGGATGGCTTCCAGAATAATTACCTGCCCGGCCCGCTGATCGGTGGCTCGTTCCTGAAATGGCAATGGGAGCGCATCACGCAGGGCCTGCCAAAACCGCCTGCCAACAATTACCAGTTCCCGGTCGATACACCGGACCTGGCCTGGCTGGTACAAAACCGCAGCACCACCAGCGCCACCTGGATCGGCCATGCCACCGTGCTGATGCAGGTCAATGGCGTCAATGTGCTGACCGATCCGATCTTTTCGGAACGGGCATCGCCGGTCAGTTTTTACGGACCGAAGCGCAAGGTGCGGCTGCCGCTGACAATCGCGCAATTGCCGCATGTCGATGTGGTGCTGATCTCGCACAACCACTACGACCATCTTGATCGCGACAGCGTCGACCAGCTCAACCGGCAAGCCGGTGGCCCGCCCTTGTTTCTGGTACCGCTAGGATTGAAGGCGTGGATGGCCGATGCCGGCATCACCAATGTGCGCGAACTCGACTGGTGGCAGCAGACCGATGTGCCCGGACTGGACCTGCATCTGGTACCAGTGCAGCATTGGTCGGCACGCAGCCTGACCGATCGCTTCGAGACGCTGTGGGGTGGCTGGATGGTGCGCACTGCCGCCAGCGCGAAGCAGCCGTTTTCCTTCTTCTTTGCCGGCGACACCGGCTACTCGGCCGATTTCACGGACATCGGCAAACGCTTCCCGACGGTCGATCTGGCGCTGCTGCCGATCGGGGCGTATGCGCCGCGCTGGTTCATGGCGAAGCAACATATCAATCCGACCGAAGCGGTGCGGATACATCGCGATTTGCATGCGACGCGCTCGATCGGGATTCATTGGGGGACGTTCGAATTGACTGATGAGCCGCTGGATGAGCCGCCTAAAGCGCTGATGCAGGCGCTGAGGGATGCTGCGGTGCCGGTTTCGGAATTCAGCGTGTTGCGGCATGGGGAGACGGTCAGATTTTGAGGGGGAAGCTGTCCAGCTGGTCGTATCAACCGGAACGTAGGTTTGGCTGCGAAGTTGAACATGGGGTAGGGTTGGTGCGCGGTTGGCGGTTGGCGGTTGGCGGTTGGCGGTTGGCGGTTGGCGGCCTGCGGTCTGCGGTCTGCGGTCTGCGGTCTGCGGTCTGCGGTCTGCGGTCTGCGGTCTGCGGTCTGCGGTCTGCGGTCTGCGGAAGCTAAAACGGGTTGCGCTCCGTTGATGCAAGCCGGGGGCGGCCCGGCAGCCGGTCACTTCTTTTTGCTTCGCCAAAAAGCAGTAACCAAGAAAAAGGCGACCGCAAGACCGCTGCCCTGCGGGTTCCCAAAAACCGGGTACGGCAAGAGGGAAGCCCGCAAACTCGCTTCGCTCAGACAGTGCGGGCTTCTGATCCTCTTGCCGCACCCGGTTTTTGGCAGCGATCTTTTTATGCGGAATTCAACGTCAAGACCAAGCCAAGCCTTGGAACCAGCGAGATGGTCGTGCTCGCTTTGCGCGAGAAAACTTCCTCGTCGTGATCGACTTCGAGTTCAAAACCAACGTCAAAACCAACGTCAAAACCAACGTCAATACCAAAACCTACAAGGCTTTTACAATCCATCTTTCTCGCGCAAAGCGAGCGTGACCCTGATCGAACCACCAAGGCTGGGCTTGGTTTTGAACTTGAATTCCGCATAAAAGAGCGCTGCCAAATACCGTGGCTGGGCAGGGGATAAGAGGGCCGCACTGTCTGAGCGCAGCGAGTTTGCGGCCCTCCCCCTGCCCGGGCACGGTATTTGGGAACCCGCAGGGCAGCGGTCTAGCGGTCGCCTTTTTTTGCTTACTTTATTTGGCGAAGCAAAAAAAGTGAGCGGCTGCCGGGCCGCACCCGGCTTGCATCCACGGAGCGCAACCCGTTTTAGCTACCGCAGCCCGCGCGTCGCGGCGACCCGCAAAGCAACCTGACGCATGTTGGGCTTCGCAGCCCAACCTACGACCCAAGGCCGTAACGCCGCCGCGCAAAGAACCGGTTACCGGGCCGCACCCGGCTTGGCGCCACGGAGCGCAACCCGTTTTAGCCACCGCAGACCGCGCGTCGTGGCGACCCGCAAAGCAACCTGACGCATGTCGGGCTTCGCAGCCCAACCTACGAACCAAGGCAACAACGCCGCCGCGCAAAGAAGCGGCTGCCGGGCCACACCCGGCTTGCCTCCACGGAGCACAACCCTTTTCAGCTACCGCACACCCGCCAGCACCACCCGCGCCGCCGCAAGATCCCACGCCGCCTGCCCCACGGTCTTGAACACCGGCACCACAGGCGTGACCGCAACGTCACCCGACAGCATCGACGCCAATCCACGCACCGCCGTCCAGTCAATCCGCGCCTGGATCAGGTCACCCGCTTCATGGTGCGCACCCTCGAGATCATCGACAACGATCTGACGGGCATGCAATAGCGCCGCCGGGAACTCCACCATGTCCGGCTTGAACGCACCGACGCCGATGGCCAGGGTCGACGCCGCGATATGCGCCGGAATGACAGGCATGCGCGAGGTCGTCAGCGCGATCACCAGATCGGTGTGCGGCAGATGATGTTCGAGCATGGCGCTGTCCACGGGGACTGCACTGATCTGCGGATAACGCTGCCGCAAGGCCGCGCAAAACTGCGCTGTCTTTGCGAAGTCACGCGCCGCCACATGAAACCGGACGATGCCAAAAAATTCGATCAGCGCCGTCACATGCGCCAGTGCCTGCACGCCGGTGCCGATGATCAAGGCCGACTCTGGCACACGTGGCAGCAAAGTCTGAATGCCCAGCAAGGTCACCGCTGCAGTCCGCCGCGCCGTCACGGTCGGGCCATCCAGCAGCGCGAGGCGCTGGCCGGTCGCGGTGTCGAAGACCACTACTTCGCCCTGGATCACGGGCAAGCCGTGGCGGGCATTGTCGGTATGGACGGTCACCAGTTTGGTGACGCCGATATCGCTGGCGGTGGCCGGCATGCATAGCAGCACGCCGCCGCCAGCCAGCGGCACGATCTGTCGTTCGGGGGCACGGAGTTTTCCGGAGGCCAGTTCGAGCGCGGCGACGGCTATGGCGGGAACCAGCTGGTGATACGGCAGCGCTGCGGCGGTCTGCCCGGCGGTAAAGAGTCGCATGAAAAAGATCCTGTCGGGACAAAGACCGACAGGCTACAACATCAGAGCCGGGCGGCGATCAGTTTGCCTAATTTTTCGACACCTTCGCGGATGCGGTCCGGCGTCACCGTCACGAAACTCAGTCGCAAGGCATGGCGTACGGGATCATTGGCATAGAACGGCGCACCCGGTACAAAAGCGACGTTCTGCGCAATCGCTGCATCCAGCAATTGCATGCTGTCGATATGTTGCGGCAGCGTGACCCAGATGAACATGCCGCCATCGGGTTTGGTCCACGTCACACCCGCCGGAAAGAACTCGGCCAGCGCCGCCAGCATCGCATCACACCGGGCCGCATACAGCGCGCGGGTGGCCGGAATATGCTGATCCAGGAAGCCATCCTTGATCACTTCGTGCACCACCATCTGGGTCAGTTGCGCGGTGTGCAGGTCGCTGGCCTGCTTGGCCTGTTCGAGCTTGCGCACCAGCGGTTGCGGTGCGACCACGTAGCCGAGACGGATGCCTGGCGTGAGCGTTTTGGAAAATGATCCCATGTAGATCACGCCTTCCGGATGCATCGTCAGCATGGTCGGCAACGGCGTGGCGCGGTAGTTCAGTGCGCCATACGGATCGTCCTCGATCAGCGGCAAACCAAGACGGGCGCAGATATCCACCAGCGCCACGCGGCGTTCGAGCGACAACGTGCGGCCGGTCGGGTTCTGAAAATTCGGCAGTGCATACAGCAATCGGGCACCGACACCCAGCGTCTCTACCGCCTCCGGCAACAGGCCGCCATCATCGGTCGGCAACGAGACAAATTCGGGACCGTAGACGGAGAACGCCTGCAGCGCACCCAGATAGCTGGGCGTTTCGACCAGCACCTTGCTGCCCTCATCGATGAACACCTTGCCCAGCAAATCCAGCCCCTGCTGCGAGCCCGACACCATCAGCACCTGCTCCGGCGAGATCGTCACGCCATCGATCGACAGTGAATTGGCGACCCATTCGCGCAGCGGCAAATAGCCATCGGTCGGACCATATTGCAGCGCTACGCGGCCGTTGGTCGACAGCACCTTGTCGAAGGCTGCCTGCATGCGCTCGATGGGGAAGGTATCCGGCGATGGCAGGCCGCCGGCAAACGAAATGACTTCCGGGCGCATCGTGATTTTCAGGATTTCGCGGATCACGGAGCTTTGCAGCCGTTGCGCGCGTTCGGCAAAGTGCCACTGGATTGGGGTTGGTGTGTGGGTGTTCATTCTGGTCCCGGTGAGTGGAATGATCAGGCCTGCTTTTGGCTGCCCTGGGGGAACGGAACAACGCCGGGTAGGCGCTGTTCCGTGTGCTTCTTTTTATAGCAGAAAAATCAGGCGATCTCGGCAATCATTTCGATTTCAACGCAAGCGCCCATCGGGATCTGCGCCACGCCAAACGCGGACCGCGCATGGATGCCCTGCTCGCCAAACAGTTCGCCGATCAGTTCGGAGGCGCCGTTGGTGACCAGGTGCTGCTCGGTAAAGTCGCCGGTCGAATTGACCAGGCTCATCAGTTTGACGATGCGTCTGACGCGGGTCAGGTCACCGCCGCAAGCGGCCTGCAACGTGGCGATCAGGTCGATGGCAACGGCGCGCGCCGCCAGTTTGCCTTCTTCGGTAGTGATGTTCTTGCCGAACTGGCCGACCCAGACCTTGCCGTCTTTTTTGGCGATGTGACCGGACAGGAACACGGTGTTGCCAGTCTGGACCGACATCACGTAGGCGGCAGCAGGAACGGCGACGGCCGGCAGCGTGATGTTGAGTTCGGTCAGTTTGTCGTAAATGGACATGCGGTACTCCAGAAAAAAATCGCCGGCGGCACCTGCCACCGGCCAATAAAAAAGCAGGGTTGGATTATCTCAAAGATTCGGTGCGCCACCCGGAAACCAGCATCACAACCAGATCGCCACTGCCGAATACAGCGTCAGCACCACCATCACCACACAAAAAACGCGCTGCCATTTCGGCTCCGCCAGAAAGCGCCGCAGCACCGAACCGGCGCCGGCCCAGACACTGACGCAGGGCAGATTAATCGCGCCAAACACCAGGCAAAACAGTGCAATCGACAGCCATACCGGTTGCACCACGGGCAGAAATGCTGCCACACCGGTCACGGCCATGACCCATGCTTTTGGATTGACGAACTGGAATAGCGCTGCGCCGAAAAACGTCATCGGTCGCTGGTTTTCATCGACGCGCTGCCGGAATGCGATGCTGCGCAACTGCCACGCCAGATACACCAGATAGCCGGAACCGGCGACTTTGAGCGCGACGTGCAAGGTGGGCATCGCCAGGATCAGGCTGCCGATGCCCAGCGCGCACAAGGCCAGCATCACCGCAAAACCGAAGGTAATGCCGAGCATGTGCGGGATCGAGCGCTTGAAGCCAAAGCGGATGCCCGAGGACGTCAGCATGATGTTGTTCGGCCCCGGCGTGATCGACGAGACAAAAGCAAACACGGCCAGCGGAAAAAGTGACGAGAAAAGTGAGTCCATTCAGGGTACCGGTTGCGACATGAGCACGGCAGCGAATTGATCGTGATCGACATTACCGCCGCACAGCGGCAGGCCGATCTGCTTGCCGGCGATCTGCGTGCGCAGTTGCATCGCTGCCGCGAGCGCCGCAGCACCCGCGCCTTCGGCGACGTTGTGGGTCGCCACGAAAAACAGTCGCATCGCTGCCGCCACTTCATCATCCGTCACCGCCACCACCTGGTCGACATGCTGCAGGATGATTTCCAGCGACTCGGCATCGGGCACCCGGCAGGCCATGCCATCGGCAATCACCGTCGTCACCGGCGACTCCTGGCGGCACTTCTGGTCGAACGATTTCTGATACGCCAGCGCATGCGCCGACACCACGCCGATGATGCGGGTCTGCAGGCCAAGCGCATTGCGCGCCGCCACCGCGCCGCAAATGCCGGAGCCCTGCCCGATCGGCACGAACAGACTATCCAGGCCGGGCTGCGCCACCAGCAGTTCGGTCCAGTAGCTGGCCACGCCACTGACCAGGTCGCGATGAAATGACGGAATCATGTGCAGGTCGCGTTCGGTGGCAAGCTGTGCTGCATGCTCGCGGCTGTCCTGGAAGTCGGTGCCGTATTCGATCAGCGTTACGCCCAGAGCGCGCATCGCCGCGTTTTTTTCTTTACTGTTGCAGAGCGGGACGACGATGGTTGCCTGCACCCCGTGACGACGCGCCGCAAACCCGATCGACTGGCCATGATTGCCTCGCGTGGCCGAAATCACGCCACGCACATGCGGCGCACGGCGTGTTAGCGCATCGAGATAGACCAGCCCGCCACGCACCTTGAAGGCACCGGTCGGACCGTGGTTCTCGTGCTTGATCCAGGCCTGCGTGCCCAGCGCGGCGTTGATCAGCGGCCAGGAGTATTGCGGGGTCGGTGGCATGGCCCGATATACGACGGCAGCGGCGGCATCGAGTTCGGCCAGGGTGGGCAGCAGCAGGGACATGGAGGCTTTCGTGGTGACTTTGGTGACGAATTCATCGTAATCGACATTACCAGTACAGCACCAGTACAATTCACCATTCATTTTCTGAGACTGTTACGGTGCCATGACCAGTACAAATCCTCCGCTACTCTCGCGCGACAGTGCCGAATCGCTGGTTGAACAGATCGTGCGTTCGGTCGGCTTGCGGATCGATGACAAGCTGCTGCGCACCGGCGCCCGGATGCCGTCGATCCGCCAGTTCTCCGATCTGCATGCCGTGTCGCGTTTCACGGTGGTCGAGGCGTATGACAGATTAGTCGCCAAAGGCTATCTGGAATCGCGGCGCGGTTCCGGTTTTTATGTGCGCGAACGGCATGCGATGGCTAGCGCCGGATACCCTCCGGATGCCGCCGCAGCGACTCCGCCCAAGCTCGATGTGGTCTGGCTGGTGCGCAATATGTTTCGGCAGTTACCACCCCAAAAAATGCCCGGCAGCGGCTTGCTGCCGAATGACTGGCTCGATGCCGACCTGATCGGCAATGCGTTACGCGCGGTGGGTCGCAGCAACCAGAACCTGCTGCTGCAATACGGCGTGCCGCAAGGATTTTTACCGCTGCGCCAGCAACTGCAATTGAAGCTGGCCGAACTCGACATCGCCGCCACGCCCGAGCAATTCATCACCACCACCGGCGTCACGCAGGGACTCGATCTGGTCGCGCGGCATTTCCTGCAACCGGGCGACACCATCTTTGTCGACGATCCGGCCTGGTTCCTGATGTTCGGCTCGTTCTCGCTGCTGGGTGCCAAGGTCATCGGCATTCCGCGGCTGGCCGATGGCCCCGATATCGCCCGCCTGGCCGAGATGGCCGCACTCCACAAGCCGCGCCTGTACGTGATCAATTCGGTGCTGCACAACCCCAGTTCGACCTCGCTCTCGGCGGCGAAAGCATTCCAGATTTTGAAACTGGCCGAACAGCACGATTTCATGATCGTCGAGGACGATATCTATTGCGACATGCATCCCGGTGGCGCGACGCGCATCGCCGCGCTGGATCAGTTGCAACGCGTGATTTACCTCGGTGGCTTTTCCAAAACGCTGGCCGCCAACCTGCGCGTCGGCTTCATCGCCACCTCGCCCGAACTGGCAGTGCAACTGGCCGACCGCAAGATTCTCTCGACCCTGACCACCAGCGAAATCGGCGAGCGCGTGGTCTACAAGATCCTGTCCGAAGGCCGCTACCGCAAACACCTCGACCGCCTGCGCAGCCGCCTCGACAGCGTACGCGACGCCACCACCCGTCGACTCGACGGCATCGGCATCCGGGTCGATACCGGCAGTACCAGCGGCATGTTCGTCTGGGCCGATGCCGGTTGCGACACCAACCTGCTGACCGAAAACGCCATGGCCGAAGGGTACTTGCTGGCACCGGGCTGCCTGTTCTCGCCGCGACAATTGCCGTCGCACCGGATGCGGATCAATGTGGCGACGATGGAGGATGCGGGGGTGTGGGGGTTTCTGGAGCGGTCCGTGGGAAGGTAAGTGGCGGCGGTTTCGGCCGGGGCGGCCCGGTAGCCGGTCCTGTTCGCGCCGTCGGGCACGTTGCCGGATCGTTGCCGGGCTGCGAAGCCAGCCCTTTCAAGGTGTTCGTCGAGTCGTAAATTTCACCACGCAAACCACCGGCTGTAGGTTGGGCTGCCAAGCCCAACATGCGTCAAGTTCCGTAAACGGTCGGTGCAAGCGGAAGTGATTTGGCTCCGTCGGGTAACGCCTGGCTTAATGCTTCGGAGCGCTAACAACTTCCGCTACCGAATACCGTACAACAACCGCACAGCAAGCTTGACGCATGTTGGGCTTCGCAGCCCAACCTTGTATTATAAATTTGAAGATGTCGTTGGTTTTAAAGTTGTTCCGGTGCCATCGCATCGGGATGAAGTGGTAGCAGTTCTTGGGGGGCACCCCAAGGACGAGCGGCTGGATGCAGTGCCCACCCTTTGGCCTCGCGCCAGTAAGGTAGATTTTTGCAGCAGCCGCTCACCCTCACAGAAAGATCGGACAGTATCTTTGGCCCGGCTTGCCGGCAGCCCGTATTGACAAGGTAGATCACCGGAGGACGTTGTATGCAGAACTATTGTTTAGGAATCGATGTTGCAAAGGCCAAACTGGATTGCGCTTTGCGCCTGCCCGATGGCAAATACAGAAACAAAGTCGTCGACAATTCACCCACCGGCTATGCCACGTTGCGCCAATGGCTGGTCAAGCATGAAGCCACACAAGCGCACGTCTGCATGGAAGCCACTGGCGTGTACTGGGAAGCTTCTGCCGAATACCTGGCCGCGCAGGACATGATCGTTAGTGTCATCAATCCTGCTCAGATCAAGTCGTTTGGCGCCTCCCGCCTGGTACGTACTAAGACCGATCGCGTCGATGCGCAATTGATTGCCACGTTCTGTTTCGAACGTCGTCCCGATGCGTGGAAAGCGCCAGCGCCGGCCGAGCAGGCTTTACGGGCCTTGGTGCTGCGGCTCGACGCGCTGCAAAACATGCATACCCAGGAGCACAACCGCCATGGCGTCGCGCGTGATGCCGTCAAGGCCGGTATTGCCAAGCATCTCGACTGGCTCGATGGCGAAATCAAAGCCGTTATTGCCTTGATACGGGATCACACGAATGGCGATCCCGACCTTAAGGACAAGCAAGCTCTTCTCGATAGCATTCCCGGCCTGGGCGAACGTACTATTGCCATCCTGTTGGCCTTTTATGCCGATACGGAACGCTTCACCAATGCCAGAAAAGCAGTCGCGTTCGCTGGCCTCGACCCGCGACAGCATGAGTCTGGTAGCAGCGTCAAAGGAAAGCCGCGCATGTCCAAAGTCGGCCATACCTTCCTGCGTAAGGCACTTTACATGCCAGCCATGGTCACCTTATACAAAACCGCATGGGGCAAAATCTTCCGCGAGCGCTTGAGCGCTGCCGGCAAGCCGCCGATGCTCATCATTGGCGCCATGATGCGAAAACTCGTTCATGTCGCCTTCGGCGTTCTTAAATCAGGAAAAACTTTCAATCCGAAACTGCATAGCACTTGACCGGCTTAACAGTATCTACAAATCGGCAACAGAAATGACATTAGGTAGGTAACGCTGAATTGACAAAGGCAAGCCCAACAACTTGCCACTGGCTGCAGTCTGCTGCCACTCAGCGCTTGGTTGCAATCGCCGCCCCAAACGCATCCCGCAATACGTCCTTTTCGACATCCCACAAAACACCATCCATGCGCGTGACCACCACAGTCTGCTGTCGCACGCCCGCTTCGATGGCCTCTGTCGATTTTTCGAGATTACCCACTTGCGCGCCAAGCCGGTTGATACGCGCGACCACCTGCACGACTTCGTCAGTCAACTTGTCTTGTGCAGGGATCAGTGCCAGCATTTTTTCGACGCGCACATTCGATGTCGCGACCTGCTCGAGGATGCTGACAGACGCATTGGCAAGGTTAGCCATCGAAGGAATGACCAGCGCGACGGTACTGATTTTTTCCGAAGCGGCTTCCAGTGCGTGCTGCTGGGATTGCGTGCAGCGGACCAGTTCGGCGGTGGTGTTTGCGCTGCTCCTGACTTCAGGCACCAGCTCATCGAGCCGGCGGATGACGCTGGCAAGTCCGGTGCTGGTGTCCTTGTGCGCCGACAGGATGTCGGTCAGCAGACTCGCCAGAAACTGTTCGGAGACCTCGGCTTGCGCATTGACCTTGTTCTTTTCGGCCAGCGACAAGACCTCGCGCCGGACCCGTTCGACAAAGTCCTGCGCCGTCTTGCGCACGATCACCATCTGGAAACCCAGCGTGATCGATCCGACCAGACCGAACATCGATGCCGAAAACGCCGTGCCCATCGCCGTCAGCGGTCCCTGCAAACCACCGACGATCTTGGCAAATTCCTGTTCCATGTTGTTGCCCGCGCCGGAGCTTTTGGCAATCGTGCCGATCAGCGAGCTGGTTTGCACCAGGGTTTCCAGCAAGCCGACAAAGGTACCCAGCAAGCCCAATGCCACCATCAGGCCCACCAGGAATTGGGACAACTCCTGCTTTTTGTCGAGGTACTGCTCCAGCGAGTCCAGCTCCGGCTGCATCACTGAACTGTGCAAATACACCTGATGCCCCAGTCCCATTTTGCTGAGCCGTTCAATCATTCCCAGCACATAGGCATGGGGGGTGCGCGGCATCGCTGGCCCGTTACTGTCGGTGCCGCCCAGCAGCCAGACCAGGCCATGCCGGAACACTGCATCCTCGCGATAAATCCGGGCCACGTGACCGAACATCGTGAACGCGCCCCATGCCATCACCGCAAAAATCAAGCCATTGAGGGCAGGATTGGCCATGATCGCAAAGCTGACGAAATGCCAGAACGCCGCCGCGAAAACGAACACGGCAACCACCGGCAGCGCGACGAGCAAGCGGTAGCGACGGCCCATGCGGACCGGCTTTGCGCCTTCGAGTGTGGGTAGAAGCTTGATGGTCGATGTCGGGTTCAAGGCAAGTCCTCAGTGACGGTCTCTGAACGCAGTCGAGGCCAGGCCTCTCAGCGGCGATAACAAATATTGCGCAACGGTGCGCTGGCCGGTGACCAGGTCGGCAGTGACTGCCGAACCTGGCGTCAGTGGCCGATCGAAGCTGCGCTGGCTGGCCGCATCGACCAGCAGGCCGATCCGGAAATACCGTTCACCGCGTTCATCGGTCAGCGAATCGGCACTGATCTCGGTGATGCGCGCCGGCAGCGTGCCGAACACCGTGTAGTCGAACGCAGCCACCCGCACCACCGCCCGCTGCCCTACCTGCAGCGGGCCGCGTTCTGCCGGCGTGGCGCGCGATTCGATCACCACGGCACCATCGGCAGGCGTCAGTTCCAACAGGGTTTCGCCAGGACGAATCACACCACCAACCGTATTGGCCAGCAGCTTGTTGACGGTTCCCGCCACCGGTGCCGTGACGACGGTGCGATTGACGCGATCGTCTTCGGCGGTCATATCCTGTTCAAGGCGCTGCAATTCGACCCGGGTTTCGGTCAGCGCCGATTGCGCTTCGCTACGGAACTGCGCGCCGATTTCGGCTAGCCGGGCCTGCAACTCGGAGGCCGCCGAGGCCAGCCGGGGCAATGCGGTTTCGGCTTCGCGCACCTGCGTGCCGAGGCGTTCGACGCGCGCCTGCGCTTCCAGCAATTCAAACTGTGACGCCGCATTGCGGGACATCATCGTGCTCACCAGCGCCAGTTGCTGGCGCGCGACTTCGGCTTCGGCAGCCAGGCCCTTGCGACGCGCACCCAATTCGGTGGACTCTTGCCGCTTCTGCGCCAGCTGCTCTTCCAGCACGCGACGGCTCTGGCGCAGGCGTCCCTGACGCGCGGTGAAGGCGTCGGTCTCGCTCAGGACTTCGGCGGCATTGGCAGGCAAGCCGCTCGGCAATCCGACTCGGGACAAGCCATCGGCTTCCGCTGACAAGCGGGCGATGCGCGCCTTCATGCCATTGAGTCTGGCGCGCTTTTCACCACGCGACGAATTCGCCATCAGGTCCGACACCGCCACCAGGCTGGCTCCCTTGGCGACCACATCGCCCTCGCGCACGAACACCGTCGAGACGATGCCGCCCTCCAGATGCTGCACCAGTTGCGGCTTGACCGACGGCACGATCCGACCCTGCGTACGCACCACCTTGTCGACCGGCGCCAGCGTGGCCCAGATCATCAATATCAGTACCAGCACCGACGCTGTCGCCAGCAAGGCACGCGGCAAACGCAACCGGCGCCGGTCACCGAGTGCGCCGTCGAACGGGGCCAGCACCATGTCCATCGCGCCGCTCATGGCGCGCCATCCTCGATGGCAATACTGACAGTGGGGCGGGCGGAATTGGCCTTCAGGTCGAAGCGCGTGCCGATGCGCGTGCCGGGAATGCCTTTTTGCAGCAAGGCGTTACGTACTGCCATCGTGCGTATGAAACCCGAACGCTGGTTTTCCGACAGCGCCATGTCCGGGCCACTGGCGATGAGCATGACGCGGGTATTCTTTGGCGCGTTCTGCAGGCGACTGGTGATCTGGTCAAGTGACTGGCCAAGCTGCTTGTCAGCTGCCTCGTCGAGTGTCAGCGCACCCGGCTCGAACTCCAGCAACAGGTAGCGCGCTGCCACACGGATTTTTCCACCCTGCAGTTTGGTCACGCCCTCATTGCCGCGCACGGCGATGCGCGTGGCTCCCGGCACGCCCGAATCCGGCGGTGCCGGGGTGCTTTGCGCTGCTGCTAGCGGGGGCGGCACCGCTGCCGTCGGCGGCGTGACAGGCACTACCTGCGTGCTTTTACCCTGCTGTTCCAGCTCTGCAATTCGGGCCGCCATGCGCTTTGCCAGCAACTGCGCCGAGAACGACAACGACAATGCCAGCACGATAATGACGAACACCATTGCAATAACCACGTTGGTCAGCGCATCGACAAAGCCCGGCCAGTAATTGGTATTTTTGCCACCTTCCATGACGACACCTCAGGGTTGGATAGGGGTTGAATTGGCCACCGGCGTTGGCACCAGCAGTTGCGCCAGTGTGCCGGTCAGGTGCGCCACCCGTAACTGGTTCTGGGTCTCGGACACCAGCACCTGCATCAGGTCGAGACGACTCTGGTGCAAGCGCTGATACGCATCCAGCACATCCAGCAACGGTCGGTTCGACCCCACCATCTGGGCCCGGAACGCCGCCACGACGGTGGTGTTGGCATCGAGCTCGTCGCGCACGGATCGGAAGCGCTGGTCGGCGGCATCGAGGTTGGCATAGGCGGTGTCGATCTCCTGCACCAGCTTGCGTTCGACGTTGCCGGCCTTGGCGCCGGACTCCAGCATGCGTGCGCCTGCTGCGCGCATTTGTGCCAGGTCACTGCCACCGTTGAGGAGTGAGATATTCATGATCACCATCGCTTTGGTGTCACGCGTGAGTGCGTCCAGTCCGGCGGCGTTGACAGCGCGGGTATGGCTGACTTCAAGGTCCATGCGCGGAATAAAGCGCGCGCGCTGCCCGTCGCGCTCGCTCTGCACGGCCTCGGCCTCGATCAATGCGGCCAGCAATTCATGATTCTGGCGCGCCGCCAGGTCACTGGCCAGCAAGGCATTCGCCGGCAACGCAAATCCCGGCGAGATCAGGCCGAGCTGAATCGCCGTCGGCGCCGCCCCCGTCAGTCGTGCCAGATTGCGCACCGCCACTTGCAGATTGGCCCCGGCATCGGTTTGCAACGTGCGCGCATTGGCCACGCGTGCGCGCACCCGCTGCAGATCGGCCTTGCTGGTGCCACCGGCATCGGCGCGTTCGCCGATGTAGCGCAGCAGCTCGGCCAGCATGGTTTCGTATTCCGCGCCGAGGCGCACTGCGATGCTGGCCTGCATCGCGGCCAGAAAAGCGTTCGAGGACTCCAGCAAGGTAGTCGAGATCGCATTCGCCAACTGCTCTTCGGAGGACGCGACCAGCTTGCGCTGACGCTGCATTTCGTTGCGTGCGGGCTCGTCGATCAGGGCCTGCCGCAGCGTGACGGTGACTTCGCGACGCGGCAGTATCACGGCCGGTTCGACACTGGTGAGGCGGCCACGCCCATCGGACATGCGCACATCGGCGCGTGGCAACAACGCGCCACGGGCCGCATCACGTATGAAGCCGAACGAGGCCACGCGCTGCCGGGCAGCCTCGACTTCCAGGCTGTGGTCGAGCGATGCGCTGGCAATCTCCTGTAGGTTGGGCGCGAGCTGGCCGGCAGGAACGACGGACCTGGCATTGCGTGCCACAGGCCCCAGCGGCAGCACATTGGGCAACTCCAGCAACGCACCCAGCGCACCCAGACGCAACGACCGGTCGGGCTGGATCGGCGGCACGGCATCGCCCGAATACTGGGCCTGGCTGGCCGTAAAAAACAGCAGCAGCGGCAGCCCCGCCAGCAGCATCGACACAGAAAAATTCATGCGCGTTTCCTTGCTTCGCTGGATGACGTATCCAGCAAGCGTCCCGGCGGCGCATCGGCAACGATGCGCCCGCCATCGAGTACCAGTACGCGATCGGCGCACTGGATCAATTCGGTGGTGTGGGTGGCGACGACCACGCAACGGCCCTGGTCGCGCAAGCCGGCAAGTGCGCGCAACAGGCTTTCCTGTGCGCTGCGGTCGAGTCCCAGCGTGGGCTCGTCCAGCACCAGCAACTGGCGGTCCGATGCCACTATCCGGGCCAGCGCGAGCATCTGGCGTTGGCCGCCCGAGATGCCGGCGCCGTTGGTGCCGACCGGACTGGTCAGACCGAGCTGGCCTTTATCCATTACCGGTCCGAGGCCGGCACCGCGCAAGGCGGCCACGACGGCGGCATCGTCCATCGACGGCTGGCCCGGCGCCACGACGTCGCGCACCTGCCCGCCCAGAAATACCGGGTCCTGCGGCTTGCACGCCACCTGTGCACCGAGCCAGCGGCGCGCCGCATCGCTGTCGATCACATGGGCCGCAAACACGATCCGTCCTGCGCTCGCCGGCAACTGTCCCGACAGCAGGCGCAGCAGCGTACTCTTGCCCGCGCCCGACGCACCGACCACGGCGACCAGTTCGCCGGCCTTCAGGGCGCAGGTCACGCCATCGAGAATCGGCCGCTCGGCATACCCGAAACCCACACCATCAAGCCGCACGCCTTCGGCTGCAAATGCTCCAGCGGTCTCGGCGCCCTGCCCGGCCTCCAGCGGCGCCGCATCCATATCGATCTCGCTGCGCAACGCCAGCAAGGCGCGCTTGAATTCCTGCCAGCGCGACAGCACCGGCACCAGCCCGCACAGCGACGCCACCATCCGTGCTGACAGCATCGACGACGAAATCAATCCGCCCACCGACAGCGCTTGCGCCTCGATCAGGAAAACACCGCAGACCAACGTCAGCACCGACGTCAGCGACAAGCCGACCGGCACCACCTGCTGCGACAGTTGCGTCCACAGACGTCCCCGTGATGCCGCGCGTGCGCCCTGCAATGCCGGCTGGCGCATACCGCTTTGCGCAACGGTTGCGGCGCGTGGGTCGGCCAGGCTTTCGCGGGTCAGCAGTACATCGGCCAACCAGCCAATCTTGTTGCTGTGCGCCGCATTGGCGGTTTTCTGGTAACCGCGTGCGACGCGTTGCAGGCCGTAACTGAGCCCGAAAAATCCGGCCGCCATGCACAGCGGCACCAGCAACAGCGGTCCGCTGATCAGCACCAGCACCAGTGCAAACAGCACCGCGAATGGCACGTCGGCCAGCGGCAACAGGAACTGCGCACTGAGCACGTCCCGCGTACTCGACAATTCGCGGTAGCGTGCCAGCACGTCACCGACCGGCAGCGATTTCGACAACGGCGCTGCCAGCACACCGCGCAGCAGGCGCTCATCGAGGTGCACATCCCAGCGCGTACCGGCATGTTCGACCATATAAGTGCGTGCAATACGCAGGCACATTTCCAGCGTCAGCAGCAGCACGACGCCGATGGTCAGCGCCCACAGGGTTTCGTGGATTTCGTTACCGATCGCCTTGTCGTAGACCAACATCGAAAACAGCGGCACTGCCAGCACGAAGGCATTGATCAGCAGGCTGGCCAGCAGCAGCTCGACCATGGCACGGCGGTTCGCGCGCAAGAACAGCCGTACGGGATGGGCGCCGGCGGGTGTCGTCACGGGGGAGGATTTTGTCATCAGGTTGACCGCAACGAAGGCGATGTACTGACTGGAAGAGTGGTGCTGGTGGTGGAAGCGATCCGCAGGTCGAGCGTGGCATCACCGGTGGTACTCCGTTGGATGACAGGATTGCTGTTCATGATGGCTCCGGGTTCGTCTGTCACAGCGGCGAGGTGATGCGTGCTGGTCGTGATGTTTGCAAACAGGGCAGTACTGAATTGGCGGTTAGCGGCGCTTTACTGCAAGCAATGGCCCCGCAAATAGATACTAGTGGTAATGAGGTCTTGATAGCAACTGTTTGTATCTATGAAATAATACTATTTATCACTTAATTGCTTTTATGGAATTTTATCGCCCCATAGAGTCCGGCGTGGGATGCGGTTGACGTGCGCTATGGCACTGTTGCCGGTAAGTGAAAAGGGCTGTGCCTGGTAGGATCAAGCCGGGTCCGACACGGCAGGCGGGTGTATTCGCGCGGTCGGTTACGTTGCCAAATCGCAGGCTGGAGTGAAAACCCAGGCCTAACTCAGGGTTCCTGAATGGGTGGCGGGTAGCGACGCGCGATCTGCAGGCTGCAGGCTGCAGGCTGCATTCGGCGGTAGCTAAAACGGGTTTTGTTCCGTTGATTCAAGCCGGTATCGGCCACGCAGCCCAACCGCCGAAACTGTGCTCCCGCGCCATCAAGCCGCCCACAGCAAATGCAGCGTACCAACCGCAGCCACACTCTGGTCTGCCGTGGCAAACACCTGCTGATCAACATAATGCGAGCCATCGCCATTGGTACCGGACGACACCGTCGCCGCGCTGGCACCGCCGCCCAGGTTGAGCACGTCACCACTGTCGAGCCGGATTGTGAGGTCATGGTTGGTATCGGTAATGCTGGTCAATGCCAGGCTGCTCAGGTCAACACTGCCATTGCTGTTGTTGCGCAGGTCCAGCGTCTCGATATTGGTGGTGGTGGCAATCAGCGCATCGATGTTGAAGCTGGCCGAAGTGGCAGTCAGGCGCAAAATATCGCTGCCAGCGCCGCCATCGGCTTGCGTCAGGCTGGCGGCGTCGGGCGCCACCAGGGTGTCGTTGCCGGCGCCGCCAACCAAGCTGTTGTTGCTACCAGCCACGGTGAGAATGTTGTCGAAGGCGTCACCAGTGAGGGTGTTGTTGCCGGCGTTGGAGCCGGTCAGGTTCTCGATGCCGGAGAGGATATCGCCCGATGCATCGCCACTGCTGGTTTGCGCCGTCGTCAGGTTCAGATCAACGGCAACACCGGCTGCCGAGCTGGAATAATCCGCCGTATCGTTACCGGCACCACCGATCAAGGTATCGGCACCGGCGCCACCAATCAACACATCGTTGCCGGCACCACCATCGAGCACATTGGCACCGCCGTCACCGGTCAAGGTGTCGTTATAGGCACTGCCGGTAATGTTTTCAAAGCCAGAGAGGATGTCGCCGGAAGCATCGCCCCCACTGACCTGGGCAGTGGCCAGCAGCAGGCTGACGGTAACACCAGCCGAGGAACTGGCATAACTCACCGTATCGATCCCGGCACCACCGGAGAGGATGTCGGCACCGGCACCGCCCTCGATGAGGTTGGTATTGGTGTCACCGGTCAGGGTGTCGGCGTAGGCACTGCCGATCAGGTTTTCAATGCCGGAGAGGATGTCGCCGGAGGCGTCGCCGGCACTGGTTTGCGCTGTCAGCACCGTCAAATTCACTGTAACGCCGGCAGCCGAGGTGGCATAGCTGGCGGTATCGATACCAGCACCACCGGTTAAGGTATCGGCCCCGGCACCACCGATCAAGGTGTCGTTGGCCGCACCGCCAACCAGCACATTGGCGTTGGCGTTACCGGTCAGCACATTGGCCATCAAGGATGAGCCGGTGGCATTGTCGAAACCGGTTTCGGTGTCTTTGGCGACGCTGGCGGCGCCGCTGTAGAAGTTGTCGACTGCACTGCTGCTACCAACGCCTGCCAGGCCGGCGATTTCGCTGGCGGACAAGGCTGTGTTGGCAATGACGAGATCGTCCATCTGGCCGTTGAATTGCGTGCCGCCTGATTGGGATTTTCCGATCCAGTTGTTCGTCCGGGTGATAGTCGGCATGTCGAAGCCGATCGCGGTCGAACCAGCCAACGCCCCGTTGACGTAGAGCGACGCAACTCCGTTGTTGATCGTCGCTGCAACATGCATCCATGTGCCATTTACGATCGAATTGTTCGCCAACACTTCGGAGCGCCCGACGCCATAATCGATGTAAAACGAAAGGTCACCGTTCGTGACGCGGCGAAGGACCAAATTGCTGACGTTGGAGCCGCTGCCGAAATCGAAGATGCGCGCTAAATTCTGCGTCGTATCGAACTTGACCCACCCGGCAAAGGTGAACGCATTGCCGAAGCTTAGGCCCGCGATAGTGCCGAAGTTACCATTCGCCGCGAAAGTCAACGCATTTCCGTGCCCGGTCAGGCCAGGGGTGAATGTCACGCCGCTGGTTAGCGTTATCGTCGTATTCGTGCTGCCATACGTCGATGCCGCGCTGGTACCGCTGGTTTCATTGAAGGCATACACATCCATGGCGACCGTCAAGCCATTGTCTTTAATCGTCCCGGCATTCAGATCAATCAGCAGTTGCGAGCGCGAGGCGCTGTAGTCCAGCGTGTTGACGCCAGTGCCGCCAATCAGTGTGTCGTGCCCGCCGCTACCCACAACGATGTCGTTACCCGCACCACCATCGATGACGTTGTCATTGATGTCGCCGGTTAAGGTATCGGCAAAGGCGCTGCCGGTGAGGTTTTCAATGCCGGAGAGAATATCGCCGGAGGCGTCGCCGGCACTGACCTGCGCCGTCAGAAGACCCAGATTAACGGTGACGCCCGCTGCCGACGTGGCATAACTAGCGGTGTCGATGCCGGCCCCGCCAATGAGCGTATCGGCACCGGCGCCGCCGATCAACACATCATTGCCGGCACCGCCATCGAGCACGTTGGCAGCCGCATCACCGGTTAAGGTATCGTCGAACGCGCTGCCAGTGAGGTTTTCAATGCCGGAAAGGATATCGCCGGATGCATCGCCAGCACTGACCTGGGCGGTGGCCAGCAACAGGCTGACGGTTACGCCAAGGGTTGAGGTGGCGTAACTGGCGGTATCGATGCCGGCGCCGCCTGTCAGGGTATCGGCGCCGGCACCACCGCTCAAGGTGTCGTTGGCCGCGCCACCGATCAGTACGTTGGCATTGGCGTTACCTGTCAGCACATTGGCCATGGTGGCGGAGCCGGTGGCGTTGTCGAAGCCGGTTTCCGTGTCTTTGGCATAGCTTGCGGCGCTGGTGTAGAGATTGTCGATGGCGCTGGTGGCGCCCACGGTTGCCAGGCGGGCGATTTCGGCGGCGGAGAGTGCGGTGTTGGCGATGACGATGTCGTCGATCTGGCCGGTGAAGGGCAGGTCGTTATTTTCTGATTTGCCGATGTAATTGTTGGTGCGCGTAATGGTGGGAAGGTCAAAACCGAAAGAACTCGAGCTTATGAGCGCACCATTGATGTATAACGACTGTGTGCCGTTGTTCAATGTGGCAGCAACATGCATCCAGGTGCCGTTGACGATCACATTGGTGGCCGTTGCGGTGCTACCGCCAACACCGCTGTATAAAACCTGAAATATAAGGCTGCTACTCGTTGAGCTTCGTCCAATTAGTATATTACTGGAGTTGTATGCATTACCGGCGTCAAAAACCCGCGCCCAGGCCTGCGTTGCATCGAACTTCACCCACGCAGAAAAGCTGAACGTATTCCCAAAAGTAAGGCCAGCAATATTGCCATATGACCCCGTGGCGGCTGTTGCGGCACTATTATTAAACGTCAACGCATTCCCATGCCCCGCCATGCCGCTACTGAACGCCACGCCATTAACCAGCGTCATCGCCCCATTCACACTGCCATATACCGATGCCGCACTGGTGCCACTGACTTCATTAATGGCATACACATCCATCGGCTGCGTCAAGCCATTATCGGCCACGGTGCCGGCAGACAGGTCAATGGCTAGTTGCGAGCGGGAGGCGCTGTAGTTCAGTGTATTGATGCCAGTGCCACCAATGAGTGTGTCGTGCCCGCCGCTGCCGACGATGATGTCGTTGCCCGCCCCACCATCGATAATATTGTTGTTGACGTCGCCCGTTAAAGTATCGGCAAAGGCGCTGCCGGTGAGGTTTTCAATCCCGGAGAGGATATCGCCGGAGGCGTCCCCCGCACTGACCTGGGCTGTCAGCAGCCCCAGATTGACCGTGACGCCGGCAGCAGCGGTGACGTAACTGGCGGTGTCGATTCCTGCCCCGCCAATAAGCGTATCGGCACCGGCGCCACCAATCAGCACATCATCGCCGCCAGCGCCATTAAGGACATTGGCGCCGGCATCACCCGTGAGGGTATCGGCGGCTTCAGAGCCGATGGCATTCTGGAAGTTGCTGATGACATCGCCCGTGGCGTCACCACCGGAGACCGTATTGGTCGCCAGGTTGACCGTGACACCGGTAGGTGCGGTGGTGCCGGCGTAGACGACGATGTTGTCAATGGTGCCGGTGAAAACGCCATTGCTTGCATAAATAGTGAACTTGCTATCTTGTGCAACAAATGTCCCGGTCACGGTACCCGATCCAAGAGGCAACGTCGACGTGGCAAACAACACACTACCGACTGTGGATACAATCCGGAAGGTGCCGACAGCGGTCGCGGTGTAATCGAATGAAAACGAATACGTCTGGCCGGCAACCAACGCAGCGTTCTGCGCCAGAAAATTGAAGCCGCTAGTGACTGTTGCGACGCCTCCGGTGTAAGTGACTATGGGGCCTGTCTCGGTAATCCAGCCCACGCCACCATTACTGAAATCCCCATTCGTCACCAGATTGTTTTGGTAGCTGATGGTATTGACACCGGTACCGCCATTGAGCGTGTCAGCCCCAGCGCCACCGGTGATGGTGTCGTTGCCGGCACCACCGCTGATGGTGTCGTTGGCCGCGCCACCACGCAGCACATTGTCCAGCCCATCACCGGTTATGACGTTGACCATGGTGGAAGAGCCGTTGACGTTTTCAACGCCGGAGACGGTGTCCTTGGCCACGCCTGGGGCGCCGTAGACGTTGTCGACGGTGCTGACGGCACCGGTGGACGCGAGTTTGGCAATGTCGTAGCGCGATAACGCGGTGTTGCTGATGACGACGTCGTCGATCTGGCCGGTAAAGGGCAGATCGTTCCACTGCGATCTACCGATCCAGTTATTGGTGCGTGTCAGGTTTGCAACATCGAAGCCTAGGACGGTACTGCTAGCCAGGGCGCCATCGACATAGATCGAGACGGTGCGCCCGCTGACTGTTACGGCAAGATGCTGCCATGTGCCGGGCGCTGCAAGAACTGATGCTGGGCCGAACTGCGTACTGGATCCACCACTGTTAAAACGCAGATACAGGCCGTTGGAAGTGTCATTGCGGGAAAAGTCGATTTCCTCATTGGCCTTACCGTTACCAAAATCAAAAATATGGGCATAACTGCGCGTGTCACTGAAATTGACCCATGCCGCAAACGTAAAAGATGGTCCAAACGTCAGGTTGTTGACCACACCGTAAGCCTGCGTGGCATTGGTATACAAGCTGTTATCAAACGTCAGCGCATTGCCATGCCCGGCCAGCGTGCTACTGGCGAAACTGCCGCCATTAACCAGCGTAATCGCACTGTTGACGCTGCCATAAGCCGACGCTGCACTGCTGCCACTGACTTCGTTGAAGGCATAGGCATCCAGCGGCGCTGCCAGGCCGTTATCGGTCACGTTACCGGTGGCCAGATTGATGTTGAGCGCGTAGGTCAGTGGCGAATAATCCACCGTATCGATACCGGTTCCGCCGATGATGGTGTCGTTGCCGGCACTGGCCACCAGAAAGTCGTCACCGGCGCCGCCATCGAGCACATTGGCGTTGCGGTCACCAATGAGGGTGTCGGTAAAGCCGGACCCGGTCAGGTTTTCAATACTTAGGAAGGTGTCGCCAGCGGCGTAGCCCCCAAAATACAGGGGTGCTTCCAGGTTGACGTACACCGCCGCCGTCGAACGGGCATAGCTGACGGTATCGAGACCGGCACCGCCGTCAAACACATTGGCCGCGCTGCTGGCGTAAAACAAATCATTGAAGGCGCTGCCGGTAACGTTTTCGATATTGCTGAGCTTGTCGCCGGAGGCGTCGCCACCGCTGGTTTGTGCGGTGGTGATGGTGAGGTCAACGGTGACGCCAGCGCTGGACGCCGAGTAATCGGCAGTATCGAGCCCAACACCACCATCCATGGTGTCCGCACCCGCCAGGCCAGCCAGCACGTTGGCGTTGGCGTCGCCGGTCAAGGTGTCGGCAAAGGCGCTGCCGGTGAGGTTTTCAAAGCCAGAGAGGATGTCGCCGGAGGCGTCGCCGCTGCTGACCTGGGCCGTCAGCAGGTTCAGGTTGACGGTAACGCCCGCTGCCGAACGGGCGTAGCTGGCGGTGTCATTGCCGCCGCCCCCGGCCAGGATATCGGCGCCAGCATCGCCGGTGATCAGGTCGTCGCCATAACCGCCAGTGATGGTGTTGACACCGCTGTCGCCGGTGAGGACGTCGCTATTGTTGGTGCCCACAAGATTCTGGAAATTGCTGATGGTGTCGCCAGCAGCGTCGCCGCCCGAGGCGGTGTTGGTGGCAAGGTTGATGTTGACGCCGGTTTGCACGGCGACAATCACATAGTTGTCAATCGTTCCGGTAATAAGAAACCCACCAACATTCAACTGAATCGCCGAACTTCCGTTACCGGTAAAGTAGGCACTTGCCTGCCCCGAAAGTACACCACCATTTGCACCTGTGTCCAGCATCGTGGCAACGTACACCCCCCCCAATAGTATTCTCAGGTTGCCATTGGAATTCGTTCGCGTGTAATCAAATGTCGCCAGGTACAGCTGTCCGTTTACGAACGAGCTTGCGATTGTCTGCTTCAAAAAATTCTGGCCGTTCGTTACACTCGCTTTCCCTGTGCTGTAGTCCGGATCCGGCCCAGCGGACGTGGTCCACCCCGTCCCCCCATTACTGAAGTCGCCATTGGTGACCAGATTGGCCGGGTAATAATTGGCATAGCTGAGAGTATTCACCCCCGTACCGCCATCCAGCACATCGCCACCCGCCCCCCCATAGATGGTGTCGTTGCCCGCCCCACCGTTGATGGTATCGGCCGCTGCCCCACCCACCAGCAGGTTATCGTTGGCGTCACCCGTCAAGGTGTTCTGTCCAGTGACCGAGCCCAGCAGGTTTTCAATCCCGGTCAGGATATTGCCGGAGGCATCACCGCCACTGACTTGTGCGGTGGCTAGTGTCAGGTCAACGGTGACCCCTGCTGCCGAGTTGGTGTAGACCACCGTATCCACGCCAGCGCCGCCATCGAAGGTATCGACGCCGCCATTGCCGGTGAGGGTGTCGTTGCCGGCACCGCCGGTCAAGACATTGGCGCCGCTGGTGCCGATGAGGATGTCGTTGAAGGCACTACCGGTGAGGTTTTCGATATTGACCAGCGTGTCGCCGGAAGCCTCGCCGGCGCTGGTCTGCGCGGTGGTGATGCGCAGATCGACCGTGACACCGGCGGTGGAATTGACATAGGTGGCGGTGTCGATGCCATTGCCGCCGTCGAGGGTGTCGCTGCCCGTACCACCCTCGAGGGTATCGTTGCCATTCATGCCGGAGAGGGTGTCGTTACCAGCACCACTACTCAAGATATTGTCGCCACTGCTGCCGGTCAGGATGTCCGTACCGCTGCCGGTGGTGGCATTTTCAATACCGGAGAAGGTGTCGCCGGATTGCAGGGCATTGCCGCCAGTGCCTGTGACGGTTTGCGCGGTGAGATCGATGGTGATGTCGCTGGTAGCATTGGCATAACTGAGCGTGTCGTTACCTAACCCGCCGACGAAATTATTGGCCAGCGTGCTGGCCACGAACACATCGTCGAAGCTGCTGCCAATGGCGTTTTCAAAGCCGCTGATGACGTCGCCGGTCGCATCCCCCCCGGTGGCGGTCATGGTGAACAGGTTGACGGTGACGCCCGCACTGCTGGCTGAATAATCCAGCGAGTCGGAACCCGCCCCGCCCACGAGGGTATCGGCACCGGCCAGCCCGGCCAGCACGTTGTTGTTGGCGTCGCCAGTCAAGGTGTCGGCGAAGGCGCTGCCGGTGAGGTTTTCAAAGCCAGAGAGGATGTCGCCGGAGGCATCGCCGCTGCTGACCTGGGCTGTCAGCAGGTTCAGGTTAACGGTGACGCCCGCTGCCGAACTGGCATAGCTGGCGGTGTCATTGCCGCCCCCCCCTGCCAGGATATCGGCGCCAGCACCGCCGGTGATCAGGTCGTCGCCATAACCGCCATTGATGGTGTTGACACCGCTGTCGCCGGTGAGGACATCGTTGCCTGTGGTACCGACAAGATTCTGGAAATTGCTGATGGTGTCGCCGGCGGCGTCGCCGCCCGAGGCGGTGTTGGTGGCGAGATTGATGTTGACCCCGGTTTGGGCGGCAACGATGGCGATGTTGTCGAAGGTGCCGTTATAGGGTCCAATACTCGCATAAAATCCGATACCGGAGGTCGTAGTTGCAGTGAAGTATGCGTAGGCAGATCCAGATGACACGCCACCATTAGAACCCGTTGGCAGTATAGTCACGGACCTGCCGGCCCCGAAAAATACCACAGCACCAGCCAGATTGGTTCTGACATAATCGAATGCCACCAGATATTGCTGACCGACGACAAACGGTAGGATTGCAGCAGAATACAAAAAATTTATTCCACCACTGACGGTCATCACACCACCGGTGTACGTCGGGCTAGGTCCGGCATTCGTGGTCCACCCCGTCCCCCCATTACTGAAGTCCCCATTAGTCACCAGATTGCCTGAGTAATAATCCGCATAACTCAGCGTATTAACCCCCGTACCGCCATCCAGCACATCGCCACCCGCCCCCCCATAGATGGTGTCGTTGCCCGCCCCACCGTTAATGGTGTCCGCCGCTGCCCCACCCACCAGCAGGTTATCGTTGGCGTCCCCCGTCAAGGTGTTCTGTCCCGTCACCGAGCCCAGCAGGTTTTCAATCCCGGTCAAGATATTGCCGGCGGCATCGCCGCCACTGACTTGTGCGGTGGCCAGTGTCAGATCAACGGTGACCCCTGCTGCCGAGTTGGTGTAGACCACCATATCCACGCCAGCACCGCCATCGAAGGTATCGGCGCCACCATTGCCGGTGAGGGTGTCATTGCCGGCACCGCCGGTTAAGACATTGGCGCCGCTGGTACCAGTCAGGATGTCGTTGAAGGCGCTGCCGGTGAGGTTTTCGATATTGACCAGCGTGTCGCCGGAAGCCTCACCGGCGCTGGTTTGCGCGGTGGTGATGCGCAGATCAACTGTGACCCCGGCGGTGGAATTGACATAGGTGGCGGTGTCGATGCCATTGCCGCCGTCGAGATCGTCGTAACTGCTGCCACCATCGAGCGTGTCGTTGCCATCCATGCCCCAGATCTTGTCGCTGAGCACACCACCGCTCAGGTAATTGTCACCGCTGCTGCCTGTGAGGTAATCGTTGCCGTTTCCGCCAATGGCATTTTCAATACCGGAAATCGTGTCACCCACATAAAAGCTGTTGTTCGCGCCTGTGACGGTTTGCGCCGTCAGGTCGATCGTAATTCTGGTTCCGGCATTGGTGTAGCTAATGGTGTCATTACCCAACCCACCCACAAAGTTATTGGCATTGGTATCGGCCACAAACACATCGTCATAAGCACTACCAATCACATTCTCAAAGCCACTGATGGTGTCGCCGGTGGCGTCTCCCCCGAGGGCCGTCATGGCAAACAGATTAACCGTCACCCCCGCACCACTAGCCGAATAATCCAGCGTGTCGGAGCCGGCCCCGCCGATCAGAACATCGGCCCCAGCCAGCCCGGCAATGACGTTGTCGTTGGCGTCACCGGTGAGCCGGTCGTTGTAGGCGCTGCCGGTCAGGTTTTCAATACTGACTAAGGTATCGCCAGCGGCGTCGCCACTGCTGATTTGAGGCGCCGTGCTGTTTAAATCGACCGTCACCCCCAGCGCCGAATTGGCGTAGCTTGCCGTGTCATTGCCCAAGCCACCGCGCAGCACATTGGCCGCACTGCTGGCCACGAAGGTGTCGTTGTAGGCACTACCGATGACGTTTTCAAGATTGGCCAGGCTGTCGCCCTGAGCGTCCCCCCCCACCCCACTGCCGCCATTCAAATTAATGGCCACGCCAGCGCTGGAGCTGCTGTAGTCCACCGTATCGATGCCGGCGCCACCATCGATGCTGTCAGCACCAATGCCACCAATGATGACGTTGTCGCCGGCGTCACCGGTCAAGGTATCGTTGTAGTTGGAGCCGGTAATGTTTTCAATATTGCTGAAGGTGTCGCCCTGGGCGTCGCCACCACTGGCACTGTTGGTGGCCAGATTGACGGTGACCCCGCTAATGGAGCCGATATAGCTGATGGTGTCGACACCGCTGCCGCCGATTAGGGTGTCGGCACCCAGGCCACCAATCAACACATCGTCACCGATACCACCGTCGATACGGTTGTTGCCGGCGTCGCCCACCAAGGTGTCGGCGTAATTGGTGCCGAGCAGGTTTTCAATACCGCTAAAGGTGTCGCCGAAGGCGTCGCCGCTGTTGGTGCCGCTGGCGTCCAGATACACGGTAATGCCATTGGTGCTGCCGGCGTAACTGGCAGTGTCGCCAACGCTGGTGTTGTTGCCGCCCACCAGGGCGTCGGCACCAGCGCCGCCTTCCAGCACATCGTCGCCACTGCCACCGTCCAGGCGGTTGTCACCGGTGTCGCCGGTGAGCAAATCGTTGAAGCTGCTGCCGATCAGGTTTTCAATGCCGGAGAGGGTGTCGCCATTGGCGTCGCCACCGCTACTTTGCGGAAACAGTACCGCCAGATTGACCGTTACCCCGGCACTGGAGTTGGCGTAGGTGACGGTGTCGACCCCGGTGCCACCACTTAACCCATCGGCGCCGGCGCCACCATCGAGCACATCGTCGCCACCGTAGCCAAACAACTGGTTGTTGCCAGCATCGCCCACCAAAGTGTCGGCCAGCTCAGAGCCGCCGAGGTTTTCAATGCTGGTCAAGACGTCGCCGGTGGCGTCGCCGCCCAGCATGGTGGCCGTGGCCAGGTTGATGCTGACACCGGCACTGCTGGTACGATAATCGGCCCAGTCACTGCCGGCGCCCCCACTCAAGATATCGGCACCAGCGCCGCCGCTCAAGTGGTCGTTGCCACCGCCGCCGTTTAAGGCATTGGCACCGGCGTCACCGGTCAGGATGTCGTCGTAGGCACTGCCGGTGATGTTTTCAAAGTTGGTGAAGGCGTCGCCCTCGGCGTCGCCACCGGTGGCAATACCGGAAGCCAGGTTAACGCTCACGCCTTCGACCGAGGCGGCGTAGCTCAAGGTATCGATGCCGCTGCCGCCATCGAGCACGTCGGCACCGGCACCACCTTCAATGGCGTCGTTTCCGCTTCCGCCGCTCAGGGCATTGACCGCCGTCGAACCGGTAAGGTTGTCGGCAAAGTTACTGCCGACCAGATTTTCTATACTGTTGAAGGTGTCACCATCGGCGTCGCCGCCGGTGGCGCTGTTGTCGAGCAAGCTAATCGTGACGCCGCTGGTGCTGGCGGCGTACGAGGCGGTGTCGACGCCGGCACCACCGATCAAGACGTCGCTGCCGGCGCCACCGATCAAGGTGTCGTTGCCCGCGCCACCGGTCAGGACATTGTCGCCGGCGTCACCGGTCAAGATATCGGCAAAGGCGCTGCCGGTGAGGTTCTCAATGCCGGAGAGAGCGTCGCCAGCGGCGTCGCCACCGCTGGTGGTGTTCAGTTCCAGATTGACGACCACGCCCTGGCCCGAACTGGCGTAGCTGGCGGTGTCGATCCCGCTGCCACCGATCAAGGTGTCAGACCCGCCGCCGCCTTCCAGCACATCATTGCCAGCACCGCCATCCAAGACATTGTCGCCAGCGTCGCCGCTCAGGTTGTCGGCGTAGGCGCTGCCAGTGAGGTTTTCTATGCCGCTGATCTGGTCGCCTTCGGCGTCGCCGCCCAGGCCGACGTCGCCCGCCATGCCAATGGTGACGCCGGCAGTCGAGCCGGCATAGGTGGCAGTGTCGATGCCGCTGCCGCCAATTAAGGTGTCAGCGCCAGCACGCCCTTCCAGCAAATCGTTGCCGCCGCCGCCTTCTAGCCGGTTGGCAATGGCGTCGCCGCGCAGAATGTCGGCAAAGCCGCTGCCGATGGCGCCTTCGATGCTGATCAAGGTATCGCCATCGGCCTGGCCACCGGTGGCCGTGGCGCTGGCCAAGTCAACGTTGACGGCGCTGCTGTTGGCATAACTGACCTGATCGCTGCCCAGCCCGCCCCGCAGGATGTCGGCGCCCAGGCCGCCTTCCAGAATGTCGTTGCCACTGCCGCCGTCGAGAATATTGTCGCCATCGTCACCGGTCAAGCGGTCGGCAAAGGCGCTGCCGGTCAGGTTTTCAATGCCGGTCAGGATGTCGCCGGCCGCGTCGCCACCGGTGTTGGTGCCGGTTAGCAAGTTCACAGTCACAGCGGCGTCGCTGTTGGTGTAGGTGACGGTGTCGTTGCCGGTGCCGCCTTTCAGGACGTCGGCGCCGGCGCCGCCATCGAGCACGTCGTTGCCGCTGCCGCCGTCGAGCAGGTTGGCACTGGCGTTGCCGGTGAGGCTATCATCTTGCGCCGTGCCGATCAGATTTTCAACGCCGCTGAGGACATCGCCCTGGGCGTCGCCACCCAGGCCGCTGCCGCTGTTCAGATCAACCGTCACGCCGGCAATCGAGGCGGCGTAGGTGGCGGTGTCGACCCCGCTGCCACCGATTAAGGTGTCGGCACCGGCGCCACCTTCAAGCAAATCGTTGCCAGCGCCGCCATCCAGGCGGTTGGCTTGGGCATCGCCGCGCAGGCTGTCGTTAAAGGCTGAGCCGGTGGCGTTTTCAATACTGATTAAGGTGTCGCCGTCGGCGTCGCCACCGGTGGCGCTTTGGGTGCTGATGTCAACTTGCACTGCCGCTGCAGAGGTGCTGTAGCTGGCCGTGTCGCTGCCAGCGCCGCCGTCGAGAACGTCGCTGCCGGCACCACCCGAGAGCACGTCATTGCCCAGTCCGCCAATTAAGCGGTTGTCGCCGGCGTCACCAGAGAGATTGTCGTTGTAGGCGCTGCCGGTCAGGTTTTCAACCTGACTGATGGTGTCGCCGTCGGCGTCGCCGCCAATACCGGCACTGCCATCCAGGCTGACAGTGACGCCATTGCCCGAGGCGGCGTAGGTGGCGGTGTCGTTACCACTGCCACCAACTAGGGTGTCAGCGCCAGCGCCACCATCGAGCAGGTCGTTGCCGCCACCGCCGTCGATGGTGTTGTCGCCAGCGTCGCCGGTGAGCGTGTCGGCATATTGCGAGCCGGTCAGGTTTTCGACACTGCTATAGCTGTCGCCAGTGGCGTCGCCGGTATTGACGCTGGTATTAGCCAGACTGACGATCAAGCCGCTGCTGCTGCTGGCATAGCTGGCAGTGTCGCGCCCGGAGCCGCCGATCAATACGTCAGCGCCACCTTCACCTTCGAGGATATCGTCGCCACGGCCGCCGTCCAGGCGGTTGTTGCCCGAGTCGCCAGTGAGGGTGTCACCCTGGCTGCCACCGATCAGGTTTTCGATGCTGAAAAGGGTGTCGCCCTGCGCGTCGCCCCCCGTTGCTGTGCCAGTATCGAGGTTGACGTTGACGGCCTGCAGCGAGGTAGTATAGCTGGCAGTGTCGCTGCCCAACCCGCCGATTAGCACGTCGGCACCGGCACCGCCTTCGAGCACATCATTTCCGGTGCCACCGTCGAGACGGTTGTTGCCAGCATCGCCAATAAGGGTGTCGTCGAAGGCCGACCCAAGCAGGTTTTCAATCTCGCTCAAGATATCGCCCTGGGCATCGCCGCCTACGCCGATGGTGCCGTCGAGGGCGACCGTCACTCCAGTGGCCGAGGCGGCGTAGGTGGCGATGTCAATCCCGCTGCCGCCGATCAGAGTGTCGGCCCCGCCCCGCCCTTCCAGCACATCGTTGTCGCCACCGCCACTGAAGATGTTGTTGCCGGCGTCGCCAGAGAAGGTATCGGCATACTGCGAGCCGATCAGATTTTCGATGCTGACGAATATATCGCCCACGGCGTCGCCACCACTGGCTGCACCGCTGGCCAGATCGATCGCTACCGGGCCACCGGAGCCGCTATAGGAAGCCGTGTCGCTGCCGATGCCGCCATCGAGCAAGTCGGCGCCGGCGCCACCTTCCAGGATATCGTTGCCAGCACCGCCATAGAGCCGATTACCCAGACCGTCGCCGGTCAAGGTGTCGTTGTATTGCGAACCACTCAAGTCTTCTATGCTCACCAGCACATCGCCGCTGGCGTCGCCGCCGTTGGACGTGCCGGTGGCCAGGTTGACTGTCACGGCCAGTGCCGAGTCGGCATAGCTGGCCTGGTCGCGACCGTCGCCACCTATCAAAGTATCGGCGCCCACGCCACCACCGAGGATGTCGTCACCGGCGCCGCCAGTGAGCGTGTTGGCCGCTGCGTCGCCGGTGAGCACGTCATTGAAGGCGGTGCCGATCAGGTTCTCGACATTGACGAGCGTGTCGCCCTGGGCGTCGCCGCCCAGCGCCAGGCTGCGCCCGAGGTCAATCGTCACGGCCTGCGCCGATGCCGCATAGGTGGCGGTATCGTTGCCGGCGCCACCATCGAGCACGTCGGCACCGGCACCACCGGTGAGCAGGTCGTCGCCGGCACCGCCGTCGAGGCGGTTGGCACCGGCGTCACCGGCCAGGGTGTCATCGAAGCGCGAGCCGGTCAGGCCTTCGATGCTGTTGTAGACATCGCCCTGGGCGTCACCGGTGTTGGTGGCGGGCGCGGCCAGACTGGCGAGGATGGCGCTGCCGGCACCGGCGTAACTGGCAATGTCGTTGCCGTCACCACCGATGAGGAGGTCGGCACCGGCACCGCCTTCGAGGGTGTCGTCGCCGCTGCCACCGTCGAGCCGGTTGACGCTGCTGTTGCCGATGAGGGTGTCGTCGAAGCCACTGCCAAGCAGGTTTTCGACGCCGCTGAGGACATCGCCTTCGGCATCGCCGCCGCTGCTGGCAACACTCTGACCGGCCTCGTTAAGTACCACCTGGGCGCCAGCGCTACTGCTGGCGTAACTGGCGGTATCGATTCCAGCGCCACCGATGATGACGTCGGCACCTGCGCCGCCGGTCAGCAAATCGTTGCCATTGCCGCCATCCAGACGATCGTTGCCAGCGCCACCATCGAGCACATCGTTGCCGTCGTTGCCGAGCAGTATATTGGCGCCGGCATTGCCAGTCAGGACATCGTCGAATGCACTACCGGCGACGCCTTCGATGCTGGTGTAGGCGTCACCCTGTGCATCGCCGCCGGTGGCGGTACCGACGTCCAGATCGACATTGACCAGTGCCGCGCTGCGGGTGTAATCGGCGATATCCTGGCCCTCGCCACCGGCCAGCAGGTCGGCGCCTGCGCCACCTTCGAGGGTGTCGTTTCCGGCGCCGCCATCGAGCCGGTTGGCGCCGGCGTCGCCGCGCAACGTGTCGTCGAAGCTGCTGCCGAGCAGGTTTTCGATCCGGATGAGCTGATCGCCTTGCGCATCGCCGCCGCTATTGGCCAGCCGACCAGACAGATCGACTTGTACGCCGGCAGTTGACGACGCATACGAGGCGGTATCGCTGCCGCTGCCGCCATCGAGCACGTCGGCGCCAGCGCCGCCTTCGAGGATATTGTCGGCAACGTCGCCGATCAGGACGTCGGCGAAGGCCGAGCCGGTCAGGTTGTCGATGCTGTCGAAGGTGTCGCCGAAAGCGTCGCCGGTATTGCTGGCTGGGTTGTCGAGGCTGACCTGTAGTCCGGCCAGCGCACTGGCGTACACGGCGGTGTCGCTGCCGGCACCACCGATCAATGCATCGGCCCCTGCACCACCACTCAGCAGGTCGTCGCCAGCACCACCATCGAGTCGATTGTCAGCCGCGTTGCCGATCAATGTATCGGCGTTGTGCGAGCCGATCAGGTTTTCAATGTCCTGCAATACATCGCCTTGCGCGTCCCCGCCCTGCGCCGTGCCGGTCGTCAGGCTTACTGTGACGCCCAGCGCCGACGCTGCATAGCTGGCCGTGTCATTGCCATCGCCACCGCGCAGCAAGTCCGCCCCGGCGCCGCCTTCGAGCGTGTCGTTGCCGGCACCGCCATCGAGCGTGTTGGCACCGGCGTCACCGGTCAGGGTGTCGTCGAAAGCAGAGCCGATCACGGCTTCGATCCCCGAGAACGTATCACCCTGCGCATCGCCGCCACTGCCTTGCCGGGTGGCGAGATTGACGACCACCGCACCAGCCGATGTGGCATACGACACGGTATCGAATCCTGCGCCGCCGATGAGCTGGTCTGCACCGCCGCGACCTTCGAGCAGGTCGTCGCCAGCACCACCGTCGAGCCGGTTGGCGTTGTCGTCGCCGCGCAGGATATCGTCGTAACTGCTGCCGGCCAGGTTCTCGATGCTGTCGAGCGTGTCGCCCTGTGCGTCACCGCCGGTGGCAGTGCCATCGCGCAGATCGATGACCACGCCGATGGGCGATCCTTCGTAACTGGCGGTGTCGTTGCCGGTGCCGCCAAACAAGCGATCGGCGCCCGCGCCGCCGACCAGCCAGTCATTGCCCGCGCCACCATCCAGCGTGTCGTTGCCGGCATCGCCGTACAGGCGGTCGTGCCCGACCAGCCCGAAGACCTCATCGTTGCCGGCACCGGCGTGGATCTCGTCACCCAGACCGAAGGCCGGGAACACCACGCCGGCACGCCCGGACGCATCGCTGTAGAGCATGTCCGCGGCACCATTGACGTCCCGCACGATGGCCGGCAGGATCAACAGGCCGCCGATGTCCTTGCCATCCATCTGTCCCACTACCGCAATGCGCAGGTCGAACGTGGCGGGCGTGAAGGCAGCGGCATCGAACGCCACCGGATACTGGATCATGACCGTCAGTCTGCCGGTGGCACTAGCGTCGGCCGGCAACGTGACCAGCCAGGAGGTACCGGACTGGACGGCGCCGGTAATGATCCAGCCCGGCGGCAGGCCAGAAATCGTGACGCTCTGTACCGTGACAGCGGAACGTCCCGTGATATCGATGTCGAGCAGACGCGCAAACCCGCTGCCCATGGCGCGACCGCCATCGCCGCGGATGATGTCGTCACCGCTGGTGCCCACGATCAGTTCGGGCGCGGCTTGCGCCTCGGCGGACCGGTCGGTGGCCGCGCGAGCCGCACCGCCCGATCCGGTGATCATGTTTCCGCTGACGCCACTGCTGCCAGGAGAAATATCCTGCCCGGTGACGTTGTAGACCACACCCTTGACGGTGAGCTGGACCGCTTCGGGAAGCGGTGGTGGCGGTGACGGATTGCCGGGCGAGGATGTGCCGGAGCTGGTGCTCCTGTCGATACTGAGGATCAATAGGCGTTCGGGGGCATTGGACGTAAATTCGGATGTCGTGGTCAGTTCGGCGCCCAGTGCAATCGGTGCCATGCCACTGGCTACTGGCGGTGTCGGCTCAGGCCGGACGTCGTCGGCGCTGGTTGCTGCCGACGCGGTCTCGGCCGGCTGGTCCGGAGCGGCTGCGTTGTCAGGAACCCTGTCTTTTTTTGTTTCAAATGTGCGGCTGATCGCGTCGACCAGTTCCACGCTGCCGGACTCGCCGGTCAGCGTGGCGGCATCCACCGTCGCATCGCTGAACACCACCCGCAGCAGCGGCTCGGCCATCGCCCGCAGCGCCAGTCCCTGTAACAGGTGTTGCACGCCGTCGGCAGTTTGCAGGATGACGTCGACACCGACCACTGTGACGCTGACGACGGATGCGCGCGTGAAGTTTAGTGAGACAGCGCCGTTGGCAGTCGGGTGGATGACAAGGTTCTTGTTCATGGCAACTCCAGAAGAGTACAGCGCAGCTGTGGTCGTACTTTCTGGAGGCGCGGCGGATGGAATTGATCAGGCGTAGTCGCGCTGTTGAAACCAGAAGTATTGATCACTGATACTAGCTGTAGTTACTTCTTTAGCGCAACTATTTGTCGATGAGAAACAATTCTTTTGATTACTTTTTTGCTTTGCACGAGTGCACGCTAAAAAGCCGTATGGTGGAAATGAAATGATTTGTGCTCTGTAACAACAAGCTGCGCACGGACTGGTTGGCGGGCCTGTTCGCGCCATCGACTCTGTCGCCAAAATTCAGGCAGAGTGGCGACGCCCAAGGTTCGCACCAGGAGCAATTGCGGTTCGGATGACGCCGCCGGCGGCTAAACGATTGCTGCTTCGTGGCGCGGAGGCTGTGCGGGCCGGCGGGTGCAAATGGCGAGCCTTGCACCCGCCGGTCCACCCTGTCGTGGGAGCCGCAGGCCGCCAACGCTGATTACGGAATCAGCCGCTCGGCACGCAACCTGGCGAATAAGTCAAAAAACGAGTCCTCGGTCGTTTGATAGCCAGTAAAACCGCGTTGCCGGCTGCGGGTCATGTCAGTCATGACTTCAATCGGTCGTCCCAGGTCAAGATCGGTATGCCATGCCGATGCCAGTCGATCGAGGTCGGGCTCGGCCAGTCCGTGGCGCTGTGCCATCGCGCGCCACAGGTCGTGGTCGCCCGCGATGGCTTGTTCCAGCGGGTGGATTGTGCCGTCGAAACCCGCGGCGTCGACACCAAACCAGTCGGCCAACCGGCCCCAGAGCCATTGCCAGCGAAACGAGTCGCCATTGACGATGTTGAACGCCGTGTCATGCGCGGACTCGGTCTCGGCTGCCCAGATCAGCTGAGCGGCCAGTTGCCGGGCATCGGTCACGTCGGACAGTCCTTCCCATTGAGCACGTGAACCGGGCCATTGAAACAGACGTCCGGTTTCCTTGCAGAGCGCGGCGTAGACCGCGAGCGTGGTGCCCATGTTCATCGCATTGCCGACCGCCTTGCCGATCACGGTATGCGGACGATGCACGTTCCAGCTGAAGCCATCGCGGGCGGCTGCGGCGAACAATTCATCTTCTTGTTCGTAATAAAAATTTTCGATCGGCAGGCGTGGCTGTTCCTCGCGCAACGGCGTTTCTGGCAGCGTTCCGGCGCTGGCGTAGGCCTCGAATGGTCCAAGATAGTGTTTCAGTCCGGTCACCAGCGAGACATGCAGCACGGATTTTTTGGGTGCCAGTGCGGCCAGCACGTTGCGCACCATCGCGCCATTGACCCGGATGTTTTCGGCTTCGGTCGCCTGGCGCATCCACGCCGTGATGAAAACGTGGGTCGGTGCGATGTTGGCCAGCGCGGTGTCCAGGCTGGCCGGATCAAGCAGGTCGGCGGCGACCGGACGCAGGCCGGGCAAGGTGTCACGCGGATTGCGCGCCAGGCCATGCACGGTCCAGCCGCGGGCAATCAGTTCTGCTGCCAGGTTGCTGCCACCGATACCGCTCGCGCCGACTACCAATGCTGTTTTTTGCATGCTGTTTGCTCCGTCATTCGTCAAAGTAAATAGTCTACTGGTGAATTATTCTGCGATAAACTACCGTTCTTTCCCCACTCAGTAGACTGAAAATCCCCAATGGCCCAGACAGAGCAATTCACCGGCGTCGCCATTTTTGTTGCAGCGGCACGCGCTGGCAGCTTCACCGCTGCGGCGGAACGTCTGGGCATTACCAAATCTGCGGTCGGAAAAAGCATCGCCCGCCTCGAACAGCGGCTGTCGATCAAGCTGTTCCATCGCACCACCCGCAAAATTGCCCTGACCGTCGATGGCGCGGCGTACTTTGCCAGTTGCGCGACCGCGCTGGACGGCATCGCCGACGCCGAACTGGCGCTGCAAAACGGTCATCAGACCCCCAGCGGACGGCTGCGCATCGACATGCCGGCTGCCTTCGGACGCGGCGTGATATTGCCCATTCTGGCTGAACTCACGCAGGCCTATCCCGCTTTGACCCTGACCCTGACCTTCACCGACAACCTGATCGATCCGATCGAAGAAGGCATCGACCTGTTGATCCGGTTTGGCGCGATCAAGGATTCCAGCGGACTGGTCGCCAAGCTGCTAAGCAGCCAGCGCCAGCTGATCTGCGCCTCGCCGCACTACCTGGCCAGAAAAGGCGGTGCACCGCAATCGATTGCCGACCTGGACCGGTATGACTGCATCGTTGGTTACCGGCGCAATACGCCAATGACCTGGAGCGCGATGGACGACCATGGCCAACCGATGCGCTTTGCGCCACCGTCGACGTACGAAGTCGGCGATGGCGATGCGGTGCTGGCGATGGCGCTGGCCGGCTGCGGGATATGCCAACTGCCGTCGTTTCTGGTGCGCGAGCCATTACGCAGCGGCGCGCTGGTCAGCGTGCTGGATGCCGTGTCGACCTGCCAGACCGAGATCTATGCGGTGTGGCCGCAGACCCGGCATTTGCTACCGAAACTGCGCTGCGTAATCGATGTGCTGGAGATGAAGGGACGGGACGGCTTGCTGAGTTGAGGATTTGGCATGACTGCAGATCAGTCGCGCCTTGAATTCACCCGCACCATCCCCACGTTGACCGCTAGCAGTAACCACGATCAATCCCACTCCGAGGCAACAATGACCACAACCGAAAAGCAAACCCTTGGCTTTCAGACCGAAGTCACCCAGCTGCTGCAGCTGATGATCCACTCGCTGTACTCGAACAAGGAAATTTTCCTACGCGAGCTGATCTCGAATGCCTCCGACGCCGCTGACAAGCTGCGCTTTGAAGGCATCAACAATGCCGCGCTGTACGAAGAGGATTCCGAACTGAAAATCACGGTCGGTTTCGACAAGACGGCACGCACCATCACCATCGCCGACAACGGCATTGGCATGAGCCGCGAGGAGGCCATCGCCCATCTCGGCACAATTGCCAAATCAGGCACCAAGGATTTCTTTTCGCAGCTGTCGGGCGACCAGCAAAAAGACGCTGCCCTGATCGGGCAATTTGGCGTCGGTTTTTATTCTGGCTTTATTGTTGCCGACCGGATCACGGTGGATACGCGCCGTGCTGGCCTGCCAGCGTCCGAAGGCGTGCGCTGGGAATCCGAAGGCGCCGGCGACTTCACGGTCGAGGCCATCGACAAGCCACAGCGCGGCACCACCATCACGCTGCATTTGCGCGCCGACCAGGACGAGTTCCTGTCGGACTGGAAACTGAAATCGATCATCCGCAAATACTCGGACCATATTTCGCTGCCGATCCAGATGCAGAAAGAAGAATGGGACGAAGAGAAAAAAGAATCCGTCGTCACCACCGACGTCGAGACCATCAACCAGGCCAGTGCCCTGTGGGCCCGCAACCGCAACGAGATCACGCCGGAACAGTACGTCGAGTTCTACAAGCATGTCTCGCATGACTTCGAAGCGCCGCTGACCTACACGCATAACCGCGTCGAAGGTCGCAGCGAATACACGCAACTGCTCTACATTCCTGCGCGCGCGCCGTTCGACCTGTGGGATCGCAACAAACGCGGCGGCATCAAGCTGTACGTCAAGCGCGTGTTCATCATGGACGATGCCGAGCAGCTGATGCCGGTGTACCTGCGCTTCACCAAGGGTGTGATTGATTCGAACGACTTGCCGCTGAATGTCTCGCGTGAATTGCTGCAGGAATCGCGCGACGTCAAGGTGATCCGTGAAGGTTCGACCAAGCGCGTGCTGTCGATGCTGGAAGAGCTGGCCAACAATGACGAGCAAGCCGAAAAAGACAAGTACGTCACCTTCTGGAACGAGTTCGGTCAGGTCCTGAAAGAAGGCATCGGCGAGGACGCGACCAACAAGGACCGCATCGCCAAGCTGCTGCGCTTCTCGTCGACGCAGACTGACGACAGTGCGCAAACCGTGTCGTTCGCCGATTACATCGGACGCATGAAAGAAGGCCAGGACAAGATCTATTACGCCACCGGTGAATCCTTCATCGCCGCCAAAAACAGCCCGCACCTCGAAATCTTCCGCAAGAAAGGCGTCGAAGTCCTGTTGATGACGGATCGCGTGGATGAATGGATGCTGTCGTTCCTGACCGAGTTCGACGGCAAGGAACTGACCTCGGTGGCCAAGGGTGGACTGGATCTGGGCAAACTCGAAGACGAAGCCGAGAAAAAGCAGCACGAAGAAACCGAAGTCCAGTACCACGACCTGGTCGCGAAAATGAAAACCGCGCTGAGCGACAAGGCCAAGGATGTTCGGGTCACGTTCCGCCTGACCGATTCACCCGCCTGCCTGGTGGTCGACGAGAACGAACTGTCGGGCAACCTGATGCGCATGCTGAAGGCAGCCGGTCAAAGCGCGCCGGATTCGAAACCCATCCTTGAAATCAATCCGGATCATCCGCTGGTGCAGCGCCTGAAATACGAAGAAGCCAAGTTCGACGACTGGGCGAATATCCTGTTCGACCAAGCCATGCTGGCTGAAGGCGGCGCGCTGACGGATCCGGCGGCGTTCGTGAAGCGGTTGAATGAGTTGTTGCTGGGGATGGCTAGTCGGTAAGACTGGCTGCCGGTAACAACCGGCGACGCTAAATAATGGCGCAATCACTTTCGGGTGGCTGCGCCATTTTTGCGTCCGGGTATCTACAACCCGTACTCCCGTTCCACCCGACAAATCCGTACCCGATACGTCGCATACCAGTCGTCCCGGCCACGTTGCTGTGCTACCAGATGCGCGGCGTTGTTCTTCCATGCGGCGATTGCCTCCAGCCCGGTCCAATAGGACACAGTGATGCCGACCGACTCCCGCGCCGATTCGATCCCGAGAAAGCCCGGTTGCTGTGCCGCCAGCGCCACCATCGCTTCAGCCATCTCATCGTAGGCCGGATTGGGTTCGGACAGCAGTGACGTGAAAATGACGGCGTAATAAGGCGTTGCGGGTGTCGTGGCGATGGGCATGGCGGAATGGACGAAGTTGATTTACCGCTTGAGCGCGGGACTCAGGTATTTTAGCTGGCCCCATCCCCGCCGGATGGATTCGTCGAGGTGACGCATCTTGCCTTGCAGGGTGTAGACCGTCAGTGCGACCGGGAATGTTCCCGGTGCTTGTCCGACAAATATCCTGACGTCCATCGCCACGCCGTCCGACTTACCCACGAAATCGGTTTCGAAGCCCTGCAAGTTGCCATGGGTAGCCGGCTTGATCGCCAGGCTGCGACTGCGACCGGCATCCAGCCCAAAGTTCTGGCTGGCTTGCCGGATCGCCGAAGTTGCCACATCGGGCAGCATCGCTGGCGTGACCAGTAATTTTGGCCAGCTGGCATAGGTCATCACGGTTGGCGGATGGTAGGTCAACGGGCTTTGCGCCGCGAAGGTTGTATGCCCGGAAATATTGGTTAGCTTTGCGTCCCACGGCGGCTGATTCTCTACCCAGATTTCCAGGCCTAGCTCAGGAACCTTGTGGATTTCCATTTCGCGCGGAGCCGGCTTTGCCAGCAGCACGGTTGGATGCGCCGCAATGATTGCTGCCATCACCGCGAAGCGCCGACGTGGTCGGGATGGTGCATGCATCGTCATAACCCGCCCTTGCGCACAACCGCTGCGCCCATCCCGAGCAGCGTCAGTACAATGACCGCCAGCACGCTGTACCAGCGGCCACTGCGCGTGAACGCAATGCGCCAGTTCAGGCGACTCGCCAGCCAGCAAACGAGCCAGATCAGCGCATAGCTGACGAGAGCGCGGCCAAGCAGGTTGCCGAGGATGAAGGTTGATGGCATGGGGTTTCTCTTGATGTTGGTTGGTTTATTAATGGACGATACTGGAGCTGCATTTCAGAACTCATAGGCTGGCTTTGTCTCTCTTTGTACAAAACCGGTAATTTGGTATGTAATCCCATTATCCTATCGTCGATTAATTAAAAAGAGTTATTCATTAAATTGATCAAAACGGTCTGTAAATGGTGACGCATGTTGGGCTTTGCAGCCCAACCTACCGGTTTTCAATTAACAAACGTAAGTTACCGGCGCCACCTGACACTAAAATCCTGTGCCAACAGAAAACCATATATGTTCTAGTTTCGGAAGTAACACCCCGAAATGAGAATCCCAGTTACTGCATAACCATTGCTTATCTATGCACTTTCCAGGTCCTTTAAAAAGAGCCTCTTCTGGAAAATAACCAAGAGGAACACCTGCAATATCATTTGAAATTCCATAAATTTCATAAGCTATTCCATATCGGTAGGATGAACAAATTATTGCTATCGCATCCTCCTTTCGGCAACCAAATACTTTCAGGTCCTCCGAGAACGCTATGAATATTCCATTCCAGAAAATATCATCTTGCCATTGTTCAGCGCTTATCCAATCAAAATTGGATGTAGAAAAATTTAATTTCATTTCACACTTTTTCAAAAGGAAGTTTTTTTATGGATCTTTTCCTTCCAACATAAACGTCATGCAGATTAGACTCTGAATAAATGTACTTGTACCAGTTTTCGATAAGCCATGAAGTTCCCAATTGATCGCCCTTATCCATTGAAGCAATTGGCACAAAACCTATTCTGGTTCCACTTTCGTATCCCGCGGTAACGAAAAATTCAAACACTGCATAGTCTGAACTTGAAGGACACATCATGATTTCGACCACACGCTCTCCGGCGAAAAAATCGCAAGGATGAAATCTAAGACACGTACCAACTTTTAAATATTCATCCTTTAAATCTATCAGTCGTTGCCATTTCATATTATTAGTCCGGTTGGGCTGCGAAGCCCAACATGCGTCAACCACCCTGCCCGACCTGCGGCAACTGAGGTCGCACCGCAACTTGACGCACGTTGGGCTTTGCAGCCCAACCTACCGGACCAGATGAAATATATCCTGAAATTTTATTGTCCACTCCTGAGGTGGAAGCGATTCCTCGTCCTAATCATCATCTTCGTCCTCATCGAATCGAGGAAGAATGAAACTTTCAATTTTAATGGGATCGATAACCAGTTCCACACCTGGATTTTTTACAGTAATGTCATGTATATAAATCAAATCTCCGTTTGCATATAAAGCCCAATAACAAAGTGCCGTATTTACATGCATTTTATTAATATCGGTAACCAGCATGCATTTTTTCACTTTTCCTTCATAAAGAAAGGTGAGCGCAGTCCGCCATTGTCGCCTGTAGTCCTCGAGCCCCCACAGGTCAGTCATCAAAGGACAGTTTTCAAGATAGCCATTCATTTCAATTTCGCATCTTGGCAAATCGTCACTGTAATTTACCCCATCTACTGCAGTAATATTAAAAGTCATTTCAGTCCTTTATTACTTTCAACTCACCATCCAACGTAGCAATCCGCTGGCCTTTTTTATTTACAAGCTTCCACACTCCCCCATTGTGGCCGTCGACGTCGGGACTAATAAAATTTTTTCCATTACCGAATACTTTCTGTCCATGAGGATTAAACGGCGGGTCTTTTATCAATCGGTCATATCCAAGCTTCGCAGCATCCTCAGCGTTAGCTTTACGCAGCCGATTAATAGTGCACTTCGCGTTATGCGCCCAAACCCCACCCGCCCCGACAAAATAACCGTCGGTCCCCGCAACACTAAAGTTGTACACCTGCAGCGGCAGCGCTACCGCATCATTGCGCAACACCAGCGCATCGCCGCGCTGGCCTGCGATGACGTCGTCGTCGGTGATATGGCGGGCTTCGGTCCAGCCTTTGCCCTGCACCCACAGCGGGTGTTCGTCCGTCAGCTTGAAGGTGTCGAACTCGGTTTGCAGCAGGCGGTAGCTCGGGGCGATGCGGCCGAAGGTGCGGGTGACGGCTTGCGGTCGGTCGGCGTAGCTGCGCTCGTGGCGCGAGGCGACTTGCCGGCCGATGGTGATCTGCTCGATCGGGAGCAGACCTTGCGACGTCCGCACCAAGGTGCCGGCGGCGAAGCTGGCGCAGCCGAAGTCATGCTTGACCGCTGCGACTGCCTCTGAAAGCTTGCCGGCATATTTAGTCAGGCGCGTGGCCAGCTTGAGCATGATGGCGGGGCTGACGTAGGTGCCGATGACCTTGCCGAGGTCGTAAGCGCCACATTGCGTAGCGCGGGTGATGACGTCGACGGCTTCCTGGCCGAGCAGTTCGGCCAGTTTCAGCAGGGTGCCTTTGGGATCGGCGTAAAAGGCTTTGCCGAGGTCGATCAAACCGAGTATGACGTCGTCGAGATTGCCGATCAGGCTGAGCAAGTCAGTGATCTGGTCTTTCAATCCGGTCAGCAAACCCTTGACGAATTCATAGCCGTAGACCAGTCCGGCTTTGACATCATTCCATGCACTGCCCCATAAACCCTGGTCGGCATCGCTGGCACCTTTGTTGTCGGCACTGGCAGATGTTTGGTCGCAAACATCTTCGATGAATCGGCAATGGTTTTCTTCAGCCCAGACTTGTTTGGCTTCCTTGCTGGCGAAGCAGACCGGAGGCGGATTACAGATTTGCCAGACCGGCGTGGCGGCCTGCGCCAGAGGTGACAAACCCTGGGTCGCGCTGATCACGACAAGCAGTAGGAAGGCGACAAAGCGCTGCAAGGATGTATGCCGCAAGAACATCAGAAGCATGGCGGCTCCAGAGGCGGTTCAGAAGCGGATGGCGATGCAGGTTCGGTACAAAAGGCGCTGCCGCAATCCGGTGCGGGGCCTGCGGGTGATCGCGGATTGCCTGGATCGGTCGGTGGCACGCCATGGATGGGACCGGATGTCGAGAAGCTGCTTCCTTCGATCGCATCCGATTGCATCTGCAGCGTGACGTGGGTGACGACAGGGATGCGGCCGGCTTTGATCAGGGCAGACGCGGCCGGATCGGCACCGTTGTCCAGCCAGCGCAGATAGCGGGTGTAGATCTGGCCCACGAGCGGCACTTGCGGCCGATAGCCCATCGTGATGCGCAGCTTCAGCAGATTGGCGTCCTGGATGTTCTGGCCGGATTGCGGCATGACGATGCTGGCTGGCTTGAACGCCTGTCCGCTGTTCGGGATGACGTGCCTGCCGCCTTGCAAGCCGTAGCGTGCCTGCAAGATCGGGCTGTTGAAATCGGTAAAACTTTCAGAGGTGGGATTGAGGATGTCGATGCGGGCGTTGGCCTGAACGTCGCTCAATGCGCGTGCGAACGCGGCCTGCAGCATGGCGGGATTGGTACCGCCGCCATAAATCGGGACGAGTGCAGCAGCGTAGGCTTGTTCGATGCTGGTCAGGCTGGCGTTGGTGACACTGCCGGCGCGAGCGGCCATGAAACTTGCATGGTTGTACTGGTTTTTTGCAAAGTACAGCAGGCCGTATTGCAGTATCGACAGACCCATCATCACCAGCAGCGGGCCGATCACCGTGAATTCGATGACGGCCGAGCCTTGCTGCTTGCAGACGGTCTGAATAGGTACGCTGATAGTTGTTGGGATCATTGGACTTGGCAGGTTGGAACCGACAGCAGCCATCGCTGCTGATAGTTACAAGATACTGTCCGCGACTTGCCGGAATCACCATGATCGTGACAGGGCGCACTACCGAATGCTTTCCGGAAGCGACAATGTGAACAAAAAGCCAAGCGCCACGCACTCGGCTAAGCCAACTTCAGCCTGGCCACACGCATCGGGATAGCGCAACCGTTCCTGACGCGCCAGACCGGGTAATGCGCCAGCTGGTTTTGTTGTCAGCGCTTCGGTAACGTCCGGCCCGCATAACCGAGACGACTCCCGCCACAAGGCGCAGACACGATTGAAAGAAATACTGCGTGCCTATCGTGTAAGGTGCAGGAAAGGTAACTCGGTCATCATGCCGGCACACGCAAGTTGGAGGAACTGCAACACGTCAGCAGAAGTTTCTTCCAAGGAAATTCACGCCCCATCATCATAAAAAAGCCGCACTTCCAGACCAACGGAAAGCGGCGCACCGTCAGGAGACAGCATGTCCGCACAAGCAAGCTACAACAGCAAGCGCACGACCGCCGATGAGGCCATCCGGCTGGTTCGCAATGGCGATTCCATCATCGTTCCGACCGGCGTGGGCGAGCCACCGACCTTGCTGACGGCGCTGTCGGAACATCGGCGTGACTTTCAGGGCGTGAAGGTGCTGCAGATTCTGGCGGTACGCAAATACGGCTATTTTGATCCCGAGACCGCCGAGAACGTGCAGCATTCGGCACTGTTCTTCGGACCCGCGTCGCGTCCGGGCGGCCAGGCTGGCTGGGTGGATTACATCCCGAATTATTTTTCCGAAATTCCGGTGATGATCCGGCAGGGGCTGATCGCTGCCGACGTGGTGTTTGCCATCGCCTCGCCGATGGATGCCCATGGTTATTTCTCGATCAGCCTCGGTACCGATTACACGATGGCAGCGATCTCCAGAGCGCGTGTGGTGGTGCTGGAAGTCAATCCGCATGTGCCGTTTGCGAACGGCAATTGCCATATCCATATTTCCAAAGTCACTGCGCTGGTGGAAAGCGACGAAGCACTGGCCGAAGTGGGCATGCCGGTCATTGGTCCGGTACAGCAGGCGATCGGCAGTTATGTGGCCGACCTGATCGAGGATGGCTCGACACTGCAGATCGGTTACGGCGGAATTCCGGACGCGGTAGTGATGCAACTCAGTAAAAAGAAAAACCTTGGCATCCATTCCGAAATGATCGGTGACGGCATCCTGTCACTGGTCGAATGCGGTGCGGTCGATTGCAGCAAGAAGACCTACCTGCACGGAAAAATCGTCGGTACCTTCGTGCTCGGTTCGCGCAAGCTGTACCAGTTCATCGACCGCAACCCCATGGTCGAGATGCATCCATCCGACTTCACCAATGATCCCTACCTGGCCGGCCAGAACAACAAGCTCGCCGCCATCAACGCCACGCTGCAGGTCGACCTGCTCGGCCAGTGCGGCTCCGAAAGCCTGGCCAGCCTGCCGTATTCCGGCACTGGCGGGCAGTCGGATTTTGTGCGGGCAGCCAACCGTTCCGAAGGTGGCAAGGCCTTCATCGTGGTGCCTGCCACGGCGAAGAACGACACCATTTCACGGATCTCGGCAACCCTGCCGGAGGGCACCCATATCAGCACCAGCAAGAACGATGTGAACTACGTCGTCACCGAATTTGGCGTCGCGCAACTGCGTGGCAAATCCGCCAGGCAGCGTGCACGTGAAATGATCGCGATTGCGCATCCGGACTTCCGCGGAGAACTGACGCTGGCGGCGAAGAAGATGGGCTTGTTGTAGGCGTTGTGACAGGTCACCGTTGACAAACCAACCCGCTGACCGGCGTTCGCTTCCGAACGCCGGTCAGCGGATGCCAACTTATGCCCACATTGTGTGAATAACATTGTGCATAACCCTGTGCACCTCGTCCGCAGGCCAGTAACCATGCCGGATTTTAGCTGTGCCCGTTTTTTACGCAAGCGTTGGGAATCTCGCGGTAGCTGAGTTCATATCTCGCTACAAGGCACGGCAAACCAAGGCTCCAGGTGTTCCAATCGCCCTCTGCACGAAATCGCGGCCGCCGAAGTTGCACGCCTGCATGGTGACTGAACTTGCTGCCGGGCGCTGCCCCCGATAGCGTCGTCGTTTGTTTTCGCGGCAGGAACCGCGGCGCCGCGCGATGGCCCATGGGTCCGACAATCCCGGGGAGTCTTTACAGGAACATGGATAAGAATTTCTCTGCTTTTTAAAAAGCGATTTAGTCGTTATGGTGAGCGCGTGTTTCACTTGCGCCCAATGGAGACAATTCCATGCGGAAGATTGTTGAATCCCGCGCCGACGGCAACCAGACAAGCGACTGGTCCATCATGCGGTTTCGATCAGTTCGTGCGCCGGGCATCTTCACACCGTCGCCTGCACAAAGTCGCGGTGGCCGTCCGCAAGGGGAACCGATTTAACAGGATCACATCAATGCTTTGTCGCGCATCAGGATGCACGTTGATGTGCTCTACCAGGATCGCGAAATCGTCCGAGGAATGAACCGCGAACAACGATTGCCAACAAACAACGATGGGGTAAGCACATGAGCTTTGTTATGTTCGCGATCGGCCTGGTCGCTCTGATAGTCGGGGCGCAGTTTTTGGTGCGTGGCGCGTCGAAACTCGCGCTGTCATTTGGTATTTCGCCGCTGGTGCTGGGACTCACCGTGGTTGCTTTCGGTACCAGCGCGCCGGAATTGGCAGTATCGGTCCGTGCAGCGTGGGGCGGTCAGGTCGATATCGCGATGGGCAATGTCGTCGGCAGCAATATCTTCAACATCCTGTTCATTCTGGGCGTATCGGCACTGATCACGCCGCTGGTGGTGGCGCCACAACTGATACGTCAGGAAGTACCGGTCATGCTGGGTGCTTCGTTACTGCTGTTTGCGCTGGCTCTGGATGGCGGTATCGGTCGCATGGACGGCGCGTTGCTGTTCGGCCTGCTGGTCATGTACATCGTATTTCTGATTAGACAAAGCCGCGCGGAAAGCAAGGCAACCCAGGACGAATACGCGCGGGAATTCGCTGCGCCGGTTGTCGACGGATGGGATCGCCACTGGAGCATGCAACTCATGCTGATCGCCGGCGGACTGGTCTTGCTTGTGCTGGGCTCAACGTGGCTGGTGGACGCTGCGGTGACATTCGCCAGAGCGCTAGGTCTGAGCGAAATGGTGATCGGCTTGACCATCGTCGCCTTCGGGACTTCTCTGCCCGAGGTCGCCACCTCACTGGTGGCTGCCCTGCGTGGTGACCGCGATATCGCCGTCGGCAACGTCATCGGCAGCAACACGTTCAATATCCTCGGCGTGCTTGGTGTGTCGAGTCTGGTGGCGCCAGCAGAACTGCCGGTGGCGCAGGCCATGTTGAGCTTCGACATGCTGGTCATGATCGCCGTGGCCCTGGCCTGTCTGCCGATCTTCTTTACTGGTCACGAAATCTCGCGTTGGGAAGGTGCGCTGTTCTTGGGATACTACGTGGTGTATATGTCCTTTCTGCTTCTTGCAGCACAACAGCACGACGCCGTGGCGACCTATGGCCCGGTAATGCTGACGGTCGTGCTGCCGCTGACAGCGCTAACACTTGCCGTGCTCGCCGCCCGCCATTGGCGGGGCCGGCATCGCTGAAAAATCACGGGCTTGGCGTGCTTGCAGGTGATCGATCCAAGGCCGGGCAGACGCACTTGGCTCTGGGTCGGAATGGAAAATCAAACCCGACTGGCGGCTGCTGTATGGTCATCTCTGGCGCACTGCAAATTCCACTTATCTTCGCCCTGATTGACCTATCCGGTTGCCAATGCTGCTATATCTAGTAGATTCCTTGTAGATTCAGGAAAAGCCGTTCTGTTGTGGCAGGTGACGAAGCAGATCCTGCATAGGAGATCAAACCATGATGACCAGGTCGAACGTTTTCGGTTGTTTGCTTGTATTGTCCGGACTATCTTCGATGGCGCAAGCGCAGGGTGTCACAAAGCCGCAGCTGCTCCTGAAGGAGCTTGTGCCGGGCATGCCCAAAGGCGACCGGCAAGAGGTCAGCGTACTGACGGCGAGTTTCAAACCGGGCGACAAGACGGTTTTCCACACCCATCGCTTTCCGGTGGTGGTGTACGTCCTCGAAGGCACATTCACGTTGGAACTTGAGGGACGCGCGCCGATCACGGTGAAAGCCGGTGAGGCGATGGTGGAACCTGCGAATGTAAAGATGACCGGTTTTAATCGCAGTGCAACCGAGCCACTACGCGTGGTAATTGTCTACTCCAGCGATCCGGCGATGCCATTCCTTGATGCGCTGGACAAGTGATTGCAGCGCGCCGGCGTAAATGGAAACATGTACCTCGTAACGTTTTGCAATGATGCGATACCAAGGCAACACAGCAACGCACTGAAAAATTACCTTAAGGAAATATTAAGTCGCTTAGCCTCGGGGCGCTTTGCCAGATCAAAAAGCAATTCACTCTCGTTAATAGACGAAATGCAAAGGGACGCCATGGGCAAGGCCACGATGCGCCGGGAAACGGCAGGATGCGCCCTGATCAAGTGACTCGCCGTGTTGGTGTCTAGCATGTAACTTTTCACTCGCTCCACGCCTCAAAGGGATCGCGATTTTGCGTTCCCTGATGACGCTCCTTCTTGCCCGGAAAATCGGCTGTTACTGCGCCGTTGTCGAGCGCGGAGAAAAAACTATCCCAGGTGGCTGGCCTGCGCGACAAAATCACATCCCCTGTTTCCGGGTCTTGACGTATGAAAACTTCTTTTGCATCGAAGCGATACGCGACGGACAAACGTACCGCTTGGCTGCGACCGTTGGTGAATGGTTTGGCGACTTGGCTAATGGCTTCCCCTCTTTAACTCCGATAGATACCAAGGCATGGGCAATGGCATGGGATATATCAAGGCATATCCCTCATCAGGCCGATGACCTCGGACCGCCGCCCCACCAATAACCGCCGCCGCATTTTCCTGGCACTGATGGCTGCCAATAACAACTGCCGGTGCCGGCAAGGTCGCAGTCGAAGCGCCCGGCGGGGGACGGTTCTGCAATCCCGTAGCGAAAACATATATGCTGTAACGCACCGGGTGATGCGTGTCGCTCGCTGCCCCTGACCGGCAATCGGCTCGACCGTTCGCCGCTGCTCGCTCAGGAGAAAGCCCGCGAGGTATCCGAACTCCCTGCTTCATCCTCAAGCATTTTTTGCTCGACCAGTTTCATGATGCGCATCTGATGATCGATGCTGATGTCATGCAGGTAGGAATTGATTCCCAGATGTTTGCCACGATGGTTATCGATCACCACCGATTTTTTTGAGCGCATGAAATTCTCCAGCGTCATCACGCGCCCCTTGCCATCCTGAATGCGCATCTGAAGATCTGCCCCGGAAGTGTCGGTCACAAACGCCGTCTTCTGCGCCGTGAAGCATAACTCCTCCGGCATTCTGAACAGCTGAAAATTACGCACGTCGGCTGCAGGCGATGCAATTCGGAGGCGACTTTGCGATGGGGCGACTTTCTCGGGGATGATTTTGGCGTTGATCTTGTCGATCAGGTTGTCGATCGTGAAGGCACGGCAAAGTACTTCGAACGCATCCGTGATGCACGACTGCGAATCCACCTGTCGGGTGCCAGCGTTCAGCAAGACTTTGCAATCAGGAAAAAATTGTCCGACAGCGCGATACGCCCTGGTCATCGAACCCGAGGTCGAATCAAATACAAGTACATGATTGATGTCATTCTGGCGCACAAAAAGTACCGGACAGGCATGCTGCTGGCCAAGAGTGAGGATCACGCCGACAGGCCGGGCTTGATCGAAAACATCGGCGCGGATGGTTTTGCTGAAGCTCTCGAAACGCTTGACCATGCTGTCCTGCGGCGCATTGGATGATTGCTGATCCACGACGCGCAGCGCATGTCCGGTGCGGGCAACGAAGTCCTCGACCAGTAGCGTCAGCCCCTTCGGTGTCGGTTGGCAAATCGTCGGCTCCACCATCATGTGGTTAATGTTTTTTCGGTAGCCTGAGGCGATTTCGCGGAAGTAGTCGGCATATTTTTCGGGGTCCTCTTTGGGCTTGTCCTGACGCATGCCCCATGGACCGTTTGCCTCATGCGGATCAAGTGCAGGGAGCCGGGTTGGCGCCGTGTCGGTTGGGCGATCCGGACCGGCAGGGCGAGTTCGCGGACCCGCACCCGGGAAGGTCGGCGTCGCGTCAAGAGCAAACAGCGATCGCGGTGATGTCGGCGGGCTTGATGCGAGCGGAAACTGGATTTGCGAACTGGAGGCGCGACGTAACGTGTTCATTGGTGGATTAACCTGTGTTGACCATGTCGATGGCCGGGCAGTCATGACGGCCCGGAAACACCATGACGCGGCAGGTCTGCGGAGCGACGTGCGACCTCCGCAGGACGCCAAGCCACGCCTCGGCTCACACTAAGTGGCAACGGCGCTCGGTTGGTTCCACGCACTGACAGCGCCGGCAACGGCTGATGACGTCGCTGTCAGTGCGGACCATCCATCATTACTTCAGGGTCATCGCGCGCACTGCAAAGCCTGCCAGAGCGCGGCGCCGTCCCATGATCCGCTCTCCCCACGTTCAGTTTGATGCACCAGATCCACCAGTAACTGATTGGCCGGCACCGTCCGCCCGAGCGACGCTGCCAGCGCCACCACCGCGCCGTTGAGGTAGTCGATTTCGGTACGTCGCCCGGCCTGCAGGTCTTCCCACATCGATGAACGTGCCTCGGGGTCGATGCGCAGCATTTGCGCCGCGATCCGTTTGAACAGCCAGTTCGGCAAGCGCAACAGCAACGGCAACTTGCGCGGCGGGATTTTTGCGACCTGCGCCGGCACGATGCCGGCGGCGTCCAGCGTGACCAGGGCCTCATCGACCAGCAGTGCCAGGCAGCGTCGCCAGGCGCGTTGCGACAACTGAGTTTTGAGTGGCAGGCCGGACAGCGCATTGAGCGGATTGTTCAGGTTCAGCAGCAATTTTCCCCACTGGACCGCCACAAAATCGGCGCGTTCGAGCAATGGCAGGCCGGCTTTGGCAAAGTGCGCGAGCCAGGGCGATAACTGAGGCGAAGCCTCCACCATCAGTTCGCCCTGCGTGCCGCGATGCAGACGACCATCCGGGGTTTGCACGACGTTGAAGGGCACCATGCCGCCCAGCACCTGCCAGCCGGGCAACTGGCGACGCAGCGCTTCGGTGTTGCCGACGCCATTCTGCAAACTCAGCACGACGGACGATGGCCGGGCATGTTGCAGGATGGTTTGCGCGGCCTGTTCGGTGTCACTGCTTTTGACGGTCAGCAAAATCAGGTCTGCCTCGGTCAGGACTTGCGGGTCGAGCCGGTATGGCACCTGACCGGCGTCGAGATCGATGCGGCGCTGCTGCAAATCGGTGAGTACCAGACCGTGCCGGAGGATGCGTTGCTGCATGCGTTCACGTCCGAGCAGCATCACATCGGCACCGGCATGCAACAGCGCCCCGCCGACATACGCACCGACCGAACCACTCCCGAAGACCACGATGCGCGGACTCATGCGGCCGCGATCAATACGTCACCTGCAGGCGGCGATACAGGATACCGAGCACGAACAGCGGCCCGATCAGCAGAAAGCGCACGTCATCAAAAAAGGACGGCTTCTTGCCCTCGATTTTGTGACCGATGAACTGGCCGATCCAGGCCACCACGAATACCGCCAGCGATATCGTCAGCCGCTGCGCCGGTGGCAACATGGCAATCACGCCCAGCATCGCGGCCGACATCAGCAACATGCCCAGCGCCAGCGGCAGCGACAACCGTACGTAATACGCCAGCGACAGCAGCACCACGCCCAGCGCTGCCAGCGGATGCAACGACCAGAGCATCCCGAGCATCGACAGCACAATCGCCGGCACGCAGACACAGTGGATCAGTTCATTGGCAGGATGCAGATGGCTTTCGGAGTACGTCGATATCAGCGTATCGATGCTGCGCGTGGAACGGAATTGCTCGGTCATGTAATCTCCATCGAATAATTTTTTTTATGGTGCGCGTCGTGCATTTGCCGTGGGCGTACTTCACGGTTCCGGTGCCTTGTCCGCCGCGCTGCTGAACGACTGCTTGAGCTCCTTCAATTGCCGTAGCCGAAGCAGGCGCGGCGCAATATCGTCATACATCGGGATCGCTGCCATCAGCAGCAACAGGAACGCCAACGGCAACGTCGCAATAAAGCCCAGATGCTTGAACCCGAATGCACCCGAGACGCCTCCGACAAAAAACATCGACAGGATCAACAGATGAATCCCCAGTTTGTCGCGATCGGCCCGCACCAGACTGCTGGTGCCATCGCGGTGTCGGCGATTCCAGTAAATCAGTTTGCCCAGTTCGATACCCAGGTCAGTGACCAGTCCGGTGACGTGCGTGGTGCGAATCTGCGCCTGCGAGAGTTTGGTCACGATGGCGTTCTGCAATCCCATGATGAAGCACAACACCATCACGGTGCTCGGCAAAATCACGGCCACATAGGTCTCCAGATTCGCACCCAGCAAACCGAACAGCAGCAACAGCATTGCCTCCAGCGCCAGCGACATCGCGTACTCGCTCGACATTTGCCGATGCCGGGCCCAGTTGATCAGAATCGCGGTCGTGGCCGCACCGGAAATGAACGACAGCAGTGCGCACACCCCCGTGAAGACCACCAGCATATTGCCAAGAATGAATTCATCGGCAATCAGCGAAACGATGCCGGTCATGTGTGAGGTGTACTGGTGGACCGCCAGAAAACCACCCGCATTCACGGCACCCGCGACGAAGGCGAGCACAGCACCAAGCTGCAGATTGGCACGCCGCGTGCGCACGGCACCGGTGAGATTACGCAAAAACGGGACTGGCATGTCGACCCTGGCTAAAACGAAACGTAGTCCAGTGTAACGCCTGCGAGCGCAGTACGAGGGCACCAGCCTGGTTATACTTTGGCGATGACCAATCACGACGACATCAACCTCCCTGGCGGACTTGCGCCGGTATTCGACAGCGCCACCCGCATCCTGATCCTTGGCAGTTTTCCGGGCGTGGCGTCACTGGCCGCAGGTCAGTACTATGCGCATCCGCGCAACCAGTTCTGGCCACTGTTATCGGCCGTACTGGAGCTGCCGCTGGCGGACTTGCCCTACCCGGAAAGGCTGCAGCAACTGCGATTTCTGGGTATCGGACTATGGGATGTTATCGATGCTTGCGAGCGCCGGGGCAGCCTCGACAGCGCGATCCGTCACGCCCGTTCCAGCGACCTCGCCCGTCTGCGACGCGACTGCCCGCAACTGCACCGTGTCTGCTTCAATGGCAAGACCTCGGGCAAATTTGCGCCCTGGTTTGCGGGCACCTGCATCAATACGCTGATACTTCCATCGTCGTCACCGGCCTACGCGCAAATGGGCTTTGCGCAGAAGCTCGACTACTGGCGCGGTATCATTGCCTGACTCATTTTCAGGCAATCAATCCCATGCTTATCAAACGCAAGTCCATCGAAGCCCAGGCCAACCACAAAATCGGCCCTGGCAAAAAACCCGTCATCGCTCTCGCGCCAAAGCCTCCCCGCAAAATCAGATACGCGCCGGTCACGTTGTCCGAACAGGATGGCGTGCGCTTCCTGCATTTTGGTACCGAGTGGGTGCAAGGCGCCATGCGGCTGCGCAAGCCGGACTGGATCGAACTCGAATACGCCCAGCAAATGATGGCCTGGATGCTCTTTATCGACGCGCCCGAACATGTGGTGCAACTCGGGCTAGGCACCGGTGCACTGACCAAATTCTGCTACCGCACCTTTCCCGACACCCGCGTCACTGCCGTCGAATTGAATCCCTCCGTCATCACGATCTGCGAATCGATGTTCAAGCTGCCCCCCGAAGACGACCGCTTCAGCGTTCTGGAAATGGATGCGGATCTGTTCGTCAACGACCCGGTCAACCTGGCAACGGTCGACGCCATGCAGGTCGACTTGTATGACGCCACCGCCAAGGGTCCGGTACTGGAATCGGCCGAGTTTTATCTATCCTGTGCGGCATGCCTGCGCGAAAACGGCATCATGACCGTCAACCTGTTTGGCGATCACCCGAGTTTCAATCGCAATCTGAAAGCGATGCGGTTTGCGTTTGATGATGTGATCTGTTTGCCCGAGGTACACGAAGGGAATGTGGTGGCGCTGGCCTTCAAGAAGCGTGTGGCGATTGATTTTGCTGAGTTGTATGCAATGGCGGCGGGGGTGGTGGCGACGACGCGGTTGCCGGCGAAGAGTTGGGTGAATGGGATTAAGGAGTGGGTGGAGAGTTAGGGCGCCGGTTGGCGGCAGCGGGCCGGGGCGGATGGCGTGGCGGAAGCACGATCGGCATCGCGACGGCGCGTATCACCACCGCTGCTTCCTGTTGCCGAATCGTAGGTTGGGCTGCGAAGCCCAACAAGCGTCAGGCTTCCTGTGTGGGGAGTTCTGCGGTCTGCGGTCTGCGGTCTGCGGTCTGCGGTCTGCGGTCTGCGGTAGGATCGTAGGCTGGGCTGCGAAGTCCAACGTGCGTCAAGCTCCCTGCGCGGTGAGTTCTGCGGTAGTTAAAACGGGTTGTGCTCCGTGGAGCCAAGCCGGGTGCGGCCCGGCAGCCGGTCACTTCTTTTTGCTTCGCCAAAAAGCAGTAACCAAGAAAAAGGCGACCGCTAGACCGCTGCCC
>NZ_BAAAZE010000007.1:111234-332021 GCF_039536745.1 Actimicrobium antarcticum
GGCCCGCAAACTCGCTGCGCTCAGACAGTGCGGGCCTCTTATCCTCTTGCCGTACCCCGTTTTTGGCAGCGATCTTTTTATGCGGAATTCAAGGTCAAGACCAAGCCCAGCCTTGGTGATTGATTGATGATCGGGCTCGCTTTGCGCGAGAAAACTTCCTCGTCGTGATCGACATCGACGTCAAAACCAACGTCAAAACCAGCTTCAAAATCAGTATCAAAACCAACGCCAAACTCAAAATCTACAAGGCTTTTACCAGCCATCTTTCTCGCGCAAAGCGAGCGAGAAGATCATTCAATCACCAAAGCTGGGCTTGGTCTTGACCTTGAATTCCGCATAAAAGGCCGCTGCCAAATACCGTGTCTGGGCAGGGGATAAGAGGGCCGCACTGTCTGAGCGCAGCGAGTTTGCGGCCCTCCCCCTGAACGGGCACAGTATTTGGGAACCCGAAGGGCAGCGGTCTTGCGGTCGCCTTTTTCTTGGTTACTGCTTTTTGGCGAAGCAAAAAGAAGTGACCGGCTGCCGGGCCGCACCCGGCTTGCATCAACGGAGCGCAACCCGTTTTAGCTACAGACGACCGTACGCCGTGGCGACCTACAAGGCAGCTTGACGCATGTTGGGCTTCGCAGCCCAACCTACGACCCAAAGCCGCCGCGCAAAAAACCGGCAGCCGGGATGCCCCCGGCCAACACTCCCCCTACTTCGCCATATCCACCTTGTTAAAGTAATGATGCGCCGTCGCATCCATCTTGAAACCAATCACCTCCTTGCGTACCGGCGTGAACCGCACCGAATGCGCAATCTCGATCAACGGCGCTTCTTCATGGGCAATTTCCTGCGCACGTTGATAGAATTTGGCGCGCTCTGCCTGCACCGAGGTGGCCTTGGCTTTCTGTAGCTGGGCTTCAAAATCCTTGTTGCACCAGCGCGCGACGTTGCCGCCACCTGCTACCGCGTCGCAACCCAGCAATGGCCCGAAGAAGTTATCCGGGTCGCCGTTGTCACCGGACCAGCCAAACATCATGGCCTGCTGCTCGCCGGTCTTGCTGCGCTTGCGGTATTCGCCCCATTCGTACGTCACAAGCCGGGCCTTGACGCCGACCTTGGCCCAGTCCGCCTGGATCAATTCGGCCATGCGCTTGCCGTCGGGGTTGTACGGACGGCTGACCGGCAGATACCAGAGGTCGACTTCGGCGCCGTTCGGGTAGCCGGCTTTGGTCAGCAGCGCCTTGGCCTTGGCGACGTCATACGGGTAATCGGTGATCTTGTCGTTGTAGGACCAGAGCATCGGCGGGATCGGATTCTTGGCTGCCTGACCCGAACCCTGGAAGACGGTTTTCAGGATGGTTTGCTTGTCGACCGCCATGGTCAGAGCTTGGCGCACCAGCTTGTTGTCGAACGGTTTTTTCTCGACATTGAAGGCGATGTAGCCGATGTTCAGGCCTTCCTTGGTCAGCATGGTCAGGGCCGGGTCGGCTTTCATCAGGGCTATGTCGGCTGGCTTCGGGAATGCCATCACGTGGCACTCGCCTGCTTTCAGTTTGGCGTAGCGCACCGAGGCATCAGGCGTGATGGCATAGATCAGATTGTCGATTTTTGGCCGGCCACCCCAGTGCTGGTCAAAGGCCTTGTAGCGGATCACCGCGTCTTTCTGGTACGAGACGAACTGGAACGGGCCAGTGCCGATCGGCTCGCGATCGATGACTTCGGGTGTGCCGGCGGCTTTCATTTTGTCGGCATATTCGGCCGACTGTATCGAATTGAAATCCATCGCCAGATTGGCCATGAACGGTGCTTCCGGATGCAGCAATTTGAAGCGCACCGTCATCGCGTCGACCTTTTCGATTTTGTCGACGATCTTGTTCATGCCCATGTCTTCAAAGTAGGCGTAGGTAGTGCCCGGCGTGTTTTTATAGAACGGATGCTTGGGGTTGGCCATGCGGTTGTAGCTGAACACGATGTCGTCGGCGTTCATGTCGCGGCTCGGTTTGAACTTGGCGCTGCTGTGAAACTTCACGCCCTTGCGCAATGTGAAGGTATAGCTCAGACCATCCGGTGCAATGACCCAGGATTCGGCCAAACCGGGGACGATGTTAGTCGTTCCGATATCGAATTCCACCAGCCGGTTGAACATCGGTACCGATGAGGCATCCATCGTGGTACCAGTACTGAAAAATTGCGGATTGAAACCTTCCGGGCTGCCTTCGGAGCAGAACACCAGCGTCTTGGCGGCGTTGGCATTGCTGGCCAGCCCTGCTGCGGCGCACAGCACTGCGATCATGCTTGCCTTGAGAATCAATTTGCCTTGTTGCTTCATGCGGGTTTCTCCGGTTCGGTGCTGTTCAGGTCGATCACACGGACCGGGCCAACGATCGGCCGGCCCGGCAAGCGCCCTATTCTGAACCATAAACCGGTGCGCTGGTACCCCATGCCGATGCGCGCAATCGGCCACCTGCAGTTATGGTAAATTCTTTCCCTTGCTTTGCCGACAACGGGCAAAGGAACTCAAAAGGAAACCCCTTCATGAATCGACTTCTGGTGAACGCGCTTTATCTCGGCATGGCTGCCACTGCGTCGACTGCTATCGCAGCCGAGCAATCTCCCGCCGGAACGCCAGCACAACTGGCAACCGGCATCGACCTGCAACACATGGACAAGGGCGTGCGCGCCCAGGATGATTTTTTCAAGTACGTCAGCGGAAAATGGCTGGCCACGACCGAGATCCCGGCCGACAAATCGAGCTGGGGCTCGTTCGCCAAATTGCGTGATGACACGCTGCCGCAATTGCGCGCAATCATAGAAAACGCCGCCAGGGACACCACTGCCAGCACGCCGGAAACCCGCAAGATCGGCGACCTGTACACCAGCTACATGGATGAAAAAAAGCTCGACGAACTGGGTCTCAAACCACTCGCAGCGGAACTGGCAAAGATCGCCGCTATCAACAACAAGAAAGACATCCCGGCCCTGATCGCACATCTGAATCAGCTGGGAGTGAACACGCCGTACGCGTTCGGCATCCATCAGGATGCCCGCGACTCGACCAGATACGTCGTCGATCTGGGACAGAGCGGACTGGGCTTGCCGGACCGCGACTACTACCTGAAACCGAACGACGCCAAGCTGGTGGCGGCACGCGCCGAGTACCAGAAATTCGTCCAGGCGATGCTGTCGATGTCGGGTGACAAAGCAGCCGCAGCGAGCGCACACGATGTGCTGGCACTGGAAACCGAACTGGCAAAAGTCCAGTGGACCAATGTCGAGAACCGCGATCCGGTCAAGACCTACAACAAACTCGACTTCGCCAAACTGAACGCGCTAGCGCCGAAATACGACTGGAAATCCTATCTCACCGCAGCGGGTATCGACGGCAAGGTCAACTACGTCATCGTCAGTCAGCCCAGCTATCTGAAAGGCTTCAATACGGTCTACCAGAAGACCAGCCTGCCGGTCTGGAAAAAATACTTCGAAGCGCAACTGATCAGCCGCTACGCCGGCATGCTGTCGAAGCCCTACGTCGATACCAACTTTGCCTACAAGGGCACCGCATTGCGCGGCATCCCTGAAAACGAACCACGCTGGAAGCGCGGCGTGGCACTCGTCGAAGCCTCGCTGGGTGAAGCGGTCGGCAAGGTCTATGTGACCGAACATTTCCCGCCGGAGCGCAAGGCGCGCATGGAAAAGCTGGTGCAAAACCTGCTGGCAGCCTATCGCCAGAGTATCGAGACCATCGACTGGATGAGCCCGGCCACCAAGAAGGAAGCACAGATCAAGCTGGCCAAGTTCACCCCGAAAATCGGTTACCCGAACAAGTGGAAAGACTATTCCAGCGTACAGATCAGCAAGGACGATCTGGTCGGCAACGTGATGCGCGCCACCGCCTTTGCGTATCAGTTCGAACTGAACAAACTGGGCAAGCCGATCGACCGCGACGAGTGGGGCATGACGCCACAAACCGTGAATGCCTACTACAATCCGGAGCTCAACGAAATCGTCTTTCCTGCCGCGATACTGCAACCGCCGTTCTTCGATGCGAATGCTGACGATGCGGTCAATTATGGCGGTATCGGTGGCGTGATCGGCCACGAAATCAGTCATGGCTTTGATGACCAGGGCGCGCAATACGATGGCGATGGCAACCTGCGCGACTGGTGGACCAAACAGGACCACGAAAAATTCGCGGCCAAGACGAAGATGCTGGTGACCCAGTACAGCGCGTACTCGCCACTGCCCGGCTACAACGTCAACGGTGCGCTGACGCTGGGTGAAAACATCGCCGACAACTCCGGCCTGGCGATTGCATTCAAGGCTTACAAGTTGTCGCTCGGCGGCAAGGAAGCGCCGGTGATCGAGGGCATGACCGGTGACCAGCGCCTGTATCTTGGCTGGGCCCAGGTCTGGCGCGCCAAGTCGCGTGACGCACAAACCATCGTGCAGATCAAGACCGACCCGCACTCGCCGGCCCAGTATCGCGCCAACGGCACGCTGTCGAATCAACCGGGTTTCTATAGCGCGTTCGAGGTAAAGGAAGGCGACAAGATGTACTTGCCGCCGGCACAGCGCGTCATTATCTGGTGAGGATGATGCGGGCATCATCAGCCCGCACGAATGTCTACCGATAAAAAATGCGGTTCGAAAAAAGCCCCCGACGCGTCGGGGGCTTTTTTTTGAGCGGAGCCCAGTGGCCGGGCGTTGAACGCGGCGCACTCAGGTCATTTGCAACCGGCGCTCGCGCCGCACCGCCGATTTCAGGAAATACGTGCTGCGCCATTCCTTCACTTTGCCGGTGAAGTACAGCATCGTGCCTGCGAGTTGCGCCGGCGTGGCGTCGCACAGACGCAACTGCAGCATGTACAAGACCAGGCCTGATGCCGGTGAAACACAGAAACCCGGCCCCTTGCCGGTGTAGCCCAGATGGTTTTCATTGAGCAGCGCGCGAAAGATCGCGGTCTCGTCTTTCAGCGGCGCATTGCCAAACACCACGCGCAAATGCATCGCATCAGCACAAATCTCTTCGTCATAGACGAATGAGAATTCAACGCCGTGCAATTCGACAGACTCGCCCTCAATCAGGCGCTCGGGCGCGTTAAATTTTTCGGCCCGGCAAAAGGCGTGAACGACGGCGTTGAACTGCTGCTGCATGTGATCTCCGGAGTGTAACCATTCAACGATAGGTCGCTGGCACGCCAATGCAGTTCCCCAAACCGGTTGTTCTGGCGAATTCCTGCTGATCCCATTTAATTTCCATTTATCACGGAACCGTCTGCGTCCCGACGTCACTTACTGCGTGTCACGACAAAAAACAGAATTTTTCACACCGCTGACGCTACTCCGGACAACCTCCCGCCTTCAAGGACAGCATGAATACCAACTTTGAACACCTGATTACCGGTCTGTGCCAGCTGACCGGATTCGCGTCGCCGCAAAGCATCATCGAAGGTGGCGGTATCGCGTTCAATGGCGTGTCCTTTGCGCTCACTCAAAAACCGAAGGCAGACCCGGACGGGCTGTTCCTGCATGCCGATTTCGGCCAGCTCGATCTGGAACAACAGGCGGTGCTCTATCCGCTGATGCTGCAGGAAAACCTGATGATGATGAGTAGTCGCGACTGCACCTTCAGCGTCTCACGGGTGCTCGATAGCGTTGTCATGATCGAACGAATCAGTCTGTCGACACAGACACCCGAGACCCTGCTGGCCATGATGCGATCTCTCGCGGGCAGAGCCAACTACTTCAACAAACACCACCGCGCACGCAAGGCCGTCACTCCACGACATCCGCTGCACGCTTCTGGCAAGCAGCTCACAAGCCGTATTTAATACATCAATAGCGTCAATTCATCATGCCAAAAATATTCACTATCGACAAAAAGCAGCTTGCGAAGACCGTCGTTCTTCATGCTGGGTTCGAGCAAATTGTGCCGCCTCTGTCACCTAATCAGGTGCCAGGGAAATTCACGGCACTGCCTCGCTCTCCCGCTGATACAGACCCATCGGCAGGAGGTTCTTCCGTCACTGTGCCGCCTGCAACCCTTCCGCGTGTCCATTGCGATGGGCATTTGCATCCCACCGGCTACGATCAGAAAGGGCCGTCATTGCTGCGCATGATTCAGATGGCCAACGACATCAACCTGAAGCACTTCGTTGCGATGAAAATTCCGACCAATATCATGTCGCTCCAGTGGGACGGGAAATATGGCAATCCGGATAGCGGCTGTGGCGAAACCTATTATCTGGACCAAGCGATGTTCGAAGACAACGTGCTCACCAGAGAAAAAATCATCGAAACGAAAAAAAAGGTGGAGCTGTATATCAATACCGAAGTCGACTGGGTGCAAGCCCGGGAATACATGGCGCTGACGGACGATCAAAAAGACCGTATCGATCTGGCTATTACCGGCTTGCACCTCGGCGATCCACGTGCACACTTTTCGTTTTTTCAGAAAATGGCCGATAACGATGCGCCGTTCTCGCTGGTCGGCGAGGTCACCCTGGCCAAGGAAATGGTCATGCACTTGCTACCTCACGAAAGCCAGGCTGACCTGAAGCGGCATATCAAACCGTTCTGCACGTTGATCGAAATGGTAGGACTTACCGGCTTGCCGATGAACATCCATTGCGACATGGATACGGCGATACCCGATGAAGTCAAACCCGGACATCCGTTAAACCTCAACGGCATGATCGCGCTGCTGAGCGATGTGCAGACAGAAGACACCAAGATCATCTGGTCGCATTTTGGCGGGATCGGCCGATTCGGTGGCATTCCCGACAATCATTACAAGAACATCGATTCGCTTTTGAAACGCTTTCCCCAGTTGATGATCGACTTGTCGTGGAGCCGTGTTGCCACCAAGCTGGACCCGGACAAGGTCGCCGCGATCATCAACGAATATCCAGATCGGTTCATCATGGGGTCGGATGCGCTGGCACCACGTGACACCTCGGTACTTGGACAAACCTACTCGGTATATGACCAGCCAGGCGGATTATTCAGTAAATTGACTGAGGAAGCGCTGGAAAAACTACTGGAAAAGAATTACGACACCGTGATCCGTCAGGGACGAGAAAACGGTAAAAAATTCAAGCAACATATTTTGCCCGGCATGACGGATCTGCTGCTCAACCCGGCAATCGACAATCTTCTCCCCGAGGGATTGCGCGCGTGGATGCTCAACGAGTACAAGGAAAAAGATCCGGATTATTACCATACGCTGATGGAAGAAATGCTGGTGCGCGGTCTGGCACGCAAAGCCGCCAAAACATTTATCGACGAGAACGGTCCACTGATATCGTCGTCCGAAAGCAGTAGTTCGTCGCCGGTGGTCTCGACCGCTTCGCGGCTCCGGCGCACGCTGGCGGGTATCTCCATCGCACCGATAACCGATCGGGACGTTTCTTCCGCAGCAATAGCGATGCCGGGAACAAGTCGACAGACCAACGTCCGCATCGCCCGGACAACCGCCAGCGAAACGCCTACCGGAACACCGTCCAAGAAACCTGTGTGGAAGTTCTGATGCCGCACCTGCAAAAACCGATGCCATTGTGGCAGAAGGAAGTTGCGGCACAAGAGACGGGCCGCGAGCGTCATCTGGCGCGGCGGTGTCAGGTTAAATCGCGCGTCCTTTGCGCTCACACGGAACCATCCCGGCCAAACACCGGCCACGCGCACTCGGTGACCCGTTCATGCGCCGCAATTCATTCACGCTCAAAGTCAATTTATCATGCCAAAAATTAATACTTCCGCTGAACAACAACGTACAAAATTCGTTGTTTTTCACAGCCAGCAGGCGACCCTCGAGAAACCGCTGACGCCTGACCAGGTGCAAGGCAAATTCGAAGAGCTAAAGATCTCGCCGGCTGCTGTCGATTCGTCGGCGACAAGTTCATCCGTCAATCCACCGCCAAAAGTGGCTTTCCAGGTGCACTGTGATGGCCATTTGCATCCCACTGGCTATGACCAGAAAGGGCCTTCATTGCTGCGCATGATCCAGATGGCCAATGACATCAATCTGAAGCATTTTGTTGCGATGAAAATTCCAACCAACATCATGTCGCTGCAATGGGACAAGCATTACGCGAATCCGGAAAGCGGTTGCGGCGAAACCTATTATTTGAACGAATCAAAGTACGGCAACGAAAAGCTGACCAAAGAGATCATTCTGGAGGCAAAAAAGAATGTCGAGCTGTTTATCAATACCGAAGTCGACTGGGTACAGGCCAGGGAATACATGGCACTGACGGAAGACCAGAAAGACCGTGTCGATCTCGCCATTACCGGATTGCACCTTGGTGATCCACGCGCGCATTTTTCCTTTTTACAAAAAATTGCCCTGAACGAGGCACCGTTTTCTTTGGTCGGCGAGGTCACGCTGGAGAAGGAAATTGTCATGCACTTGCTGCCCAATGAAAGCCAGGCCGACCTCAAAAAGCACATCAAGCCGTTCTGCAAACTGATCGAATTCGTCGGCCTGGCCGGCTTGCCGATGACCATACATTGTGACGTTGATACGGCCATCGCCGAAGATGTCAAAAAAGGCCATCCAAAAAATCTGAATGGCATGATCGCGCTGCTGAACGACATTCAGACAGAAGCCACCACGATTATCTGGGCGCATTTTGGCGGGATTGGGCGATTCGGTGAAATTCCTGAGGGCCATTACCGCAAAATCGATTCGCTTCTGCACCGTTTTCCACAATTGATGATCGATTTGTCATGGAGCCGCGTTGCCGCCAAGCTTGACCCGGAAGAAGTCGCCAAAGTCGTCATGGCACATCCTGATCGATTCATCATGGGTTCGGACGCGCTGGCCCCACCCGGCACCGACGTCCTTGGACACACTTACGCGGTATACAACAAACCTGACGGATTGTTCAGCAAACTGGATCCGGAGACTCTGGATAAGATACTTGTCAAAAATTACGACAAGGTGATCCGTCAGGGGCGAGAAAACGGTAAAAAATTCAAGCAGCACATCATGCCCATCGTGGAGAAAATGCTGGCCGATCCGGCCGTCGACGACATCAATCCCGTCGAGCTACGCAAGGCTATGCTGGGCGAATACAAAGTAAAAGATACACCCTATTTTATGGCGCTCAGTGAGGAGGCACTCCAGCGTGCAACTGCCCGGCGTACCGCCCGCCAATATATTGAAGAGAACAGCCCGCTTCAGTCAGCATCGTCCGATAGCGATGAAGCGTCTACAACGGTCTCGACGCGTACCAAGCTTCACAGATCACTGTTAACTGGTTCCGCACCCCAGTTGACCGAAGTGCACTCCTCTGGCAGATCAAGTGCGATGGGCGGAGGAAAAGCAGTATTCAGTCAGCCTAGGATCAGTGAAACAGGCGGCAGCACTCCTACGTCGCCTTTGCATATCCCGCGCTCGTGCAGTCCAATCCTGACCGCTGACCGAGCTCGGCTGGCCGAACAATCCCCGTTTATGGAAACCGACGCACGTATCCAGATGAGTCCAATGCAGGTCCGGCGCTCTTTGGAGTCGGACCAGGCAGCCGCAAAAGAACAGGCAGCCGGCCATACAACGGTCAGTGAATCAGGCAGAAGAGTGCATGCCAGACCGATAGCCAGCCAAATCTCTTCTGACTCAAATCTGACCGCAGGGGGCGTATCACCATCCGACCGCTCATCTCTCGCCAGAAAAACCAGCAAGGAAAGCATGACCGAGAAAAAGCCTCCTGGGCCGCGTCGCTGGAGAGGCTGATGCAGCCGACGTGACGGCGGTCTTCGACGTGCCTGCTTACAAGGCAATGGCAATGGCAAGGAACACGCCGCCAGCGATCTTTGCGCTTCACGATACCCGCCGCAAAAAACTCACCAGGTCGGCATTGAAGCGCTGCGCTACTTCCCAGTTCGGCAAGTGGGCGGCGTTCAGTTCCAGGTAAGTGGAACCGGCGATGTGTTCGGCCATGCGTCGTGTCTGGGCAGGTGCCGTGACCTTGTCGCGCTTGCATCCGATCACCAGCGTCGGCACATGGATGCTGACAAGGCTGTCCCGCAAATCCATATCGCGGATGGCCGTGCAGGCAGCAATGAATCCGGATTCGGATGTGCTGAGTAACATGGCGCGTACCGCATTCACCTGCAGCACCGCATGCCTGCGGAAATCGTCGGTGAACCAGCGTTCGATCACCAGCGGCATGATCGCCGCGATCCTGCGCTGGCGCACCAGCTCGATCCAGCTATCCCACAACGACGACGGCCCCAGCAGCGGCGCCGCATTGCTGACCACCATCCGTTCGATGCGGGCAGGATGGTGGGCCGCCAGCCAGAGTCCGGTCATGCCACCGAGCGAGAGGCCACAAAAATTGGCGCGGGCAATTCCCAGGTAATCCATCAGTGCAATCACGTCCTCGCCGAGTTGTCCGATGCTGGCAGGTCCCTCGCCCATCGCCGACTGGCCGTGGCCGCGCGTGTCGTAGCGCAGCACCCGAAAATGCGGCAGCAAGTCAGGCATTTGCGGCATCCAGATGTCGAGCGAGGTGCCCAGTGCATTCGATAGCACCAGCCACGGTGCATCCGCGGCGCCATCGATCTCATAGTGACAATGCGAGAGCGCCGACGCGACTTCGGGCAAGTCTGTCCGGTCGGCTACGGCCTGGCGCTCGCGTTGCTGCAGGCGACTTTGCAAGACACGCTCGACGAAGCTGGCCGATTGACCGGTGTACGCCGCAGGATCCAGCAGTCGGTCCAGTTCCAGCGGAGTGAGGCGGCTAGTGACTGCCCTCTGCCGGTCGAGTACGTGGCGCAGTGGTTCACCGCCTCCGGCAGCTTCTTGACAGGCTTGCCAGACCAGCTCGGTGGCCGGCAACGTACCCATCTTGCGTGCCAGCGCGAGCAGCACCGGCTCAGCCATGATCCTGCCCTGGGTCAGATCGAGATTGCGGCGCATGCGCTCAGCATCGACCGTCATGGTGCTGGCCAGTTGCAGCATCTGTGCCAGTGCAGCGGATGTAAAGCGCACGATCCGGTGCAAGGTGTCCAATTCGGACTGAGCGACTTGCAGCCCGCGCTCGTGTTCTTGCTGCAAGCCCGCCAGCATGACGGCCACCAGTGCCGGCCCCTGTTGTGCGGCCGCTAGTGCAATGGCACAGGCGGCAGGAACTGCCGGATGTGCCTGCATTGTCAGGACCGGCAGGGCCAATTCTGCCACTTCATCCTGCATCAGTAACGCGATGTCGTGGGCCATCCTGCCCAATGAGCCAATCAGCAAGCCCAACGTCGTGGCCACTTCTGCGAAGCGGTCGTGCTGGGTCTGCCAGGGCAGGTCCGGCAAGGCGAGATCCAGCATGGCGGCGAAGGAACCGGCCACCGGCAGGGCTGCGTCGCCGAGTCCGGCCAGCGTTCCGGCAGCGCCACCGATTTGCGCAACCAGCAAGCGCGGTCGCAGTTCCTGCAGGCGTTGCTGGTGGCGCAGCAGGCCATCGATCCAGCCCGCCACTTTCAGTCCGAAAGTGATTGGCAATGCATGGCGTAATCCGGCGCGTCCGATTTGTGCCGAGTGCCGGTGCTGGTCTGCGCGTTGCGACAACACCGCTAGCAAGCGATCCAGATCGGCCTGAATCAAGCACAGCGCCACCCGCAAGCGCAGCACCGTCGCGGTGTCGACCAGATCCTGATGACTGGCGCCCCAGTGCACGTAGTTAGCCGCGTCTTCATCGCGTGCGGCCACCACATCACCGAGCCGGCGCAACAGCGCATCCGCCGGATTTGCCGCTACCGCAAACGCAGCTTCCGACAAACCGGGCTCGATCAGTTCGACGTTACAGCACGCGGCGATGTGCTCTGCCGCGGCGTTGTCGATCACACCATGCCGGGCCAGCGCGTGCACCAGTGCTGCTTCGACCTCCAGCATCGCTATCATCCAGCTACGGGCAGAAAAGACGTCACCGGAGGCAGCTCTGTCAATTGCCGGATCTTCCGAGTCAGGGGTGGCTGGATTCATTGTATGGCTGCATCCGATAGGTCAAAGGCTGGCGAGACGTGAATAGACAGAGCGGCGCGAGAGTTTTTCCGATGGCGAAGGCCCATACACGTCAAGGTCAGCTTGAGGGTCGGGATCGACAACGCCACACGGCGCTTGAAAAGCCGAGTGTGTCATTGATCTTTTCGCGTGGGTCGGGTCGGTAATTGATAAGAATCAACGCTGCGACAATCAGCGGACCGATCGCCTTGAAACGGGAAAATAGCTGTGTCCAAACGCCAATTCGCCAGCACCGCTACACTGGACATTCTGCTAGTTACATCCCCGGAATCCAAGATGACCCAACCAACCAACCATGCGCTTCCACCTGTCCTGCTCGACGGATTAACCGAACCAGCGGAAGTGCTGGTGATGGGTGCGTCGGGCGGGATCGGACTGGCGCTGACCACGCAGTTGCTGGCGCATCCCGGTGTTGCCCGAGTGACCGCCGCTGCACGTGGCACAGCTGACTCGGCGGGCCTGGCGGAACTTGCCGCACACCATCCATCGCGACTCGTCATTGCACAGGCCGACATTACCGACAGCAGCAGCTTGCATGCACTCGCTTTACGCCTGGGTGGAGCACGTCTGCATCTGGTCATCAACGCGACAGGCCTGCTGCATCAAGCCGAACTCGCACCAGAAAAATCGCTGGCTGCGGTGACCAGCACCAATCTTCAGCAGGTCTTTGCCGTTAATGCATTCGGGCCTGTGCTGCTGGCGCAGGCAATGCTGCCGTTGATGCGGCATGACGCGGTTGCCGTGTTCGCATCGCTATCGGCGCGGGTCGGGTCGATCAGCGATAACCGGCTGGGCGGCTGGTATGCATATCGCGCGGCCAAGGCAGCGCAGAATCAGTTGCTCAAGACCGTCGCCATCGAAGGCCGTCGCAGCCATCCGCGATTGAGTGTTCAGTTGCTGCATCCGGGGACCGTTGACAGCGCATTGTCGCGCCCTTTTCAGCGCGGTGTTACGCCGGAAAAACTGTTTTCGCCAGAACGCGCAGCGGCGCAGTTGCTGGCAGTGATCGCGACTGCAACGCCGGCCAATAGTGGGCGATTTATTGCGTGGGATGGGATTGAAGTGGCTTGGTGAAAGCGAGCCACGAGGCATGCGTCGCTGATTGAGTTGCGGGCTCAATGGTTGTGGTTGCGCTCATGCATCCGGGTAGCGCAACCCGATCCGCAGGGTGCCGCGTGACGATAGACACGCATAACGGCATCTGCGATCTCACTGAGCGCATCCCGCTTGCCTACCCGCGTACCGAACAATCCTCCTCCGCATCCCGCCTCCCCCGCCCGCTACGCAACATCTGGCAAGTCACCACCGGCAGCAAATCGGTTCGCACCACCGCCACAGCAACCACGCCTGCTGAGCCGGTGTCCCGGACCACTTCCACGACTACCAGCATCGACAGAATCAAAAAAACCAGCAACAACGGCACCAGCAAATAAGTCAGTGGCACCGCGCCGATTAACGCAGTACTGAAGAACAAACAAAATGAAGGAAAAAATAATCGCCCGGGACCGGTCAGGAGGGATTTGAAACGCAAGAGTGACATCATCAATCTCCACCATTACGCCGCCAAAAGGTTTATCAGCGGTAACGATTCAGTGTGACTCTTGGTTTCAATAAAGTAAATACATGTAACGAAAAATTATTCAGAATGCACTGATTGGCAACTTTTAATTTGCCGCAGGAACAGCCTTGCCAGCACCTGCTCGCGCCGATGGAAAAAACACTTGCTGGCCACCGACCTGGAAGGCCGCGATTTTTTGCTGGCCGTCAGGAGAAGTGATCCATTCGATCAACTGGTTCGCACCTTGCTGGTTGACGCCCGGATGACGCGCCGGGTTGACCGCGATGATGCCGTACGGGTTGAACATCAGGGCGTCACCTTCGACCGCGATGGCCAGTCCGGTTTTGGCGCGGTAGGTGTTGTAAGTTGCCCTATCGGTCAGCGTGTAGGCCTGCAGCTCGGCGGCCATGTTCAGTACTTCGCCCATGCCGAGTCCGGCCGCGATGTAGGCACTGCCCTGCGGTTTGACGCCGGCACTTTTCCAGTAGGTCTGTTCCATTTGGTCGGTACCGGAATTGTCGCCGCGCGAGATGAAGCGGGCTTTGGAATCGACCAGCTTTTTCAAACTTTTCAAAATGTCCTTGCTGCCTGCCAGGCCGGCCGGATCAGCCACCGGGCCGACCAGAATGAAGTCGTTGAACATCACGTCACGCCGGTTAACGCCATAGCCGTCGGCCATGAATTTGTCTTCCGACGGCCGCGCATGGACCAGTGTGACGTCGACATCGCCATTTTTTGCCAGTTCGAGTGCCTTGCCGGTGCCGACTGAAATAACCTGCACCTTGGCGTTGAACTGCTTTTCGAATTCGGGCAACAGGACTTTCAGCAGTCCGGAATTTTCGGTGCTGGTCGTTGTGGATAGCTTGATGATTTGCTGCGCAGAGGCCAGTGGAACAATGGCGCTGGCGCACACGGCAAACAGCAGGTGAAGGGCGAGACGACGTGTCATGGAATTTTCTTTCAATGGAAGTAAAAACGTGGAATCGCGATTAGTCGGATTGGGTATTTGCGTCGCGCAATTCCAGCCGACCTTCTTTGAGCTTCAGGCGCTGCACGCCGGGCAAGCCGATCAGGTCGCGGTCATGGCACGCCATGATAACGCTGCGCCCTTCGGCCAGCAGGGTCGGGATCAGTGCGATGACCTGTTCGCGTGCGGGGCCGTCGAGGTTGGCGGTGGGCTCATCGAGCAACAGCAATTGCGGTCGCAGCACACGGGCACGTGCCAGTGCGACGCGCTGCTTTTCGCCACCCGACCAGTGCGATGGACGGGTGCCGCGCAAATGCTCGACGCCAGCCCATGCCATCGCATCAGCGACGCGCCGGGCCTGCGCGGCACGGGCGATGCCGCGCACCGCCAGGCCATAACCGATATTGGCTTCCACGCTGGTCGAGAACATGACCGGATGCTGATGCACGTACAGCACGGCATCGCGCAGCAATGCCGGATACGGCGACAGGCTGATCGGCGCGTCGCAAAATGTCGCCGCGTCGATCTGGGCTGATTCCAGGCCCGCGAGGATGCGCAGCAAGGTGCTTTTACCGGAGCCATTAGCACCAGTCAGGACATAGGCGCTGGCAGGAGCGATCTGCAGCCGGTCGATGTCCAGCAGGCGCCGTTGTGCGAAGCTTTTTTGCAGTCCGTCGATCGACAGCAAACTGTTCATCGTGCATCTCCCTGCAACAGTAGCAGAGCCGCATTGATCACCAGTGCGATCGCGATCAGCACCATGCCCAGCGCAATTCCCTGGGCGAAATCGCCCTTGCTGGTTTCGAGCGCAATGGCGGTGGTGATGGTGCGCGTTTCACCGGCGATATTCCCGCCCACCATCATCGCGCAACCGACCTCGGAGATGACCCGGCCGAACCCGTTGGTGATCGCCGCCATCACGCCAAACCGCACTTCGCGCAGCATGGTGGCCATGACGCGCCAGCGTGATGCACCCAGCGTGATCGCGGTTTCCGCCAGCCGGGGGTCGGCGGCCTGCACCGCCGCCAGCGTGAATGCCACCAGCACCGGCAGCGCGATGAGCACCTGACCGACGATCAGGCCCGATTGTGAAAACAGCCAGTGCAACTGACCCGCCGGTCCCTGCCGGGACAGCACCAAATAGAGCAGCAATCCAATCAGGACAGTAGGAAAGGAGAGCGCCACCTGGGACAGCCAGATGACGATACGTCGCCCCGGAAAAAACCGGGTCGCGACCAGGTAGCCGAGACCGACAGCAATCGGTGTGGCAATCAGCAGTGCAACAAGACAGGTAGAAACCGAGACCCAGACGATGTGCCACAGATCGGCATCACCGGACAACAGGAGTCCGAAGGCCGCACTGATCGCATCGATCAGTGCCATGCGCACATCAAATCAGGCAACCTTCAGCACGCCATCAAGCAAGTGCGGTTCGAACACCACGCGCTCCTTGCCGGCTAGTAATAGAAAATGCTTGCCGGTACAGCGCGCCACCAGTGCCATGCCGAGTTGCTCGGCGACCATATGGCCCATCTGGGTCGTACCAGAACGCGACAGCAGGAAAGGAATTCCCATCTGCCCGCCCTTGATCACCATCTCGGACGTCAGCCGTCCGGTGGTATAGAAGATCTTGTCGTCGCCACGCATGCCATCGAGCCACATGCGTCCGGCAATCGCATCGACCGCGTTGTGACGGCCGACATCTTCGACGAAATACAGCAACTCGCCGGTCGACGAGAACAACGCACAGCCGTGCACCGAACCGGCCTGTTTGTAGATCGATTGCTGGGTGCGGATCGTGTCGATGATGCGATACAGCGTGGACTGCGTCATGCGCGCGTCGGGCGACAGCGAGATCGCCGCAACATCATCCATCAGGCCACCGAATACCGAACCCTGTCCGCAACCGGTGGTCACGACCCGCTTGGCGGTACGCGCCTCGATATCGTCGATCCCGTTGCGCGTGACCACCGCCACTGCCTCGACATCCCAGTCGACCTGCACCGAGACGATGTCCTCGATCTGGCGAATAAACCGCTGATTGCGCAGATAGCCCAGCGTCAGTGCTTCCGGTGCGCCGCCCAGCGTCATCAACGTGACCAGTTCGCGCTTGTCGACATACACGGTCAGGGGCCGCTCGGCAGGAATCGCAATCAGCGACACCCGTCCGCGCTCATCCATGACCTCGACTTCACGCGTCAGGTCGACACTGGCCTCGGTGAGTTGCGGACGGTAAGTCATGGGCCCGATTTACTTGACGTTGACGGTGATGGATTTGCTCAGAGGCTCACCATAAGACTGGTGTGCACCGTTCGCGAATTGCATCGTCAGTTTGTAAGTGCCTGGCTTGAGCGTGACGGTCGCCTCGGTCTGACCTTTGCCGAAATGGATATGGGTTTCGTCAAACGGCACCACTTCACCGGAAGGAATCGCTGCCGCATTGATCAGCAGATGGTGATGGCCACTGGTCGGTGACAGTTCGCCCGCCGGTTTCACATCCATGCCTTCAACCGCAAACTTCACGGGGAAGGTGGTACCAACGGTGGCACCATCTGCCGGCTCGATGAACGACACCGAGGCGGCGTATGACAGGGACGACAACAGCAATCCGGCACATAACAGAGATAAACGTTTCATCGGCTGGTTTCCTTATTTTTTGACAGGTTCTTTGGCTGCGGGAGCTGCGGGAGCAACTGCTGCTGCAACGGCCGGTGCTGCCGCCGGAGCAACCGCTACAGCGGCTACTGGTGCTGCGACATACGGTCCTGGGTCCGCACAAGCTGGCAAGCCTTCCATCGGCTTGGTCGCCGGTGACTTGGCTTTCAGATAATACGCTGCCGTCTTGTCTTGCACCAGACAGAGTTTATAGGCCGAGACCTTGTCGCTCCAGGCGGCCTTGGCTTTGGTTTCGGCGGTCTTGGCTTTGGCTTCGTCGCTAGGCGCAGGCAGCTTGGCCGAAGCCATGCCAGCGAGCGTGAGTCCGAACAGTAATGCGATCAATTTTTTCATGCTGAATCCTGAATCAGGTTGCGCTACGGGGCTGCGCGCCGGACGGCGTCGCGCCTTTTTCTTGGGTGCGGATGCGCGGCACTTTGCCGGCTTCGATATCGTCGTACCACAGGTCATGGTGTTCCTTGGCCCAGGCGTCATCGACGTAACCGGTACGCATGGCGGAATACGCGCCTTCCATACCGATGCTGCCGATATAGATATGACCCATGGCCATGGTCGACACCAGCACGGCGGCGATCAGGTGCACCACGTTCGCGATTTGCATCACGCCGCGTGAATAGTCCATCCCGGGAACCAGCATATTGAGTACCAGACCCGACGCGCTGATGATCAGGCCCAGTCCGACGATGCCTGACCAGAACCACATTTTTTCACCGGCATTGAAGCGACCGGACGAGACGTGCTTGCCACCAAACATGCCGCCTAGACTCAGCATCCATTGCAGGTCGCCTTTTGACGGGAAATTATCTTTCACGAAAACAATGAACGTGACGATGAGCGACACCGTGAATACCGGTCCGACAAAGTTATGCACGTTCTTGCACAGGAAAGACAACCAGCCAAATAGCGTGTGCCCGAATACCGGCATCAGTATGTGCTTGCCGAACAGCAGAATCAGGCCCGACAGCGCCAGCAGTACGAAGCTGATCGCGGTTGACCAGTGCGCCATGCGTTCCACCGACGTGAAGCGCTCGATCAGGCGGCCGGTCGGTGTCGACTTGAGCTTGATCGGTCCTTTGAGGAAGTACACCCCGGCGACTCCCACTGCAGCGAGAAACAGCAACCATCCCCCCAGCAGCGTCAACGGCCCGTTGCGATAGTTACGCCATGCTTCACCAGCGGTAGTTGCCCGTGCCTGCCCCGGAAACTGCTGCTTGGGCTGGATCAGGACGCCGGCTTCCAGTGCCGGCAAGCTGGAATAGTTCTTGGTGCCTTCCTTGATGGTGCGAAAGGTCGGCGCCGAGTTGCCAGGCTGGTCGCGGGTGCGCTCGGCCTGGTTCTGTTTCAGGATATCGACAGACTCGACAGCCGGCGCAGCCGAAGCGGCAGCCGGGTCCGTACTTTGCGCCAGCGCCGGTCCGGCGATGGCTGCCGTCAGCGACAAGCCGACGGCAAAACGTGCAATCCAGTGATTCATGATGGCTCCCGTCGCTGCGCGATCAATTGGATCGGTTGTAGTCGTTTTGTAGCTGGCCGCGGGCGCGCATCTGCAACTCCCACTTGGTCTTGTCGCCTTTTTCGTAGCCCTTGGCGTTGTACCTGGTCGCTTCGCCTTCCCACGGTTTGCTGTCGGGCTTGCTGCTGGAACTGGACATGACCTGGCTTTTTTCGCCACATCCGGCCAGCGCCACCAACGCCACGGCGACCGCAATTAGCCCGCCATGCGCGCGCATCATGATTTCCCCGCAGGTGCTTTGGCTTGCGGATTTGGCGACTTGCCATACGCCGTGCCCCAACCCCAGACTTCGCTACCCTTGCCGCGACGCAGAACCCGGCTGCGGAAAATGTCCGCCACCACGTCACCGTCACCGCCCAGCAGCGCCTTGGTCGAACACATTTCGGCGCAGGCTGGCAGCTTGCCTTCCGAAAGACGATTACGACCGTATTTTTCGAATTCGGCTTTCGAGCCATCTTCTTCCGGGCCACCTGCACAGAAGGTGCACTTGTCCATCTTGCCGCGCAAACCGAACGCGCCATTCGATGGGAATTGCGGTGCGCCAAACGGGCAGGCATACGAGCAATAACCGCAACCGATACAGATGTCCTTGTCATGCAGGACCACGCCTTCGTCAGTGCGATAAAAGCAGTCGACCGGGCAGACTGCCATGCACGGTGCATCCGAGCAGTGCATGCAGGCCACCGAGATCGATTTTTCCTGGCCGACGATACCGTCATTGACGGTGACGACGCGGCGGCGATTCACGCCCCACGGTACTTCATGCTCATTCTTGCAGGCGGTGACGCAGCCGTTGCATTCGATGCAGCGCTCTGAGTCGCAGATAAATTTCATTCTTGCCATGGTATGTCTCCTGAGTCCTGGTGTGGTCAGCGTCGCTTAAGCGATGCGCTCGACCTGGCAGATGGTTGTTTTGGTTTCCTGCATCATCGTTACCGAGTCGTAGCCGTAAGTGGTCGCTGTATTGACCGCTTCGCCACGCACCATCGGTGCCGCACCCTCAGGGTAGTACTCCAGCATGTCCTTGCCCTGCCACCAGCCAGAGAAGTGGAACGGAATGAACGCCGTATCCGCACCCACCCGCGGCGTGACCATGGCCTTGACCTTGATGCGCGCACCCGTCGGGGTCGAGACGATCACATACTCGCCATCGCGGATACCGCGATCGCTGGCTGCCTTCGGGTTGATCTCGACAAAGTTCTCCTGCTGCAGTTCAGCCAGCCACGGATTCGAACGGGTCTCTTCGCCACCACCTTCGTATTCGACCAGACGGCCGGAGGTCAGGATGATCGGGAATTTCTCGGACAGCTTGGCTTCGACGTTCTTTTGCTGGATCGACTTGTACAACGTCGGCATGCGCCAGAACGCCTTCTTGTCATCATGCGTCGGATACTTGGCAACCAGATCCGGACGGGTACCAAACAGCGGCTCGCGGTGCAGCGGTACCGGGTCCGGGAAGTTCCAGACCACGGCGCGGGCCTTGGCGTTACCGAACGGATAGCAGCCATGGACTTTCATGACGACGCGCTGGATACCACCGGACAGGTCGGTTTTCCAGTTCTTGCCTTCGGCGGCTTTCTTTTCTGCCTCGGTCAGGTCATCCCACCAGCCGAGCTTTTTCAGCAGCAGGTGATCGAACTCCGGATAGCCGGTGGTGATCTCGGCGCCCAGTGAATGGGAGCCGTCTTCGGCCAGCAGATTAATGCCTTCGCGCTCGACACCGAAGTTGGCGCGGAAGTTACCGCCGCCTTCCATCACGTGCTTGCTGGTGTCGTACAGGTTCGGCGTACCGGGATGCTTCATTTCCGGTGTGCCGTAGCACGGCCATGGCAGACCGAAATAGTCGCCGGTCATGTCGTAGCCTGAAGTGGCATCCTTGCCGCCCTTGCAGCGCAAGGTTTTCACGTCGAACAAATGCATGTTCTTCATGTGCGCTTTCAGGCGCATCGGTGACTGGCCGGTGTAGCCGATAGTCCAGTTGCCGCGGTTGATTTCTTCCAGCATCGATTCCGGTTCCGGTTCCATCATGCCGCCTTTGCCCGGCACCATTTTCAGGCGTGCGACCAACTCTTTGGCGAAGCCCAGTTTCTCGGCGAACTGATACATGATCATGTGGTCGGTACGCGACTCGAACAACGGCTCGATGACTTTCTCGCGCCATTGCAGCGAGCGGTTCGATGCGGTGACCGAACCCGAGGTCTCGAACTGCGTGGCTGCCGGCAGCAAGTACACGGCACGCTTCGGATTGAGTTCCTGGCCATCGACCTTCATGTTGGCCATTGCAGCAGACGCCGACGGATACGGATCGATCACTACCAGCAGATCAAGCTTGTCGAAAGCTTTTTTCATTTCCAGACCGCGTGTCTGCGAGTTTGGCGCATGGCCCCAGAACACCATCGCACGGACGTTATTGTCCTGGTCGATCAGCTCGTTCTTTTCGAGCACGGCATCGATCCAGCGCGACACGGTAGTGCCGGATTTCTCCATCATCGCTTGCGACGCATACTGCTTTTTGATCCACTCGTAGTCCACGCCCCAGACAGCCGCCCAGTGCTTCCATGCGCCGGTTGCCAGGCCGTAGTAACCCGGCAGCGAATCCGGATTCGGACCGACGTCGGTGGCGCCCTGCACGTTGTCATGGCCGCGGAAAATATTCGTGCCGCCGCCCGCAACACCGATGTTGCCCAGCGCCAGTTGCAGGATGCACGATGCACGCACGATGGCGTTACCGATCGTGTGCTGAGTCTGACCCATGCACCAGACCAGCGTCGATGGCTTGTTCTTGGCCATCGTCTCGGCGCATTTGTAGACTTCGGCTTCCGGTACGCCGCAGGCTTCCTCGACTTTTTCCGGGGTCCAGGTCATGACCTCGGCACGGACTTTGTCCATGCCATAGACGCGGTCATTGATGTACTTGGTGTCTTCCCACTTGTTCTTGAAAATATGGAACAGCATGCCGTACAGGAACGCAATATCCGAGCCGGAACGCAGGCGGATATATTGGTCCGATTTGGCGGCGGTACGGGTGTAACGCGGATCAATGACGATGATCTTGGCGCCGTTTTCTTTTGCATGCAGCATGTGCAGCATCGACACCGGATGTGCTTCGGCAGCATTCGAGCCGATGTACATGATGGCCTTCGAATTCTGCATGTCGTTGAAGCTGTTGGTCATCGCACCGTAGCCCCAGGTGTTCGCAACGCCGGCGACCGTGGTCGAGTGGCAGATACGCGCCTGATGGTCGGTGTTGTTGGTGCCGAAGAACGAGACGAACTTGCGCAGCAACTGGGCTTGTTCGTTGTTGTGCTTGGACGAGCCGACGAAGAACACGGAGTCAGGTCCGGTGGCCTTCTTGATATCGAGCAGCTGTGCCGAAATTTCGGTCAGTGCGACATCCCAGCTGATGCGCTGGTACTTGCCGGCGACGAGCTTCATCGGGTATTTGAGACGGTATTCGCCGTGGCCGTGTTCGCGCAGCGCAGCACCTTTGGCGCAATGGGCACCGAGGTTGATTGGCGAATCGAAGACCGCTTCCTGGCGTACCCAGACACCGTTTTCGACGACGGCATCGACGGCGCAGCCAACCGAGCAGTGGGTGCAGACGGTACGTTTTACTTCGATCTTGGCGCCGCCCTTGGCAGTACTGCCATCGGCTGCGCGTGCGCGCTGGATCAGCCCGAGCTGGGCAGCGGCGATACCTGCACCGACACCGATACCGGAGCGTTTCAGGAAGGAGCGACGATCCATTGTCGGCAAGGCACGCGCCAGGCTGTCGGCGAGACCGGCAGAAAAGCGTGTGGAGGAGCGTTGGCCATCAAGGCCCTTGCGTGTTAGCAGCATGGAGGATCCCTCAATGATTAAAGAGTGGTGGTGCGGTAGTATTTTTTGACGTGTTCCGTCAGGCGGTAACCAGTGCCTTCGGGTTCAGCCGGCGTGGCCGTGACTTCGGCGACCACTTGCGGCGCCAGTTTGACAGCGACACCAGCCGCGGCCACCAGCCCAAGTCCGGCGAAAAAGCTGCGCCGTGCGATTTTGTTTTGCTCTGACATTTTCGTCTCCCGCGGATATCGGGCAAAGAGTGACGAACGATATCGTCAATCCTGCCACTGTTTTTTGATGATTATTTACTGATTGTTTATGGATGACAATATTCGTATTACTACGTACGGATTTACTAATGAATAAATTATCAACGTGACGGCACAGTTCAGCTCATGTCAAACGCCTGCATTTCAACCGTAAAAAACGCCCGCGCCAATTGGGTCACCGGCTGATAGAACACAGTCGATGGATGCTGCTCCAGCGCGGTACACATGTCCTCGACCCACGCCTGCATGTGGTCACTGAAAAACGTCTTCTGGGTCGCCAGGTTGGCATGCATCACATCATCGGACGCAATCAGATAGCGCATCACCTCGCACAGCGAAGCGATGTGATCCTCGCTCTCGACGACGGTGCCGACACGCTCCAGCCCGAGCATCGACAGGTCGGTACGCAGTGCCGCCAGCGGCTTTTCCATCAGAAAACCGGACAGGTAATACGAGCCGTAGAGCATGACTTCCGGCTTGCCGACACCCAGAAACAGCAGCTCGTACTCATCACGCACGATGTACGCATCAGCGCTCTTGCAGACCGCAACCAGATCGGCCCAGGCCTTTTCCAGCACGCCGTCACCTTCGGACTGCGCCGACGCGATGGTGTCGATCAGCGCCTGCGATGGCGGCGCATTGAACAGCGTGGCGAGCAAGCCGTACAGGTCGGCACGGGCCGTTTCTTCGCCCTGATCCTGGCGTTCGAATGTCAGCGGATGGGTCGTGGTTGTCATCAGGCACCCCGCTTCAGATCGGTGATCGAGGTTTCTTTGGTATTGCTCATCATGTCCACCACGCGGCAGTCGGAACACATCTTGATGCGATCGAGGTTGCCGGCAAACGCGCCGTGCAGCGACAACTTGCCCAGCATGGTTTCGATCATCTGCGCGGTACCGAACGGCTTGCTGCAGCGGATGCAATGGAATGGCGCAGCTTCATTGAGCACGCGCGATTGCTTCGCCACATCGGTCAGCAGCAGGCGTGGCGTGAGCGTGATGGCGTTTTCCGGACAGGTCGTTTCACACAGACCGCATTGCACGCAATTCTTTTCGACGAAGCGCAATTGCGGCGTCTCGGCGTTGTCCATCAGCGCCGATTCGGGACAGGCACCGACACAGGACATGCACAGCGTACAGGCGGACGTGTTGATATTCACGGTGCCGTACAGCGAGCCCGCCGGCAGCGCAATTTGCTCCGGTTTTTCAGGCGCAAATTTCAGCAGATGACCGATCACCAGATCGAGCGTTCCGCGCTTTTCGGCGGCCACGGCAAACAGCGCGCGCTGGCTCGGTACCGCTGCCACAGCCAACTGCTGCATCGCGCTGTCGAGCGCGGCAGGCGAGGCGGCCCGGATCAGCGACAAATGGCTGCCCTGATAGCCGAGTCCAGACAAAATGGTCTGGCCGATCGCGATTTGCTGTTCCAGCGCCGTCACGTAATCGGGCGCCTCTTCCCCGCTGAGCAGGATCGTCACGTGACTAGCGCCATACGCCACCGCTGCCAGCCACAGGTCGATGCCGGTCGATGCGGTGTGATGCAACGCTAGCGGTAACACGCGTGCTGGCACGCCCTGCAACTTGCCGCCGGCCTTGGCCAGACGACCGAGCTGGGTGATCAGTGCAGCACCTTTGTCGGCACTGTGCAGCAGCAGCGCCGGCTGCTCGCCACCAGCTTTTGCGAAGGTGGTGAGCATGGTCTTGATGCGCTTGCCGGTGTCGGGCGCACGCGGATACGCATAAGTCAGCGCACCGGACGGGCACACCGTGGTGCAGGCGCCGCAACCGACACACAGGTTCGGCGTCACCTTGACCAGATTGCCATCGTGGCTGATCGCTTCTGCCGAGCAGACATCGATACAGGATGTGCAACCGATCTGGCCGTTACGGCCGTGCGCGCACAGCTTGTCTTTGTAAAGGAAAAACTTGGGCTTCTCGAACTCGCCCACCATCGCGGCCAGCTTCAGGGCGGCATCGGTCTGGCGTTGCGCATCGTCGCCGGCTGCGAAGTAGCCTTGCGGCGGCTGATGCATGGTCAGGACTGGCGTATCGCACAGGTCCAGCACCAGATCGAAGTCGCCGCTGCGCTGGGTTGCGCTGCGATTGAAATCGATTGCACCGATCGGGCCGCAAGCTTTGACGCAATCACTGTGGGAGGTACATTTGTTCAGGTCGATCTGGTACATCAGATCGATCGCCTGCTCGGGGCATGCATCGACGCAGGCATTGCAGCGGGTGCAGATTTCGAGGTCGATCGGATTGGCCTGCTGCCAGCGCACCTTGAATGCACCGAGCCAGCCATCAATCTGAATCTGGTTACCGGAAAATGTCGGGAAAGTGCGCTCCTGCAGCATCCCGCTACCGCCATCGGTCAGCAGCACGCTGATGTCGAGCTGCGCGCCAAGGCGTTCGGCCCACGGCAGCACACGGTTGGCCGGACCGGTGATCAGCAGGTGGCCGCCGGATTGATAAGTGACGACCGGCACCGGCTCCGGATCGGGCAGCGCCGCGGCAGCGAGCAACGCCGCCATCTTCGGCAACGCTTTGGCTGCATCCTTGCTCCAGCCACCGGTTTCGCGAATGTTGACGAAGCGGATGGGGGCGACCGAATTCTTTTGCTGCGCCAGCTCCGAGAACAGGGCGCGCTCCTGCGTGCAGGCGACCACGACGTCATCGACGCCATCCGCAACCTCGAGAAAGGCCCCAACCTGATGGCGACAAAGTTCGGTAACTATCGGAAGTGCCGTGCCGGTATTTAGCGCCATACCAAGCTGCACACCGGCGGCATCATCGATCGGCATCGACCGGTTGCAATTGCAAACTTTGAATTGAGTAGACAAATTAATAACGCAATCTTGTGCGTGTAGAGGAGATCATTTGGAAAATGTTCGCCATTGTAGCCTTGCAGTGGGAAAAAATCTTGGCGCGCACTGACAATTTCCATTGTGCAATGCAACCATCTGCAAACGGTATATAGGCACAACAAAACCGTTATTTTTCCGATATGACTTATTTTGCTTTAATGACAATTTAAATTGACATCGTGCAGACCAGGTCGGCGTGAGCTTTTCAACGTGCGTCGCTGATGCGGGCGTTGGGATTTGAGAGCACTAATGGCTTGAGGGCATGGAGCGCATCGGTTTGGAGACCGACTATCTGGCGAACCTGGCGGCGCGATGCGCCGCCAGTATGCAGCGCGCCCCGCAACACGCAAGTTAGTGTGACCGCTTACGCTACGAACGATCGACCGCTATTCCAGTCGGCAATACCATCGAAGGTTCCGAAAGAACAGGCGTTTCCCGATCAGCTGGAAGCAGCGCCCGGTCATCATCCAGATCAGCTGCAACGCCAGGCGCATCCTCAGCCGGGGCAACCATCACCTCCGCTTCGGCAACGGTATCCTCATCCTCGATCGACTCCGATTCATCCACCGACGCATCAGCGACCTCCTCGACGACCACCGCAGTTGGCGGCGTCTCCAGCATCTGCATGAACGGTTTTTCAAGGTGCGCCAACGGGTTCATCAGCAGCTTTGCATGGTTGAGCTCGGCGACCATCTCGGCCGTCATTGGCACGAACGTGTTGTAGTCCTCGATGTAGGTATCGAGCCCGTCCATGATGTTGAAATGCGGATCGGCGAACAGTTTTTTTAACGCCAGCCGCTTGACCGCTTCATCGATACCGCGCGCCACGAAGGGCGTAAAGTCCGATGACATCGTCAGCGCTGCCGCGTCTTCCAGCGTCGGCGGTGCCACCGGCTCGGCGGGCGTGACTGACTCGACAGGTCGAAGCGGTGCAATTGATTCAACCGGCGCAGGCTTCCTCGCCCAGCGCGCAAAAAAATCTTCAGCTGCCACGCGGTTTCCCTTCATCCAGTGCCATCTGCGCAACCGCGGCGCCGCCCTCGAACGATGGCTTGCGACGCTTGCGCTTTTGTTCGGGCACGTAATAGGTTTTCACGAAGGCTGTCAGGCGCTCGATGATGTCTGCCGACGCCGCAATCGTATCGACCTTTTCGCCGCCATCCATCAGGCGGGCGCCTTCGTGATACGACAGCGTGACGGTTTTGGGTACCGCGATTTCGACCCCGTCGACTTCTTCCATGCGCCACATCACAAACCAGCACGGCGCCGGCGAACTGATGTTGAGGAAGTAGCCTTCGGCCTCGTCACTGTACAGGCGCACGTCGAAGCCGCCGAACAACCAGCGCTGATCGTCATCGCCACCACGCAGGCAACGTCGCTCGTCCGGCACACCACTGAGAATTTCCAGAGGTTGCCATTGATGGGATTGCCAGCGATTGTCGATGCGCAATCGCTGCATCACCACGCCGATATTGAGGGCCTCGGTTTCCATCAGTCGTTCTTGATCACGATGCTAGGGAATTTGCTCGACATGTCCTTGGCTTTTTCGGCCACCTTGACGGCGATCTTGCGGGCGATGCTGCGATAGATTTCTGCCACCGGACCATCCGGGTCGGCGACCACCGTTGGCATGCCGGAGTCGGTTTGCTCGCGGATCGACATCGTCAATGGCAATGCGCCCAAAAATTCGACACCGTATTCTCCGCACATTTTTTCGCCGCCGCCCTGCCCGAAAATCGCTTCCGCGTGACCGCAGTTCGAACAGATATGGGTGCTCATGTTTTCAATGATGCCGAGGATGGGAATGTCGACTTTCTCGAACATCTTGAGGCCCTTGCGTGCATCCAGCAGTGCGATGTCCTGCGGCGTGGTGACGATGACGGCGCCGGTGACCGGTACTTTCTGGGACAGCGTCAACTGGATGTCGCCGGTGCCGGGTGGCATGTCGACGATCAGATAATCGAGGTCGCGCCAGTTGGTCTGGTCGAGCAATTGCTGCAGCGCCTGCGTGACGATCGGACCGCGCCAGACCATCGGCTCGTCCGGATCGATCATGAAGCCGATGCTGGAAACTTGCAGACCGTGGTTTTCCATCGGTTCCATGGTCTTGCCGTCGACGGTTTCCGGACGACCGGTGATGCCCATCATCATCGGCTGTGACGGTCCGTAAATATCGGCATCGAGGATACCAACCTGCGCGCCTTCGGCCGCCAGGGCCAGCGCCAGATTGACGGCAGTGGTCGATTTGCCGACTCCGCCCTTGCCGGAGGCAACGGCGATGATGTTCTTTACATTTGACATCAGCTTGACACCGCGCTGGGCGGTATGGGCGATGATTTTCGAGTACACGTTGGCGCTGACGTTGCCGATGCCTGAAAGCTGACGCACGCCGGCAATGGCGGCTTTGCGGATGCCATCGATCTGGCTTTTGGCGGGGTAGCCGAGTTCGACATCGAAGGCGACATCGTTACCATCGAGCTTGATATTCTTGACGCACCTGCCGGCGACCAGATCCTTGTGAGTGTTCGGATCGATGACCTTGGACAGGGCTTCTTTGACGAGTTCTACGGTAATGCTCATTGCTGCTTCTCCAGTATTTTTTGCGCCGCCTAGTCTAAACCAAAACGTCCGATGGCTGGTCGAGATGGCTGGAATGCATAGCGTCTGCCTCTGAAAAAAACACCCACGCACGACTGGGCAACAGGTTGCGTGATATCCCTGAAAGGCTCTGCGCATTACAATGCGTGCGCATGATCGCGACCGCCTTCCACCTGGTTCATGGCAAAAGAAAGCAAGAACGATGACGATTCCCCTTCTGCCTTTTCGGGCCAGCACGGCGCAAGCCTGCCACTGGCTTGCCCAGCAAACCGGTTCGCCCTGGACACTGGCACGCCTGATAGAGAATGGCGTGATTCCGTACGTATGGCTGGACTATGACGCTGCGTATCCCGAGCTGTTCGGTGATGCCAATGGAGGTTACCCGGCGCCGATTTTTTTCGAAGGCGACACGCAGCGACTGGCCGCGGGCAGCGAGGATGTACTCATCACGATGACCAAGGATGTGTACCGCATTGTCACCCAACTCAAGCCCCCTGGATTTCGACGACCACTGGATGCACTGCGTTTTTTGAAAAAGGATCTGGAACGCCTGGCAGGCAAACTCAAGCGCGACGCCGAGCGGGTTAGCGTCGACGTCGACGTCGACGAGCCCAAAGAATCACAGCTTGGCATCAGTAAAGACCAAGTGTTGATGGCATTTGCCAGCCTGGTAAAAATTGATATGGAACAGGCACTGGCCGCTGCCGGTGGCATGTTCGGCGACGAAGGCGCACGCGTAAAAGGCAGCGTCACCAAATCAAAAAACAAGGCCATCTGGAATCCGGTGACGCTGGCGCTGGGTCTCAATGATGTGTACCGGGTACCGATGTCGCATCTGAAAAGGGCGTTCGCCACGCAGGCATGTTTAGCTGCGTGGGTTTCGGAATGGAATCAGACATTGGCGCTGCTGGGCAAGTAACGCGCAGCGGTTTGAATCACGGGCTCGAGCGGCAGTCGATAGCACCGCGACAAGCGCATTTATCGACACAAGTGCGGTGGTCAAGTTATTTCGGACACCTCAATGGAAGTTTTCTGTCAATTTCCGCTTGAAGACGGCGGGCGACAGGTTGTCCAATGCTGAGTGCAAACGCGAGCAATTGTAGACGTCGACGATGTAGGACGTGACGTCCTTGCGAGCCTCTTCCTGATTGGCATAGCGGGTACGCCAAACCCATTCCATCTTGAGATTCAGAAAGAAGCGTTCGGCCACTGCGTCAGAGCCGTGCTCTGACGCACAGCAGTTCCCCTTACGACTCATGCTGCAGACCATGCCATGTCGGTTCAGCAGCGCCTGGTACTGGATGCTGGCGTAGGGACCGCCGCGGTCCGAATGCACGATCAATCCCGCCGGCGGACGGCGACTGGAGATAGCCATGCGCAACGCGTCGCACAGCAGTGCGGCAGGCATGGCCGGTGCGGTGGCCCAGCCAATCAGCTTGCGCGGGAACAGGTCCAGTACCGTCGCCAGATACAGCCAACCGGTCTCAGTACGGATGTAGGTGATATCGCTCGTCCATGCAGTGTTTGGCGCAGCCGGATTGAATTGCCGGTTGAGCACGTTGGGAGCAATCGCCAGATCATGTTTGCTGTCGGTGGCGTGAATGAACTTGCGCTTCCCCACCGGTTTCAGGCCGGCCTGACGCATCAGGCTGCGCGTCTTGTAGCGCCCCATCCGGATGCCCTGCAGTGTCATCGCGCTGATCAGCCGCCGGCTTCCGTAGCTTTGACGATTGGCGGCAAACGCGGCCTTCAGGTGGACCGCTTCCTTCGTGAAAAGCGGTTTGGCAGCACGGGCTGTGCGTCGTAATACCCGGAGCGGCTAACGGCCTGCATTCGGAAACTACGGGCAGTCGATACGGCCTCCTTGTGCAACTGGGTCAAAAGCTGGTGGCTTATTTCAGTTCCAGGGCAACGAAGGCCGATGCTTTTTCTAAGATGGACACATCGGGGCGCAATTCCCGATTCTCGCGTTCCAGGGCACGAATGCGTTGCTGATACGACAGGTGTCCGTACAAATTAGACCACGACACATACACCTCAAATACATCGTTCAAAAGTGATTCCTGCCTCGATGAAAAAACGCTTCATTCAGGTCGATAACAAATACTATTTTCCCGACAAGACATACGCGTTTGAAGACCGCGAAACAAACATTTTATCCAGTAAATCGTAGCGACATGAAAATGCTGTTCGGGTCCTCGACATAATCACCGAAGGGACCACAGCGTACGAAGCCGACACTCTCATACAGACGGTGCGCAGGCATAAATTCCACAGCCGAGCCGGTTTCCAAACTCAAAATTTCGTAGGATCGTTGTTTCGCCGTTTGTATGATGTGAGCAAGAATGGCACGTCCAGCCCCCTGGCGACGGCGTGCTGCTTGAGTGCGCATTGACTTAATTTCCCCATGTTTGATATCTAACTCCTTCAGCGCACCGCATCCGAGTAGAAGAGGCCCCTCCCACGCGGACCAAAAGGTAATGTCCGGCTTTCGAAGTTTTTCTAAATCGAGCGCGTGGACGCTCTCGAGAGGCGAAAGCTGCCGCATGCTTTCCAAATGCTCCTGAAGCAACGAATGGATTTCCAATCGCGACAGGTCGTCGATTTCAATCTTCATTTTTCACCCTATGTATATTCAGTCGGATATCGAGACGCGGAGTTCTTATGTAAGTAAAGAAGCGGGTTGAGGTGCGGTGGAAAGGAACATCGCGTTAAGCCGGTGAAGCACAGCATCCTCAACCTTCGGGAACGGCCTGGACGGCACGTTTCGCGAACGTCAGAATACTTTCCAGACGGGAAAAGATGGAGGCGCGCATGTCGCACAACGCGACCTGCGACCCCATCAGATATGACATTCAGGAGGTTCGATATCGTCGCCATCTGCGAGCTGCGCCAGCCAGGCGTCGGCCTCGCCAGCAGTAACAGGCAACCCCGTGGTCCGGTACTCTTCCCACGCCTTCGGGGTATCTTGCCGGAAGACTTCGCGCTTTTCCTCGCGCTCTACGTATTGCGCGACAGCCTCGCGAAGCATCCGGTGCAGGATCCTGCGGCAGGATTGCGCCAACTGATCGAGGCGAGAGCGAGTTTCCGAGTCCAGCTTGACGGACATAGAGCGCAGAATTGCGTCAGTCAGGGTGTATCTCCTTTCAATCAATCATAGATAATACCTTTTCAAACGTTGCCATGACGGCAAGCCGCGATTCGTTCTGCCCAGCGAGAATGGACTTCAAACTGACGCCAGGGATGTGGCGTCAGTTACATCATGATGAGGCCGATTTTGGCAAATCGCGACGCCCACGCGTCGGCACCAAGGTCCCCAACCTGGCAGGTCTGGCCTTTAACCCGGTTTTACATTCCGTTGCGCCGGAAACACTATTATCTGCACAGACAACTGCGCGCCGAATGAAGTAAATTAACCAATTTGCCAAATTATCCAAGCAGGGAAAATTTCGCTCACGGAGAGATCAACCCGATATTGCAAGCTCACTGTAGCCCGATCTTTGGTTAACACTGGCAAGGCGCGCACCGCCCACGCCGCACAAATGAGCTGGGTCTCGCTTTTTCCAAAATGCTGGATGTGGTGATGGCACTCACGCTAGCGGATTTCTACACGAGCAGGAACACCCATACCGACCACACGATATTGCAGGATCTGTTCCGCCTAGGCGACGTGTACCTCAAGCTGAAAGTCCTTGATGACGTCCTGATCGTGTCCTTCAAGGCGCTCTGAACTTGAAGTGTCCCCTTTGCGGTGCGGTCGCACTGATTCACGACACCCGCGACCCTCCCGACAGCTACAAAGGTCAAACCACCGCCATTGCAGCAGTGACGGGTGACGTATTCCCGGCGTGTGGAGAGTCCACTCGGGATGTAGCGGTATCCAACCGCGTCATGCGACAAATGCGCGGCTTCTCGAAGCAGGTGAATACAGCCATCGTTGTATCCTGACTTCACCACCAGCGTGCGCAAAAAGCTCTGGATTGACCAGCACGAAGCCACAGAAATCTTCGGTGATCACATCGCCGCGAGTTCCGGAACCCATAATCGGGGAGAAGTGGAAAAACGAAAAATTGCGCGCTACGTTTTCGCAAAGCTTGAAAATTTGCTATTGCCTTTGGCGACTTGCCGTAATGCCTCAAAACGAATTTTGCTGTTCCGCTCACAGACACACAATAAAATCTTACTCGGAAGATTGGCTCATCCGAATGGGGCGGCTACCTAGCTTTGCTCCCGTGACCGCATCCACACCAATTGGCTGAATCTCCAGGCCTGTTTCGCCGTCCATATAGCGCGCGAGATTCTCGCCACAGTTCCGCTGCGACCATGCTCCCAACATCATCAGCACTGGCAGGAAGTCGCGGCCTGCCTCTGTCAACACGTATTCCTCGCGCGTCGGGCTTTCGGAGTACACGCGCCTTGCCAGCACACTTGCCGCCACTAACGCGCCAAGACGCTTGGTCAACATGGTAGGAGCAATTCCCAAGCTCTTGCGAAATTGCTCGAAGCGCGTTAATCCCGCGTGCGCATCGCGCAGTATCAGCATGCTCCACGCGTCGCCGACCGATTCGAGGCCGCGAGCGACCGGACAGCACAACATAAAATTATTTTTATCGATCATATCTTTTTAGTAGTGAATCAGTACTGTTTTGATAGTGCCGTTCTCTTTATCAACAATCAACCGCTGCGTCATGAAGGAAATCAAATGAACCAGAAAAATAAAGGTATTGCGCTCGTCACAGGGGCATCATCGGGCATCGGCCTGGTAACTGCCAAGTCGTTGGAACGTGCCGGCTATCGGGTGTTCGGCACCAGCCGTAAGCAAGTTGCCAGCCCTTCAGGTGTGGCGATGTTGGTATGCGACGTCACGGACGAGGCGTCGGTGAAGAATGTAATCGATGAAGTTGTCAAGCAGGCGGGACGCATCGATCTGGTGGTCAATAACGCCGGCGTCGGTTTGCTCGGTGGCGCCGAGGAATCGTCGATCGGCCAGGCGCAACGCCTTTTCGATGTCAATGTCTTCGGCGTGGCCCGTGTCATCAACGCAGTGCTGCCCGTCATGCGCGAACAGAAAAGCGGCCGGATCATCAACATGAGCTCGATCCTGGGCCTGATTCCTTCACCTTTCAACGCCTATTACGCGTCCACCAAACACGCGATCGAAGGCTATACGGAATCGCTGGACCATGAAGTACGTTGTTTTGGCATCCGGGTGGTACTGGTGCAACCCGGCGTGACGCGCACCGCCTTCGAAGAGAACCTTACCCGGGCCGACCGCCTCCTGCCCACGTATGCGCAAGACCGTTCACGCAGTGAAGGCCTGATGCGTAAATGGGTCGAGACCGGCGACGACCCGCAGGTTGTCGCCGACACGGTGGTCAAGGCCGCGACCGCTACCAAGCCAAGCTTGCGCTATCCAGCCGGCAAGCAATCGAGCCAGGTCAGCATGTTGCGCCGCTTCCTGCCGCGCGCCGTGTTTGACAAGATGATGCGCAAGTTCAACGAATTCCCGGCCTGAAGCAGTAGCGCCGGCATTGACCAGTAACCGGCTGGCGAGGCGCAGTCCGACCAACACCGCCAACAGAAGACTACTTTGAATATAATTTCCTCAGTAGAAACCCGGCGCTCGTTACGCCAGTTCGATGAAAAACATCGTATCCGCGCCGGTGGTTACGAATTGGCCCGTACGAGCATGTGTATGATTTGTGAGCGCCTCACCAACGACGTCTGTACAGCACGCCATTGACCCGCCAAAGTGGTGCCCACCAACTGGTAGTGGGGACCGCTTTGAACACAACCATCCAATCTGGCAGCCGCAAAGGCTGTCGCAATTACCCGATTGATTTCAAGAAGCAACTGGCGATCGCCGCTTGCGCTCCCGGCGTATCCGTCGCCCGTCTGGCTCTGGACAACGGGACCAACGACCACATGTTGCACAAATGGCGGCGCGCGTGTCTCGCCAGTGGGGTCGCCAGCGAGGTCGTCACGCGTAAAGCTGCGCCATTCACGTTCGTGAAAGTTCATATCACGCCTGTCACCAACGTGACGCCGGTCGTTCCAGTCCCGCTGCAAGACCCGGTTAATTCCATTGCGCCGAATGCGATACCGGCATACCCGCAAGCCATCCAGCCTGACGTTATCGAGATTAGCCTGGCGGCCATTACCTTGCGCTTGCCGAACGACCCGTTCCAAGACAGGGTCCGCTCGAACCCATTAAAACGCAGTGATCGCTCTACACAACGTCGCATCGAGCGCTCAGACCTTGCAAGGCCAGGTCACTCAAGGCTTTGGCGGGAGCTGCACAGCCTTTGGCGATGATGTGGACGTTCATGTCGCGCGCTTGCGGAGACAGGGCGGTGTGGGTGATGCAGTGCTGCGTCATCATGCCGGTGAGATAAATGTCGGTGATGCCAGCGTCGCGCACAATCTGCTCCAAATTTGTTTTGAAGAAACTGTCGGCTTCACTTTTTACAATCATTGGCGCATCACCTAATGCGGCAACGATAGCGCTGTGGGTTTTCACGCCTTCGGTATCGGGCCTGAAAAGGGGTGCATCCGGAGCACTGACGTGCTGCACCCCAACGACCAGCCATCCATCGCGCTTAGCCTGTTCAATGGCCTCTACGGCACCTCTGCAAGCTTCGTCGGCATTTTCCAGTGTGAATGCGCCAGCAGGAAAATAATCATTTTGAATATCGATAACGATAAGTGCTTGTTTCATTGAGTTTCCTTTAATAGAGTTAGGGTTAGGGTTAGGGCGAATGCGCAAACTTTTAGGCAGTCTTATTTCATTCTCAGAAGTGGTAAATTTCCCCATCGAGCGGAACGAGCACGCGTCGACGGTCCATGCCCGCCTTCCGAATGAAGTCGTTCAGGTCCTTTCGGCTTTGCCCCGCATGATTGATTGTATCCATATGCCTTGCGATCACTGTTGCCTCGGGTGCAAGGTGATAGGCGCGCAGTAGGTCCTCCTTACCCATGATGATCGATTTGCCGGACCCGTCGAGCAGCGCATAGGCGGCGTTGAGAATGATCACGTCCGTTCGATACTGCTTGATCGTATCAGTTACCACTTGTGCAGGCCCGCATCGACGGGGCAATACAAGAAGAGGCCGCTGCCGTCTTGGCCGCGATGGGTCTTACCGTGTCCGACGCGGTATGGTTGCTGTTGACGAAAATTGCGCGGGAACACGCCTCGCCTTTCGATCCACTGATTCCCAATGCGACCACTATCGCTGCCATGAAAGAGGCCCATAACGGTAACCTGCCCCGTGTCAACAGCATTGCTAACCTGAAAGCCGCACTCCATGAGGGCGATTGAATGGACAACCCAATTCAAATGCGACTACATGCGTGAGAGTAAAGGCCAGCATCGGGCAACGCTCGACGATGACCTGTTCCCAACGATAGACGCGCTGGCAAATGATCAATTACAGGAGACACGTTACTAAGACTGCGCACTGACCGGTGAATGCAAAGAGCATCGGAATTGCCACATCGAGCCCCACCTGGCTTTGATCGATCAAAAACCGGATATTGTAATTTTGCGGCTCGTTCGGATTGGGTCGCACAGCAAACTTGGCTTGTGAGGCTGTAAAAAACGCCCTGTTCAACGATGGCAGTATTTTTAGGGGATTCGAATTAATAACGACTATTGCTGAACAGGCAGATAAAAATCGATTTTGGCCACGAATCTTAGCTATTCCGGCCCGCTTCCATCATCGCGGTCTGCGGCTCCCTAGTTCCATCGACCTGATCGCGTAACGAACCAGCATCCTCGCGCGCTTACACCGCGTCCTTGCGTAACTGATCGATATCTGAGCAGGTGCCCACCAGGATATTGCGCTGTTCCTGGTGTGTCTCGTTGGCTGCAGCGGCATTTGCCGTAACCATCGCAAGATGCGAACGCAGCGTGTCGATGGTGGCAGCGTCTTGTATCTCCCTTGCTTTTGCTGACAACAATTCGGGCACAGCAAAGGAAGCCAGTGAAACATGATTTAGTCGAGCGCGAGGAAGCCCAACTCAGGAAGATGATGCCAAGCAAAAATAAGACCGTGTACGAGCCGACGCCGAAAAATGGACTGTTAGAACAGCACATTGCGCCGGGAACCAACCCGACGACGCCGAACCGCTAATCAAGCTTTCCGCAGAGATATGCAACCCGGCTTGCAACCGCCGAATCATGGCCAGTATCAGTGGCCGTTTGCAATTGATGATTTCATAAACGCGATCGAGTTTGCCGATCATCGCCACCAGATCCTTCGCCACAAGTCCGGCTTGTTCCATGCGAAATTTGATGGCCGCAACCGGGTCGGGAGCCGAGGCCGGATAGATCGTGTTTTCATATGCCTCGATAAGCATCAGCAGCACTTCGAAGCGGTCTCCTTCCGGCGAATCCGGAACGGGTTCGTGGTCAACGTACCAGCACGCCACTTCCAGCGCCCGCTGATACTGCTCTCCCATGCGAATCGGCTTGAGTTCCATTCATTACCCATGGTGATCGTGGCAGCGTCGGCGCGGTCGTATTCGATGTGTGTGACGATGAATTTGCCATCAAATGCGCCGAACTGATAGGCAGTCGCGACAAGCATGCGGTGGTCATTGCCCTTGATGTTGAACACGATACGGTTGTGTCCGACCACGCCGGCACTGCGATATTGATTCTTGAGTTCCTGCGGTGTCTGCCAGCGTGCTACGCTCACTTTCTCGTGCCAGGCGTTCAGTGGCTGCTCGGTACCGGGATACGAGAAATGCCTGCCGAAAAATATAGCATTAGATCGACGATCCAGATTATGTTGCGTCCGCAGATTTTCCAATTCGACCATTAACGATTTGAGAGAAATTTCATGGCATCTACCGCAATGCTGACCTACCGGCACCGCCTACCGATTCGCCTTATGCATTGGATTAATGTGGTCTCGTTGACGATCCTCTTTATGAGCGGACTGCATATTTTCAATGCGCATCCAACACTGAATTGGGGCGTATCCTCGTACACTAACCGCCCCGCCGTACTCGAAATCAGCGCGCAGGAGACCGACGATGAAGATGCGACGCCATCGGCGAAACCCAACGTGCAAGGCATTCTGACGGTGTTCGGCCATGAGTTTGACACTACTGGTTTTCTGGGCGCCCGCTTGAAAGCCGATGGCAGTACGGATACCAACGCATTTCCATTATGGATGACCATACCCGGCGCGTATTCGCTGGCCGAAGCACGCGACTGGCATTTCTTTTTTGCCTGGCTCTTTGTCATTAACGGCGTAATCTATTTGCTATACGGTTGGTTCAGCGGCCATCTGAAGCGTGATATGGCACCTACCGTTCCGGAATTGCGCAACATCGGCACCTCGATAAAAGACCATGTCCAGTTCAAGCATCCCACTGGAGAAGCCGCCACTCGCTACAACGTGCTGCAAAAACTGGCGTACCTGATTGTGATATTTGTCCTGCTACCGCTGATCATTTTGATGGGTATGGCGATGTCGCCCGGACTTGATTCGCTGCTGACCGGCTGGGTCGATCTGTTCGGTGGCCGCCAGTCGGCACGCACTATTCACTTTGTAGTGGCATGGCTGCTGGTCGCGTTCGTCCTGATTCACGTGTTTGAAGTCCTCATCAGCGGTCTGTTCAACCACATGCGCTCGATGATCACTGGCTATTACCGTATTCCTGCCGATCCAGTTTCAGGAGAGAAGTCATGAAACATCAACCAGAAAAGCGTCGATTCTTCCGCATGTCGCTGGCAGGTGCCGGCGCAGTGCTGGTGGCAGGCTGCGATCGACTGGCACAAACCAGCTGGTTTCCGAAGATACTGGCATCCGGAGAAACTTTTAACCACGCCGCGCAGAAAGCGCTGCTCTCGCGCAAGGCAATGGCGCAAGAATTTTCAGAAGCCGATCTCTCCCCAAGCTTTCGCAGCAATGGCACCAGCGATCCGAACAGCGCTGCCTATCAGGCGATGGTACAAAATAATTTCGCCGACTGGTCGTTAAAAGTCGATGGACTGGTTGAACAGCCGATGCAATTGACGCTGGCACAATTACGTGCAATGCCAAGTCGTACGCAAATTACCCGGCATGATTGCGTCGAAGGCTGGAGTGCGATCGGCAAATGGACCGGGGTGCCGCTGCAGCAAATCCTGGTAGCGGCCAAGCCAACCGCTGCAGCGCGCTTCGTGGTTTTTCATTGTGCTGATCCGATGGAAAGCGATGGCAGCAGCCTGTACTACGAAAGTATCGATTTGGACGACGCTACGCATCCGCAAACGATTCTGGCTTACGCGCTCAATGGTGAAACCCTACCTGTGCAGAATGGCGCGCCACTGCGCCTGCGAGTCGAACGACAATTGGGCTACAAGCAGGCAAAGTATTTGATGCGCATCGAACTGGTTGACAGCTTTGCCCATATCAAAGGCGGCAAAGGTGGCTACTGGGAAGACAGTAACGGGTATCAGTGGTTTGCCGGGATTTAAACCTTTTCTGTACAAGTCGCACTTATTCTTTCGTCTCGAATATTGGCTTTTAGTAATAGCGCTCTTCATTCAGCGATTTTTTGACCAGAATTAACGGTGACCAGCGCTCACCTCAAATCAGCAATGACTGCTGCTGACGGACGACCATAAACTCGTTGCATCATGCAAAATTTAGCTTCGCATGAGGGCTGCTTTCGACCCGTCACGGCCATCCACTATCTTCCCGTGATAAGACTCCCACATCGCCGCTAGCTGACATTCGTAGACAATAATGTTCATTTGTCGCAAGCCGGTTGAACAGTTGGATGACGAGTTACAAAGTACCTGATTTCGACCACTGTCTTTGGCCATGTAGGAAGCAGCATCGGCGCGTTTAAAGATGTCGTCGACACTCTTACCATTGATAAATAGACTGCTTGCGCCAATCGAAACCGTATAAGACGCGACAGCCCCATCGGAAAGGGTAATCGAGGTGTTTGCAAGTACCCCGCACAGGCACTCAGCAACGACCACAGCCGTGTCCGATGATGTGTCGGGCAGGAGTAATACGTATTCTTCACCACCGCGCGGGCAGTCAACCGATCCGCAATCGATCCTCAGCCCAATGCGACAGGAATAAAAATCCTCTCATCGCCGCGCTGAATCAGGACCGCCAGATGCTTGCTTTCTTTCTTTACCAAGGTCTGCAGTTGTTCTACGGATCTGACTGACGTGCCGTTGACCGACACGATCACATCACCCGCTTCGATACCCGCTTTGGCAGCAGCGCCGGCGACCTGTTCGACGACGACACCGGATTCAAGATGGGCACCTTGCTGTTCTTCCGCTGTCAGCGGACGGACCGCAACGCCGAGTCTGGCTTGGCGAGCACCCTTCTCGCTATTGCTTCCTGCTACGGTGATGTCTTTTGCCTCGGTCAACGTGGTAGCGAGATCAATCTTCTTGCCGCCTCGCCAGACTTCGAGGGTCGCCTTGTCGCCCGGTACGCCCAGTCCAACCAGCGTTGGCAAGTCCCCTGATCGCGCGATAGGTTGAGTATTGTATTTAAGGATGACATCGCCGGGTTTGATACCCGCGTTATCAGCAGCACTGCCCGGCGTCACGCTGGACACCAACGCACCATCGGGTCTGGTCAGGCCGAACGATTCTGCCAAAGACGGACTGAGCTCCTGAATCGTCACACCGAGTCGCGCGTGCTCTGCCTTTCCGGTCTTCATGATCTGATCCTTGACCTGCAACGCGACGTTGATCGGAATCGCGAACGAGACGCCTTGATAACCGCCAGTCTTGCTGTAGATTTGCGAATTGATGCCGATTACTGCGCCGCTCGCGTCAAACAAGGGACCGCCTGAATTGCCGGGGTTGACGGCGACATCGGTCTGAATAAAAGGAACATAGGCATCGCCGGGAAGTGATCGGCCCTTTGCGCTAACAATGCCGGCAGTGGCGCTTTGCTCGAAGCCGAAGGGTGAACCGATCGCGAGCACGTAATCGCCGACGCCTAGCTGACTTGGATTACCCAGACTGACGACCGGCAAATTACCGGCGTCGATTTTCAATACGGCGACGTCGGTGGCCTTGTCGCTACCCAAAACTTTTGCCTTGTATTCGCGGCGATCACTTAATTTGACGATCACTTCATCTGCATCACGCACGACATGTGCATTGGTAAGAATCACGCCATCATGGCTGACGATAAATCCAGAACCAAGCCCGCGAACCGGTACCTCGCCTCCACGTGGCGCATGACCATCCTGACCACCGAAACCTGGCATGCCGCGAAAAAACTTGAAATAGGGATCATCTGCCCCAGCACCATCGGAGCCCTCCATGCTGGTCTTGGACATGCCTTGTGTATTAATGCCGACCACGGCAGAGCCATAACGCTCGACAATTGCGCGATAATTCGGTGCAGTCATCGGCCCGATGGGCCCAATCGGAACGGCAGGCAAAGCTGTCGCGGGCGCAACTTGTGTTGTCGTTTGCCCGGCTGATGGCGCCTTCTTGAACCACTCTGCCGGATTCCACGTGACTGCACTGGCGGTAGTGGTGATGGTAATGATTCCTGCTGCAAGGAGTGCGATTGTCAATGACTTGGTTTTCATTCCATTCCCCTTCTAAGATTTGGACCGAAGCTGCCTACAGGTCCAACAATAGCGGCGAAGACTTAACTCAGACTTAAGGAAGTACGCAGAATTAAATGCAGCGTATTCGCAGTCGACGAATCCGGAAGGTCTATTTGCGAAAGTCAGACTCGCTAGTCCGATGCGCGAAGAAAATAGTCACCTTGAGCCCGCCCAATCGAGAGGGTTCGAGCTCGATACGGGCGCCATGCTGCTCAACAATATTCTTGACGATAGACAGTCCGAGACCGCTACCCGACTGTTGTTGCGCGGGTCCGCGATAAAACCGGTCGAATATCCGCTCACGATCATGAGCGTCAATTCCTGGCCCATCGTCTTCAATGACTAGCAATACGCGGTCATGATCATTTGATAGCTGCACATGAACAGAACCATCGTCACGGCCGTAGCGAATCGCATTGTCGAGCAAATTGCGCACGAGGATGCGTATCCGGGCAGGATCGATAGACAGTTGCAGATGCTCGGGGGCGTTAGCTTCAAGCGTTATTCGTCGTGTTTGCGCAAGCGAAAACACGTCCGCGATTGACTGTCGAACCAGTTCGGACAGATCGGTCGATTCAAGCTGCGCCACGGTATCGTTGGGCGCCGTTTGTGCTGCGACGAGTAACTGTTCGATGAGATGGGTCGCACGGTCTACGCCCTCATGCAGCTTGGCCAGCGCATCGGCTTTCGCTGCGTCATCGGGTGCGCGAGCCAACAATTGCAATTGCAATTTCAATGCGGTCAACGGCGAGCGCAATTCGTGCGCCGCATCGGCGACAAAAGCGCGCTGATTGGCAAACGCGCGCTTGAGCCGGATCAGCAGCGAATTCAGCGCCTGGACCAGCGGCGCGATTTCATCCGGCAAACCGGCTACCGATACCTCGTCAAGAATCCGCGCATCCCTTTGCCCGACTTCGGTTGCCAATCGCTTTAGCGGTGACAACGAACTGCCGACCAGCCACCAGATCAACAGCGCCATCAACGGTGCAAACGCCAGCAATGGCGCCAGTCCGCGAAGTGCTGCCGTCGCCGCCAAATCGCGCCGCAGTTCAAGTGGTTGCGCGACCTGGATAATTCGGTCCCTGGCAGCAAGGCTGAACACGCGCCAGCGACGGTTGTTCGCATTGACATCAGTGAATCCGATAGTTGCTCGATCAAAAATCGGGTCGCCCGGATTTGACAGGTAGAGCATGGTGCCGCTGACGGTCCAGATTTGCACGACAACCTCGAGGGTCTCGTCGTTTGAATCGGCGTACGAATTCACAACCAGTCCCTGGTTGCGTAGCGACAGCGCAATCTGTCGCAACTGGTAATCGAACAGTTCTTCGTTTTCCGCCAGCGTTTGCCGATAGGTGACGACGCCTGTTCCCAGCGCCGTCAGCATCGCCGCCAGCAACAGAAATACGGATAGTCGGGAGCGTATTGAATTCACGATTGCGGTTCGGCTTTGCGAATGAAATAACCAACGCCGCGCAGGTTCTGAATAAAATCAGTACCCAGCTTGCGTCGTACCGCATGGATATGCACTTCGACCGCGTTGCTTTCGACCTCGTCGCCCCAGCCATACATGCGTTCCTCCAGTTGCGCGCGCGACAGGATCGCACCTGGACGAAGCATCAACGCTTCGACGAGCGCATATTCGCGGGCCGACAAAATGACTGGATTTCCATCGCGATTGACTTCGCGGCTTGCCGGATTGATGTGAACACCGCGTAACTCCATTTCGGGTTCTGCATGACCGGCACTGCGACGCAGCGCCGACCGGATACGGGCCGCCAATTCGTCGATGTCAAATGGCTTAACGACATAATCATCGGCGCCGGCGTCAAGTCCCTTGATCCGCGCATCGATGCCGTCGCGTGCGGTGATGATGATTACCGGCAGGCCCTTTTTACGATTGCGTAGATTACGCAGCACGTCGATGCCGTCCTTGCCGGGTAGTCCCAGATCAAGCAGGGCGAGGTCAAAATGATCATGCAACAGCGCGGAGTCGGCCGCATTGCCATCACGCACCCAGTCGACGACGTAGCCTTCTTGTCGCAGCGAAGTGCGAACCGCATCGCCAATCATTCGGTCATCTTCGGCCAACAATATTCGCATCACTCACCAATTCGTTGAGACCAGCAGGTCGACCTACCTGGACAATCGCCGCACTGTGCGGGGAAGTGGAGTGGCTTTTAGCAGTCTTGCCTTATTTTGAGTCTACCATTACGTCGGTAAAGGTACCGGTTCGCCGGAACGATGACGTAGCAGAAAGTAATGTTGTCAATCCTGTGACGATAAATTTGTCAACTGACGCCGGGAACCGCGATGTGTCCACATCATAGCGATGGCACTCATCGACTTAGCCAATTCGGAAAGGAAAGTTGTCCACGCAATTTTTGATTCTGAAGCGCCAATCAACGCTTGAAAATATGAACAATACTGCAGTGGTGAGCGCGTGATGGCCACGTGTGACTTCTTCCTAAACAAACGGCCGACCGAAATGACGGGTCAACGTGATGCATATGTCTACATCGCCACGTAATCGCCGGTGCTCGGTTTACAGTTGGCGGATACCCAGCTCGTCCATGGTCAACGGTCAGCGAATTGCCGATACCTTTTTGACCACTTTGCTCCGCAAAGTATTGCTTCAGCCAGCGGCGCACTGCCGTCTCGCCGATGTACGCACTATCGCTGACCTGCTTGACGCTCGACCCTTGCTCACGAACCATTCGAACGACCTCAAGTTTGCGGCTCGTATCAAAATTCCTGCGCCGCTTTCTCATAGGCGATTCCTCTTTTGGTGGATTAATTGGAAACACGCAGCTGGAAATTACCGCTGGGGAGGCGTTTGATCGTCGACACGCGAATTATTTTTGACCACAGCGCGTGAACTGTCCAAGGCAAGTTGGCCTTATCAGGTGTGGTTGACCACAAATTTGCAGTAGTCGGATAGGGTATGAACGGATGAAAGAACTGCTAAGTGCTTGATTTAATGGAGGCGGGGGTCGGGTTCGAACCGGCGTAAACGGCTTTGCAGGCCGCTGCATAACCACTTTGCTACCCCGCCATGGGATAAATTGTACTGCCAAATCCGGTGCATGCAGCTATCGAATTTGCTGTAAAAAAATCGCGCGGGTCGATTTTCTGTAATGAAAAAGGGAAGCTGAACAGCTTCCCTTTTTGCATCTGGAGCGGGAGAAGAGGCTCGAACTCTCGACCTCAACCTTGGCAAGGTTGCGCTCTACCAACTGAGCTACTCCCGCATGAAACTTGTCGCTGGCTTATATGGATGCGTGCCACAAACTTCGCATCACAATGAAACCGTCTTTATTAAAATTGCACCTGAAAACCAGCTTCAATTTTTTTATTCTGGAGCGGGAGAAGAGGCTCGAACTCTCGACCTCAACCTTGGCAAGGTTGCGCTCTACCAACTGAGCTACTCCCGCGTCGACAACAGTTGCGTATTATAGAGGCCTGCCTTTTTTTGTCAAGCTGCGGAGCCCGTATTCGACATGAATCAACTGTGAATTCCTACGGCAGATTCTTGGAGTTTTCTTTCATGAGTGGCCAAGCTTTTCTCAGGTAATAAAACATCGACCAGACCGTCAGCACGGCTGCCACTGCCAGCAGGCACTGGCCCCAGAAACGCGTATCGATCACGCCGAACAGTGAGTCGTAATACAGCAGCATCGGGATCGCTGTCATTTGCGCGGCTGTCTTGATTTTGCCGATCGAGCTGACCGCGACGGATTTCGATGCGCCCAGCTGTGCCATCCACTCGCGCAATGCCGAAATCGTGATCTCGCGGCCAATGATGATGAACGCCACCACTGCATTGACGCGATCGAGCTGCACCAGCACCAGCAGGGCCCCCGCCACCATTAATTTATCGGCGACCGGATCGAGGAAGGCACCAAACGATGACGTCTCGTTCCAGCGCCGGGCCAGGAAGCCGTCAAACCAGTCGGTAGCAGCCGCGATGACGAAGACGCAGGTGGAGGCAAGCCCTTTGTCGAACGGCGACATCCATGTCACCGGCAGATAAAAAACGCCCACCACCAGAGGGATTAACGCGACACGTAACCACGTGAGCAAGATAGGAATATTCAGAGGCATTGTTCAGACTTTTAACTGGATTTCTGCGAGTGGATTGCGCTGATCGCAATGGTGAGCGTAATTTAATGCAATTGCTTGTAAATGTCTTCCGCCAGTTGGCGCGAGATACCGTCGACCGAAGTCAGTTCCTCGACACTCGCATTCGTGACTTCGCGCAGACTGCCAAATCGCGCCAGCAGCTTTTGGCGGCGCTTGGCACCGATGCCTTCGATTTCTTCCAGTCGGGACGCCTGCCGGGTCTTGGCGCGGCGGGCCCGCATGCCGGTAATGGCGAAGCGATGTGCCTCGTCGCGGATCTGGGCAATGAGCATCAGTGCAGCGGAATCCTTGCCCAGTTCTTTGGCTTCGCGACCGTCGACGAAGACCAGTGTTTCCAGTCCGACGCGGCGCCCTTCTCCCTTGGCCACGCCAACGATCAGGCTGATGTCGAGCCCGAGTTCGGCAAACACCTGACGCGCAACTTCGACCTGTCCCTTGCCGCCGTCGATCAGGACGATATCGGGCATCACGCCTTCGCCATTGGCGACTTTTTCATAGCGCCGCATCAGCACCTGACGCATCGCCGCGTAGTCATCGCCGGGGGTAATGTCGTTGATGTTGTAGCGCCGGTATTCACCGTTCTGCATCGCGTGGTGGTGGAACACCACGCACGAGGCCTGAGTCGCTTCGCCTTGCGTATGGCTGATATCAAAACATTCGACACGCAAAGTCTCGAGGTCTTCGCTATCGAGCGCCAGTACCTCGGCCAGAGCACGCGTGCGCGATTGCTGTGAGCCCTGTTCGGAGAGCAGTCGCGCCAACGAAATTTCGGCGCCCTTGCACGCCATCTCCAGCCACTGGCGGCGCTGCGATTGTGGCTGAAACAGCAAATTGATGCGATGGCCACACTGCTCCATCAATGCCAGCATCAGTTCGGGTTCGTCGAATTCCAGATTCAGGATCAGGGTGCCCGGAATGAATTTTTCGAGGTAATGCTGCGCCAGAAAAGCCTTCAGCACTTCGACATCGATGGCATCGTCCGCCGTCGCCAGCGCGTTGTCGACATGGGTCGGAAAATACGCCCGATCGCCCAGATGACGGCCCCCGCGCACCATCGCCAGGTTCACGCAGGCGCGCCCACCTTGCACGATGACGGCGATGATGTCGATATCGGCGTCGCTGCCGGTTTCCATGGTTTGCTGATGCAGCACACGCGATAGCGCACTGATCTGGTTGCGCACGGCGGCAGCTTGCTCGAACTTGAGTTCAGCCGCATAGCCGTGCATTTTTCCGTCCAGCGTCTGCATGACTTCGCTCTGCCGGCCACGCAGGAATTTTGCGGCATTCTCGACGTCGAGGTTGTAATCCTCCTGGCTGATCGCCTTCACGCACGGCGCACTGCAGCGATGGATCTGATGCAGCAGACAAGGTCGCGTGCGATTGGCGTACACGCTGTCTTCGCAGGTTCGCAAAAGGAATACCTTCTGCAGAATCTGCATCGATTCCTTGACAGCCCACGCGCTCGGGAATGGTCCAAAGAACTGACTGCGCTTGTCGACCGAACCACGGTAATACGCCATGCGTGGAAATGGCTGGCCGGTGATTTTCAGGTACGGATACGATTTATCGTCGCGAAACAGAATGTTGAAGCGCGGCTGCAAGGCCTTGATCAGATTGTTCTCAAGGATCAGCGCCTCGGCTTCGCTGCGCGTGACCGTGGTTTCCAGACGCGCAATGCGCTCGACCATCATCGCGATGCGCGAACTGCTGAGGGTCTTCTGAAAATAACTGGACACTCGCTTTTTCAGATCTCGCGCTTTGCCGACATACAGCACATTGTTGTCGCTGTCGAAATAGCGGTACACGCCAGGCAGGTGCGGCAGCTTGGCGACCGTGTCGAGAACGATCGCGCGCGGGTCCGGCGGCGTGGGCGTGATATCGGTCATCGACGGCGACTGGTCATGGGGTGGTCAGTACCTGTACGGTGCGCAGCGCGGACTGATAGCGCGTGTCGGCTTGCAGCGCGTCCCAGCGAATTACCGCTGCGGTCGGCATCAACGACGCAATGCGCGCGGCACTTGCCGCGCTCGCCAGTGACGGATTCAGATCAGCCAATAATTGATCGGCCATGTCCGGCCGGTTGCAAATCAGGACCATATCGCAACCCGCATCCAGCGCAGCGGTCGCACCGGCGACGACGTCACCGGCGACACTGGCGCCTTCCATACTCAGGTCGTCACTGAAAATTACGCCCTCGAAACCCATGTCGTGACGCAGTATCGACAGCCATTTTTTTGAAAATCCGGCAGGTGCAGGATCGACCTGCGGATAGATCACATGCGCTGGCATCACCCCGGACAGGCTGAGTCCGAGCCAGTCATAGGGCGCAGCGTCCTCGGCCAGGATGGCTTCCAGCGTGCGCTCATCGACCGGAATGGCGACATGCGAATCGGCCTGCACGAAGCCGTGACCCGGAAAATGTTTGCCGCAATTGGCCATGCCAGCCAGCAGCAGACCGTGGTTCAGGCTCTTTGCCAGTTGCGTAACGACTTCTGCATCGCGATGAAAAGCACGGTCACCGATCACGCCGGATTCACCATGATCCAGATCGAGTACCGGCGTGAACGACAGGTCGACACCGCAAGCGCGCAATTCTGCCGCCAGGATAAAACCTACCGCAGTGGCAGCACGCTGCGCCGCCTGCTGATCACTGGCCCATAGTTCGCCGAGACGACGCATCGCTGGCAGCGCCGTGAAGCCATCGCTACGAAAACGCTGGACCCGCCCACCTTCGTGATCGACTGCGATCAGCACGCCCGGACGGGCCGCATGAATCGCCTCCGTCAACGCGACCAGCTGGGTGCGGTCCTCGTAATTGCGTGCGAACAGGATGACACCACCGGTCAACGGATGGCGAATGCGCCCGATATCCTCGGCAGTCAGCACCGTGCCCACCACATCCAGCATGACCGGACCGGCCGGAACCACCATCTTGTTACTGCCTGCTAGTTGATTCATTTTTTCTCCACAATGGCGAACGCGACGGCATAGTCGGCTTCGTCGGTAATTGATATTTGCGCGGTCAAACCCCGCTGTGCCATGAACTCGGCCAGCACACCGCTGGTGACCACGACAGGTTTGCCACTTGGGTCATTGACCGTTTGCATGGCGCGCCATGTCATGGGCATGTGCAGGCCAAGACCAATCGCTTTTGAAAAGGCTTCTTTCGCAGCGAACCGGGTGGCCAGAAACCGCAATCCACGCACGTCCGCCCGCGCCGCGCGCTGATGGTATTTTGCCAGCTCGTCGATGCCAAGGATTTTCTCGGCAAAGCGCGGGCCATGCCGCTTCAGGGCAGCCGCAATACGGTCTATCCGGATGATGTCGGTGCCGATGCCGAAGATCATCGTGAGACTCCGGTACGACCCGAACGAGCCTGCGACAGCGCTGCTTTGAGCTCTCCCACCGCCCGTTGCCAGCCGACGAATATGGCACGCGACAACAGTGCCAGGCCGCTCTGGACTTGGGCGATATCTGCCAGCGCAGCGAGCGCGCCAAGATTGGATGCATCGAGACCATGGGCCACCTGCACCCGCAACCCTAGCCGTACAGCAGCAGCGGCACAGGTGGCGATATGGTCAAGCTCGAGCCCGACCTGATCTGTCTTGCCCGCTGCGGCGTAATGCGTTGCGTCCAATTCAATTGCGTCCACACCTGCCTCGAAGGCAGCCTGCAGCTGCTCTGGCGTCGCAGCGATGGCGAGCGCAATGCTGACTGACATTGGCGTCGCCTGAAGCTGATCGACTACAGCCTTGATCGCATCGATCTGCAGCGTGGGATTGAGAGAGTACGCGGGAACCAGACAGATACGTTGCGGCTGCAGGCCAGCAACCAGTTCGACCATCGCGGCGGTTGCAGGTATCGTCAACGCCAGCGGCAATTGCAGCCCTGTCATCAACATCGGTAACAGCGCAGCGAAACTTTCTCCATCCGGACCGCACAACGACAGGCCGATTGCATCGGCACCCGCCGCCTGGGCCTGACTGGCGGCCAGCGCGAAGTCAGGGCCCGGACGGTCGGGCCGGGCTGCAGCCAATCGCAGCAATGGCGTGATGTCGACACACAGGTCAGCGGCAACGGAATGCGGATTCAAATAGCTCATCGGCGGGAGGTCCTTGTCAAAGCTGTGTCAGGTCGATCAGTATCTGCCGGGTGTTCAGTGGCACACCACCCAGCTGATGGGCCAGCAGGAAACGCATCAGGAATTTGCTCTGGCTTTGCGTGGTGAGACCTGAATAGTCTTCCCGCTCCATGTCGAGCAAGGTCTGGCCCGATACACGCGGCCAGGTGTCGGACGGTACAGCCAGTCGCGGACCGCGCTCGGGATCCACCACGTAACTGCGTCCGGCTTCGACGCCTCGACCTGTACTGAAACACTGAGCCAGGTCGGCCGCGACGCCCGTTTCTTTCATCAGACTGCGTTCGAACTTGCGCAAGACAATCGGCGCGGATTCGTCATGGGCCAGCTGATTCAGCGCAGCGACGTAATGGTCGAACAGACCCGGATGCGGATCATCGCGCGCGAGCAGCTTGACCAGCAGCTCATTGAGATAAAACCCGCAGAGCAGCGCCGATTTTTCCAGCGGCAGCAAGCCACCTACCCATTCGGCACCAATCAGCGTACGCACTTCGGATTTGCCGCTCCAGCTCAGCGAGAGCGGCTGGAAAGTTTGCAGCACCCCGCGCAATGTCGAATGGGGCCGCTTCGCCCCCTTCGCCACCAAAGCAATCCTGCCATGATCACGCGTGAAGACGTCGATGATCAGACTGGTTTCCTTGTGCGGATAACTGTGCAGGACAAAGCCAGGCTGACCAGAGATGCGTTGCACTACCTTGTCGGTCGATGCCGCTCGGCGAGGCCGTGCGGGCGCCTTCGCCGGAGTCGCGGTATCGGTGCCCGATACGGGTGGCGCTTTCGGCGATCCGGCCGGATCGATAGGCTGCTCTGCCACGGACATTACCGCGTCGACTTATTCGTAACCGTAAGCCCGCAGGCCGGCTTCATTGTCTGCCCATCCGGATTTGACCTTGACCCAGATTTCAAGATATACCGGGCCACCGAACAGGCGTGCCATGTCTAGGCGGGACTGGGTCGAAATCTCTTTGAGACGTGCACCCTTCTGGCCGATCAGCATCGATTTGTGGGTCGAACGTTCGACCAGGATCGCGGCAAATACACGCCGCAGATCACCTTCCTGTTCGAACTTTTCGATCAGGACCGTGCTGGTGTACGGCAGCTCGTCACCGACGAAGCGGAAGACCTTTTCCCGGATGATTTCGGCGGCAAGGAATTTTTCGCTGCGGTCGGTAATGTCATCCGGTCCGAACTCTGGCGGATTTTCCGGCAGGAAGCGACGCGTCTCTTTTTGCAGGCCGTCGAGCTGGAAGCGCAGCGTTGCCGACACCGGCACGACTGCCGCAAAGTTGTGCTTGGCGGCGATTTGCTGGGCGAACGGCAACAGCACGGCCTTGTCCTTCACCCGATCCGCCTTGTTGATGACCAGAATGCAGGGAACCGACTCGGGGATCAGGTCAAGCACCTGCTGGTCTGCCGGCCCGAAGGTACCGGCTTCGATCAGGAACAGGATCACGTCGGCCGATGTCAGCGTATTGGCGACGGTCTTGTTCAGCGTCTTGTTGAGTGCATTGGCGTGCTTGGTCTGGAAACCGGGCGTATCGACATAGATGAACTGTGTGTCATCGATGGTCTGGATACCGGTAATCCGGTGACGGGTGGTCTGCGCCTTGCGCGAGGTAATGCTGACTTTCGCGCCGATCAGCGCATTCATCAACGTGGACTTGCCTACGTTGGGCCGGCCGACAATGGCGATGTAGCCACAGCGGAAATTCTCAGGTGATGCAGATTCAGTCATGCGGTTTTCGTGTTGGTATCAGTGATGGATGGAATGACTTCAGGCGATGCCTGCGAGTGCGGCACAGCAGGTGGCACTGGCACACCCGCTTTGCGTTCTTTTGCAGCACCTTTCATGGTGTCTGCCTTGCCTTCGTGTAGCGATGACAGCAAATCGTGATATTGGTCGGACGCGTCGTCCACCGGTGCGTCCTGCTGGGCCGTCGCGATACCTGACAATTTGAGTTGCGAGGCGCGCGGCTTGCTTTTCCGTCCGGCAGCGGGACCCTTTGCGGCAGCAGCCTGCACCGCGTCGAGCGCACACTTGGCAGCCGCCTGCTCGCCTGCCCGGCGACTGCCGCCGGTACCAAACACTTGGATATCGAGTTTCGGCACCAGGCATTCGATTTCAAATTCCTGATTGTGTGCAGCACCATGCGTAGCGACGACGTTGTACTGCGGCAGCGCAATTTTTTTGCCTTGCAGATATTCCTGTAACAAGGTCTTGGCATCCTTACCCAGCGTTTTCGGATCAACGGAATCGAGTATCGGGATATACAGCGAGCGGATCACATCGCGCGCAGCATTGAATCCTGCGTCGAGATAAATGGCGCCGAACAGTGCCTCAAGCGTATCCGCAAGTATGGACGGGCGACGAAAACCGCCGGACTTCAACTCACCCTCACCGAGACGAAGGAACTGCGACAACTCCAGCCGCTGGGCAATTTCATACAGGGACTGCTGCTTCACCAGATTGGCGCGTAAGCGCGACAAATCACCCTCGTCGATTTTGCTGTATCGCTCATACAGGAGCGATGCCACAACACAGTTGAGGATGGAGTCGCCCAGAAACTCCAGACGTTCGTTATGCGTGATGCTGTGGCTTCGGTGCGTCAGCGCTTGCTGCAATAACGCAGCGTCTTCAAACCTGTAAGCGAGTCGATCTTCCAGAAGCATACAATCCATTTCAGTCGGTACATCGGTACTGTTGCGGCCTACAAAGCCGGCGTCTTGGCTACCCCGCCCTTTGCGGTCGTGGCAGCATAATCAAGCAACAAGGTTGCAGGTCCAACCAGCGGAATCTTTTTTTGATACGCGACACTGACTTCAAAGGTATCGCCATCCTTGACGAGCACAAGATCCTTGCTGGAGACAGAATCGATATAGCCAGTCGTTGCTTGTCGGTCGAACGATGCTTTGATTTCAGCAGGCGTATTGCCTCCGGCCTTGGCTGCAAAAATTGCTTTTTTTATCGACATGAACTCGATCGCAGTCGGGACTATTTGCAAGGCGAGTACGCCTACCATGCCCACCAAACCAAGCACAAAAATCAAACCAACCAGTGTGATTCCTTGCTGCCGATGCAATGAACTAGAACGCATTAACCTGCTCCCTGTGGTCACTGGCAGCGCGACCGCTTGCGTCAGTCGATCCACCAGATTTATTGAAAACCGCCGATACGCTTTAGATTACCCAGATTCATCCACACATAAAACGCTTTTCCTACGATGTTCTTGTCCGGCACAAAGCCCCAATAACGGCTGTCGGCGCTGTTGTCCCGATTATCCCCCATCATGAAGTAATGTCCAGCAGGTACCGTGCACATGAACCCCTCGGAGTTGTAATTGCACGCATCGCGCATCGGGTAGGCATCGATGTTGCTCAATTCGTTTGGGGCCAGCGGGTTGTTCAATATCTTGTGTTCAGGACCGTCGAATGACTCAAGATATTGCTTTGAATAGGTCAACCGTTCCTCGTCCAGATAATCCGGCAATGGTGCGTAGACCGCCGGTTGCCCGTTAATCGACAGACGTTTGTTTCGGTAAACGATTTTATCGCCAGGGATACCGACCACGCGTTTGATATAGTCCAATGACATGTCTTTGGGATATTTGAACACCATGACATCGCCACGTTTGGGATCGTTGATCTCGATAATTTTCTTGTTGATCAGCGGAAGACGTATGCCATAAGTAAATTTATTTACCAGTATCAAGTCACCAACCAGCAAGGTCGGCACCATCGATGGCGATGGAATCTTGAATGGCTCGTACAAAAAAGAGCGCAGACAGAACACCAGGGCGATGACTGGAAAAAAACTGCCCGAATACTCGATCCATGTTGGCTGCCGTAACAAATCGGCCTCAAGAGCATGACGGCCCGAGGTTTCCAGCTTAATCCCTTCCGACTGCAATTTCAGGTTGCGGGCATCAAATTCTGCCAGCGCGACATTGGCGCGTGCGCGCCGCTGCTTGGCCAGATACAACACATCGAGAAACCAGATGACACCGGAAATAATGGTTAGTACAAACAGTATTAGTGAGAAATTGCCAAAAATTACCTGGAGGTTCATTTATCGTCCACTTGTAGAATTGCCAAAAATGCTTCTTGCGGAATTTCGACGGAGCCGACCTGTTTCATCCGCTTCTTGCCGGCCTTCTGCTTTTCAAGCAGTTTGCGTTTGCGGCTGATGTCGCCGCCATAACATTTTGCAAGCACGTTCTTGCGCAGCGCCTTGACGTTTTCACGCGAAATGATATTGGCTCCGATCGCCGCCTGAATTGCGACATCAAACATTTGTCGCGGAATCAGTTCGCGCATCTTGGCCGCTACCGCCCGGCCCCGATACTGGCTATTACTGCGGTGAACAATGATGGCCAGCGCATCGACTTTCTCGCTGTTGATCAGCATGTCCACCTTGACCACATCAGCCGACCTGTATTCCTTGAATTCGTAATCCATCGATGCATAGCCACGCGATGTCGACTTCAGCTTGTCAAAGAAGTCGAGCACGATTTCTGCCATCGGCATTTCGTAGGTCAGCTTGACCTGTTTGCCGTGGTAGTTCATGTCGATCTGCATGCCGCGTTTGGCAGTACAGAGCGTGATGACGGCGCCGACATACTCCTGCGGCATGTACAGATTCACCGTCACGATCGGCTCGCGAATTTCTTCGATTTTGGAGGGATCCGGCATTTTCGACGGATTATCCACCATCAGGATGGCGCCATCCCGCAACACCACTTCGTAGATCACGGTCGGTGCGGTCGTGATCAGGTCCATGTCGAACTCGCGTTCGAGACGCTCCTGAACGATTTCCATGTGCAGCAAACCCAGGAAGCCGCAGCGGAAACCGAAACCCAGCGCCTGTGACACTTCAGGTTCGTATTGCAGCGCCGCGTCGTTGAGCTTCAGTTTCTCAAGCGAGTCGCGCAGTGCATCGTACTGGTTGGCTTCCACCGGAAACAGGCCAGCAAACACTTGCGGCTGGACTTCCTTGAAACCAGGCAGCGCCTCAGCAGCAGGTCGACTGGCCAGGGTGATGGTGTCACCGACCTTGGCAGCTTTAAGCTCCTTGATACCAGCGATGATAAAGCCGACCTGACCAGCAGAAATGGTCTCGCGCGTCACCGATTTTGGCGTGAATACCCCAACGCTTTCCGTCAAATGCTGTGACCCGTTCGCCATCAGCAGAATTTTTTCCTTGGCGCGCAGCGTGCCATTGACGACACGCACCAACATCACGACGCCCACATAATTATCGAACCAGGAATCGACCAGCAATGCCTGCAATGGCGCGGTCGGATCTCCTTTTGGCGGCGGCACCTTCAGAATCAGTGATTCCAGTACATCCTGAACACCGAGGCCAGTTTTGGCGGAGCAATGCACCGCATCCGACGCATCGATCCCGATGACCTCCTCGATTTCAGCAATGGCATTGGCCGGATCAGCGGACGGCAAATCGATCTTGTTCAGAACCGGGACCACTTCGACACCCAGATCGAGCGCTGTGTAGCAGTTGGCAACGGTTTGCGCTTCCACTCCTTGCGACGCATCAACAACTAGCAGCGCACCCTCACAAGCCGACAGCGAGCGACTCACTTCATAGCTGAAGTCGACATGGCCGGGCGTATCGATCAGATTCAGGTTGTAGACTTTTCCATCGCGCGATTTGTACGATAGCGCGGCTGTCTGCGCTTTGATCGTAATGCCGCGCTCACGTTCGATGTCCATCGAATCGAGGACCTGCGCTTCCATTTCACGGTCGGAAAGCCCGCCGCACAACTGGATGATGCGATCCGCAAGCGTGGACTTGCCGTGGTCGATATGGGCGATGATAGAGAAATTACGGATGTTGTTCATTGACGAAAGCGCGATTACAAAAAAGGCGCTCCGGACGAGGATGGATTCCTCAGGCGAGCGCCTTGTTTCAAGAGGGTTGTTCAGGTCCGCATTTTACCGGATTCCAGAGTGGAAAGCCCGTCATATCAAGACCAGTACCGAATGAGAGCGTCAGCAGCGCTGCAAGCGGCTATCCCGAAGGCCAACGTCCGGGCGGAGAAAGTGCGATCAGCCTGATCGAACGGAACTGGCTTCGTCCTGCAGGAACTGTTCCACGCGTTGTGCATCCAGAAAATAATGGCAAAGCTCCTGGTCTGACGTGTCCCTGCCGCGTGCCATCAATACCGGAACCAGCTCATCATAAAGAGCAATCAGGGCCGGATCAGCATCCACGTCAACAACACGAATATCAGCTACCCGACCAGAGAGTTGCGCCTTTAGTGCTGCAAGCATGTCATCGCACAGATGACAATAACTACGGGAATACAAAGTGAAGTGAATCAAGCGACACCTGCTGGAACAACCTGCATTGACAAGAAAAAAGCTGCCATCAAGGAGGTGGCAGCTTTTCGATGCAGCGAGTGCTACTGGCCGTTCGGCCGGATCGGCACGAATTGGGATGCGTCACCCCGACGGACCAGAATGACCGCCATTTTTTTACTGTCGAGCTTGGCGACCAGGGCGGCGAATTGTTTTGCGTCCTTGATGTCGGTGTTATTCAACCGCAGGACGATGTCCCCGGCGCGCAATCCTGCACGTGCGGCGGCACCTTCCGCCAGTTCAACTGCTACACCGCCATCAATTTTCAGCTCCTTCTTTTGGGCGTCGCTGAGGTCGCTGGCAACCAGACCAAGAGCGTTTGCTGCCTGCTCGGCCTTCGGTTTCTTCTCCTCGCGTTTGGCGGTTTTTTCTTGCTCCATTTCAGCAACCGTCACCGTCAGATCGCGATTGGCACCCTTGCGCCAAACCGTGATCGTGGAACGAGTGCCCGGCTTGGTATTACCCACCAGCCTGGGCAAATCGCTCGACCGATCGATGGCTACATTATTGAATTTCAGGATGATGTCACCGGCTTCGACGCCTGCTTTTTCGGCTGGACCACCGGTTTCAACTTTCTGAACCAAGGCACCCTGTGCTTTGGCAAGACCCAGCGACTCGGCCACATCCTTGGTCAGTTCGCCGATCTGTACGCCGATGCGACCGCGCGTTACTTTGCCAGTTGCTTTCAATTGGTCTGAAACCCGGATCGCCTCATCAATCGGCACGGCAAACGAGATGCCCATGTAGCCGCCAGAACGGCTGTAAATCTGGGAGTTGATGCCAATGACTTCTCCGCGCATGTTGATGAGCGGGCCGCCAGAGTTGCCGGGATTGACGGCCACGTCGGTTTGGATCAGTGGCAGGTAGTCGCCTGTGTCACGGGCTTTTGCTGAAATGATACCGGCAGTGACGGTGTTATCGAGGCCAAACGGTGAACCGATCGCGATGACCCACTCACCCGCTTTGACTTTGCTGGAGTCGCCCATAGTCAGCCGCGGCAGGTTGCTGCCTTCGATTTTGACGAGTGCCACATCGGTACGCTTGTCGGCCCCAACAATCTTGGCTTTGAACTCGCGCTTGTCGGTCAGCATCACGTACACCTCGTCGGCGCCGTCAACGACATGGGCGTTGGTCAAGACATAGCCATCCGCCGAAATAATGAAGCCTGAGCCTACACCACGTGCGATTTCCTCATCGGCTTGCGGTGCGCCCGGGCGTTTTGGTCGCGAAGGACGCTCGGGCTGCTGCTGCCTTGGCACGGGAACGCCAAAAAAACGCTTGAAAAATTCTTGCATTTCTTCGTCATCTGCACCGATACCTGGAGCGCCCTGCGCCATTTTTGCTTTTTCGGTGGTACGGATATTCACAACAGCGGGGCCAGTTTTTTCAACCATCTCCGTGAAGTCGGGAAGCCCTGCTACCGAAGCAGCGACTGCTGACGGCAATAATCCAGTCATCGACGGGACGATGGTAACGGCAAAGATTCCCAGCACTAACGATAAAACTTTATTCAGAATAAATTTTCTTGTTTTCATGGAGTCGTTATTTAGATTTGAATTCGATGGAATTGGCTACCTGCTTTATCGCCGCATCAGGTACTTCGCCGACAATGGTAAGCCAAAAATCACCTTGTCGCTTACCGGTAATATTCATCGCCCCCTGCCGCATCGAACCCTCGGTGCGGCTGCGTGATCCGGGCTCGATAAACACGGAGATGGCCGCCAGACCGTCTGAAAACACCAGCTGCGTGAACTCTCTTTGGGAGATTGCCGCGGGGCTGACCGCACCCGCCGGCGCCCCTTGAGAAGAGACATCCGACACGAGACGCTTCATTTCACGAACCTTCCTGAAACCGACCGGAATATTTTTTACTTCCCAGCCTGGCGCAGTAATCGGCGTCATCACGCTGTTTTCAATGTGCCATCCGGCGGTATTTGAAAAACTGGGCTTGACGCGATTGCGACTGATATTGCCGATCTCGACCTGAGTAAATGCAATTTGCTCGACGACGTCTCTTTTTTCGTTGAGGGTCTGGGCGCGGAGCAAGAGCCCACTCGTTTTTTCTGCCCAAAGCTTGTAACCGTACCGCAAATTGTCTTTGGGCTCGAGTAACAAAGATTGAGATTCATACCCCGCAACACGCGCCGTTTCACCGCGCCGAACTGTGTAGTAAGCCGTGATATCGGTGTTATTCGACGCCAGCATCGCGGGAAACACATCCTCTGGACCTTTTTTGTCGATGAGTAGTGTCCGCGCTTCCGGGACATAGCAAACGATCTCGTCATTCGTTCGAATATATTCGCGTGGTTTCCCGTCGAGGATTTCAAGCTTTTCGATTTCGTTTTTACCGTCATGAATATGGGTAATGCGGGAAGTTCGAACTTGATTGGCTTGTTGATAGACAAAGGTACCGGAATAATTAATTTTTTGAGCCGCGATCTGTATTTTTCGCAACCAGCTTTGTGCCTCGCGACTTTCATCCTGAAAATCGACGCCCTCGGCAAAAGCGGAATATGCGATCAAACTCGATGTGACGACGACAAACTTGAGCAAGACTAATGTTTGCCGCATGAAGTTCATTTACCCGTATCGGTTGCAAATGTTGCCGGACGAGCGTACTGCGCGCCGCTATAAAGAGAAGACGAAAAACGTTGATGCGCCAATACATACTCATCGATTTGCGAATCGCGCAGCACGACTACTGCCCCGGACGCGGATTCGCCAGCACCAGCGGCGCCTGCAACAGATGCGTCACTGCCTTTGCCAACCGATTGCAACGCCAGTTGGATAGCAGGTTTGTCACGCGATGAATAGCTGGCCACCATTAACTGTGGAATGCCCAGGTACGCTACAGCGGCGGCGGCAGCAATTCCGGGAACGATGAATCGACGACGCCTTCCGGCACCGAATACAGCCGAGACCAGCGCGGAGCGTTTGCGTGGCAATCGCGTGACGTCGGACTGCATACCCACCTGAGGCAAGAGGAAAGATGGTTCAAGCTCAAGCCGCGCCGACATGCGCGCACTGAAACCTTCGCTCAGGCTGATCGCCATTTCATCGGATCGCAGAATATCTCCGATCTGATGATAGGCATCCCAGCGGGCGCGCTCCGCCGGTTGCCGCAATCGACTGGCGACTTCATCGATACGCGGCTGTGTCAGCTCACCATCTGCAAACGCGGAAATCTCTTCGCGCATCATCTCATTCGATTCCATACCCACCTCGCTAAACTACACACAACAGATCCGATGAACGGTCCATTATTACATCACCAGCGCATTACTCACGCATCTCCAGCACGTCACCAGCGTCGATCAGTCGCCGTCCCCAACAGCGGACGCAATCGCTCGGCAATCGCCTCGCGCGCCCTGAAAATCCGGCTGCGCACAGTCCCAATCGGACATCCCATTGCTTCGGCGATCTCGTCGTAGCTCAATCCTTCGATCTCGCGCAACGTGATGGCTGTTCTCAACTCTTCCGGAAGAGCCCCCATCGCCACGTTGACCGTTTCTGCAATCTGCTTTGTTGCCAGCATTGATTCCGGGGTGTTGATATCTCTTAGGTGGTCTGCATCTTCAAAAGTTTCTGCTTCTTCCGCATCGGCATCGGTTGACGTCGGTGCACGCCGACCTTGAGTGACCAAAAAGTTCTTCGCGGTGTTGATCCCGATCCGGTAAAGCCAGGTGTAAAAAGCCGAGTCACCACGGAATTGCGGGATGGCCCGGTATGCCTTGATAAACGCTTCCTGCACGACGTCCTCGGCCTCGGCCTGGTCGCGCACGAGCCGCGACACTAGCCGCATCAACTTGCGTTGGTACTTGATCACCAGCAGCTCGAACGCTTTTTTGTCGCCACGCTGGACACGCTCGACAAGTAGTTGATCAATATCGCGTTCTGTCGTCAATCCCCGTTCCCTTACATTTTTGCAACGTGCACGCGCCCCGAACAGTTGACTGGTTGAAATGAACTAAGTTCATTCGTTAAAGAATTTCCATCATTAAATTTTATCGATCAAGCGCAGATTTTCCGCTGCTATCCAGCGGCAGGCGACAGACAACCGACGGAAGCACTCGGCCGAAACACTATCAGGAAAAATCAGCAGTGTTTTGACGCCGCGCGTGTCATTCGTAAAACGAAGGAGCAACAAGCAAGAAAAAATAGCTGTTCCGGGAAGCAATGTCATCACGGCATCGTCAGGTCCGGCAGGCGCGTCTTCTTGCACTGACGCCGTACGAACGCCACATTGGCGAACCCTGATTTGCCCGACACCCGAAATATCGATGGAAACGTTTTCCTTTGCGAATATCGGAAGAAAAATGGCGACTGCACCGATCAAGGCGACTGCTGACAGGCAGAATTTGATCAGGAGGACCTCGTCAGGATTAACCGCATGGAAAAAAGACAAGGCGATGCCCGCGGTCATGATCGACATCACGCCACACAGGAGCTTGAAGATTCGGGAAGGGACAACCACTGCAGATACTGCGATGGACATGTCAAAAAGGAGAAGTCAATAGTGAGCATCGCCCCCGATACGTCAGGGGCGATGCGTTGGCATCAGATCTTGCCAAAGACCAAGGTACCGTTCGTACCACCAAAACCAAAAGAGTTTTTTACTGCGTAGTCGATGACCATATCCCGGCCAACATTTGCGCAGTAATCGAGATCGCAATTTGGATCCTGATTCTGAAGATTGATCGTGGGCGGCGACTTCTGATTGTGCACGGCCAGCACGGTGAACACCGACTCCAGACCGCCTGCACCACCCAACAGATGTCCCGTCATCGACTTCGTCGAATTCACGACAATCTTTTTGGCGTGGTCACCCAAGGTACGCTTGATGGCCACTGTCTCGGCAACATCGCCAAGTGGTGTCGAGGTTCCATGTGCATTGATGTAGTCGACATCGGAGCCGTTGATCCCGGCGTTCGACAACGCTGACACCATGCAACGGCGAGCGCCTTCGCCATCTTCCAGAGGCGCAGTCATGTGGTGCGCATCGGCACTCATGCCAAAGCCCAGCAATTCCGCGTAAATCTTTGCACCACGCGCCTTGGCATGCTCGTACTCTTCGAGCACCATCACGCCGGCACCTTCACCGAGGACAAAACCATCGCGGTCCCGATCCCATGGACGCGATGCTGACGCAGGGTCGTCATTGCGAGATGAAAGAGCACGCGCCGACGCAAACCCACCCAGGCCCAGCGGTGAAATCGTTGCTTCGGAACCGCCTGCAATCATGACGTCGGCATCGCCGTATTCAATCATACGCCCGGCTGAACCGATGCAATGCAAGCCAGTAGAGCACGCAGTCACAATAGCGAGATTCGGCCCTCTTAATCCATACTTGATCGACAGGTGACCGGAAATCATATTGATGATGGACGCCGGGACGAAGAACGGGCTGATACGCCGCGGTCCTCTTGCAGTCAGTTCGGCGTGGGTTTCTTCGATCAGCGGCAGACCGCCGATACCAGACCCGACTATCACGCCGATGCGGTCAGCATTTTTCTCCGTAACAACCAGACCACTATCCTGCATGGCCTGGATGCCAGCCGCCATGCCGAAATGGATGAACGTATCCATGTGGCGTGCTTCTTTGGCAGGCATGTATTCTTCGACGTTAAAGTTTTTGACTTCACCGGCAAAACGGGTAGTAAAAGGCGTTGCATCAAACTTGGTAATCGTTGCGATACCGGACTGGCCTTCAAGAACTGCATTCCACGCCTGGGAAACCGTGTTTCCCACAGGTGAAATACAGCCGAGGCCGGTTACGACGACGCGACGTTGGCGTGAGCGGCTCAATCAGTTCTCCTAGACTTAATCAACTCAGGCTTTGACGTGTGCCTTGGCGTAGTCAATTGCCTGCTGCACTGTGGTGATTTTTTCTGCTTGTTCGTCTGGAATTTCCATTTCGAACTCATCTTCCAATGCCATGACCAACTCAACGGTATCGAGTGAATCGGCACCAAGATCGTCAACAAAAGACGATTCGATTTTGATGTCTACTTCAGCGACGCCCAGTTGCTCGGCGACGATTTTCTTAACGCGTTGTTCGATATCGGACATAGTGATACTCCAGTGATTGGGTGACAGAAAGTGCGCGCATTTTATCAGGTTTGCGACGCAAGATTTACTTTTAAGCTGCATTGTAAAGAATGATCAATGCACGAAAAAACACAAGAATACGGGCTAACCGCATCCGGCTCAGCTCATGTACATGCCACCATTTACATGAATCGTTGTGCCCGTAATATAACTCGCCTGTGGCGATGCAAGAAATGCTGCCGCGGAAGCGATATCTTCGGGCAAACCGAAGCGACCTAGCGGAATTTGCTGCATCAATTGCGCAATTTGTGCTTCGGTTAATGCTTTGGTCATGTCCGTGTCGATGAAACCAGGCGCAATACAATTGACCGTAATGTTGCGACTGCCAATTTCTCTGGCAAGCGCGCGGCTCATGCCCGCCACACCAGCCTTGGCCGCAGCATAATTCATTTGGCCTGCATTGCCTGCCGAGCCAACTACCGACGTGATGTTGATGATGCGACCGGTCTTCGCCTTCATCATTCCCCGCAGCACACCCCTTGAAAGGCGTCCTACCGCGGTCAGATTGGTCGCAATGACCGAATCCCATTCGTCGTCCTTCATGCGCATTGCCAGCTGGTCAGCGGTGATGCCGGCATTATTGACAAGAATGGACAGGCCGCCGAATTCTTTCTGGATACTGTCGATCAATCCGGTACATGCCGGGCCATCATTAACGTCAAGCACTGCACCTTTGCCGCTGCCTGGTCGCTCGGCATCGAGGCAAGCCGAGATTGCGTCCGCACCGGCTTGTGTGGTTGCCGTGCCAACCACCAGCGCGCCTTGCCGGGCAAGCTCCAGAGCAATGGCACGTCCGATGCCGCGGGAGGCACCGGTTACCAGTGCAATTTGATGTTGAAGATTCTGGTGTTGACCACTCATTATTCGGTTGCTCCATTCAATAACGCGATTACGCGTTCTAGCGATGCCTGATCCACGATGGCGTCTGACACCAGATTCGCATCGATACGTTTTGTCAGCCCGGACAGCACTTTGCCGGGACCACATTCAATCACATGGGTGACGCCTGACAGGGCAATTTTCCGGATCGTCTCTACCCACCGCACCGGGCTTGCAGCCTGACGTACCAGAGCATCCTTCAACGCAGCGGTATCGCTTGCGATGGCAACGTCGACATTATTGACGACCGGAATCAGAGGAGTCGAGAATGCGACATTCAGCAGATATTCACGCAACTGGTCCGATGCCGGCTTGAGCAATGACGAATGGAACGGCGCTGACACTGGCAGGATCAGCGCGCGTTTCGCTCCCATCGACTTGGCGGCGACACAGGCGCGCTCGACGGCGGCTTTGCTACCGGCGATGACGACCTGCGCTGGCGCATTGAAATTGACGGCTTCGACGACGTCGCCCTGCGCCGACTCGGCGCACAGCGCAATCACCTCGGCGTCCGACAACCCCAGAATGGCAGCCATACCGCCCTGACCTACCGGAACAGCTTGCTGCATGGCCTGCGCACGAAAGCGCACCAGGGGCACGGCATCGCGAAAGGACAGCACGCCGGAGGCAACCAGCGCGGAGTATTCTCCGAGGCTGTGACCGGCAACGATCTCGGGAAGGGGACCACCGGCAGCAACCCAGGCGCGGTACATTGCCACGGCTGCCGTCAGCATGATCGGCTGGGTATTGGTCGTCAGGTCGAGCAACTCTTTCGGCCCTTCGGCGATGAGTTTGCCAAGATCGGTTTGCAATGCATCAGACGCTTCTGCAACCGTATTTTTAACTACTTCGTTATCAGAAAACCCGTCCAGCATGCCGATGGCCTGGGATCCCTGCCCCGGAAAAACAAACGCAAATTTCGTCATGAGTTCACTTCAAATGGAGATTCTGTTTTACATACGTGCAACAACTGCACCCCAGGTGAAACCGCCGCCTACACCTTCCATCAACACATGCTGTCCTGGCTTGACACGACCGTCTCTCACTGCCACGTCCAGCGCGAGCGGAATCGATGCCGCCGAGGTATTTCCATGCTGGTCAACAGTCACCACCATTTTTTCAGGCGGCATATGCAGTTTTTTTGCGGTGCTTTGCATGATGCGGATATTTGCCTGATGCGGGATCAGCCAGTCGAGTTGCGTCGCTTCCAGGCCGGCGCTGTCGAGCGCTTCGGTCGCCACTTTTTCGAGCAGCGATACCGCCAGCTTGAATACTGCGGGACCGTCCATCGTAAGAAAAGCGCTGCCAGCGAGTACACCGCCGTTGACGTTGCCTGGCACACAAAGGATGTCCGCGTAGCGCCCGTCGGCATGTAGTTTGGTCGCCAGAATTCCTGGCTCATCGGAGCCTGACAGGATCACCGCACCGGCGCCATCACCGAACAGCACACAGGTGCCACGATCCTTGAAATCCAGAATGCGCGAGAACGTTTCGGCGCCAATCACGAGGGCATTCTTGTTCGCACCGGAACGGATGAAACTGTCTGCCACGGAAAGTGCGTAGATAAATCCGCTGCAGACAGCCTGCACGTCCACTGCGGCACCGCCATTGGTGATGCCGAGTTTGCGCTGGACAACACAGGCAGTGCTCGGAAAACCACCAAAATGGTCGGAGGTGGAGGTCGCTACGATAATCAGATCGATATCATCGGGAAGCAGCCCCGCCATCTCCAGGGCACGTTGTGCTGCCTGCACGGCGAGGTCGCTGGTCTGCATCGATGCATCGGTGTAGTGTCGGGCAGAGATGCCACTGCGCGAAAAAATCCATTCATCCGAGGACTCGATGCCGTCGGCTGCAAGACGCTGTACCAACTGCTCGTTGGTGACGCGATTTGGCGGTAAGAAGCTGCCGGTTCCAACAATTTTGCTGTAGTTTTTCATGCAGTCTTCTGCTCGCTCAAATCGATCATCTGCCCGGAATCAGTCATTTCAGCGGGCATTTCCTGTTGGGGCATCAGCGATGCAATCGTCGCCGAAATCCGCGACAGCACATCGTTATTTGCTGCGTCATAGGCCCGCTTGATCGCCCACTCGTAGCCATATTTATCAGCACTGCCATGACTCTTGAACACCAGGCCTCTCAGGCCCAGCAAACTCGCGCCATTGTAGCGGGAAGGATTGATGCGGCGGGAGATCGCCTTCAACGCACCGCGTGCCAGCAATGCGCCCAGCATGTTGAGCGGCGAGCTTTTCAGTTCTGCCGCGAGTACGTTTTTCACGAATCGGCCGAGGCCTTCTGATGCCTTCAAGGTCACGTTACCTACAAAGCCATCGCATACAACAATGTCTGTCGTACCTTCAAAGATGTTGTTGCCCTCGACATTGCCATAGAAGTTAAGCACACCTTTGTCGTGGTCCGCGCGCAGCAGCGCAGCGGTACGTTTGACGACATCGTTGCCTTTAATGTCTTCTTCCCCCACATTCAGCAAGCCGATCGTCGGTCGCGGGATGTTCTCCATGGCCGCAACTAACACCGACCCCATCACAGCGAACTGGTGCAAATGTTGCGGTTCGCAATCAACATTTGCGCCGAGGTCCAGCATGTAAGTTGGTGCGTTTTTCTGGTTGGGAATGATGCCGCAAATAGCCGGCCGGTGAATGCCGGGTATCGTTTTCAGGATGTATCGCGAGACAGCCATCAGCGCGGCGGTGTTTCCGGCAGAGACACAAGCTTGCGCCTGCCCGGCCTTCACCAGGTTGACGGCAACACGCATCGATGAATCTTTTTTACGGCGCAAGGCGATCTCGAGTGTGTCGTCCATGGCAACGACTTCGGAGGCATGCACCACCGTAATGCGCGGATGGCTGGTGCAGTGCAACTTTTTCAGCTCTGCATTGATCGCATCTTCTTTGCCTACAAGAACCAACTCTGCGTTTGGTTCGCTATTGGCAAACGAGACGGCTGCTGGAACGGTAACCGAAGGGCCGTGATCGCCGCCCATGCAGTCGATTGAAATTTTAATTGTCATTGATTTGATTCAGTACCCTGCTCCAACCGCGGATGGGCCAGACTCGACGTGATTCACACTGACGCAGATTACTGTGTCAACACGTGAAAAAGCGGCACAAGGCAATATCTGCTGCGCCGCTTCGTATTTTGGTACTAGCAAATTTACTCGTCGTTTTTAGTCTTGAGTACTTTGCGACCACGGTAGTAGCCGGTTGGGCTAATGTGGTGACGCATGTGTGTTTCACCGGTTGTTGCTTCGACGGCCAATTGCGGTGCAACCAGAAAATCGTGCGAACGATGCATGCCACGCTTTGACGGGGACTTTTTGTTTTGCTGAACAGCCATGATTACTCCTGAACCCTAAGATCTTAAATTTTAACATGGACGGCTTGCCTGACTGCGACAAAACCGAACATCACTCTGTACATGAAGGCCGTGAACAGTCTTCGGCTTGCTACTTGAAATACTTGCAGAAATACTTACAGCTTTAGATTTTTCAATGCCGCAAACGACGACGGCTTTTTCAAACCATCGCCAACGGTATTCGCATCATCCGGACAAACATCGTGCTTGACAGACAAGGGCATCGCCAACAGCGCTTCGTCTTCGATGAGGTCTGCAACCTGCAGCAATTTAGAACCGACGATTACATCAATATCATCGTCCGACAACATGCTATCGATATGGTCTGCATCATCTTCGTCTTTGGCAATGATCAGCGTCGATTCGGACGAAATATCAAAATCCAGCGTTCCGAGGCAACGCTGACAAGCCAGCTTTACGCTACCTGAAATACCGAGCACCAAACGCGAGTGCCCCAGGTTGTCGCTTCCGCCCTGCAACGACCATGCAATTGGTCCCGCATCACCGACGACAACTTCAGACAACCGGTGCAACTCGCCAAGAGCCATGCTGCCTTCACGATGTTCCTTCAGGCGGCAAAACTCGAAAGCATCGATTACAGGAGCATCCATAGACTAAGTTGAATCCGGAAAACCTGCGATAATAACAGCGAAGCCCTTTATCAGTCAAAGACTTAGAGCGTCTTCCACAAATACCTTCAAGCGAATCTCACTCCATGCACAAGCAAGTCGAACGACATCGATTACTACTTGCCTCAAGTTCCCGCTACAGACAAGAACTTCTCGCCAGACTCGGCCTACCCTTCACGGCGATAGCACCGGATATTGACGAAACACCGGCACCCGGAGAAGAACCTCACACAACCGCATTACGTCTTGCTCAAAACAAGGCTGAAGCCATCGCGCGCAACGTACCGAATTGCGTCGTGATCGGATCTGACCAGGTGGCGACGCTTGATGGATTGCAGATCGGCAAACCTGGCACCCATGAAAACGCCCTGGCCCAGCTCAAAAAAATGCAAGGCCGCAGCATCGTTTTTCATACCGCGCTTTGCGTGATCGACAACAGGGAAAACCGATTCACGCCCAAAACCCAGGTGTGCAACGTACAAACGCTGGTAACGTTCAGGACGCTTTGCGAATCCCAACTGGATGCCTATTTGCGGATCGAACAACCCTACGATTGCGCGGGCAGCGCAAAGAACGAAGGGCTGGGCATCGCGTTGATGGAGTCCATTTCAGGTACTGATCCGACAGCACTCACCGGACTTCCACTCATTGCATTGACCACGATGCTGATGAACGCAGGATTTCCTTTTTTTGGCGAAGCAGTTTGAACTCGTCATTTCACATTTCATAAGAACAGATTCATGGCCGGAATTCTCTACCTGATCCCCAACACGCTCAGCGCAGCGGCAACTGTCTCGGATGATCTGCTGGCATCGATCATCCCGAACGAAGTACAAAAACTCACGGCAAGGCTGGACTATTTTATTGCCGAGAATGCCAAAACCGCGCGGGCACACCTGAAACTGGTCGCGCGCGAATATCCATTGAAGACGGCTTTACAGGAAATACGTATTGAAGAATTGAACATCAACACCGACGCTCACGCTCTGCCTGCGCTACTGGCTCCGTTGCTGGCCGGCAGCGATGGCGGATTGATTTCGGAAGCAGGCGTGCCCGCAGTGGCTGATCCGGGTGCCAACCTGGTACGCCTGGCGCACCAGCAAGGCATTCAGGTGCGCCCTCTCGTCGGCCCTTCTTCATTATTGCTTGCAGTGATGGCTAGCGGCCTCAATGGGCAGAGCTTCGCGTTTAATGGTTATTTGCCGATTGATGCGGCGCAAAAAATCAAGCGTATCAAAACGCTCGAAGACCGCTCGCGCCAGGAAAAACAGACACAGCTTTTCATCGAAACGCCGTACCGCAATAGCGGCATGCTGGAAGCGCTGGTTGCAACCTGTAGCCCGAACACATTGATCTCTGTCGCAACGGACCTGACTACCGCCGAAGAAACGATCCGTACCCAGACTGCGACGCAGTGGAAGCGCGACCTGACATCCGGAAAAGCACCGGCATTCAACAAGAAGCCGACCGTGTTTCTCTTGCTTGCAGAATAATTCAGATCACACCGATCACCCTGCTTGTGGTGGCTGACCACGGAGCCGATTTTTCCATCGTTTGCAGCATGCTTCAAAAACAGATATCCATAAAAAAACGGCGCATGACGCCGCCGTTTTTTATTGCCCCCGAACGGGACATCCTCATGAGAGATGGGAAATCTCTCTAAACCGCCTCGATGCGGCGCATGGGTCCAGATTCGTTGTGGCGCTGTTTTTCGTTGACCGCCCCCATCAATGAACATGATTTCATCATAGTCGCGAATTCGCATCCTGCAAGGACTAATCAGGAGACTGATTAACCTTTTCCGGATTTCCCGCATTGGCCACCCGACGACCACGTCGCATTACGTTATCAGCGGATCTGCAATGTCGTGCCAGACACGATCGACTTCATTGCACCGGCACCCATCGCTGCACCGAATTTTTTCAGTACCCGTTCTGGCAAACCTTCATGCTGGGTGTAGTCGACGATGTCTTCTGCCTTGAATTCATCGCGGGCCACCGTATCTATCGTACCGAAGCCGTCTGCAAGCCCTTGCTCCACCGCCTTGGAACCCGTCCAGAACAAGCCCGAGAACGTATCCGGGGTTTCTTTCAGGCGCTTGCCACGACCTTTACGAACCACCTCGATAAATTGCTGATGAATTTCGTCCAGCATTTCCTGGGCATGCGCTTTTTGCTTGTCATTTTGCGGGCTGAACGGGTCCATGAAGCCCTTGTTGGCGCCGGCAGTTTGCAAGCGACGCTCGACGCCCAGCTTGTCCATCAAGCCGGTGAAGCCGAAGCCGTCCATCAGCACGCCGATGGAGCCTACGATGCTGGCCTTGTTCACGTAGATTTTGTCCGCGGCAACGGCAATGTAATAGCCGCCTGAAGCGCACATTTCGTCGACCACCACGATCAGCGGTTTCTTCGGATGCAGTTTGCGTAGGCGTCCAATTTCGTCGTTGATCATGCCAGCCTGAACCGGGCTGCCACCAGGACTATTGATGCGTAAAATGATGCCGACTGCAGCAGTATCAGCATAGGCCTTGTTCAACGCGGGAATCACGGATTCGGCTGCGCCACTGCCGCCACCGGCCTCGATCGTTCCATCGATATCGACCAATGCCGTATGGGTCGTCAGTTTTTCCTTGTCAACATTACCGAACTCAAAATAACTCCAGACAGCGACGACTAACAACATCAACATCACCAGCTTGAAAAAAATTCCCCACCGTCGACGGGCACGCTGTTCGGCCAGAGCGGCGTAAGCCAGCTTTTCAATTACGTCGCGCTCCCAACCGTCCTTCTTTGGCTTCTCGCCCGGTACAGCTTGCCCGGTCAATCGTGGATCACTGAAATCATCATTGCTCATCGCGGCTCATTTCCATTCAATAAATAAGTCATGCATTTACAGGAGTAACGCAGGTATCGGACAACCAGAAAATTTCTCCGTCGATCTCGCTCACGCTGATCGGGCGCAATTTTCCGCCGCGGCAGGGACCGCCTTCGCAACGGCCACTTTCCGGCGCATAAATTGCCCCATGCGTGGAGCACATCAAGTACAAGCCGCTGGATTCAAAAAACTCGCCCTCCGCCCAGTCAAGTTCGATCGGCACATGGGCACAACGATTCAGGTAAGCGTAGACGATGCCGCGGTATCGGACCACAAAGCCGGTTGTCTCGCCGCCAAACGCGACCACCGGAAAACGCACTCCCTTGCCCACATCGAGAACGTCGGATGACTTGCACACGAAAATCGGAGCGGCCGTCATCATTCAGGCGTTAGCCGTCAGCCAACCATGCAATTCGGCGACCGAATCTGCAGCAAACATCGGATTCAGTGCAGCAAGCTCTTGCCTGGAGTGCGCGCCATAATGCACCGCAACGCCGCCAGCGCCCGCATTGATCGCCATCTGCAAGTCGTGCGTGGTGTCGCCAATCATTAACGTTCGCCGCATGTCCTGACCCAGCTCTCTGGTCAGTTCCTGCAACATCGCCGGATTCGGTTTTGAGAAAGTTTCATCTGCACAGCGCGTCGCGTCAAAAATCGACAGCAATTTTGCCGCGTTCAGGGCACGGTTTAAACCAACCCGGCTCTTGCCGGTTGCCACGGCAAGGAAATACCCGGCCTGCGACAACTCTGTGAGCATGTCACGCACGCCATCGAACAAGGTCAGGTCATTGTCCTTGGACAGATAATGATGACGGTAACGCTCCACCATTTTTGGGTAGTACTTCGGATCGATATCCGGCATTGCCGCCTCCATCGCATCCTGCAAGCCCAGCCCGATGACGTATGAGGCAGCCCGTTTGTCCGGGACCGGAAGACCCAGGTCACGGGCAGAATCCTGGATGCATTTGACGATGGTGGCAGTGCTGTCCATCAAGGTCCCGTCCCAGTCAAAGACGATCAGATCAAATTGCTTTCGCGCCATGATGCTCGGTGGCGATGCCACCGACTCCTTCAAATTAGGGAATGTAGCTAGTAGGTATTACGAGCCTGTCGGTACTTCTTTCAGGCTTGCCAGGAAGCGCAGGCATTCCGGCGGCAACGGCGCATTGAAGGTTACCTGCTTGCCCGTGTCCGGATGCATGAACGTGATCTGATGCGCGTGCAGGAACATCCGCTTCAGCGCGACGCGGTTACCCTCGGCCTTTTGCAACTCGCGATTCAGGCCAAAGTCACCGTACTTGTCATCGCCTGCGATCGGAAATCCGCTCGACGCTGCGTGCACCCGGATCTGATGCGTACGTCCGGTTTTCAGCTCGGCTTCCAGGAAGGCAAAGTTCTCGTACTTGCGCAACAGCGTAAACACGGTGTGCGATGCCAGACCATCGGCCTGCACGCGGACGCGCCGCTCGCCATCCGGCGCATTAAACTTATGCAATGGTAGCTTGATGTGCTGGCGGGCGTTTTTCCAGTCACCCTGGACCAATACCAGATAGCGCTTGTCGATATCACCTTCGCGTATCTGTTCATGCAAATTAGTAAGCGCAGAGCGTTTTTTTGCCAGCATCAGAATGCCGGAAGTGTCACGGTCGAGGCGATGCACCAGCTCCAGGAACTTGGCATCCGGCCGCGACGCGCGCAACTGCTCGATGACGCCGTAACTGACACCGGAACCACCGTGCACGGCGACGCCGGCCGGCTTGTTGATGATCAGCAGATGGTTATCCTCGAACACCGTCGCAAACTCGGAACCCGGTGCCGTGGACTCTTTTTTTTCTGCCACGCGCACCGGCGGTACGCGCACCACGTCGCCCTCGTTCAGGCGGTAAGTCTGGTCGATACGACCCTTGTTGACGCGCACTTCGCCAGAGCGCAAGACCCTGTAAATATGGCTCTTCGGCACGCCCTTGCAAATGCGTAATAAAAAATTATCAATCCGCTGGCCCGACTCTTCATCGGAAATTGTGATGAGCTGTACTTGTGGAGAAACTTGTTGCAACCGGGAGGGTGAAAGCGTTTCAGCCTCTTTCCCAGAAAATCTCTCTAAGTCCTTCATTTTGAATATATACTTGTTTCGCGGAAGTTACAAAGCTACCGCTGGTGTGAGAAAAAGAAGTTCATTTTACACAGGGGCGTCTCCATCGGCCTCGCCAATTTGCAAATACGATGGAAAAAAAGATGTGTACGCACCGTCCCTGCGCCAGTCAAGGTCGCACCGTTGATGTCATCGGACAGCGCGCAAGGATGTTGACCAGAGTAATTAGAACCACGGATAACTCCGGCAAGCTCGCCAGCTCAAAGGCAGCTCGCCGGTCGATGTTGTTGCACCCTGTTTGCCGATTCAGCTGAACCCTTCGTTTGGTTCAGCTTAACCAAGTTGCTTTGCCGCCGGTGCTGCGCTCGATCGATTCGATGCGCGCGACGTTCGGCGGTACGCACTCGACAAACGGACCAACCGCAACTGCGCACCATTGCGGCAACTGCCGGCCTGCCGGCAAGCCACATGGCAAGGCAAGTTCCTCTCTAATTCTCCGGTCAGGCGTACATCCCTGTACTTTTGCCGTCACGTTCAAATCGGGACGGCACTGAAGACGACCACTGAGTCGTCACGGAGCAAAATAAAATGAAACGCATGTTATTCAACGCGACGCAGCAAGAAGAGCTGCGCGTCGCCATCGTTGACGGTCAAAAACTGATCGACATCGATATCGAAACCACCGGCCGCGAACAGCGCAAATCGAACATCTACAAAGGTGTGATTACCCGCATCGAACCGTCGCTCGAAGCCTGCTTCGTCAGCTACGGTGAAGACCGCCACGGCTTCCTGCCGTTCAAGGAAGTGGCACGCACCTATTTCAAGGACGGCGTCGACGTGCGCTCGGCCTCGATCAAGGAAGCGCTGCGCGAGGGCCAGGAAATCATGGTCCAGGTCGAGAAGGAAGAGCGCGGCAACAAAGGCGCGGCCCTGACCTCGTTCGTCTCGCTGGCCGGACGCTATCTGGTCCTGATGCCGAACAATCCACGCGGCGGCGGTGTATCGCGCCGGGTTGAAGGCGAAGATCGCCAGGAACTGCGCGAGACCATGGACAAGCTCGACCTGCCAGCCGGCATGTCGGTGATTGCCCGCACAGCCGGCATCGGCCGCAACGTCGATGAACTGCAATGGGACTTGAATTACCTGATGCAACTCTGGCGTGCCATCGAAGGCGCCGGCCAATCATCGACAGGCGCTTTCCTGATCTATCAGGAATCGTCACTGGTGATCCGTGCGATCCGCGATTACTTTCAGCCCGACATCGGCGAAATCCTGATCGACACCGACGATATTTACGAACAGGCCCAGCAGTTCATGAGCCATGTGATGCCGGACATGGTGCACCGGGTCAAGCGTTATCGTGACGACGTGCCGCTGTTCTCGCGCTTCCAGATCGAACACCAGATCGAAACCGCTTACTCGCGCACCGTACCGTTGCCATCGGGCGGCGCCATCGTCATCGACCATACCGAAGCACTGGTCTCGGTCGACGTCAACTCAGCGCGTGCCACCCGTGGCAGCGACATCGAGACCACCGCCTTCAATACCAATTGCGAAGCCGCCGAAGAAGTCGCCCGCCAGTTGCGCCTGCGCGACCTGGGTGGACTGATCGTGATCGACTTCATCGACATGGAAGTCGCCAAGAACCAGCGCGAAGTCGAAACCCGCCTGAAAGATGCGCTGCACTTTGACCGTGCCCGCGTCCAGATGGGCAAAATTTCACGCTTCGGCCTGATGGAACTGTCGCGCCAGCGCCTGCGGCCTTCGCTGTCCGAAGGCAGCCACGTGACCTGCCCGCGTTGCAACGGTACCGGCCATATCCGCGATACCGAGTCCTCCGCATTGCAAGTCCTGCGCATCATCCAGGAAGAAGCCATGAAGGAAAATTCGGCCGCGATCCACATCCAGACTCCGGTCGATGTCGCTGCCTTCCTGCTGAATGAAAAGCGCGGCGAAATCCTGAAAATCGAAACCCGTCATCGGGTCTCGATCATCATGATCCCGAACAAGCACCTCGAAACGCCGCACTACAAACTGGAACGCATCAAGCACGACGATGCACGTCTGGAAGAAATCCAGGCCAGCTACGCGATGGCCGAAGAAGCAGAAACCGACATCAGCTACGGCAAGCGCCAGAAAGAAGAAGCCAAGCCGCGCCAGGAAGCCGTCGTCAAGACGATTACCCCGGACCAGCCTGCGCCTATCGTCGAACGCAAGATTGCCGAGCCGGTCAGGCCAGCCGTTATACCTGCCCTGATGGCACCGCCTGAAGAAGGCTTCCTGAGCAAGCTGATCGGCTTCTTCTTCAAAAAGCCGGCAGCACCGGTGGCCGTGGTTACGGCGCCCGCGATCAAGCCGGAAGAAAAATCGGAACGCGGTGGTGACCGCAACGGCAGCAACGCGCGCAATGCGCGCGGTCGCAGCCGTGGTGGTCGCGGTGGTCGTGACAAGGATGAATCTGGTCGCGAAGACGCCGCCAAGGCACCAGCCGCAGAAACAGCCGGCGCACCGGCAGCACGCACACCACGTCCTCCGCGTGAACCGCGCGAGCCACGCGAAGTGCGTGAGCCGCGTGAAGTGCGCGAGCCGCGTGAAGGTGCAGAACCACGTCGTGAGCGTCAGCCACGTCCACCGCGCGAAGACCGCAAGGACACCGTCGCGGAAGTAAAAACCGACGAGATGGTTTTGGCCAGCACGGCATCCGTAGGTGTTGCAACGGCAATCAGTGCAGCTGCGGTTCAGGTATTAGCAACCAACGCACCAGAAGATGACGACCTGGCAGGCACCGTTGCGGTAGACGGCGAGACCGGCGAGCAATCCGAAGAGAAGCGTCGGCGCCGGCGTCGTGGCGGCCGTAATCGTAACCGTCGCGACCGTGAAGGTGGCGAGGGCGTCGAAGGCGGCGCTGACGGCGAAGAAGGCAGCGAAGTCATGTCCGATAGCGTTGGCAATCAATCTGAACCAGCATTCATTCCGGTTGCCTCGATAGCCATTGCAGCGGCCGCCGAAGCGGAAGCAGATGCACGTGCCGAACTGCATGCAGCGGACAACGACGTGACCTATCCGGCATCGGCACTGAGCTCGGCAATGCCTGCTCCGCTGATCCCGCAGGAAGTCAGCCGATCGTCAGACGCTGTTGCTGCCACAGCCCTGCCGACCGCAGTTGATGCCATATTGCAAGGTGCCGCGCCAATCGCCCAGACGGTCGAGCCGGTTGTATTTGCCGAACCTTTGTCAGAGCCGGTGTTTACGTTTGTCCCGGCCACGCCTGCCAGGCAAACTACCGCTGTGGAAATTGACACGGTTGCAGTCGCTACCGAAGTTGCCCAGCCGGTAGCCGTGGTTGCCGAGCCAGTTGCAGCAGTGACTGCGCCAGTAGCCGAGCCGGAAGTGATCCCCGAGCCGGTCGCTGCAGCAATCGCCCCGGTTGCGGTTGTTGAACCGGTCGATCTGGAGCCTGTCGTTATTGCGCCGGTTGCTGTCGAGCCCGTTGTCGTTGCGCCAGTTACTGCAGCAGTTGAGCACATTGCCGTGGTCGAGCCGATCGTTGTTGCTGCAGTTGCGGCTCCGGTCGCAACGCCGGAACCGATCGCCGAAGCGGTCGAGCCAGTCAAGGCAGTACCGGCAGTCCCAGCCGTCACCGTCACGGAAACCGCCATGGCAGATCTTGCCGAGGCGCTCAAATCAGCCGGATTGACACTGGCAGCAACGGACCCCGCAAAGCTGCAAGCAGCGCAAGAGTCCGCAGCCAGTACCGCCGAAATACCGCGTGTACGTCGCGAGCGCAAGGTCGTGCCGGTGCAAGCTGACGAACCTCTGGTACAAATCGAAACGCAACGCTGATGATCGGGGAGCTGACGCGTCATTCTTGATGCGTCAGCTCCGGCGATTCAGAAGTACCGATGCAGGCTTTGCGTTTCTGTTCAAAAGAACCGCATTGATGTAACAAGGAAAGGGAGCCAGTGCTCCCTTTTTGCATGGCAGTCCGACATCACACCATGTCGCCCGACCGAACATCCATCACGATTTTCTGGACAACACCATGGCATCCCCAATCGACCCGGACATCGCGAACAGGCAACCGCCAGCCGAGGTCACACTTACCGAGGCCTTCTGGTACTGGCTCCAACTGGGCTGCATCAGCTTTGGCGGTCCGGCCGGACAAATCGCGCTGATGCATACCGACCTGGTGGAAAAGAAGCGCTGGATTTCGGAAAAGCGTTTTTTGCACGCCCTCAACTACTGCATGATCCTGCCCGGCCCCGAGGCGACGCAGCTCGCGGTCTACATCGGTTGGCTGATGCATCGCACCCGGGGCGGTATTCTGGCGGGCGCCCTGTTCGTCCTGCCATCCCTGCTGCTGCTGATCCTGTTGAGCTGGATTTATCTGGCCTTCGGCAACCAGCCCATCGTGGCGGGAATTTTGTATGGCATCAAACCAGCAGTAGTCGCTATCGTCCTTGCTGCAGCCTATCGGATCGGCTCACGTACCCTGAAGAATCACTGGCTGCGCGGCATCGCCGTGCTGGCCTTTGCGGCAATCGCCCTGCTGCACCTGCCCTTCCCGCTGATCGTCCTGGGTGCCGGTATTGCCGGCTGGATCGGCGGTCGCTTCCTGCCCGAAAAATTCGATGTCGGTGGCACCCATGCCCAGGCAAAATCGTCCTACGGCGCAGCGCTGCTGGATGACACGACACCGACCCCGGCGCATGCGCATTTCTCGCTTGCCCGGCTGGCACTGGTGGGCGGTATCGGACTGGTGGCGGGTGCGGCAACATGGCTTGCCATTGCAGCTCTGTTCGGCGGCAGCAGCACTGCGGCACAGCTGGGCTGGTTCTTTACCAAGGCCGCCATGCTCACGTTTGGCGGTGCCTACGCGGTGCTTCCGTATGTCTATCAGGGCGCCGTGGACCATTATCACTGGCTCACTGCCGCACAGATGATCGACGGTCTGGCGCTGGGCGAAACCACGCCAGGTCCGTTGATCATGATCGTGGCCTTCGTCGGTTTTGTCGGTGGCTGGAGCAAGGAAATTTTTGGTGCCACGCACTTGCTGGCCGGCGGTGTGCTGGGCGCGGTAGTTGCCACCTGGTTCACGTTCCTGCCCTCCTTCATTTTCATCTTCGCCGGCGGTCCGCTGGTGGAATCGACCCGAGACAACATTCGCCTGACCGCGCCACTGACGGCCATTTCGGCAGCCGTAGTGGGCGTGATCGTCAGCCTCGCGGTATTTTTTGCGGAACAGGTATTCCATCTGGAGCGCACGCTGGCACAGTGGGACTGGATCGCGATGGGCATCACGCTCGCTGCCTGCATCGCGCTGTTCCGGTTCAAAGCCGGCACCATCAAGCTGATCATTGCCTGTGCGATTGCAGGCCTCATGGTATCGTTCTTCGCCTGAGAAAACCCACCTCCAAGCACCTCGAAAACCATGGCAGATAAAGTTATTCCGATCGTCGATCTCCGTAGCCGGGATCGGCACCAGGCACCGGCCATCCCGGCCACGCTGGATGCTCCCACGGGATCGCTACGTGACCGAATGTCACGCCCGCTGCACGACCTGCGCATTTCGGTCACCGACCGCTGCAATTTCCGCTGCGTGTATTGCATGCCGAAAGACGTGTTCGACAAGGATTACCAGTTCCTGCCACAAACCTCGCTGCTGTCGTTCGAAGAAATCACGCGCATGGCGCGGATTTTCATCGACCACGGCGTCGAAAAAATCCGCCTGACCGGTGGCGAACCGCTGCTGCGCAAGCACCTCGAAAAATTGATCGAGATGCTCAGCAAACTGCAAACCCGCAGCGGCCGCAACCTTGACCTGACCCTGACCACCAACGGTTCGCTGCTCGCCAAAAAAGCCCAATCGCTGAAAGACGCCGGACTTCGACGTGTCACCGTCTCGCTGGACGCACTGACCGAATCGACCTTCCGGACCATGAACGATGTCGACTTCCCGGTGTCCGACGTACTGCATGGCATCGATGTCGCGCATGCAGTCGGGCTCGGGCCGATCAAGGTCAACATGGTCGTCAAGCGTGGCATGAACGACCAGGAAATTCTGCCGATGGCGCGCCACTTCAAGGGCTCGCCAGCGATCCTCCGCTTCATCGAATACATGGATGTCGGTGCCTCGAATGGCTGGAAAATGGACGAAGTCATGCCCTCGGCCGAAGTCATCGCGCGCATCGCCGGCGCATTCCCGTTGCACGAGATCGCCCCGAACTACGGCGGCGAAACCGCCGGTCGCTGGCGCTATGCCGATGGCAGCGGCGAAGTCGGCGTAATCTCCAGTGTGACCAAGGCGTTTTGCCAGGATTGCAGTCGTGCGCGGCTCTCGACCGAAGGCAAGCTGTACACCTGCCTGTTCGCCACCGGCGGCCATGACCTGCGTGCCCTGATGCGCGACGGTCGCAGCGATGCCGAAATCTCGGCCGTGATCGGCCAGATCTGGGGCGCACGCACCGACCGCTATTCCGAACTGCGCACGGCCAACACCAGCGGCTTGCAGCGCAGCGCCAACAAAGTAGAAATGTCGTACATCGGAGGCTGAAACAGCATGAATAACATTACCGGATTGATCCTGGCAGGCGGGCGCGGCACGCGCATGGGCACGGTCGACAAAGGGCTGCAGGTATTTCGCGGCGCGCCGATGGCAATGCATGTCCTGATGCGCCTGGCACCACAGGTCGATCACATCATGATCAATGCCAACCAGAACCTGGCCGCGTATGAATCCATCTGCACGGCGGTCTGGCCCGACGAGATGCAGGGCTTTGCCGGTCCGCTGGCAGGATTGCAGTCCGGCCTGATGCATTGCGAGACCGCGTATCTGGTCACCGCGCCCTGTGACTCGCCGTTCCTGCCGCTCGACCTGGTCGAGCGTCTCAGGACAGCCTTGCTGGAACAGGACGCCGACCTCGCCGTGGCGGTCACTGGCGACGCCGAACATCGCCAGTCGCATCCGGTATTTTGCCTGCTCAAGTCGTCGTTGCTGTCGCACCTGACGCTGTTCCTGCAACAGGGTGGCCGCAAGGTCGATGCGTGGTACGTCTCGCTGGCAGTGGCCGAAGTGCACTTTGACGATGAAGCGGCATTCCGTAATATCAATACGCTGGACGAGCTGCGCAAATTCGAGGCGGCGTAACCAGCATGAGCACCCCACTCCGCTCCCTCGCCGAGGTCGCCAGCTGCCTGTCCGATTACGATCCACAGGCCCTGCCGGTGGCCGATGCCCAGCGCATCATCCGCGACTTCATCACGCCGATCCAGTCGTCAGAACAAGTCGCGCTGCGCAGCGCACTCGGCCGCGTACTGGCGGCCGACATCATCTCGCCGATCAATGTGCCATCGCATGACAATTCCGCGATGGATGGCTATGCGTTGCGCAGTGCCGATCTGGCTGACACGGCGATCGACCTGGAGGTCATCGGTACCGCCTACGCCGGCCGGATGTTCACCGGCAGTGTCGCAAGCGGGCAATGCGTGCGCATCATGACCGGGGCGATCATGCCGGCCGAATGCGACACCGTGATCCCGCAGGAATTCACCCAAAACAGCAGCGCGCAACACGTCACGATTCCACCGAACGTGGTGCGCAGTGGCGACAACCGCCGCTTCTGCGGCGAAGATCTCGAAGCCGGCAAACCGGCCTTGCGCAAAGGGCGCATCGTGCATGCGGCCGACCTCGGCTTGCTGGCGTCACTCGGGATTGCTGAAGTAGCGGTACAGCGTCGATTGCGGGTGGCCTTTTTTTCGACCGGCGATGAACTGCGCTCGATCGGCGAAACACTCGCCGCGGGCTGCGTCTACGACAGCAATCGCTACACGCTGTATGGCATGCTGGTGCGACTCGGTTGCGACCTGATCGACATGGGCGTGGTGCCGGATGATCCGGCGTCACTCGAACAGGCCCTGCGCAGCGCCTGCGAAAACGCCGATGCCATCATCACCTCGGGTGGCGTCTCGGTCGGCGCGGCCGATTACACCAAACAGATCATGGCCGAACTCGGCGACGTCACCTTCTGGAAAATCGGTATGCGTCCCGGCCGCCCCATGGCGTTCGGCAACATCAGCTCGAACGGCCAAAGTGCCTTTTTGTTCGGCCTGCCCGGCAATCCGGTGGCGGTCATGGTGACGTTCTACTTTTTTGCGCGGCCGGCGCTGTTGCACATGATGGGCGCCGATGCGATGCCACCGCCGTTACTGCAAGTGGCGTCGGCAGCAGCGATCCGCAAAAAACCCGGTCGCACCGAATACCAGCGCGGCATCCTGGCCACCGATGCCGCTGGCCGGCAAACCGTCACCATCACCGGCGCGCAAGGTTCCGGCATCCTGCGCTCGATGGTCGAAGCCAATTGCATGGTGGTGCTGCACGACGCGCAGGGATCGGTCGCCGCTGGCGACCTGGTTGACGTGATGCTGTTTGATGGACTGACTTGACGGACTTACAGCAGAAAGATTTTATGACCAAACAACTCCGCATCGATTTTGTCTCGGATGTATCGTGCCCATGGTGCATCATCGGCCTGAAAGCACTCGAACAGGCGATTGCCAATATCGGCAGTGAGGTCGAGGTGGCCATCCACTGCCAGCCATTCGAGCTCAACCCGACCATGGCACCCGAGGGTCAGGACATCACCGAACACATCATCCAGAAATACGGCATCACCAAGGCGCAAAGTCAGGGCAACCGCGAAGCCATACGCGCACGCGGCGCGGAACTGGGTTTCACATTCGGCATGGCGCCGAACAGCCGCATCTACAACACCTTCGATGCACATCGGCTGTTGCACTGGGCCGAGGAAACCAATCACCAGCTGGCGTTGAAGCACGCGCTGTTCGATGCCTATTTCACGCAGGGTCGTGATCCGAGCTCGCACGCCGTTCTGGTCGAAGCAGCGATCAAGGTCGGCCTGGATGGTGAACAGGCAGCGCAACTGCTGGCGTCCGATCGGTTCACGACGGAAGTACGCGAGAGCGAACAGTTCTACCTGCGCCAGGGCATCAATTCGGTACCCGCCGTCATCATCAATGGTCGCCACCTGATTTCCGGAGGCCAGCCTGTCGACGTCTTCGAGCAGGCGCTGCGACAGATCGCCGCAGCGGAGTAATCAGGATGTCGAGGTGGTGGTCGCAGCGGAGCTGGCGACCGGCATCAGCTTGCCGCGCAATTCTTTTTCCGACAATTGCCAGACCAGCAGCGGCGCAATCGCCGACATGCCTGCGCTGATCAGGAACAATTGCCGGAATGCGCCATCAGCAGCGCCCCGTCCGGCCGCATCGCCCAGCAAGGCGCCAAACAAATCTGCCGGCGCGTCCGGCAGCGCATGACGCAACAAGGTCGTCAGCAACGACGACAACAAAGCCACGCCAACCGCGCCGCCCAGCAGGCGTGACAGCGAGGTCAGCGCAGTGGCCACGCCGATGTGCCCGACCGCCACCGCATTCTGCGTCGCCACCATCGAGGTCGGAAACTGAAAACCCAGCCCCACGCCCATCACCACCAAAGTCACCACCATCAGCACCGGTTGGTTCAGCGGGGTCATGGCCAGCGCCACACCGCCCACGGTGGCCGCGATCGTGCCACCAAGTTGCAGTCGCTTGTAATGCCCGCTGGCACTCATCAACCGACCCGCCAGAAATGCGCCAAACGGGATCGCCAGCGTCAGCGGCAGCAGGCGCAAGGCCGACGCATCGGGCGCCATGCCACCGGCCAGTTGCAACCGCAACGGCAATAGCACCGACATCGAAATAAACTGAAAAAATGCGAGGAACAGCACCACGCAACAGATCGTCACGGTCTTGTTTCGGAACAGCGCCAGCGGGATCAGCGGCTCGCTACTGCGGTGCGAATGCCAGCCAAATGCCAGCAGCATCGCAGCGCCGCCGATGGCCAGCAGCAGGTTCAGCGGTTCTGCAGCAGCCACGCCCTGGCCGAGCCGGGACATCGCAATCAGTACCGCCGTCAGGCCCGCCGCGAACAGGACGGCGCCGACATAATCGACCTTGTGCTGCGCATGCGTCACCGGCAAATTGCGCAACGACCGGCGCACCAGCCACAGCGCCAGCAGGCCCAGCGGCAGGTTGATCCAGAAGATATAGCGCCACGACAGATAGTGCGTCAGGTAGCCGCCAAGAATGGGGCCGGCCAGGCTGGCGGCGGCATACACGCCGCTGATGTAGCCCTGATAGCGACCGCGTTCGCGCAGCGGCACGACGTTGGCAATGGTCGCCTGCGCCACCGAAATCAACCCGCCACCACCCAGCCCCTGCAAGACCCGGAAACCGATCAGCTGCGGCATCGTCGTCGCCAGCGCGCAGCCCAGCGAACCCAGCGTAAAAATCAGGATGGCGGCACTCAGGCTGGCGCTGCGGCCGTGGATATCACTGAGCTTGCCCCAGATCGGCGTGGCCACGGTGCAGGCCACCAGATAGGCCGAAATCACCCAGGCCATTTGCGCGAAACCGTCGAGCTGACCGGCAATGACCGGCAGCGCGACAGCGACCACGGTTTGTTCGATCGCACCGAGCAGGATGACGAGGACGAGACCGCTGATGATCAGGCGGATATTGAGTGGTTCGGAGTCGGAATTTTGCATCCGGCTAGTTATACCCGATCAGGCCAAAGTGCGTAGTCCTCTCAAGGTACGATTTTGGGCGCAAAAAATCCTGGCAACCAGAAGGTTGGCAGCCAAGTACAACCTTCACAATGCAACCATCATGCCGTAGGTTGGGCTGCGAAGCCCAACCTGCGTCAAGCTTCCGGCGCGGTCGGCGTTAGCTGAAGCGGCGTGTGCCGGGTCGCAAATAAGACCGACTATCAGGTCGCTCCCCGCTTGGCCGCAACGGAATACAACCCGTTTTGATTACCGAAAGCAGCAACGTGACGCATGTTGGGCTTTGCAGCTCAACCTACGAATCGGCGGTTGCATTACGTACGCAGGACTTCGATACCCAACCTGCCGGCAACTAAGCTTTTGTTTGCGCCGCTGCACTGGCCAGGATGCGTGAATTGCTGTCGGTCCGGAAGATGATCGGCTGCTCGGCGACGGCAGCCGGCACAGTGCGATTAGCCGCGTGGAAAATAATCTGGTCGACCCGCTCGCGCAACGGTGACTTCGCGCAGACCGGATCGGTCGCGGCAGCATCGCCAGCCAGCATCAATGCCTGGCAGCGGCAACCGCCAAAGTCCTTTGCTTTTTCCGGGCAACTGCGGCACGGCTCCTGCATCCAGTCATCACCGCGATATTTGTTGAAAGCGCTGCTGTCGTACCAGATCTCCTGCATCGACATGGCGCGCACATTCGGCAATGACAATCCCGGCAGGTCGCGTGCGTTGTGGCATGGCAGTGCGACGCCGTCCGGTGCGACACCGAGGAACACCGAGCCCCAGCCATTCATGCAGGCCTTCGGCCGGTCTTCGAAATAATCGGGAATCACGAACAGAATCTTGCAGCGCTTGCCAATCCTGGCGCGATAGGTCGCGACCACCTCTTCGGCCTCGCGCAATTGTTCGCGGGTGGGCATCAGCTGGTCGCGGTTTTTCATGGCCCAGCCGTAGTACTGGGTGTTCGCCAGTTCCAGATATTCGGCATCCAGCGCCAGCGCCATCTCAATGATCTTGTCGACGTGCGGCAAATTATGTCGGTGCAGCACGCAGTTGAGCACCATCGGATAGTCGTATTGCTTGATCAGCGCAGCGACTTTTTTCTTCAGGTCGAAGGTCTTGGTACTGCTCAGGAAATCATTGAGCTCTTTGGTCGAATCCTGAAACGACAGCTGGATATGATCGAGCCCGGCGTCTTTCAGCGCCTTGATGCGCGCTTCGGTCAGGCCGACGCCGGAGGTAATCAGGTTGGTATAAAAGCCGAGCCGATGCGCCTCGGTGACCAACTCCTCCAGATCATCGCGCAGCAGCGGTTCGCCACCCGAAAACCCCAGCTGCACCGCACCGAGTGCGCGCGCCTGCTGCATCACCGTGAACCACTCGGCCGTGCTCAGTTCATTGCGGACGGCAGTGTAGTTGACCGGGTTGTAGCAGAACGCGCAATGCAACGGGCAACGGTAGGTCAGCTCGGCCAGCAACCAGTACGGCGGTGACGGCACCGGCTTGACGGCAAGAGGTGCATTCATGATCAGACGATCCAGTTCTCTTGAAACGCATGGGCCAGCAAGCCCTCGACATCGGGGCGCAATCCGGTGGCATTGAACTTGTCTTCGAGGATCGCAACGATGTCGTCGACCGTGCGCACGCCATCGCAGCATTGCAGGATTTCGCCGGCGCTGCCATTAAGCCGCACCATGCCTTCCGGGTACAGCAGGACGTGGCAATGCTGGGCTTCTTCCCATTGCAGGCGGAAGTGGCGATGCAGTTTTGGCCGGGCGGGCACATCGGTGGGCAGCGTAGTCATTCGGGATAGGCTTTCTCGATCGCGTCCAGCATCGCCCACAGGATGTCGAGCTTGAACTGCAGGATATCCAGCGCACGCTGTTGCTGGACCCGGGTGGTGAAGTGGTCCAGCGTCACCGCCAGACCGTGATCGACATCGCGCTGCGCCAGCGGAATGCGGCTGCGAAAATACGCCAGCCCCGACGCCTGTATCCACGGATAGTGGTCCGGCCAGCCAGCCAGGCGATCCTTGTGTATCTGCGGCGCGAACATTTCGGTCAGCGACGAACAGACCGATTCCTGCCACGGCTGGCGCCGCGCAAAGTCAACATACGCATCGCAGGCAAAGCGCACGCCCGGCACCACATGCTGCAGCGACCAGAGTTCGTCCCGCGTAATGCCGGCGGCAGCGCCGAGCTGGGTCCAGGCTTCGATGCCGCCAGCAGCGTGGCCCTGATAGTCGTCGTAGCCATCGTGATCGAGGATGCGTGCGATCCACTTGCGGCGGGTGTCGCGGTCATCGCAATTGGACAGGATGGCGGCATCTTTTTTCGGGATGATGGACTGGTAATAGAACCGGTTCGCCACCCAGCCGCGAATTTGCGCTGGCGAGCAGCGACCGCCGTTGAGGCGGACATTGAACGGATGATGGATGTGGTAACTCCTGCCCTTGTCGCGCAATTGCTGCTCGAATTCGTCGCGCGTCCAGGGTGATGCAATAGCGGGTGCAATTGAATTGCTCACAATTGAATCTCCATGCCGTCAGCGGCAACCTCGATGCCATGCTGCGTCAGCAGTGCGCGCTCAGGCGAGTCCTCGCGCAGGATCGGGTTGCTGTTATTAATGTGGATCAGGATCTTGCGACTGGCGGGCATGCGGTCGAGGACTTCGATCATGCCGCCCGGCCCGGATTGCGGCAGGTGGCCCATCTCGGAGGCAGGCTTTTTGGACAGACAAAGGGTGATCATTTCATCCTCGGTCCAGAAGGTGCCATCGACCAGCAGGACATCGGCACTTTCCATCGCGGCCAGCACCGATGGCGACAGGCTGCCCAGACCGGGCGCATAAAACACCGACTTGCCGCTGGTGATGCTGACCATGGCCAAACCAATGTTATCGCCCGGATGCGGGTCGTTGCGATGCGGCGAATACGGCGGCGCCTTGCTCGACAAGGTCAGCGGCATGAAGCGAATCTGGCCGAGCGGTGCAATCACGAACGGCTCACCATCCGGCGCGATCAGGTGCCGTTCGACACCACAATAATGCGACAGCACCTTGGCAATCGGCAGGCCGGTCGAGATATCGGCAAAAACCTGTTCGGTGGCGTACAGCGGCAGCGGCGAAGAGCGCTCGCGCAGCATCAGCAAGCCGGTGACGTGGTCGATTTGCGCATCCATCAGCAGCACCGCGCAAATACCGCTGTCGCGGATCGCACGGGCCGGTTGCAACTCGGGCGCGCTGGCGAGCTGGCGCAGGATGTCGGGGGAGGCATTGATCAGGACCCAGTCGATGCCATTCTCGCTGACGGCAATCGATGACTGGGTGCGGGCGGTAGCGCGGATGCTGCCAGCGCGCACGCCGCTGCAGTTAAAACAGTTGCAATTCCATTGCGGGAAACCGCCACCGGCGGCTGAACCCAGTATTCGTATTTTCAAATGACACTCCCGGGAGCCGGGAGGTCAACACCGGCTCTCGCAATGCTGGTCGAAGCAACGATCAGCGGTTGGCGATGTACAGCGTGATTTCAAAACCAAAGCGGAAGTTGATGGCGGTTGGGGTTTCCCAGGTCATGGTGATGCTCCTTGTTTGTCTCATTGATGGAATTATTGGCTGCCGGGTCAAGGTGCTGAACCGGCGCAATGATCATGCGCTGTGGTACGGCAAACCGCTTGCGTGAAATGACGTGGCGGGGCTCATGATTTTCATGAAAGAAAAAAATTTTCAGGTTACGAAAGGCCGTGTTGCAGGAGGTCGCGTCGCGCCCTGAGTGCGGCGCACAGGTGCTTGCGCGACTGAGGCCAACACGGTCCATCCCGTGATGGCAGGGTGCAATCCGCGCAGACCTGGTGCCTTGACGTACAATTTTCCCGGCTTCCTGAGCAGATCCGCTCCTCCCGACATGCAACGCCACCACCCACCATGCATCTGACACTTCGACAATTACAGATTTTCCTGGCCGTGGCGCAGACCGGCAGCACGACTGCAGCCGCCGCCCTGGTCGCGCTATCGCAATCGGCCACCAGCGCCGCCCTGAACGAACTCGAAAGCCAGTTGGCGCTGCGGCTGTTCGACCGCGTCGGCAAAAAACTCATCCTCAACGACAGCGGCCGCGTGCTGCTGCCGCAGGCGCGCCAACTGCTCGACGCTGCTGCCCATATCGAACAGCAATTTCAGGTGAGTGATCCGTTGTCGGCCGCAGGATTGCGTATCGGCGCGAGCACCACCATCGGAAGTTATCTGTTACCGGCGATTTTTGCGGCGGCGTTTTCGCGCGCGGCCCGCGCCTACCCGCGCGTGACGATCGCCAATACTGCGCAGATCGTCACGGCGATCAGCAATGTCGAGGTCGACCTGGGATTGCTGGAAGGCCCGACCGACGATCCGGACCTGGTGCTGCTGCCGTGGATCGACGATGAACTGGTGATCGTTGCCGCGCCCGACCATCCGATCCTGTCCGGCGATACCGGCTCAACCATCGCCATTGATGCGTTGCAGGCCGCCGGCTGGCTGCTGCGCGAGTCCGGTTCGGGCACCCGCGAAACGGTCGACCAGGCGCTACGCCCGCATCTGCCCGGATTGCGCAGCGTCGGTGAATTCGGCAATTCGGAAGCCGTCAAGCATGGTGCCGCCGAAGGTCTCGGACTGGCCTGCCTGTCACGTTGCGTGGTCAGCGATCTGATCGGTCTCGGTCGGTTGGTGGAACTGCGTACCGCCCTGCCGGTATTACGCCGGCAATTTTATCTTGCACACAGCCGGCACAAAATACTGTCACCGCGCCTGCGGCACTTCCTGACGTTTTGTCAGGGCTGGGTGCGCTAATCGTAATTGCCTCACACCAGCCATTGCTCCACAAAGCGGTAGATCAGCGCCCGAGCGACAACAGCCAAACAAAACAGACAACCGGCCAACAGGGCAACCGCTCGCACCTTGAACTAAAAAGCCCCACATGCAAACCACCGACTGTAGGTTGGGCTGCAAGCCCAACATGCGTCAAGCTCCCTGTGCGGTCTGCGTTAGCTAAACCGGTTTTCGCCCGGTAGCACCAAGCCCGAGGCGGACCGGCTTGTGTCAACTGAGTCCAACCCGCTTTAGCCACCACAGGCCGCCAACCGTCGGCGCCGCAGCAAGCTTGACGCATGTTGGGCTTGCTGCCCAACGATTCGGCAACGTCACCGAGATCGGTTGGAGAACCGCACCCGGTTTGGTATCAAACATTTTTTGCGGTCAAAAGCCCGCCTTGCATGGGCTGTCTCGCGAGTGCCTCACCCTATCCACTGCATGACCAGGCGGTTGATCAGCGCCCCACCGGCAATGAGCCAGCCGAACAGCAATCCGGCCAGCAGCAACGGCCTCGCACCGGCGCGGCGGATTGCCGCGACTTGCGTACCTAACCCGAGCGCTGCCATGGCCATGGCCAATAACACGGTATCGAGTGCGATCAGGCCCTCGACCACCACGGCCGGTAACAAGGACAGTGAATTGAGTCCGACCATCGCGATAAAAATGACAGCGAACCAGGGCAACTCCAGCCGGCCAGCGCTGGCAACCCGGGTATCAGAGGCACCACCACGTCGACTCAGCGTCACTGACAAACCAATCAGGAATGGCGCCAGCATCATCACCCGCACCATCTTTGCAATGACTGCCGTGTTGGCCGCCTCCTCGCTGACCGAACGTGCCGCTGCCACCACTTGCGCGACTTCATGGAGCGTCGATCCGACATACACACCGAACGTCGCAGGCGCCAGGCCGAGCACCTGCCAGTGCGCATTCAACCGGAACAGCAGCGGATACACAAAGATTGCCAGCGTGCCGAAGACCACCACCGTTGATACCGCCACCGTGACCGATTCGGCACGGGCGCGCAGTACTGGTGCCGTCGCCAGGATCGCAGCCGCGCCGCAGATCGAACTGCCCGCGCCGATCAGAATGACCGTCTCGCGATCCAGCCGGAACACCTTCAGACCCAGCAGGAGCGCCAGTCCGAAGGTCGAACCCAGCACCAGCGCGTCGATCATGACACCGGCCACACCAACCTCGCCGATCTGCTGCATGGTCAGGCGAAACCCGTACAGGATGATGCCGAGACGGAGCAACTTCTGTTTTGAGAAATGCACGCCTGCTTCGTAACTTGCGGCACGCCGCACCGTGCCGGTATTGCCCAATACGATGCCAAGACCGATCGCCAGCGTTAGCGTACCCAGACCGTGTCCCGCAAAAAAAGCAACGCGTCCGAGCAACAGTGCGGCCACCGCGATCCCGGCGCTGAGCAGCAAGCCGGGCGCCAGCACCGTGACGCGCGCGACGACTTGCCGTGGCCAGCTGCGCTGTAAAACGGGACGTGCCAGGGTAGTCATTGATGCCATCAGATTCTCCGCCTCCGGCATCCCGCTGATGCCGATACCCTGCACTGTATCGACCAGAAACCAAACAGGAAAACGCATCCTCTGACTGATCGTTACCTGCAAAACGGGTAAGTCGACCAGCACGCAGCGCGACCGAAAACCGGCGATCGGTCGCTCTACCCTGCGACGCCGGTAGAATGCGCCATGACCGCACCGACACCTCACGCACCGCCCGCCCGCGCACTCGGCCTGCGCCAGAAGATCAACCTGATTTTCGGGCTCGTCAGCATGCTCGTACTGGGCCTGCTGGTGACGGTACAGATTCAGTCGGCGCGCACCAGCGTGCATGAAGAAATCGAAGCATCGAACCGGATCGCGACCCAGCTGCTGGGACGCATTACCTGGTTTTATTCGATGGGAGGACTCGATCATCTGGCCGGATTTTTGCAGGAAACCGGACGCGTGCGCGCCAACGAATTGCGCTTGCAGGACCAGACCGGGCGACTGATCTATGCCTCGCCACCATCGACCTACAAACTTGGGCGAGATGCACCGGACTGGTATGAAGCGCTGGTCACGCCCACCCTCAAACCGACCACCATTCTGCTCAACGGCGGCCAGTTGATCATCACGCCCAATCCGACCCGTTCGGTGCTGGATGCGTGGGATGACCTGAAGCGCGTGGTGCTGGTGGAAGCTTTTTTGCTGCTGGTGGCCGACCTGCTTGCGTTCCTGGTGGTGGGCCACTGGCTGGCGCCGCTCGACCTGGTCCAGAATGGCTTGCGCGCCATCGAACGTGGCCAGCATCAGGTGCGACTGCCACCACTGGATGGCAAGGAAGCCGGTGAGATGGGCCGCACCTTCAACCGGATGGCGCAAGCCGTCGAAGAAAATATCCAGGTGCGCCAGGCCAGCGCCGATACGCAGGCGAGGCTGGCGGCGCAACGCGACTTCACGACCCTGCTGCACCAGCGCATCGAAGAAGAACGCACGGCACTGGCGCGCGAACTGCATGATGAACTGGGGCAGTCGCTGACCGCCATGCGCAGTATCGCCAAGTCATTGCTGCAGCAAGCCGCGCTGCAGGACAGCGCCAGCCAGCGCAGCGTACAGATGCTATTCGACACCGCCGGATCGACCGCGGATGCGCTGCATCGGATGATCCCGCGCCTGCGTCCGATCCAGCTCGACGGCATGGGACTGGCCGATGCCCTGCGCGATCTGGTGACGGAACTGCAGCTGAACAATCCGGCGCTGGACATCACCTTCAAGGTCGACCCCGAGCTGAACGTGCTGCCCGATGCGCTGGAAATTCCGCTGTACCGGATCGCGCAGGAAGCGCTGACCAACGTGATCCGCCATGCCGGCGCAAGCCACGTGCTGGTCTGGCTGCGCCAGCAGGACGGCAACCTGCGCCTGTCGGTCTGCGATAACGGCAAGGGCGTCACTGGCACGCTGGTGCGCGCCGGACATTACGGCGTACGCGGCATGCAGGAACGGGCCGAATCGCTGGGTGGCATCCTGCAGCTCCAGCCCGGTCCGGATGGCGGGCTGGAGGTCGATGTATCGATTCCGATGAATGAGGCAGCTGCATGAACACATCACAAGAAAAACCGAACGGTAAACCCATCACGGTGATGCTGGTCGACGACCACATGGTGGTGCGCTTCGGTTTCCGGATGCTGCTCGACGCCACGCCGGATATCCGCGTGGTGGCCGAAGCCGACTCGGCGGACGCGGCCTACCTGCAACTACCCGCCTGCCAGCCCGATGTGGTCGTCATGGATATCTCGTTCGGCGACGGCACCACCGGCGTCGATGCGACCCGCCGTATCCTGGCGCGTGACAAGCACGTCAAGGTACTGGGCTTGTCGTCGCATGAAAACCCCAGCTACGTGCGCTTCATGCTCAAGGCCGGCGCGCTGGGCTACCTGTCCAAACGCAGCGCACCGGATGAGCTGATCCACGCGATCCGGCAAGTCGCGGCCGGGCGCATGTATCTGGACGCGCATGTCTCGCAGCGCATGGCATTGCAGGAATTCGACGGCGCGAAGAATCCGCTGGAGATTTTGTCGGAACGGGAGTTTGGTGTTTTTATCCAGCTGGCCAAGGGCTTCTCGGTGAACCAGATCGCCGTGGACCTGAATATCTCGCCGCGCACTGCGGGGACGCATTTGTATAACGTCAAACAGAAACTGGGAGCCGGGAATCAGGCGGAGCTGGCGTTGATTGCGGTGCGGCATGGGTTGATTGAGGTGTGATTTCGCTTCGTTGCATTTAACTAAATGCTGACTCCATACAAGGCTCAGGACGAGCCGTCGTTGCGCGTCCTCGGCTGCGGTTGCGATCTGGGCGCGTTGGAATCCGCAAGCAGGGTCAGAGTAATTTTTGCGGTGAAGCGTTGCGAAAAAAAACTCTGACCCTGGTTGCTGCCGATGTGGTTTGCGATGGTTGGCAAGAGCGGGTTTTGTGGAGGCAGCAAGCTGCACACGCCAGTTTCCGGGGTCGGAGTTTTTTTTCGCGGGGGTATCGCGAAAATTACTCTGACCCCGCAAACGGATTGCGAAGCGCGGTCGTGGCACACCGGTGGCTACGGTCACGGTCACGGTCACGGTCACGGTCAAGGTCGCAATCAGCGCACTCCGAAACCCGCAACCAGGATCAGAGTAATTTTCGCGACGAAGCACTACGAAAAAAAACCGCTGACCCTGGTTGTTGCCGATGTGGTTTGCGGCGCTCGACAAACTTCACCCACACCCGGCAATAGAAAACACTCCCCATTTGATGTATTCTCAATCTTCAAATGGAGCAATTCACATGCCGACAGACAAAGCCCCGTCCAAAGCCGCAATAAAAAAGACGCCTGCGGTCATTCCTCATGCACCGTCCGGCAACCCGACAAGCAGCGAGCTAGCTACACTACCCCGTTCAGTCCGAATCCGCGCCAAGCCATCAGCACGACGGCTGGACGATACCCTGTTCACCCATCTCGTCACCGATGCGCCACTGGCCGGTTTTGCGGCGATCCATACGATTCGGGTCGGCTATTCGGCTCGCATGATGAAGGCGGCCAGTCAGTTTTTCGGTGTGTCAGATGCACGGATTCAAGGCATTGCACACGTTCCGGCCTCCACTGCGAGCAGGCTCGACAAGAACAATGCCCGGATCGACTCCGGGGCCACCGAACGGCTGTATCGCATGGGCATGGTGACGCGCATGGCCATCGAGGTGTTCGGCAGCAAACTCGCTGCGATTGACTGGATGCGGCAACCCAACCGCGCGTTAGGCGAGACAGCACCGCTGGACCTGATGGATACCGAACCCGGTGCCGTCTCGGTGCGGCAAGTGCTCAACGCGATCGCAACGGGTGGTGCGGCTTGAGATTTTGGCGTATTGCCACCACGGCGTGGGGGCTCGATAAAAGCTGCGACGGCGCCCGACTGTACGGTGGTCGCTGGAACCCGGTCGGTGTTCCGGTGATGTATGCGGGCACCACGATCGAGCTCTGTGCACTTGAAAAATTTGTCCATTTGTCCGGCGTCACGGCGCCAGCGATGGTGCTGGTCGCGATCGATGTGCCTGACGAAGCCACGATGTTTACGCCGGATCTGGCTGCGCTGCCATCCGACTGGGCCGATCTGCCGACCCCGGCGAGTGCCCAGCAGGTCGGCAGACTATGGCTCGCCTCCCCCGATGCCTTCGTGATGCTGGCACCATCGGCCATCATTCCCGAGTCCCGCATCGCGGTGATCAACGCCGCCCATCCGGCTTATGCCGATGTGACTCTCAAAGTCATCCGCGATTTCACGTTCGATCGCCGCATGATGGCAGCGCGGTGACCGTCTGGCGTAATACCCGAATTCAGGCCGACAACTTCAGCCCGACAATCCCCGCCGCAATCAATGCAAGGCTCGCCAGCCGCGCAGCACTGACGACTTCCCCAAGAAAAACCATGCCGACCAACGCCGTACCGACGGCACCAACACCAACCCAGACCGCGTAGGCGGTGCCTACCGGCAGCGTTTTCATCGCGATACCCAGCAGTCCCACACTGAGCAGCATCGCCAGCACCGTGAAGACGGTCGGCCACAGCCGCGTGAAACCGTCGGTGAACTTGAGCCCGATGGCCCAGCAAATTTCAAATAGTCCGGCAACGACCAGAATGATCCAGTTCATCTGACACCTCTCGTGAACGGGGCCGTCCCCTGATGAAAATGGCAGCCGGGTCGTCCCGGCCGCCGGTCTGCGCAGGTGTGCTCAGACCGGTTCGTCACGGATGTCATCGAGCGCATCGACACCCAGTACCTGTTGCGCCTCGACCGCGGGCAAAGCTTCGACCGATTTCAGCTTGCGCGCCATCTGGCGACTGCGCACTTCGGCGTTTTCGATATTTTTGGCAGCACGTTCCAGCGCCACGCGGGTGGCCGACAGCACGTCGCCAAACTTGCCGAACTCCGTCTTGACCGCGCCCAGCACTTGCCATACTTCGGACGAGCGCTTCTCCAGTGCCAGTGTACGAAAACCCATTTGCAGGCTGTTGAGCAAGGCCGACAAGGTCGACGGTCCGGCGATGCTGACACGGTGCAAACGCTGCAGGTCATCGGCCAGTCCGGGCCGCCGCATGACTTCGGCGTACAAGCCTTCGGTCGGCAAAAACAGGATCGCAAAGTCGGTCGTCAGCGGTGGCGACAGGTATTTTTCGGCGATGGTTTTGGCTTCGCCGCGAATTACGCGTTCCAGTTCGCGACCGGCGGTGGCGACACCGTCGGCGTCGGCGCGGTCAGCCGCATCGGACAGGCGCTCGTACTGCTCTTTTGGAAACTTGGCGTCGATCGGCATCCAGACCGGCGTAGTGCCATGATCCTGGCCGGGCAATTTGATGGCGAATTCGACCCGCGCGCCGGTGCCGGGGATGGTCTCGACATTCTTGGCATATTGCTCGGACGTGAGGACTTGTTCGAGCAGCATTTCGAGCTGGACTTCGCCCCAGGTGCCACGGGTTTTGACGTTGGTCAGGACGCGCTTCAGGTCACCGACGCCAATCGCCAGTTGCTGCATTTCGCCCAATCCCTGATGCACTTTTTCCAGCCGGTCAGAGACCAGCTTGAAGGATTCGCCAAGACGCTGCTCCAGCGTCGCATGCAGTTTTTCATCGACGGTCTTGCGCATTTCTTCGAGCCGCGCACCGTTGTCGGTTTGCAGGTCTTTGATTTTTTCTTCCAGCGTCGCGCGCACTTCGGTCATGCGCTGGGCGTTCGATTCGGTCAGCGCGGTGAGGCTGAGATTGAGCGTATCGCCAAAGCGCTTCAGCGCCAGCGATTGTTCTTCACGGCCGGCCTGGGCTTGCAGCGTGATGGCCTGGCGCATCGATTCGAGCTGCTGTGCATTGGCGTCGTTGAGCTTGGCCAGTTGCTGCGAAAACGCATCGATCTGGTTATTCTGCATCGTTGCCACGCCTGTTAGCTGGGACGATAGCGTTTGCTGGAAATGGACAAAATTGCCGGCCACTTCCTGGCGCGAACCTTGCGCTGACGCTTGCAACTGACGCTCCATGCGTTCGCTGCCCAGCTCCTGATGGCGCTGCAGTTCGGTCTGCATTTGCCGCATCGGCGCAGCCATATCGCCGCCGCGAGCGCGCAGCAACAGCAGGATTTGCAACGCCAGCATTACCAGCACCAGCAACAGGAGAACCAGTTCGATCGTCGTCATATTGGAGAGAAGGTTGAAGCCGGAGCGACCGGCAGAGACTCAACCTTCACGGTTGCGCATCCAGTCTGCGGTTTGATAAAACGACGCGATGAGGCGGTCACGCAAGGTCTCCTCGATGCCGATATCCTGCAGCGCAAAGGCCATGCATTGCATCCACTGATCGCGCACGCTGACACCGATCGGATATGGCAAATGACGCGCCCGCAAGCGTGGATGGCCATAGCGTTGCACATATAAATCCGGGCCACCGCTCCAGCCGGTCAGGAACCAGTACAGCTTGTCGCGCGAGCCATCCAGCGTGCCCGGATGCAGCGCCCGCAGTTCGGCGAATTCGGGTTCCAGGTCCATCAGATCGTAGAAGCGATCGACCAGTTCGCGCACCCGTTCGGCGCCACCGATCAGATCGAACAGCAGCGCAGATTGTGCGGGTTCCGGAGCAGATTCAGTGGTCATGAGCTTGAGTTTGAAAGTATAAAAACGCGTCCATGTCAGGCCTCGCGCAGGGTTTGCAGCGGCGGTTGATTGAGCACATTGCGCAATCCGACCCAGCCACCGAATACCGCGCACGCGGCGCCCGCAACCAGACCAGAGAGCCAGACCAGCGGACTGAACTGCCACGTGAAATCGAACACGATGGTGGCCAGCGACCAGCCGACTGCCGCCGCGCCGCTCGCTGCCAGCAACCCGGACAGGCCGCCCACCAGCACGAACTCGATCCACTGCGCTTGCGACAATTGCTTGCGCGTGGCGCCGAGCGCGCGCAGCAGGCCGGCCTCACGCGTGCGTTCGTCATGCGAGCCCGCAAGCGCTGCATAGAGCACCAGCACGCCGGAGGCCAGCGTGAACAGGAACAGGAATTCGACAGCGGTCACGACCTGATCCACCACCGCCTGGATTTGTTTGACGACACTGCCCACATCCACCACCGTCAGGTTGGGATACTCGCGCGTCAACTGGTTCACCAGCGCGCCATTTTCCGGCGGCAAATGGAATGCGGTGATCCAGCTTTGCGGCGTCTCGGCCATCAGCGTCGGGTTCAGAATCACAAAGAAATTTACCCGCATCGAACCCCAGTCGAGCTTGCGCAGACTGGTGATCGGGGCCGTGACAATCTGACCGGCAATGTCGAACTTGAGCGTGTCGCCCAGTTTCAGGTTCAGTGTCTTGGCCAGACCTTCTTCGACCGAGGCTTCGGGCTTGCTGTCATCCAGCCAGCGTCCGGCACTGACCTGGTTTTGTGGCGGCAGTGCGCTCATCGTCGAGAGGTTGAATTCGCGATCGACCAGCCGCTTGGCGCGGTCATCGACATACGAATCGCTGGCCAGAACATTGTCATTAATCTGGATCAGGCGTCCCCGTATCATCGGATACAGCTGCGCATTGATTACGCCGTTTTGCGCCAGCTGGGCGGCGACGGCCTGCTTCTGGTCCGGCTGGATATTGATGACGAACTGGTTTGGCGCATCGGCTGGCGTGGCCTGCCGCCATGCGTTGACCAGGTCCCCGCGCACCACTGTCAGCAATAGCAAGGCCATCAGGCCCAGCGACAGTGCGACGATTTGCACCACCGTCGCACCGGGGCGACGCTGCAGGGCCGTGACGGCAAAGCGCCAGCTCGGATGATTGATCAGGCCGCGCAACGAGCGCAGCGATTTCAGGCTGAGCCAGCCCAGCAGCGCAAACAGCGCCAGCCCCCCCAGAAATCCGCCGGCGGTCAGCAACCCGAGTTTGACATTCCCGGCCTGCCACAGCAGCAGCCCGATGAAGGTCGCCAGTCCGAGTCCGTAGGTCACCAGCGCGACCGGTTGTGGCGCGCCCTGCTCGCGCCGGATCACGCGGTTGTGCGGCACATTGCGCAGTTGCAGGATGGGCGGCACGGCAAAGCCGATCAGCAGCAGCAAGCCGGTGGCTATCCCCTGCACCGCCGGCAGGAAACTGGCGGCCGGCAGATCGTTCGAGACCAGCGTGCCCAGCCATTCCAGCAGCACGAAGTGCGCGCCGAAACCGACCAGCGCACCGATCGCGCTACCGACCAGTCCGACCAGCAGAAACTCGACCAGATACAGCAGTGTGACCTGGTTCTGGGTCAGGCCCAGAAAGCGCAGCATCGCGCAGGCATCGACGTGGCGCAGCATGAAACGGCGCGCCGCCATCGCGATGGCCACCGCCGCCAGCATCGCTGACAGCAGTCCCACCAGCGACAGGAATTGTTCGGCGCGGTCCAGCGTGGCGCGCATTTCAGGACGGCCGTTTTCCAGCGATTCGAGACGGATGCCCTTGATGGCGTTCGTGTCGATGCTGGTTTGTACCCATTGCTGAAAGCCGGCTGCGCTGTCCGGCGATCCGGCCACCAGCAAACGGTAGGTCACGCGCGAGCCGTACTGGATCAGGTTGGTGCTGGCCAGGTCGGTGGCCGACAGCATCACGCGCGGCGCGAAATTCATGAAGGCGGCACCGCGATCGGGTTCGGAGGTAATCACTCGGGTTACCGTGAAGCGCTTGTCGCCGAGTTGCAGGCTGCCGCCGACCGGCAGGTTCAGCGCAGTCAGCAGGGTCGGGTCCACCCAGATTGTGCCTGGCGCAGGAATGTCGCGGGTGATGGCGCCGGCATCGGTGAGATTGCCGGCAATTTTCAGGTTGCCGCGCAGCGGGTAACCGGTGGTGACGGCTTTGACCGACGACAGTTTGGACTGGGTTTGATCGCCCTCGCCCGCCAGCGTCATGCTCGGAAAAACTACTGTCTCGGCCAGCGACAACCCGCGTCGCAGAGCTTCCTTGCGCCACAGTTCACTAATCGGTGCATCGGCAGTGATCACCAGGTCGGCGCCCAGCAACTGGTGCGCATCGCGGTTCAGGCCGGTGCGCATGCGGTCCACAAAAAAGCCGACCGAAGCAAGCGCCGCCACCGCCACCGTCAGGGCGATCAGCAAAAAGCGCAGTTCACCGGCGCGCCAGTCGCGCAGGGTCATGCGCAGCGACTGCATCAGCATCAGGCGACCTGCCCGGCAAAAAAGGACGCGACTTCGTTCAGGTAGCGTTGCCGTGTCGGCACGTCCAGAAAGGCCGCATCGAAGCTGTTACGGGCGAGTTGCTGCGCATGTTGTCGGGTCAGCGGCAGGGCCTCGAAAGTGGCGATGAAATTGTCGTTCATGTAGCCACCAAAATAGGCCGGATCGTCCGAATTGACGGTAACGACCAGACCGGCATCGAGCAACTGCAGCAGGTTGTGTTCGCTCAATTGCGCGACCACGCGCAACTTCAGGTTCGACAATGGACAGACCGTGAGCGGAATTTTGTCGCGCGCCAGACGTGCGGTCAGTGCGGCGTCTTCGAGGCAGCGCACGCCATGGTCGATGCGTTCGACATGCAGCACATCAAGTGCGGAGGCGATGTAGGCCGGCGGACCTTCTTCGCCGGCGTGCGCGACCAGATGCAGGCCAAGCTGGCGGCACTTGGCGAAGACGCGGGCGAATTTTTCGGGAGGATGGCCCAGCTCGGAGGAGTCGAGCCCGACGCCGATGAATTTGTCGCGGTAAGGCATGGCCTGTTCGAGCGTGTCGAAGGCGTCGTCTTCCGACAGATGGCGCAGGAAGCACAGGATCAATGCACCGGTCATGCCCCACTCTGTATGCGCGTCCTGCACCGCGCGCCAGATCCCGTTAATCACCACATCCATCGCGACACCACGCGCCGTGTGGGTTTGCGGATCAAAAAACAGTTCGGTGTGGCGGACATTGTCCTGCTGCGCGCGCAGCAGATAGGCCCGGGTCATGTCGTAAAAATCCTGCTCGGTCAGCAGCACGCTGGCACCAGCGTAATAAATGTCGAGAAACGATTGCAGATCGGTGAACGCGTAGGCTGCGCGCAGCGTCTCGACGGAGTCGAAAGCGAGTGCGACATTATTGCGTTTGGCCAGTGCGAAGATCAATTCCGGCTCCAGCGAGCCTTCGATATGGATATGCAGCTCTGCCTTGGGCATCCGCTGCACGATGTGGCGCAGTGCGTCATTCATGCGTGTGTCCTTTACAGTAGCCGACCATCATAAAGGAATCGCCAAAGAAAAACCGCCGGGCTGTTCGGCCGGCGGTTTGATTGGGTCATCTGATTGCCTGGCAATCAGCGCATCACTTCGGAATCGATCCCTCGACACCCTTTACATAAAAATTCAATCCCTTCATCTCCTTGATCTCCATCGATTTCCCGGCGGGCACGACTTCCTTGCCAGCCTGATCGATGATCGGCCCCTGGAATGGCATCAACTTGCCCTCCTTGATTGCGGCAGTTTTTTCATCCAGCAATGCCTTGACCTCTGGCGGTAACGCAGGGTTGACGCTGGCCATCACGATGGCGCCTTCTTTGACACCCCACCAGCTGTCTTCGCTCTTCAGGCTGCCGGCCAGCATGTCGGTCACCACCTTGGTGTAATACGGTGCCCAGTTGATCGCGGCCGAGGCCAGGTGCGCTTTCGGACCAACTTTCGACATGTCCGAATCCCAACCGAAGGCATACACGCCTTTTTCTTCGGCGGCCTGCAGTGTCGCTGGCGAATCGGTGTTCTGGATCAGCACATCGACGCCCTGCCCGATCAGTGCCAGCGCGCCTTCGCGTTCCTTGCCCGGATCGAACCATTTGTTGATCCAGACCACGCGGGTGGTGACTTTCGGATTGCTGCTTTGTGCGCCGAGCGTGAAGGCGTTGATGTTACGGATCACTTCGGGGATGGGAATCGAGGCAACGACACCGAGCTTGTCGGACTTGGTCATCTTGCCGGCGACGACACCGGCGAGGTAGGCACCTTCATAGGTATGCGCGTCGTACACGCCCATGTTGTCGGCCATTTTATAGCCGGTCGCGTGCTGGAATTTTACGGCAGGAAAATCCTTTGCCACTTTCAGCATCGGCTCCATGTAGCCAAACGTCGTGCCGAAAATAAGCGTGTTGCCTTGCGCGGCCAGGTCACGAAAGACGCGCTCGGAATCGGCACCTTCGGCCACATTTTCGACGAACGTAGTTTTGACCTTGTCGCCGAACTGCGCTTCGATGGCTTTGCGACCAAGATCATGGGCGTAGGTCCAGCCAGCGTCGCCGACGGGTCCGATATACACGAAGCCAATTTTCAGCGGACCCGCAGCGGCTGGCGCAGCAGCGACAGAACTTGCGGCGGGCGCCACCTGGGCTTCTTCTTTTTTGCTGCAGCCAAACAATGAGACGGCGGCGGCAAGCGTGAGCAGGCGCAATGCATGTCTTCTCTTCAGGGATTCAAGCATGGGAGGTGTCCTCTATGGGGTGATCGAATTGGGTTCGCCGGACTGATCGGACGAGCAGAACTGTACAACATTGTGCCGCGCCTTTGGCAGGTGAATCAGAAGGGTATGGGCCACGATCGAACGCTAATGAGAGTATGCCTGCCTGCACTCGCTTTTCGGGGTTGAAATAGCGTGCTGGTTTTTGTCACCCCATCATGCAAGCACCCTGAACGATTCTGCTTTTTTCATGCAGGGATTGCGCACTGAATGGAGACGTTGCCAGTAATTGCCGTTTATGTGAGACTCGGCAACACACGGCACTGGACGCCTGCCAACCACAACAAAAAGGACGCCGAGCGATGCTCAGAGTAGTAATCATTGATGACAATGCGGTGACGCGTAATCTATTAACGACCATGCTGGTCGCCGGAGGCCATGAGGTAGTCGGCGATTCCAATACCAGCGATGCAGGCCTTGCCCGCGCCATCAAACTGCGGCCGCAACTGCTGTGCATCGACATTGGAACGGATCCCGTTCGCAGCATGGAAATACTTGACCTGTTGCGCGCATCGTTACCGAAAGTACTGATCTTCATCGTGTCTGCCAACATGGATCCCGAGATTGTTCAGGGTGCGCTACAACGCGGCGTTCACGGCTTCATTGTCAAGCCGTTCAAATCAACGACGGTGACCGCGATCATCCGGAATGCAATCCTGAAACTGGCACGCGCCCAAACCCGCACGGTGGCGAATCAGACAGCGGAAGACCCCATCAGTGTCGACCAGCCGTTGCTTGCGGATGCAGCACTAAGACCGGAAGACAGTGCCGTCGGTCCGTCGGATACCTGACTCCGACGCTCGCTTTCCGGGCGAGCAATTCGTTACTCTCAAGGGCAACTTCAAGACCCAACGCAGCGCTCGATTCGCACGGTGAATGCAAACGCCCTTCAAGCTGGAAAAACTCCCGCCATGCCCGAACGTGGTTGCGCTTCGCGCTTTCGTCCGGCACTGACAAGACACTCATCCCAATCCGCGTGGTGTAAAAGTGACGAGCGCTCAACTTTAAAAACTATTGGTTACAAAAAATTCAGGCTAGCGGTATATTGGAATCGCTTCATCTGCAATACCTCTCCAAATGGGTTTGAGCCCGCTTCACCGCGGGCTCTTTTTTTAGCCCTTGACCACAGGCGTTCAATGCACACGGTAATACGTCGCGTCGACCTTTCTGATTTGCCACAATTGGCCAGGACAGAACCGCCCATTATCCAGTCCGCGCAAACAATTTATGGGAACCTGAGTGACGTTCACTACTCGAAGTTTGACACTGTAAGTGCGGTAACGAACAGCCGGAACGTTTATAAAGCGTCAATCTGCGAACCGAGTCATCACACGGTGGCGAGCTTTTGACGATCGATGCATAGCACGGCTGCCTGAAGCGATGTAACGACAGTTTTGAAGTTGTACAGATACATGGTCGCAACCTGCCCCATAACGAAAAGACTGTAACTGAGGAGAAATCAATGACCGATATCAGTACACTGGAAAATGTCGACTACGATCCCAATCGTCTGCTGGATTTTCTTATAGAAAAAATGCGGACCAAAAATGATGCCGGGCTGTCGCGCGAATTAGGCGTCGCACCACCCGTCATCAGTAAGATCCGCCACAGGCGCTTGCCAGTAGGCGCGTCGATGTTGATCCGCATGCATGAAATCAGTGACCTGAGCATCCGCGAATTACGCAACCTCATGGGCGACCGTCGCGAAAAACATCGCATCAGTCCGGAGCAGTTCAAACCCAAGGTATAAGGTCCGGCTATCTCCGACAGAGTATGCACAAGGCGTAAAAAAAGGAGAGCCCTGAAAGGCTTTCCTTTTTTTACGCCTTGTGCATCGAGAACCGCTACGGCGCTTAACCCGAACACATCGTCACGGTAGAGATAACGGATGCACGGATGCACGGATGCACGGATGCACGAGACCGAAGAAATGTAGCCAGAAAATTTTTTGAATGATCGCAGCAAGGATCATGTTGGATGGCATCGAACTGGAACGCCAGAAAGCAAAAATGGAAGCCGTTTTGCGCTTCCATTGTGCCGTTACTTCTTTTGCTGACTAAAACTACTCACTTCAGATATCCCAAATACGTTTTTCGGATTGATCACCGGCTTGTCGCCAGCAATCAAGAATAACGAATTTGGTAGGCACGATTGGACTCGAACCAACGACCCCTACCATGTCAAGGTAGTGCTCTAACCAGCTGAGCTACGCGCCTGAAGAGGCCAGATTATAGCCAAGTATTTTCTGTTTTGCCAGCTTGTTTTTCGGGTTTCACAGGATGCGCCCGGCTTTGGCCCAAATAATCGCACTGCCGATATGAAATACCTGGACCTCTGCGCGCCAGAGCCCGCCACCGCCAGCACGACGCGAGCGCAGCAGTGCCTCTCGCTGTGCGTTCAGTTACGCCGCACTTCCATCACCCCTTCCACATCCCGAATCACCGACAACGCCTTCAGCAACTGTGCAGTCGATGCAATCTCCGCAGTGAACGCCATGCGCGCCTGTCCTTTTGCGCTCTGCGTACTGACGCCGACGACATTGATTTTTTCGCGCAGGAAGACTTCGGAGATGTCGCGTAACAAGCCTTGCCGGTCACTCGCCAGCACAAAAATATCGACCGGGTACACGGTCTCGCTGGCTGGACTTCCCCAACTGGTCTGGATCACACGCTCGGGTGTCTGCATTTCCATTTCGGCAAAATTCTTGCAGTTGGCACGATGGATCGAGATGCCTTTGCCGCGCGTGATGAATCCGACGATCAGGTCCGGTGGCGCCGGCTTGCAGCATTTTGCCAGCTGCGTCATCAGGCCATCGGTGCCGACCACCAGCACGCCGGTCTTGGCACCCTTGACGACACTCGATGCGCTTTCGCGTTTGGGGACCACGCCGAGCTCGGACTGCGCGCTCTTGTGCGGATTTTTTTGCACGAGCCTGGCGGGATCGTCGGCATGCAAGGCGTGCTCGACATGACGCAAGCTGAATTGGTCCTTGCCCACCGACAGGTAGAGATCATCGGGTTTCAGGAAGCCCAGCTTGTGCGACAGTTCTTCGAGATTGACAGCGGTCTTGCCCTCCCGCTGCAGGGTTTTTTCAATCAGGCCACGGCCGGTCGACAGTGTTTCTTCCTGGTCGATCGCATTGAACCAGGCCCGTACCTTGGCACGTGTACGGGCACTGGCTGCGTAGCCCGGACTAAGCCAGTCACGCGACGGACCCGCCGCACCGAGCGCGACGCTGGCGCCACGGGCGGTGATGATTTCGACGGTCTGGCCGTTTTTCAGTACCGTGTTCAACGGCACCATTGCGCCATCGACCCGGGCGCCGCGGCAACGGTGGCCGACATCGCTGTGCAGATGATAGGCAAAGTCGATTGGCGTTGCGCCGCTGGGCAATTCGATCACGCGGGCTTGCGGCGTGAGGACATAAATCCGGTCATCCAGCGTGGCGGACTTGAGCTTGTCGACCCAGTCGCGCCGCATCGCATCGTCGTGCTCGACGACCGCATCGGCGACATCGCTTTTCCATGCCAGCAGCTGACGCAGCCAGGCAATTTTCTCGTCGTACTTTTGCGCCGAAAAATTCGAGCCGCCACTCTCCTTGTAACGCCAATGGGCGGCCACGCCGTACTCGGCGAAATAGTGCATTTCCTGGGTGCGTATCTGGATTTCAAGCGGGCGGTCATCATCGGCCATCACGATGGTGTGCAGCGACTGATAGCCATTCGGTTTGGGACGCGCGATGTAATCGTCGAACTCCTGCGGAATCGGGGTCCATTTATCGTGCACGATACCCAGCACCGCGTAGCAGGTTTTCACATCGGCGACGATGACCCGGAATGCGCGCACGTCATGCAGCGCCGAGAAGTCGATCGCCTTGCCGCGCATCTTGTTCCAGATGCTGTAAATATGCTTCGGTCGGCCAAACACTTCCGCCTTGATCCCGGCCGCTGCCAGCTCCGATTGCAAGCGCACGATCGCCGAAGCAACGAAGCCTTCACGCTCGACACGCTTTTCTTCCAGCATGCGGGCAATGCGCTTGTAGGCTACTGGCTCCAGGAAGCGAAACGACAGGTCTTCCATTTCCCACTTCAGTTGCCACACGCCCAGCCGGTTTGCCAATGGCGTGTAGAGGTCAAGCGTCTCGCGGGCATAGCGGAATGTGCGGTCGTTTTCGATGTGCTGTTCAGCAAAATAACGCAAGGTGTTGACGCGCGAGGCTAGCCGCACCAGCACCACGCGCATGTCGGACGCCATCGCCAGCAACATCTTGCGCAAGGTTTCCAGCTGGGCTGCGGCCTGCTGCGCCGCGTTTTTTCCGCGCGCCACTTCCTGCTGGCCAAACGTCAGTTCATGCAGTCGCATCATCTGCCGCACATCGCCAACGAAGTCGGCAATTTCCTTACCGAACAATGACTCGATTTTTTCGGCGAGCGCCGGCTCCAGAAACGGCAATTCGAATAGCAGGCCGGCGATGCGGGTATCGGCATCGGTTTGCAGCGAGGCCAGCGTGGTCGCTGCGCCTAGCGAAAATTCGAACGCGTCCTGTCCGGTGACGACGGAGCGACCGGTGTAAATCGGCTCGATAAAACTGACGACGTCGGATACACGCTGAATATCGACCTCATTGAGGCCGGACAATAATTGACTGTACGTGACGGCCGGTGTTGCAGTTGAAGAAACCATCGAACTCGACTGCCTTATTTCTGTGCTGCGGTGACGACCACTTCGATCAACCAGCCGGGATTGGCCAGCGCCGCCTGTACGGTGGCGCGCGGCGGCGTGTGGCCGGGAGTAACCCAGTTATTCCAAACCAGGTTCATCGCGGCAAAATCGCCCAGGTCGGGCAGATAAATCTGGCACATCAGGAGTCGACTGCGGTCGCTGCCGGCCTCGTGTAACAGCCGATCGATATGGCCCAGCACTTCGCGGGTCTGGCCGCTGATATCCTGGGTGGTGTCGTCGGCGACCTGGCCGGCGAGGTAAATCGTGCCGTGATGAATGGCCACTTCAGAGAGCGTGGCGCCGACGTGCAAACGCTGGATACTCATGGGATGACATCACTTTCTAACGATGCGGTAACAGTCTCAGGGTCAAATTCAGGCAACATCACCCAGCAGGAATTCCCGGGCAATTGCAATCTGGTCCGGACTCACAAACGTGGGGGCATGACCCACGCCGGCGATCTCGACCACGCGGGCTTTCGGTCCGCGCTGCGCCATCTGCTGTGCAGTAGCGCGCGAGAGCAGATCGGAGTGCTCGCCCCGCACCAGCAAGGTCGGACAGCGGATCGCCTCGTACGCATGCCACAACAAGGCTTCGGCCTGGCGGGTGGACTCCGGCGTGGTGGTCTTGAACGGGGTCGCCAACGCCAGATCATAGTGCCGTGCCCATTGCCCGTCCGGCCTCTGGCGCAGCACGTCACTGGCCAGCTTGTGCCACTGTGCATCGCTGTGGGGGCCAAACGGCAGCGAGATCGACTGGATGTAATTGGCGCCTTCCTCGAAGGAAGCAAAGCGCATGTCCTGCCCGACATAGTCGCCGATGCGTAACAGCGCAGCCGGGTCCAGAGTGGGACCGATATCGTTGAGAACTAGCTTGCGTATCGGATTGCCGGGCAGCGATGCCAGCCCGATGCCAATCAGGCCGCCCATCGACGTGCCGAACCAGTCAACACTGTCGGTATCGAGGCGCGCCAGCAGCGTCACCATGTCGGCAACATATTGAGGCAATTGATAATGATTCGGATCGAGCAGCCGCCCGGAGCGACCACGACCAACCACGTCCGGACAGACCACGCGCCAGGTATCGCTCAGCGCTGTGGCCAGATCATCGAAGTCATCGGATACACGGGTCAGTCCATGCACGCAGACCAGCACGCGGGAATTGCGGGGATCGCCCCACTCCTTGTACGACAACCGGTGCAGGCCGGTGGGCGACAGACACTGCACGTGCGCGATGCGGGCTTCTGACATGGTGGCTCATCCGTAGAAAGAAGCCCTATTTTAACGGCCGATACCACCGGGCGTACTCAAAGATTTCACACTGGCGGACCAGCAGGCGTAAAAAAGCCCGGTCTCCCGGGCCTGGTGGTGCTTACGTGCGACTCATTGCATCGAGTCACTGCGTCCGATCACTGCACTGCACTCACATCGAGCGTTGCTTCGGTCTTCTCCACGACTTCTGCGACGCTCACGCCCGGTGCCAGTTCAACCAGCTTCAGACCCTCTGGCATGACATCGATGACACCAAGGTCAGTGATGATCCGGTCCACCACCGCCACACCGGTCAGCGGCAGGTTGCAGTTTTTCAGGATCTTCGGCGAGATGCTGCCGTCCTTGGCTTTGGCAACGTGTTCCATCAGAAGCACAACGCGTTTCACGCCCGCCACCAGATCCATTGCGCCGCCCATCCCCTTGACCATTTTCCCGGGGATCATCCAGTTTGCGAGGTCACCGGTTTCGGAGACCTGCATCGCGCCCAGAATCGCCAGGTTGATCTTGCCGCCACGGATCATGGCGAACGAGTCCGCCGAACTGAAATACGATGACCCCGGCAACGACGTCACGGTCTGCTTGCCGGCGTTGATGACGTCGGCGTCGACCTGGTCTTCGGTAGGAAACGGTCCGATACCAAGCAAGCCGTTTTCGGATTGCAGCGACACTTCGATATTCGCCGGGACGTAGTTGGCCACCATCGTCGGCAAGCCAATACCGAGATTCACATAAAAGCCATCCTGCAATTCCTGCGCAGCGCGCGCTGCCATTTGTTCACGAGTCCATGCCATGTTCGTTCTCCGCTTACTGTGCACGTACCGTGCGTTGTTCGATCCGTTTTTCCGGGTTGGCATTGACCACGATGCGATGCACGAAGATGCTCGGCGTATGCACGTGGTCCGGATCGATCTCGCCGATCTCGACCAGCTCTTCGACTTCGACGATGGTGATCTTGCCGGCCATCGCGACGTTCGGATTGAAGTTGCGTGCCGTCTTGCGATACACCAGATTACCGGCGCGATCCGCTTTCCATGCCTTGACCAGCGAGACATCGGCTACCAGCGAGCGCTCCATGACGTACTGTTCACCGTCGAACTCGCGCACTTCCTTGCCGTCGGCAACGATGGTACCGACACCAGTCTTGGTGAAAAATGCCGGAATGCCCGAACCACCGGCGCGCAGCTTTTCGGCCAGCGTGCCCTGCGGGGTAAATTCAAGCTCCAGTTCGCCAGCGAGATATTGGCGTTCGAATTCCTTGTTCTCGCCGACGTATGATGCGATCATCTTTTTGATTTGACGTGTGGCAAGTAGTTGACCCAAACCAAAGCCATCGACACCGGCATTATTCGAAATCGCGGTCAAATTGGTGACCCCGGAATCACGTAATGCCGCAATCAGGGCTTCCGGGATGCCGCATAATCCAAACCCGCCGACAGCGATCGTCTGGCCGTTGCTGACAACTCCTTCGAGGGCACTTGCAGCGTTGGGATACACTTTTTTCATACCTGGCCTTTTCATTAAACTGACGGACTGCTTTTCACAAACTGCGCATAAGCTACCGGGTAGTGGAGCATATTGCGCGTTCTGGTCGACCACAATACCGTAAAAATACTTTAGCGATCCAGGATTACGAACGGAAACGATGAACGACACCTTGACTATCGATTACGCCCAGATATTCCAGCACGCACCCGTGGGCTTGTGTATTTCCGAGCGCCGGGTCATCCGCGCCGCGAACCGCTCGCTAGCCGCGATGTTCGGTTACTCCCCCGAACAGCTGGCCGACCAGTCCTTCCTGATCCTGTATCCGACCCCGGATGAATTTGAGCGAACCGGCGCACGGATTATTCCGATCATGACAGAGCACGGTTGTTATTCCGACGAACGCATCATGAAGCGCGCCAGCGGCGAACTATTCTGGTGCCACGTCAGCGGGCGTGGGCTGGTGGATGATGACGCCCATGCAGCGGGCATCTGGACCTTCGACGATCTCAGTGAAAAGCGCAAGGTCACCGCCAAACTGACCCCGCGCGAACGCGAAATCGCCGCCCTGCTGGTCGAGGGCAAGACCAGCAAACTGATCGCGCGACAGATCGGCATGAGCCCGCGCACTGTCGAAATGCATCGCGCCAAACTGATGAAAAAATTCTCTGCGGCGACGTCCAGCGAACTGGTGCATCGCCTTTTGGGTGTCAGTCATTGAGGTAAGGACATGCTGCGTATCGTGCCGCGCAGTCACCATTCAGGCACCGCATAACAGCTATCATGGATGACAATTGGCACTCGCGACAGCCAGCTTCTATAGTGATGACGCACTGCAGCAATTTGCAGTCTTTCACTCGCAAGGAGCTTCTCATGTCAACATTACACGCCACCAATCATTTCACCGACTTTGCCCGCAATACGGTCCACTCATTGACCGATCTGAGTAACAAATCAGGCAAAGCCGTCACCACACAACTGCACTGCATCCTTGAAGCTTTGTCACGAAGCTACGCACAGCGCCAGTCTGCACAGCAAGATGCCTACCTGGCCGAGTCAACCTCGATCGTCGACCTCGAACGTCGCATGCATGATCTCGACCGGATGGACGCGCAGCCACGCCTGAACATGATTACAGGCATGCACTGAACCGCAGTCAGCTTCGGATTCGGGTTCGACGTCAGGCGATGCTGCAAGACAGCATAATCGCCCGCCAGCCTGCCCAAAAAACCAGCCACTGACCAAGCGCAAACCGGTTTGCGCTTGGTCAGTGGCTGGTTTGCGTTTAACCACCACCCGACACCGCGCCGCCCAGAATCAACACTTCCTGAAGCCGGTCACCATCACGCATGACAAACAACGCATCCATGCCGCGCTCGCGTGCCAGCGCCAGTCCGGCGTCCTCGCCCAATACCAGCAGCGCCGTCGCCCAGGCATCGGCCAGCATGCAGGTAGATGCCAGTACCGTCACCGCCGCAAGCCGGTTTGACACCGGTTCCTGCAGGGTGGGATCAATCGTGTGGGCGTAGCGCCTGCCGGCAATCTCCACCCAGCGCCGGTAATCGCCTGACGTCGCAATTGCCGTGTCCCTGAGTTCCATCACGCCAGCGACTTCGCGCAAGCCGTAGGTCGGTTTTTCGATCGCGACGGACCAGGCCTCGTCGCCGGGCTTGCTGCCGCGCGCACGCATTTCGCCATCGATACCGACCAGGTAATTGACGATTCCCCATGCATCGAGGCAGTGCGCGAGCTGATCGACACCGTAGCCTTTTGCGATACCGGACAGATCGATGGCGATCGGCGCCAGCTTGCGTACCTGTTGCCGTGCACGGTCCAATTCCAGCCTTGTAAAAGCCGGCCGGTATGTCGCGGCAGGCAGCGCTGCGGACTGCGCGGGTGGCGTCTTTTGTGACGGGCCGAAGCCCCAGTCCTCCACCAGTTCGCCGACGCCGATATCGAAGGCGCCATGCGATTGCCGTCCGATCTGCACGCCGGTATCGAGGACATGGGCGAGTTCCGCCGGGACCGCGACCCAGACATTCTCGGCAGCGGCGTTGAGGCGACATAGATCGGACGCCGGATTCCAGGTCGACATTTGCCGGTCCACCTTGTCCACGGCGGAAAACAGGGCGGCACCGATGGCCGCCAGGTCCGAGCCCGCGGCGTCATAGAAGACGGCGGTATAGCGCGTCCCCATCGTCGCGCCGTTCAGGCTGTAACGCTGCGGCGCGGACAGCATCGTCGGTTCAGAATACGTCTTCACGGTACCTGCCACTGGCCTTGAGCGTCCGGACGTTCATGTTGCGCGGTGCGAGGATCGCGTCCAGCGCCAGCCTGACGCTGCCCGCCATGGCGCTGCTGCCGCACACCAGCACCTGGCCGCCGTGTTCGATCAGCGTGCGCAGGTTGTCGGCGTCCTCCATCAGGCGAATCGGCACGCGCACACCATTCTCCACGCGCGAAAAAGCCGTGTGCAGGCGCGTGAGCCGCCGATCCGACAGGTAGTTGCGCAGCTCGGGTTCGTACAAAAAATCGGATTCCGGGTTGCGGCCACCCCAGTACAGATACATCGGGTGCTTGCCGGTATTGTTCCGGATGAATCCGGCCAGCGGACCGATACCGGTACCGGCGCCGATCAGGATCACCGCCGCCTTGCCGGAGGCCGGCCGGAATTGCGGATTAGGCTGGATGAATGCCGCGATACAGTCACCCGGCTGCAGCCCGTGCAGGTAGGTCGAACACAGCCCCCCGGTCTGCTTGCGTACGCAGATCTCAAGGATGCCATCGCGCGAGCTGCTGGCAAGTGAATAGAACCGCGGCATCGGGCTGCCAGGAACGACGACGCCGACCAGGTCGCCGGCGTCGAAGCGTGGCAGGCTGTTTCGTCGAAACAGGCGGTCAATCAGACTGGCAGGTTCGCTCGCAGGCACCGCGGCAAAGCGCAGCACGGCAGTCGGTTCCTGCTCCTGCAGGCCGTAGTCGACCCGTTCACGCAGGCACAGCGAAAAGGTGCGCGGATGTTGCGGCGTATGTTCGAGTTTGAGTGGCAATCCCAATAGCGCGCCAACGGTGTCGCCCCAGCGGGCAAATTCCTGCGTCGACTGGCGGTCGATCGTGGCCACGTCCAGCGCGCGCCGCCAGCCATGCGCCTGCAGCGCTGCATCCGCATCCCGGGCGAACTGGCAGAAACTGGCGAACTGGTGATCGCCAAAACCAAGCACCGCATAGCCAGTCGCGTGATTGGCCGGCACCCGGTCGAGCAGCGTGAGGAACTGGTTGGCCGAAGCCGGCGCATCGCCGTCGCCATAAGTGGCCGTCAATATGAACAGGTTGCGGGCATGGTCGTAGCGCTCCGGGAACTGGTTCATCGGCGCCGTGTGGACCCGCTGCCCGGCCTCGCGCAACGCATCATGCAGTACCCGGGCGAATCCCCATGTACTGTTGTTTTCGCTGCCGACCAGGATCACCGTCCCGGCGGCTTGCGCAGTGCTGTTACCGGCGATACGGGGTTTGGCACGCTGACGCTGCCACCAGACAATCGCGCCCGTGACCGCCATCCACGGTGCACCGAGCGCGCACAGGCCGAGCAGAAGTCCGAGCCACCACAGGCCCTCGCCCGTGTGCAGTTGATAGATCAGTTCATAGGCTTCACGTACACCGCTGTGCGCGCGAAAGGACAACGCGGCACCGGTGGCCTGATCGACGTAGGCATCACCCTGCCGGGTCCGCAAGGTGAATACTGCGGACAGGTCACCGGGACTCGGAAAGACCAGTTCGCGTAAATCGGCCAGATCGGCCGCCATCAGAGCAGGCAGACGGGCAACGGGCTTGGGCTGCCCGCCAGAGGTGGTGGCAGGGAAATCCGGTTCGGCCTGCATGCCATCGGAAATCAGGCCGAAGGTTGCTGCCGACATGGTCATGCCGGTCAGTGCCGACATCAGCAGGCCCGCGACGGCGACACGGCCGACCTGCGCGTGCCAGCGCTGGCTGCGGCTGCCGTGCAGCGGACGAATGACCTGACGCCAGCCGCCAACCCGCTTGACCAGCAACAGCATGCCCGAGATGCAGAGCACCAGCATCGCCACTGCGGTGATACCGGTGACCACGCGTCCGGGCGTATCGAGCAACAGGGAGCGGTGCAGTTGCTTGACCCAGCGCGCGTAGGCCGATGGCACAAAGGGCGCAATGGCTTTGCCACTTACGGGATCGACCCGGTCTGCGCCGGGACCGGCTGGCGCGCTGTAATACACGATCAGGGAGCCCGAAGGCGTGCGCTGGATCTGTTCAACACCCGGATATTGCCGCACTACCCGGTCCGCCAGTTCGGCCACACTCACGCCTGCGGGCAGGCTGGTGCGGAACCGGTCGAGCGCGGGATTGATCGACAGGAGTGCGCCGGTGATGCCGATCAGCAGCACGAACAACGCGCTGATCAGGCCGGGCAAAGAATGGAACCGTCGCAACATGCTGGCCGCGCTTACATGTCGTAGGTGAAGGACTTGATGTAGCCGCGTCCCTTGACCGGCTTGCCGGCGCCCAGTTTGGTGAGCGGACTGCGCGCATCGGCAGGGTTGTCGCGGCCATCCTCGGCGGCACTGTCCACGCGGATTTCATAGCCGGCATCGATCAGTGCGTCTTCCAGTTCGACCGTTACCTTGAGCGACTTTCCGCTGCCCACGCTGGCACCGGTGAGCCCGTCGAATTCACGGCTGTTGAGCCCGCTGCCGCGCGCCCAGTCGCTCATGTGCTTGTAGTACTTCACCTTGGTGCCGGCGACCCACAAGGTCTTTTTGTACTTGCCGGCGGCGTCGGTGAGATAGAACGCAAGGTAGGCGCCATTGCCGCCGTAGCTCTGCAGTTGCGTGGTGAGTGTCACGGGACGGGCCTGGACCAGAACGGGGAGTACCAGAGCGCCTGACAGGCAGGCGCCAACGATCAGCTTTTTCATGGAAGTGTTCCTTTGTTTGCGGGGCCGGTTTGTTCACGGTGATTGGCCCTGGATTGCACCGGTCCGAGATAGTCCGAGGTGTCGCCGGACGGACCGAAGTCCACCTCCAGGCTACGCATGCGCAGCGTGGCCGGTGCGTACTTGGCCTTGATTTTGTTACCTGCGCGGTCGGTTCCCCTGACCTCGTAGCAACCGTCGTCGACCTTGATGCGCTGGACCGTCCAGCCACGCTGTTCGACCTCCTGGCGCAACAACTCACGCGGCTTCCACTCCGACATGGGGTCCGTGCAATCGTTGTCGGCAAACGCCGCGCTGCTGGCGGAAAGCACGGCCAGTGCAGCGAGTGTTCGATACAGAATCATTACTTGCTCCTCGTTCGTGGGCGCAGTCAGGGAGTTGTCGGAACCTGCTGGCGTCAAACTGGTTGATGCAAAATTGCCGTCCGGGGTCGCGCACACCAAGTCGCGGATCGCTGAGTCGTCGGTTGAACGAACGCCAAATCCACCGACCTGACAATTCAATCAATCGACCAGATCACGTGCGCATCCAGACGTAACCGTGCGTACGCCGCCAGTGCGTCGACCTGCGCAGCCTGCATGGCAAGCGATGCTTCCAGGGCGCGCCGCCTGGCACCGAGTGCTTCCGTCAGCGTGGTTTCGCCAGCCTGATACGCCCGCAGCATCAGGTCTGCTTGTTCCACTGACTGCTTCCCGACATCACGCAAGGTGTCCCAAATCTGGTAGGTGCGACTGCTGTCGATCAGCGCGCGCTGCGCCGCCGACTGCACCCGGATACGTACTTGCGCCAACCGTTCCAGCGCCATGCGTGCCTTGAGTGCCGCGCCCGTCCCGTCAGCGGCACGGCCTGCACCCGGTATGGGAATCGACAGACTGATACCGATGACGCGTTCCTGACCGGCACGCTCACGGGCTGCGCGTACTGCGATGGTCGGGTCCGGCATGCGGTCACTGGCGAGGCGGCTTGCTCTCAGCGCATACAGATCGGCTTCTGCCTGGGCCAGTTCAAGTTCGTGATTGTCGTGCAGGATTTTTGCGAGCCAGGAGTCCGGCGATTCCGGTTCAGCTTGCGGCAACGGCAGATTCGCCACGCTGGGCCGAGGCAATCCGGCGTAAGTGATGTCCAGGAATGCCAGTGCCTGGTCGCGCCGCTGCTCGGCCTGGCGCAACAATGCCGCAACCCGCAGATGCTCCGTCGCGGCCTGCAGCGCATCCAGCCCGGCGCCATCGCCTGCCTTGACGCGTCGATCGGCAACGACCCGCAACTGCTGGGTGACCGCGAGCTGCTCGCGCAGGCGTGCGACCGCGCTCAATTCGCGCAGCGCGTCGAACCAGTCCTTCATCAAGGTGCGACCAGCCTCATGCCAACCATCGGCTTGCATGGCCTGTGCCACTTCTACTCCTTTGTCGCCAACGGCCCGGTCCTTGTCGGCCTTGCCAAACCAGCGCACCGGCCGCTCCAGCGCGAGATCCTGTTCGTTGTAGCGCTCGCCACCGGTGATGCTGCGCTGGTTGAGTCCGGTACGCAGAGTCCATTCGTGCGACCCGGCCACCAGCTTGTCTTTTTCGGCCGAGGCCAGATCCATGTTGAAGGCACCGAGGCGGAATTGCGGCAGGCTTTCCAGCACGCGCCGCACCACCGGTTCGGGCGGCAGTATGGTCAGCGCACCGCCTTCCGTTTGTTGTGCTTGTTGTGCTTGTTGTGCTTGTTGTGCTTGTTGTGCTTGTTGCACGGGTGGGGTCTCCGCCAGTGCGACAAGATGCACGCAACCCAGGCTGAGTGCGACGAGGTACGACAGCGGCTTCATGCCAGCCTCCCGTAGCAGGAGACCGGACTGATCCAGTAGGCCACATTGGGATTGCGGATTTCCTGCGCCAGCGCCGCGATCAGCTGGCGCAGATGGACCTCATTGCCGACGATCAGCACCAGCTTGCGGGTGCTGCGACCCTGCACCCGCTCCATGGTGGATTGCAGGACTGAGCCCTGCCCCATGCCCTGCGCATCCATGATCGAGAAGCCGCTGGCGAGGGCCGGATGCAGCAGCAGGAAGTCCAGCACGTCTTCTTCCAGCGTGATCGGAATGGCGAGCGTCAGCAATGCGTCGTGGCCGGGTTGGCTACTCTGTTGGCTGTTCTGTTGGCTACTCTGTTGGCTATTCTGTTGATTACTCATTCGTGACTCCGAGTCGGGTTACAGCGGTTGCCGGCACGCCAAAACGGCGGAAAAGGATCGGCAACAAAATCAGGGTGAGCAGGGTTGCGCTGAGCAGGCCGCCAATCACGACGATGGCGAGTGGCTTCTGGATTTCGGACCCCGGACCGGTCGCCAGCAGCAGCGGCACCAGGCCCAGGCCGGTGATGCACGCGGTCATCATGACTGGCCGGAATCGCCGCAATGCACCCTGCGTGACCACCTCGCCAAGCGGCATGCCACGCGCCACCAGTTGATTGAAGCAGGTGATCATCACCAGTCCGTTGAGCACGGCGATGCCCATCAAGGCGATGAAGCCAACCGAGGCAGGCACCGACATGTATTCCCCCGTCAGGGCCAGCGCATAGACGCCGCCGATCAGCGCAAACGGGATATTGACGAACACCAGCAGGGCCTGACGAATACTGCCCAGCGTGCTGAACAGCAGCAGGAAAATTAGCGCCAGCGCCACCGGCACGACCAGCGCAAGTCGCGCTGCGGCGCGTTGCTGGTTTTCGAACTGACCACCCCACGACAGCCGATACCCCGGTGCCAGCTTGACCTGCCGCGCCACTGCCGCCTTGGCCTCGTCGACAAATCCGACCAGGTCACGGCCCCGCACATTGGCGCGCACCACCACCATCCTGGCGCTGTTTTCACGCTCGATCTTGACCGGGCCGTCAACGCTGCGCAAGCTGGCCAGCTGGCTCAGCGGAATGGCACCGCCATCAGCCAGCGGCAGCCGCAATTGCTGGAACAGCTCGGCCGACATGTGCAGCGCCTCGCTGCCGCGGATGAGCAGTGGCAAGCGCTTGCCGTCTTCGATCACCACACCGCTGACCCGGCCTTCGATCAAGGTGCGCAAATCGTTCTGGACCTGATCGACGCTCAGGCCGAGCCGCCCGGCAGCGACCCGGTCGATGTCCACCTGCAGGTACTGGACACCGGCGTTCTTCACCGTCAGCACGTCCTCGCTGCCAGTAATGGCCTGAACCACGTTCACGATTTGGCCTGCCATGTCACCCAGCACCCTGGTATCCGGTCCATAGACCTTGATCGCCAGATCGCCACGTACGCCCGACAGCATTTCCGAGGTGCGCATCTCGATCGGTTGCGTAAAACTGATATTCACGCCCGGGAAGCTTTCGGTGGCGGCGCGCAGGCTATCGATCAGCGCTTCCTTGTCACGGCTTTTCCACTCGGCCCGTGGCTTGAGCACCAGGAAGGAATCGGTTTCGTTGAGTCCCATCGGATCAAGTCCCAGTTCATCGGAACCCAGCCGTGCAACGATGCGTTGCACATCGGGCACCTGCGCCAGGATGCGGCGCTGGATTGCCATGTCGAGCCGGGCCGACTCCTGCAAATTCACCGACGGCAGTTTTTCGATCTGCATGATGATGTCGCCCTCGTCCAGCGTCGGCATGAACGACTTGCCAACAAACAGGAACATGCCAACGGCCAGCAACAGGGCCACCACGGCGACCGATCCGATGATCCGTTCGCGACCGAGTGCGCGGCTGAGCGACCATGCGTACGCCGTTTCGAGCCGCTGCACCAGACGCGGCACCGGTCCGTGAGACTCTTTGAGCACCAGCGACGCCAACACCGGAATGAAGGTCAGCGACAGCGCCAGCGAGGCAGCAAGTGCAAAAATAATGGTCAGCGCCACCGGCGCGAACAGCTTGCCTTCCAGTCCCTGCAACGACAGCAATGGCAGGAAGACGATCATGATCACCAGCATGCCGGCAGTCACCGGAACCGCCACTTCGCGCACCGCCCGATAGATCACATGCAAGCGCGACATGCCCGGTTGTGCGCTGGTGCCGTGGGCTTCGATGTTCTCGACCACGACGACAGCAGCATCGACCAGCATGCCGATCGCAATGGCCAGGCCGCCGAGTGACATCAGGTTCGCACTGAGGCCGAACGCGTTCATCAGCAGGAAAGTGCCGAGCGCCGACAATGGCAGAATGCAGGCCACGACCAGCGCCGAACGCAGATTCCCCAGGAACAGATACAGCAACACGATGACCAGCAAGGTGGCTTCGCCGAGTGCCTTCGTGACCGTGCCGACCGCGCGCTCGACCAGGTTACCGCGATCGTAAAATGCGCTGATCGTGGTGCCAGCGGGCAGCGTGCTGCCGATCTCATGCAAGCGTTCACGGACCTGGTCGACGACTTTTTGCGCATTCGCGCCACGCATCGCCAGCACCAGTGCCTCGACTGCCTCGCCTTTGCCATTCTGGGTGACTGCGCCATATCGGGTCAGCGCACCGATCCTCACCGACGCCACCTGCCCCACCGTGGTGGCGATGCCGTCCCGATTGCGGATCGCGATGGCGCGCGCGTCGTCGAGCGTGCGAATGCCGCCGTCGCTGCGGATCAGCAGTGACTCTTCGCCGTTGCCCAGCCGGCCGGCACCATCGCTGCGGTTGTTGGATTCCAGCGCCTGCTGCAACTGGCTCAGCGAGATACCCCGCGCTGCCAGCGCGGCCAGATCCGGCACCACCTCGAAGCTCTTGACCATGCCACCGAGCGAGTTGACGTCAGCCACACCGGCGATATTGCGCAATTGCGGCCGGATGGTCCATTCGAGCAGGGTGCGCTTTTCCATCAGCGACAGCGGACCTTCGATGGTGAACATGAAAATTTCGCCGAGCGGTGTGGTGATCGGCGCGAGTCCGCCGCTGACCGAGGCCGGCAAGTCCTTCAGGACATTGGCCAGCCGTTCGCTGACCTGCTGGCGCGCCCAGAACACGTCGGTGCCTTCCTGAAAATCAAGCGTGATGTCGGCGATCGCGTATTTGGATTGCGAGCGCAATACCGCCTGGCGCGGAATCCCCAGCAGCTCCTGTTCGATCGGCGCGACGATGCGTGCTTCGACTTCCTCCGGCGTCATGCCCGGCGCTTTCATGATCAGTTTGACCTGGGTGCTGGAGACATCCGGAAAGGCATCGATCGGCAAGTCCCTGAATGCCTGCACCCCGGCGGCTGTCATCAGCGCCACCAGCACCAGCACCAGCAGGCGTTGCGACAACGATAGTGCAATGAGTCGCGCTAGCATCATTGTCCTGCCTTGGCCGGGCTGGCCGGAACAACAACCGCAGGTGCGCTTCCCAACCCGGCCCACACGCCCTTCAAGGCAACGATACCCTGCGTCGCCACCGCATCACCGACGGCAACCGGTCCAGTGATCCACACCATGCCGCCACCCGCCGCGCGCGCCTGAACAGGCACGACGGCGAAGCCGGACTGGTTGCGCAAAAAGACGAACTTGTCGCTGCCACGCTGCACCAGTGCAGCCTCCGGCACGGCGACGCTGCCGCCCTGCTGACTGGCGCGCAGCAGGCGTGCCTCGACGAAGCCGTTGATCTTCAGGCAGGCATCCTGGTCAAGTTGCCGTGCCCGCACCTGACCACTCTGGTTCGCGCCATTGAGCAACGGCGAAATGGCGATCACCCGCAGCTTGCTGCAGCCGGCCACCTGCAACAGGTCACCCACTTTGAGCATCGGCAGCTGCTGTCGCGAAGCCTGCAATTCGACCCAGAGCGGCCCGTCACGACCCACCTTGGCCAGCGTCATGCCGGCGTCCACCTGCTGGCCGGGGCTGACCGGCAGCTCGAACACGATGCCGCTGTACTGCGCGCGCACCGTCAGCGACGGCGACAGGTTGCGGCTGGCAGACAAGCTCTTGATGGCCGCGGCGCTCAGTCCGACGCGGCGCAATGACTGGTAGCGCTCGGCGGCGCCCAGCGCTGCCATTTGCGCGGCGGCACGGCTTTCGTCGACGCGGGAACGGGCGATAATGCCGTCGCTGAAAAGACTCTCGTCACGTGCCAGTTTGTCGCTGGCCAGTTTTGCGACCGTGGCCAGCTGCAGGTATTCGCGCTGCAGCTCCATCCATGGCTGGCTAAACATCGTCAGCAGTGGCGCGCCGGCCCGCACTGGCTGCAAGCTCGTTACGTGAATCTCCTGCACCACGCCGCCAAGCTGGCTGCTGACCAGCGTGAGCGATGTACCGGGCGCCACCACCGTGCCGGCAAGAACCAGATCATTGCTGTTGGGCGCAGCACCCGCCAGCGTGTCCAGCACGGGGGCGACGGCGATGCCCGCCCTGGCGATCTGGATATCGCTGATGCGTAATTGTTCTGGCGCGCACTGCGCCAGCGGTGCGGCAGCAAGCAGCAATGACCCGCACAGCAGGCTCAACAATGTACGGTGCGGGTGGACGGCGGCGGGCGGGGATCGGAATGGCGACATGGCGTTGGCAATTTCGTAGAGGTGGACGATGGGCAGGATGTTGAGGCGCAGATATTAAGAAGTTCTTAACAACCTTCGCCTATCATTTATTCAACAGCACTCGGAAGGAGCTCTACCATGCGGATCTTGTTGGTCGAAGATGACCCCCAACTGGGGCGCGCCACCCAGATCGGCCTGGAGCAGGCCGGTCATGCGGTCGACTGGGTACAGTCGGCCGAAAGCGCACATACGGCGGTACGCTTGCATCGCTATGCCTGCCTCCTTCTCGATCTTGGCTTGCCGCAGCAGGATGGGATGCAGGCACTCGCGGCGCTGCGCCGGGGCGGCTATGACGGTGCGATCCTGATCGTCACGGCGCGTGACCAGATCCCCGACCGGATTGCCGGACTCGATGCCGGAGCGGACGATTTTGTGATCAAGCCGTTCGATCTCAATGAACTCTCTGCCCGCATTCGCAGTGCATGCCGGCGCGCACATGGCCGCGACGGGGTCATGCTGACGCATGACGATCTGGTCGTCGATGTCGCGGCCCGACAGGTACATCAGGGCGGCCAGACGGTCGCGCTGACTGCCAGGGAATTCAGTCTCCTGCTGATGTTGATGGAGCACTGCGGCCGCGTCCTGAGCCGTGAACAGCTGGAAGAAAGCATCTACAGCTGGGGCGAAGAAATCGAAAGCAATGCGGTTCAGGTACATATCCATCATTTGCGCAAGAAGCTCGGCCGCAGCCTGATCAGAACGGTCCATGCAGTGGGCTACCGTATCGACAAACCCGAGGAATCAACATCGACATGAGCAAGCCGAACCCATTTCCACTCCGACGCGGCTGGTCGCTGCAGCGCACCTTGCTGGCACTGCTACTGGGCCTGACTCTGGTGTTATGGGGCCTTAGCGCACTGATCGTCTATCTGGAAGCCGAACAGGAAAATCAGGAACTGTTCGACCAGTCCCTGAGCGAAACCGGGCATTTGCTGCTGGCGCTGGCGGACCACGAACTGCGGGAACATTCGGTCGGCACACCGCTGGTCATGGCGACGCACGAAAACCGCAACCATCAGCAGTATTTGCTGTTTCAGATCTGGGGTACTGACCAACGGATGTTGTACAAGAACGCCGGCACGCCCGAGACACCCTTTGCCCCATCGACCGTGAACGGCTTTTCCTGGACGGAGATCGCCGGGCAGCGATGGCGCGTCTATGCAAGCTGGAACGACAGCCGGCAACTGCAGATTCAGGTCGCCGAACCCGCCAGCCACCGCAAGGAGATCAGCACCAGATTCGCCTACAGGATCATCGCGTTTGCGCTGCTGATCGTGGCGGTGGCGGGCATCGCGATCTGGTGGAGCGTCAGGCTGGTCTTCCATGTGCTGCAAAAATCGGCCAACGAAGTGGCACTGCGCACGCCCAACGACCTCGCCGAGGTCAGCCTGCTCGGTGCACCCCGCGAGCTGGAGCCGCTGCTGCTGGCGATCAACCGGCTGTTCGGAAGGGTGCGTCAGACCATGGAGCATGAGCAGCGATTCACCGCTGACGCGGCGCATGAATTGCGCACACCGTTAGCGGCAATCAAAACCAATCTGCAAGTCATTCAACGGGCGCGTAACGATGCCGAGCGCGATGAATTCCTGCTGGGTCTGGGTGTCAGCGTGGACCGTGCCACCCGTCTGGTCGATCAATTGATGACGCTGGCCAAGCTCGATCCGCACCAGCAGCAAGCGAACCTGACGCGGCAGGATCTTTCCGTGCTGCTCGCAGAGCATTTGCCCGTCTGGCGCGAGCAGGCGCAGCGGCAGCATCAAACCCTGCAGGTGGAATGTGAACCGGCGCCATGCCGGATCAACCGCGAGCTCGTGCTGATCATGGTGCGCAATCTGCTCGATAACGCCTGTCGCTACACGCCGCAGGGTGGCAGCGTGCGCCTGTCGTGTCGCTGCGAGGCTGGGGGCGTCTGCCTGACCGTGTCCGATTCCGGCCCGGGCATACCGGCGGCCATGCGCGAACGCGTGTTCGAACGGTTCTTTCGCCTGGCCGACGCGAATACGCCGGGTAGCGGACTGGGGCTATCGATCGTGCAGCGGATTGCGGATGCGCACGGGGCTACGGTGCGGCTGGGTGCGGGTGCGGGTGCGGGTGCGGGTGCGGGTGCGGGTGCGGTAGGCTTGGTGGTGGAGGTGGTTTTTCCTGCAGCGGTCCAGTGAAAGCGGACAGATCAAAAGGTGCCAACTTCTGAAGTTTGACCATGCGCCGCGTTTTGGGATGATGCCGCCTGTCGACTAGCAACCAAGCCCCTCCCAGAATCAGCACATGGAAATCAAGGACGCCGAATTCGTCATCGAGGCGCGCGGGATGATCGAAGAGCGTATCAGCGATACCGTGACTACGAAATAGTGCCCGGATCATTGTCTGGCGTTAAAAACTCGACCTGTGGCGATGCAGTCTTCAATAGGCGAGGATTGCCACACAAAATTCCTATCCCTCACCAGAGTGACTTTACATGCTCGTATGCGCGTATTTTTTCATCCTTGGTCACAAGCGGTGCGGCAAGTTTTCGCGCCGTCGCGACAATCATCCTGTCTGCAGGGTCCTTGTGAAACGCGCCAGGCAGCGCAACCGATTTCAATGCAATCGCAGTATCGATCGGCCAGAACCTCACTACTTCTATGTCAGCCACTGCATCGAGCCAGCTCTCAACGTCCATCGACAGGATTAAGCGCCCCTTTTCCACGAGCATTGCAACTTCCCACGCCGATATTGCCGAGACAATGATTTGACCGCCAGGCCTGGACATTTCCATCTCGATGGCTTTTCTCGCCGGATCGCTCAGCAAATCGTCACCGGTGACCCACCAAACCAGAGTGTGCGTATCCAGCACGATCATTGTGCTGACTCCCACTCGACATCGACGGGAGCGGTGGGGTCAACGTAACTGACGACCGATCCGCGGAGAACTTCAAGTGGCGTGCGTTTTTGGTCGAGGTTTCGGTACGGCCGAATTTCCAGTGCCGGCCGTCCATGGTCGGTGACGATCATGCTCTTTCCGGATGACTCGATCTGGCGGAAGTATTCCAGAGCCCGTGATTTGAACTCGGATTTTGAAACTGGCTTGTTTTCCATGAATTCTCCAGACAGATATTAATGACTATAGGCAGGTGACTATAGTCACTCCACTGTAATAAAAAATGATATTCAAAACAAGTCATTCAACAACGCGTATCGGTTGAAAAACGGCGTTGGCATGTATCTGCTTGGTAGAACAAAATACGGACTCATCATCCAATACACGCGAGAAGGCATTTTGCAGAGTGTTTGAAACCGGTCATCAAAAGACCACTACGCTCAGCAATCGAGTCTGCTGCAATCGCAGTCGGTCACTGACCAGAAACGACGATGGCGCCCATCTGGGCGCCATCAATTTACAACCTTCGCAAGATCAAAACATCGCGTTACATCGCACTCATCCCATCATCCGCCGTCATGATCGCACCATTGATGAAGTGCGCTTCTTCCGACGCCAGCAGCAACAGCAAGCCATCCAGATCCTGCGGTTTGCCAACGCGCTTGCGCGGCAACGTGCTCAGCAACTGCTGACCGTGCTCGCCGCGGAAATGCTCTTCGTTAATTTCGGTGCTGATGTACCCCGGGCAGATCGCATTCACGTTGATGCCGTAACGACCCCATTCGATGGCCATCGATTTGGTCATGTGCACCACGGCGGATTTGCTCATGCAATAGATACCGATTTGCGGCAGCACGCGCAGGCCGGCGACCGAGGCGATGTTGATAATGCGATGCTGCAGTTTCGGATCGCCCTTGGCGCGGGCGATCATCCGCTTGGCGGCTTCCTGCGCGACAAAAAATGCGCCGCGCTGGTTGGTATCCATCACGTAGGCGTAATCCTCGGGCGTGACATCGATCAGGCGCTGAGTCGTCGACACACCGGAATTATTGACCAGAATGTCGATCGGACCTGCTTCGGTTTCGGCGTGGGCGATGGCAGATTTGATGCTGGCATAGTCGGTGACGTCGAGCGCGACCACATGGGCGGCGCCGCCATCGGCTTCGATCTCGGCGCGTAATTCCTTGAGGCGATCGATGCGGCGCGAGGCGAGTACGACTTGTGCGCCGGCCTGTGCCAGCACTTTGGCGAAGCGCGCGCCCAGACCGCTGGAAGCACCGGTGACCAATGCAATCTTGCCCTCGAAATTGACTTCAATCCCCACGAAATTCTCCTTGTTATATGGCGTGCCATGCGGCGTAGTGCGTTCAAGCCGTTATCATTACACGAATGCCATTCGATTAGAGCGCATGGCCTAGCAATCCCGAGCAAAAACCCCGACAATTAGCACGTTCGTTCGATAACAATTACACGGTGACCCCCATGACGCACAGCCTCAACCAGAGCATCCTCGATCAATACGGCCCGCGCGAAGCGATGGAGTATGACGTCGTCATCGTCGGCGGTGGCCCTGCCGGTCTCTCGGCCGCGATCCGCCTCAAGCAACTAGCCGCCGAAAAAGGCACCGAAGTGACCGTCTGCGTACTTGAAAAAGGCGGCGAACTTGGCGCCCATATCCTGTCCGGTGCCGTCATGGACCCGATCGCGATGAATGAACTGTTCCCGAACTGGAAGGAACTCGGCGCGCCGCTGCACACCGAAGTCTCGGAAGACCGCTTCCTGTTCCTGACCGAAACCAAAGCACACAAAACACCCAACTGGATGCTGCCGGGCTGCTTCCAGAATCATGGCAATTACGTCATCTCGCTGGCCAACGTGGTGCGCTGGCTGGGCCAGCAGGCCGAGGCACTGGGCGTCGAAATTTTCCCGGGCTTTCCGGCTGCCGAAATCCTGTACAACGACGATGGCTCGGTCAAGGGTGTGGCAACCGGCAATATGGGTATTGACCGCCACAACAAGCCCAGCGCAGCGTTCCAGCTCGGCATGGAATTGCATGCCAAATACACGTTCTTTGCCGAAGGCGCACGCGGCCATCTCGGCAAGCAGCTGATGGAAAAGTACATGCTCAACAAGGGCAAGGACCCGCAAACCTACGGTATCGGCATCAAGGAATTGTGGGAGATCGATCCGGCATTGCACAAGCCCGGCCTGGTGGTGCATACCGCCGGCTGGCCGCTGCAGAATGACACGTATGGCGGCTCGTTCCTGTATCACCTCGAAAACAACCAGGTCGCGGTCGGCTACGTGGTCGGGCTGGGCTACGACAATCCGTATCTGTCACCGTATGAAGAATTCCAGCGCTACAAGACACACCCGGAAATCCGCAAGTTCTTCGAAGGCGGCAAGCGCATTTCGTATGGCGCACGGGCGATCACGGCTGGCGGCCTGCAATCGCTGCCGAAGCTGACCTTTCCGGGCGGCGTGCTGATCGGTTGCGATGCCGGCTTCCTCAACACCAGCCGGATCAAGGGCAGCCATGCGGCCATGAAAACCGGCATGCTCGCAGCAGACGCTGCATTCGCGGCCCTGGCCGAAGCGCGCCAGTTCGATGAACTGACCAGCTATCCGGAAGCCTTCGAGCAATCCTGGCTGCATGAAGAACTGCATGTCGCACGCAACTTCAAACCGTGGATGAGCAAGGGCTTGCTGACCGGTGCGCTGATGGTCGGGATCGACCAGATCGTCTTCCGCGGCAAAGCACCATGGACGCTGCATCACACCCATGCCGATCACGAATGCATGAAGCCGGCCTCGCAATTCACGCCGATCGTGTATCCGAAACCGGATGGCAAACTGACCTTCGACCGTTTGTCGTCGGTCTTTATTTCGAATACCAACCATGCCGAAGACCAGCCGATCCATTTGACGCTGAAAGACCCGTCGGTGCCGGTGCATGTCAACCTGGCGCGCTACGCCGGGCCGGAAGCACGCTACTGTCCGGCGGGCGTGTACGAATACGTGAAAGCCGACGATGGCGCCGATCGACTGCAGATCAATGCGCAGAACTGCGTGCATTGCAAGACCTGCGACATCAAGGACCCGACGCAAAATATCGTCTGGGTCACGCCGGAAGGTGGTGGCGGGCCGAACTATGGGGGGATGTAATTAGCTTGTAACGCTGCTGGATTTCGGGATTGTGAACACGACTTTGCGGGCTGCTTTGTCGACAGCTCGCAGGTTGCCGTGAAGGATATCAGCCGTTAGGCCGCACACCCCCCTAGCCCGACAGCGATGCGGTGGGTTGATGTGAAGTAAAACAAATTGAGCGCTTTGCAGGTCGACACTGCCATTCGAATGGCATCCCTGCATTACGGCGTCTAGTACCGCCAGTTTCTTTCATTGTTCAGGGCGCCGCAAGGTGCGCTGCATGACTGTTGGGCTGCGAAGCCCAACATGCGTCGGGTTGCTTTGCGGGTCGCGGCGACGCGGGGGTTGCGGGCTGCGGTCTGCGGTAGCTAAAACGGGTTGCGCTCCGTGGAGCCAAGCCGGGTGCGGCCCGGCAGCCGCTCACTTTTTTTGCTTCGCCAAATAAAGTAAGCAAAAAAAGGCGACCGCTAGACCGCTGCCCTACGGGTTCCCAAATACCGAGCCCGGTCAGGGGGAGGGCCGCAAACTCGCTGCGCTCAGACAGTGCGGCCCTCTTATCCCCTGCCCGGACACGGTATTTGGCAGCGGCCTTTTATGCGGAATTCAACGTCAAAACCAAGCCAAGCCTTGATGATTGATTGATGGCCAGGCTCGCTTTGCGCGAGAAAGATGGCTTGTAAAAGCCTTGTAGGTTTTGGTTTTGGTTTTGGTTTTGGTTTTGGTTTTGATGTTGGTTTTGACGTTGGTTTTGAACTCGATGTCGATATCGACGAGGAAGTTTTCTCGTGCAAAGCGAGCACGACCATCTCGCTGGTTCCAAGGCTGGGCTTGGTCTTGACCTTGAATTCCGCATAAAAAGATCGCTGCCAAAAACGGGGTACGGCAAGAGGATAAGAGGCCCGCACTGTCTGAGCGCAGCGAGTTTGCGGGCCTCCCTCTTGCCGTATCCCGTTTTTGGGAACCCGCAGGGCAGCGGTCTTGCGGTCGCCTTTTTCTTGGTTACTGCTTTTTGGCGAAGCAAAAAGAAGTGACCGGCTGCCGGGCCGCACCCGGCTTGTATCAACGGAGCGTAACCCGTTTTAGCTACCGACGACCGCACGCCGTGGCGACCTAGAAGGCAGCTTGACGCATGTTGGGCTTCGCAGCCCGACCTACGATTCGGCAACGGATTCGACGTTCTGTCGGCAGCCAGCGGACCACCTTGAAAGGGCTGACTATGCAGACCAATCTGCAGTCTAACGAGCCTCTTTGCCAGCTGACCGTTTGTCGAGAGAGGGGCCAATACCGAGCCTGGCGTTCTATTTCTCGGGCGTTGGTGACCACGTCCCTGCCAATATCTTTTCCAGCCAGAACGTGCCGATGACGGTTTTGACATCGGTTACTTTTCCCTCACGTATCCAGCTCAGCATCTCCGGCACCGTTGAAAAAAACGTCTCCAGAAACTCGCCCTCATCGAGCTTGCTCGGACCAGCAATCAGGCCACGCGCCAGATAAATTTCCAGATGCTCATCCGAATACGCAATTGCGTTGTGGATAGTGCAGACGAACTGCCAGTCGGTAGCGGTGTAACCGGTTTCTTCCTGCAGTTCGCGCTTGGCGCAGGCTAGCGGGTCTTCGTTCAGATCAATTTTACCGGCAGGATATTCGATCATGACCTGATCTACCGGGTAGCGATACTGGCGCTCCAGCAGGATGCGGCCATCGTCGAACAGCGGCAGTATGACCACGGCACCCGGATGACGAATGTACTCGCGCGAGGTATGCCTGCCGTCCGGCAGACTGACCGTGTCCTTCGTCACTTTCAGGAAGCGGCCGTCGTAGACGAGCTCGCCATCGATGCGGGTTTCTTTCAGATGACGGTCCATGGGATGGCTCCTGTTTTTGACTGAATTCCGGCTGAACTTCAGCCGTGTTGCTTGCGCAGGTAGCGGTAGGCAAACCCCGGATAGGCCAGCACAATGAAGGCAACCGCCCCGATCGCGTAGAACTCCCAGTTCTGGGTGAACACGTCGCCGGTGCGGCCTTCGATCAGTCGGCCGAACAGACCGACGACGAAGTACATCACGATCAGTTCGAGCAAGCGCCACCACAGCGACTTGACCGGTGGCGTCCCGGTCGAGCGCAACGGAATCAGCGCAAACAGACGCTCGCTGAAAAATGGCAGATTGGCTGCGGCGAGCGCCAGAAGAATGACGAACCAGCTGGCGAGAGAAATATCCAAGTTAGTACAGCGTGCGCACGAAGGCGCGCAGCGACTGACCTACGGCGGTCTCGCACGCGGTCATCAGCGCACCCGGCATCAGGCCGAGCGCCACGACAGCGGCGCCGTTCAGACTCAGCACCACACGCATGTCGGTGTTGGCGACGATCTTTTCGGTGGTGGCTGGCGCATCGAAGTACATGACCTTGATCACGCGCAAATAGTAGTAAGCACCGATCAGCGAGAACAATACCGCCAGCACGGCAAGCCAGATATGGCCGGTTCCGAGCACTGCCTGCAGTACCGACAATTTGGCGTAGAAACCCATCATCGGCGGCACACCTGCCAGCGAGAACATGAATAGCATCATGACCAGCGCAAACCACGGGCTGCGCTGATTGAGGCCTTTCAGGTCATCGATGTTCTCGGCTTCAAAACCGGAACGCGACAGCAGCATGATGATGCCGAAGGTGCCCAGCGTGGTCATCACATAGGTGATGGTGTAGAACATCGCCGAGCTGTAGGCATTGACTGCCGAGAAGCCATTGCCATCGGTCACACCAGACAACAGGCCGAGCAGCACAAAACCCATTTGCGAGATCGTCGAATACGCCAGCATGCGTTTCAGGTTGGTCTGGATGATGGCGGTGATGTTACCGATCGCCAGCGACAGGATGGCCAGCACCATCAGCATTTGCTGCCAGTCGAACGCCAGCGGCAGCAAGCCTTCCACTAGCAGGCGCACCGTGATAACGAAGGTCGCCAGTTTTGGCGCGCCGCCCAGCAGCAGGGTTACCGCAGTCGGTGCGCCCTGATAGACGTCAGGCACCCACATGTGGAATGGCACGACGCCGAGCTTGAAGGCCAGGCCAGCCACCACGAAGACGATACCGAACACCAGAATCGTGCGGTTGGCGGTGCCGGACATGCTGACCTTGACGATGTCTGCCAGGTCGAGCGAACCGGTGGCGCCGTACAGCATCGACATCCCGTACAACAGGAAACCGGACGCCAGCGCGCCGAGGATGAAGTACTTCATCGCCGCTTCGGTCGATTGGGTATGTTCACGTCGCAATGCCACCAGCGCGTACAGCGACAGCGACATCAGTTCGAGTCCCAGATAAATGATCAGCAGGTTGCTACCTGAAATCATCACCATCTGGCCCGCCAGCGAGAACAGCGCCAGCACATAGAATTCGCCACCGAGCTTGTCATTGACGATGCCGCGCGCCGCCACGTAACTGCGCGAATACACCAGCGTCACGCCCACCGCCAGATACGAAAACAGCTTCATCAGGTTGGCCATCGGATCGACCACGACCATGTTACCGAAGATGTAGGACGTTTCGCCGATCATCAGATAGACGTAGCTGATCGCACCGCACACAGCGAGGGTGACCAGCGACAGTGCATACGTAATCGAACGCTGCTTGTCCGACAAATACATGTCGATCAGCAGAATGATCGACGTGGCGATGATCAGGAAAATTTCAGGATAGATAGGGATCAGATTCATGTTGTTCATTTTATTGCCGCAACCGGCTGTCCACTAAGGATGTTGGCGTTCAGGTTCATCAGTTGGCTTTGGAGATCGACACATGCTGCAGCAGATCTGCCACCGAGGTTTGCATCGCATCGGTGATCGGCGCCGGGTACAGGCCCATCACCAGGACAGCAATCGCAATCACACCGAGCATGCCGAATTCGCGCAGGCTCAGGTCTTTCAGCTTGGCCACGTTGTCGTTGGCAACCGCACCGAAGATCACGCGCTTGACCAGCCACAACGAGTACGCCGCACCGAAGATTAGCGCCGTCGCTGCCAGCAAACCTATCCAGAAATTGAACTTGATCGCACCGAGGATGACCATGAACTCGCCCACGAAACCGGAGGTGGCAGGCAAGCCGCAATTGGCCAGCGAAAACAGCACGAAGAAGGCCGCAAACTTCGGCATCGTATTCACCACTCCGCCGTAGTCGGCGATGGCGCGTGAATGCATGCGGTCGTACAGCACGCCGATACACAGGAACATCGCGGCCGAGACGAAGCCGTGGGAAATCATCTGGACGATACCGCCCTGCACTGCCATGTCATTGAAGACAAAGAAACCGAGCGTGACGAAACCCATGTGCGCAATCGACGAATAGGCGACCAGTTTTTTCATGTCGGTCTGGACCAGCGCGACCAGGCCAATGTAGATCACCGCGATCAGGGACAGCGTGATCATCATCGGTGCCAGATAGTGGCTGGCATCCGGCGTGATCGGCAGCGAGAAGCGCAGGAAGCCATACGCACCCAGCTTCAGCATGATCGCTGCCAGCACGACCGACCCACCGGTAGGTGCTTCAACGTGGGCGTCCGGCAGCCAGGTATGCACCGGCCACATCGGCACCTTGACGGCAAACGCCATCAGGAAAGCCAGGAACAGCGGAATCTGCACGTTCAACGGCAATGGCAGATCGTGCCAGTACGTGATGTCGAACGAACCGCCCGAGGCGAAGTACAGGTACAGCAACGCGACCAGCATCAGCAGCGAACCGAAGAAGGTGTACAGGAAGAATTTGATCGCTGCGTAGACCCGGTTTGCGCCGCCCCAGATACCGATAATGATGAACATCGGGATCAGCGTGGCTTCGAAGAATACGTAGAACAGCAAGCCGTCCAGCGCACAGAACACGCCGATCATCAGGCCCGACAGGATCAGGAAGGCACCCATGTACTGGGCGACTTTTTTCTCGATGACTTCCCAGGCGGCGACCACGACGATGATGGTCACGAACGCGGTCAGCACCACCAGCCACAGCGAGATGCCATCGATACCAAGGAAGTACTGGATATTGAAGCGCTCGATCCAGGACATCTTTTCGACAAACTGCATGCCGTGGGCGGCATTATCGAAGTGCTGAACCAGTGGCAGCGTAGCCAGGAAGCTGACCACCGAACCGATCAGTGCGGCAAGTCGCACCAGGCCGGGATTGTCATCGCGACCGAATGCCAGGATCAGCAGGCCAAAGGCAATCGGGCACCAGATGGCCAGGCTGAGAATTGAAAACGAAGCGGAGAATGTGGACTGAATCATGAGTATGTTGGAGTGACCTGGCCAGCTTATTGGTTAAAAGGAAACCGTGGGAATGGCAGGAACGCCATCAAGAATCCCAGCACGCCAAGAATCATCACGAATGCGTAATGGTAGATATAGCCGGACTGCAATTTGCGGATGACGGTGGACAACCAGCCAACGACCCTGGCGCTACCGTTGACGACGACCCCGTCGATCAGCACGCGATCACCGAAGCGCGAGAAGCCGGAACCGATCGCAATCGCACCCTTGGCGAAGACGACCTCGTTGAACTTGTCGAGGTAGTACTTGTTCTCCAGCAGCGTGTAGATCGGGCCGCATTTTTGTTTGATCAGCGCCGGCACTTTCGGATTGATCAGGTAGAAATAATACGAACTCGCGACACCGGCAACCGCCAGCCAGAACGGCAGCGAGGTCAGACCATGCAAGGCCATTTGCAGCGGTCCGTGGAACTCGTTGCGCAATTCTTCCATCGCGTGGTGGGCTTCATTGACAAAGATGACGTTCTTGAAGAAGTCGCCGAACAGCATCGGCTCGATGGTCAGGAAACCGATCAGTGCTGACGGAATCGCCAGCAATACCAGCGGCAAGGTGATGACCCACGGTGACTCGTGCGGCTTCTGTCCAGGAGCCAGACCGTGATGTTCATCGTGGCCGTGCGCATGCGCATCGTCCTTGGCATCGTGGTGGTCGTCATGGGCAGCGGCATGATGCGGCTGACCGAAACGCTCTTTGCCATGGAACACAATAAAGTACATGCGGAACGAGTAGAACGCCGTGACGAACACGCCGGCCAGAACCGAGAACTGGGCAAAACCGGCACCAGGCAAATGGGTAGCCGCGACCGCCTCGATGATGCTGTCTTTCGAATAGAAACCCGAGAAGAACGGCGTACCGATCAGGGCCAGCGAACCGACCAGCGACGTGATCCAGGTAATCGGCATGTATTTGCGCAGGCCACCCATGTTGCGGATGTCCTGGTCGTGGTGCATGCCGACGATCACCGACCCGGCGCCGAGGAACAGCAAGGCCTTGAAGAACGCATGCGTCATCAGGTGAAACACGGCGATCGAGTATGCCGAGCAACCGAGCGCCACGGTCATGTAGCCGAGCTGCGACAGCGTCGAATACGCCACTACGCGCTTGATGTCGGTCTGGATGATGCCCAGGAACCCCATGAACAGCGCCGTGATCGAACCGATCACCAGAATGAACGACAGCGCCATGTCGGACAGCTCGAACAGCGGCGACATGCGTGCCACCATGAAGATACCGGCCGTGACCATGGTTGCCGCGTGAATCAGCGCCGAAATCGGGGTCGGGCCTTCCATCGAATCAGGCAACCAGACATGCAGCGGAAATTGTGCCGACTTGCCCATCGCGCCAATAAACAGGCAGATGCAGGCCACCGTCACCAGCATCCAGCCGGTACCCGGCAGCATCAATGTCGCGAGCGCTTCTTTTTTGGCAAACACTTCCTGATAGTTCATCGAGCCGGCATACGCCATCAGCAAGCCAATGCCGAGGATGAAACCAAAGTCACCGACCCGGTTGACCAGGAAGGCTTTCATGTTGGCGACGATCGCGGTCGGCTTGGTGTAATAGAAACCGATCAGCAAATACGACACCAGACCCACCGCCTCCCAGCCGAAGAACAGCTGCAGGAAGTTGTTGCTCATGACCAGCATCAACATCGAGAACGTGAACAGCGAAATGTACGAAAAGAAGCGGTTGTAGCCTTCGTCTTCGCGCATGTAGCCGACCGAGTACACGTGCACCATCAGCGACACGAAGGTCACCACGCACATCATCATCGCGGTCAGGCTGTCGATGAGGAAACCAACTTCCATCTTCAGCGACCCAACGGTCAGCCAGGTGTAAAGCGTGCCATTGAAACTGGCACCATCCAGCACAGCCATCAGGGTCTGAATCGAGACGATCAGTGCGATCAGCACGCCAAGAATGGTCGCGGTATGCGAGACTCTGCGGCCGATCACATTGCCGAAAAAGCGGGTACCGAAGAGACCGGCAATCGCCGCGCCGACCAGCGGCGCCAGCGGAACGACCAGCAAGAGGTTGGGGTTAAGTTGGCCTGCCATGTTAGACCTTATCGTTATTTTTGCACTGCATGTTCAAAAGCATGATGGTGTTGATGGTCATCACAGTGACTATCCTTTCAGGCTGTCGAGGTCTTCGACATTGATGGTGTCGAGGTTACGGAACAGCACCACCAGAATGGCCAGCCCGATCGCCGACTCGGCAGCCGCGACGGTAAGAATGAAGAACACGAAAATCTGCCCGGCTGCGTCGCCCAGGTAATGCGAGAACGCGATGAAATTGGTATTCACCGCCAGCAGCATCAGCTCGATCGCCATCAACAGCACGATGATGTTTTTGCGGTTGAGGAAGATGCCGACAATCGAGATCGCGAACAGGATCGCGCCGAGGATCAGGTAGTGTGCGAGGGTAACGGTCACGTGGGCCCCTTATTTTTGTTCTGCTGCGGGTGCAGCGGGGGTTGCCGGGTCGCCGGAGCCGGAGTCAGCACCAACCACTGCAGCGCGGGTCGATTCGGATTTCATTTTGACGATACGCACGCGGTCGCTGGCCTTGACCTTAACGGCAGCTGCAGGATCGAAATACTTGCTGTCCTTGCGTTTGCGCAGCGTCAGCGAAACCGCCGCGACGATAGCCAACAACAGAATTACTGCAGCAACTTCAAACGCATACACGTATTCGGTATAGATCAGCTTGCCGAGTTCCTTGGTGTTGCCGATCGTGTTGGCTGCCGCCGGGACTTGCGCGTCCGGTGCCCAGAATGCCTGCAACAGCACCGCCGACATTTCCAGCACGATGAGCACCCCGATGAAGGCGGCGAACGGCAGGTATCCCCAGAAGCCCTCGCGCATCTTGTCGATATTAATATCGAGCATCATCACGACGAACAGGAACAGCACCATCACCGCGCCGACATACACCAGCACCAGCACGATGGCGAGGAATTCGGCTTTCAGCAACAGCCAGATGCCTGCCGCCGAGAAAAAAGCCAGTACCAGAAACAGCGCGGAATGCACCGGATTGCGGTCAGTGATGACTTTCAGCGCGGCGAGCACGAGGATCGCCGAAAACGCGTAAAACAAGGCAGTTTTAAATTCCATGATGGACCAGAAGAGTCGGCATGCAAACTGCCAGATTGAGGTGAGGTGCTGACAGATTCATCAGCGGTACGGTGCGTCGGCAGCACGGGCTGCAGCGATGTCGTTTTCGTAGCGGTCGCCGACGGCGAGCAGCATTTCCTTGGTGTAGTACAAGTCGCCGCGCTTCTCGCCGTGGTACTCGAGAATGCTGGTTTCGACGATCGAATCGACCGGACAGGACTCTTCGCAAAAACCGCAGAAGATGCATTTGGTCAGGTCGATGTCATAGCGCGTGGTGCGACGTGAGCCGTCGTCGCGCTGTTCCGATTCGATCGTGATGGCCATCGCCGGGCACACTGCTTCGCACAGTTTGCAGGCGATGCAGCGTTCTTCGCCATTCGGGTAGCGTCGCAATGCATGCAAACCACGGAACCGCGGTGACTGCGGGGTTTTTTCTTCCGGGAACTGCACCGTGATCTTGCGCGCAAACATGTACCGGCCGGTCAGGGCCATGCCCTTGAACAGCTCGCGCAGCATCAGGCTGCTAAAAAAATCCTTGATGGCTTCCATTTTGTACCAGCCTCTTTTCTTTACTTCCAAATGTTCCATGAGGTCTGCATCCACGCAGCCACGATCACCAGATACCCGAGCGTCAGCGGAATGAAAACCTTCCAGCCGAGACGCATGATCTGGTCATACCGGTAACGCGGGAATGACGCACGCACCCAGATGAAAATCGATACCACCAGGAAGGTCTTGATGCCCAGCCAGATCCAGCCCGGCAGATAGGACAGCAAGCCCAACACGGGAATCTGTTCGCCGATCGGTGAATTCCAGCCGCCCAGGAACATCAGCGAGGCGAGTGCCGAAATCAGGATCATGTTGGCGTACTCGGCCAGGAAGAACATCGCAAACGACATGCCCGAGTATTCCACCATGTGACCGGCAACGATTTCCGACTCGCCTTCGACCACGTCGAACGGATGACGGTTGGTTTCGGCGATGCCCGAAATAATGTAGACACCGAACATCGGCAATAGTGGCAACCAGTTCCAGGACAGGAAGTTCAAACCGATGTCGGCCATCCGTCCGTGCGTCTGGCTCATCACGATGTCGGTGAAGTTCAGGCTGCCTGTCACCATCAGCACAATGACCAGCACGAAGCCCATCGAAATTTCGTACGACACCATCTGTGCTGACGCGCGCATCGCACCGAGGAAAGCGTATTTCGAATTCGATGCCCATCCGGCGATGATCACGCCATACACTTCCAGCGACATGATCGCCATCGCAAACAGCAAACCGGCGTTCAGGTTGGCGAGCGCCTGTTCGGGACCGAACGGGATGATGACCCAGGCGGCCAACGCCGGCATGATGGTCATGATCGGTGCGATCACGAACAATGCCTTGTTGGCTTTGGCCGGGATGATGATTTCTTTTAGCAGCAACTTCAGGGCATCGGCGATCGGTTGCAGCAGACCGGCAGGACCGACCCGGTTCGGGCCGATACGCACGTGCATCCAGCCGATCATCTTGCGCTCCCACAGCGTCAGGTAGGCCACGCAACCCATGATCGGCAACACCAGCAGGATGATCTTGATCAGGTTCCAGACCAGCGGCCAGAAGTAACCGAACCAGCTATTGCCGGTGGCATGGATATTCAGCAGAAACTGATCCATTACGCTTTCTCCAGACTGATCGGGCCGAACATGGCACCCAGCATTGCGGTCGACTTGTGTCCCGCAGAAATACGAACCGCGTTGTCAGGCAAACCGGCCTCGACCAACGCCACCAGCAGCGCGCTACCCGAACCCTGGGTCACGCGCACTGTGTCGCCGTCGATAATGGCGAGGCGCTGTGCCAGTGCCGTCGGGATGCGGGCTTTTGGTGCCTGGGCATCATTGGTCTCCTGTAATGCCGGAGCGCGGCGGACAATCGCATCGGTGAAGTAGATGGGCACGTCAGCGACACGTTCGAGGCCGGTGCTCGCCAGCGCAGCAGCAGCCTTCGGTGCAATGGTGGTCGTGTTGTTCATACGCGCGGTCAGGTCAAGGTCGATGATCGACGCAGCACCGAGCACCTCGTTGCGTATCGCTTCGGACGTCTCGTAGTCAAACCCGGTCAGGCCAAGCAGGTTACCCAGTACGCGCAAGACTTTCCAGCCCGGACGGGTATCGCCCAGTGGCTTGACGGTGCCGTTAAAACTTTGCGCACGACCTTCGCAGCTGACGAAGGTGCCGGACGTTTCGGTGAACGGGGCAATCGGCAACAGCACATCGGCGTAATCGAGGCCGTGCTTGAAGGCCGAAAATGCGACCACCATCTCGGCTTGATCGAGCGCAGCGCGGGCGACCTGCGGATTGGCGGTATCGAGTTCGGGTTCGGTGTTGAACAGCAGGTAGGCTTTGCGCGGTGCTGAGAACGCGGTCACTGCATTGGCGCCCTGCCCTGGCAACGCGTTGGCCAGATAACCGCCCACCGTATTCGCGGCTTCGGTCAGATATCCGAGCGTGGTACCCGTCGTTTGCGCCAGCCATTGGGCTGCTGCATGCAATTGCGCGGCCTGTGGATGCTGGGCCGCAGCGTTACCGAGCATGACAGCGCCGGGCTCACCGGACAACAAGCTGGCAGCAATTTGCTTGGCTTCCGGAGAGGCATCGGCGGTCTCGACACCATCGGGAACCGCAACCGACTTTGCCGAAGCAACGGCATTGATGACCTGACCGAGCATGGCCAGCCAGTCAGACGGTGCAGCGATGATCTTGTTCGCCACCGGCATCAGCAAGTCATCATCGGTAGCGTGCAAGACACTGATCTTCGCGCCATTCTTGACAGCCTGACGCAGACGCGCAGCCAGCAGCGGATGGTCCTTGCGCAGGAACGAACCAATTACGAAGACACGCTGCAACTGACCGAAGTCGTTGATCGACATGCCCAGCCACGGCGTGACCACACCGTCGAGTGCGAAGTCGGATTGACGCAGGCGGAAATCGATATTCTCGGACCCCAGGCCGCGCACCACTTTTTGCAGCAGCGACAGTTCTTCCAGCGTGGAATTCGGTGTGGCGAGTGCGGCAATTGCATCGGCACCGTGCTCGTTTTTAATGTTGCGCAAACCGTGCGCGACATATTCGAGCGCACTTTGCCAGCTGGTTTCCTGCCACTTGCCACCCTGCTTGACCATCGGGACGGTCAGACGCTCGTCGCTGTTGAGGCCTTCGTACGCAAAGCGATCTTTGTCCGACAACCAGCATTCGTTGATCGCATCGTTTTCCATCGGCAGCACGCGCATCACGCGGGCCCCCTTGACCTGCACGACCAGGTTGGTACCGAGGCCGTCATGCGCACTCACCGATTTGCGGCGCGACAGTTCCCAGGTACGGGCGCTGTAGCGGAATGGCTTGGAGGTCAGTGCGCCTACCGGGCACAGGTCGATCATGTTGCCCGACAGTTCGGAATCCACTGCACTACCGACGAACGAGGTGATCTCGGCGTGTTCGCCGCGACCCAGCATGCCGAATTCCATCACGCCGCCAATTTCCTGGCCGAAGCGCACGCAGCGGGTGCAATGGATACAACGGCTCATCTCTTTCATCGAGATCAGCGGGCCGGCGTCTTTCGGCACCACGACGCGCTTTTCTTCTTCGTAGCGCGACGACGATTTACCATATCCGACCGCGAGATCCTGCAACTGGCATTCGCCACCCTGATCGCAGATCGGGCAATCCAGCGGATGATTGATCAGCAGGAATTCCATCACGCCCTTTTGGGCCTGCACGGCTTTCTCGCTCTTCGAACGCACGATCATCCCGGCCGACACCGGCGTGGCGCAGGCTGGCAGCGGTTTCGGTGCTTTCTCCACTTCCACCAGACACATGCGGCAATTGGCCGCAATCGACAATTTCTTGTGGTAGCAGAAGTGCGGAATGTAGGTACCCAGCTTGTTGGCAGCGTCCATTACCATGCTGCCTGCAGGCACTTCAACTTTCTTGCCGTCTATTTCGATTTCGACCATGGCTATCTTTGTTGCCCAAGTGTTGGCGGACTGCCTGAGGCATGCCGCACGATGCAAAAGTGATCGAGGTAACTGGTCTGGTTCGCGTGTCGATCCGAACGATCAGATGTAAGCGGGAACCAGGCAGTGCTTGTGCTCGATGTGGTATTCGAATTCTTCACGGAAGTTCTTGATCATGGCGCGCACCGGCATCGCCGCAGCGTCGCCGAGCGCACAAATCGTACGGCCCTGAATATTGTCCGCAACCGAATTGAGCAAATCGAGATCTTCTGGCCGGCCTTGTCCGTGCTCGATACGATGCACCATGCGGTACAGCCAGCCTGTGCCTTCGCGGCACGGCGTACACTGTCCGCACGATTCTTCGTAATAAAAGTACGACAGGCGCAGCAGCGACTTGACCATGCAGCGCGTCTCGTCCATCACGATCACCGCACCGGAACCCAGCATCGAACCGGCTTTCGCGATCGAGTCGTAATCCATGTCGGTGGCCATCATCACGTCGCCTGTCAATACCGGCATCGACGACCCGCCAGGAATCACGGCCTTGATCTTCTTGCCGTCACGCATGCCGCCAGCGAGTTCCAGCAAAGTCGCAAACGGCGTGCCCATCGGCACTTCGTAATTGCCCGGTTTGGCGACATCACCCGACACCGAAAAAATCTTGGTGCCGCCGTTATTCGGTTTGCCCAGGCCGGCATACGCTTCGCCTCCCATGGCGAAAACGAACGGTACGGCGGCAAAGGTTTCGGTATTGTTGATCGTGGTCGGTTTGCCGTACAGGCCGAAACTGGCAGGGAAAGGCGGCTTGAAACGTGGCTGCCCTTTCTTGCCTTCGAGTGATTCGAGCAAGGCGGTTTCTTCGCCGCAGATGTAGGCGCCATAACCATGGAATGCATGCAACTGGAACGTGAAATCACTGCCTGCAATACGGTCACCGAGCATGCCGGCTGCACGGGCTTCTTCGATGGCTTCTTCGAAGCGTTCGTAGTCGGCCCAGATCTCGCCGTGGATGTAGTTGTAGCCAACCGTGATACCCATTGCGTACGCACCGATGGCCATGCCTTCGATCAATGCATGGGGGTTGTAACGCATGATGTCGCGGTCCTTGAATGTGCCCGGCTCGCCTTCGTCCGAGTTACACACAAGATATTTTTGTCCCGGGAACTGGCGCGGCATGAAGCTCCACTTCAGGCCGGTCGGAAAACCGGCGCCGCCGCGACCGCGCAGCGAGGATGCCTTCAGTTCGGCGATGACTTGTTCCGGCGTGATCTTGTCGCTCAGAATGCGGCGCAGCTGGGCGTAACCGCCGCGCGCGACGTAGTCGGCCAGATGCCAGTTCTTGCCATCGAGTCCGGCCAGGATCAGCGGTTTGATATGTCGGGTATGCAGGCTAGTCATTTTTCAATTCCTCCACGAGCGCATCGATTTTTTCGTTCGACATCCAGCTGCACATGCGTTTGTTATTCACCAGCATGACTGGCGCATCGCCGCAGGCACCCATGCATTCGCCTTCCTGCAACGTGAACTGGCCGTCTGCACTGGTTTCACGGTAGTCGATACCGAGCTTGTGTTTCAGATATTGCGCAGCCTTCTCGCCGCCCGACAAGGCACACGGCAAGTTGGTACAGACCGTGATCTTGAATTTACCCATCGGCGCGGTGTTGTACATCGCATAGAAGGTGGCGACTTCCTGGACGGCGATGGCGGCCATCCCGAGGTAATCGGCAATTTCCTTCATCACGTCGGGTGACAGCCAGCCCGATTCGTCCTGAGCGATTGCCAGGGCTCCCATGACCGCCGACTGCTTTTGCTCGGCGGGGAATTTTGCGACCTCGCGGTCGATTTTTTTATACGCTTGTTCTGATAACAGCATTGCTTGTGCCTCAAATGGCGATCGCTAATCAGCGATCAATTTCACCAAATACGATGTCTTGCGTGCCGATGATGGTGACCGCGTCGGCAATCATGTGGCCCTTGGCCATTTCATTCAGACCTTGCAGATGCGCAAAGCCGGGAGCGCGAATCTTCAGGCGATACGGCTTGTTGGCGCCATCCGATACCAGATATACGCCGAACTCGCCTTTCGGATGTTCGATCGCAGCATACGCCTCGCCCGGCGGCACATGGAAACCTTCGGTAAATAACTTGAAGTGATGGATCAGTTCTTCCATGTTCGACTTCATGTCGACGCGAGACGGCGGCGCCACCTTGTGGTTGCTCGTCATCACCGGACCGGGATTGTTCCGCAACCATTCGACGCACTGCTTGATGATGCGATTGGATTGGCGCATTTCTTCAACACGCACCAGATAGCGGTCATAGCAGTCGCCATTGACGCCGACCGGAATGTCGAAGTCGAGCAAGTCATACACTTCGTACGGTTGCTTCTTGCGCAGATCCCATTCGATGCCGGACCCACGCAGCATCGGACCGGTAAAGCCCATGGCCTTGGCACGTTCCGGCGACACGACGCCGACGCCGACCAGGCGCTGTTTCCAGATCCGGTTATCGGTCAGCAGTGTTTCGTATTCGTCGACATAGCGCGGGAAACGGTTGGTGAAATCTTCGATGAAATCGAGCAGCGAGCCCTGACGGTTTTCATTGAGTTGGCGAATCGCCTTGTCGTTGCGCAGGATCGAGGCGCTGTACTGTGGCATCGCATCCGGCAGGTCGCGATAGACGCCACCCGGCCGGTAATACGCCGCATGCAAACGCGCACCCGAGACGGCTTCGTAGCAATCCATCAGGTCTTCGCGTTCGCGGAATGCGTACAGGAACACGCCCATCGCACCGACGTCGAGCGCATGGGCGCCCAGCCACAGCAAATGATTCAGCAAGCGCGTGATTTCATCGAACATCACGCGGATGTACTGGGCCCGCAGCGGCACTTCGAGGCCGAGCAATTTTTCGATTGCCATCACGTAGCCATGCTCGTTGCACATCATCGACACGTAATCGAGACGGTCCATGTACGGCACGGATTGCAGATAGGTTTTTTGCTCGGCGAGCTTTTCGGTGCCACGGTGCAGCAAGCCAATATGCGGATCGGCACGCTGGATGACTTCGCCATCGAGCTCCAGCACCAGGCGCAATACGCCATGTGCGGCCGGATGCTGCGGCCCGAAATTCAGGGTGTAGTTCTTAATCTCAGCCATTATTTGGTCCCGTATTGTTCTTCGCGAATCACGCGTGGCACGACCTCGCGCGGCTCGATCGTGACCGGCTGGTAGATCACCCGTTTCTGCTCGGGGTCATAGCGCATCTCGACATAACCGGAGACCGGGAAATCCTTGCGGAACGGATGGCCGATAAAACCGTAGTCGGTCAAAATGCGACGCAAGTCGTTATGGCCTTCAAACAGGATGCCGAAAAAGTCGAATGCTTCGCGCTCATACCAGTTGGCCGACGACCAGATATCGTTGAGCGACGCCACCACAGGCACTTCGTCATCGCTGGCGAACACGCGCACCCGTACGCGCCAGTTATGGGTCAGCGACAGCAGATGCGAAACAACCGCAAAACGCTGACCTTCCCAAGCACCATCGCCGTAGGTCGAGTAGTCCACGCCAGCAAGATCGATCAGTTGTTCAAAACGGCAGTCGGGATGGTCACGCAAGACGCGCATCGCGGACAGATAACTGCTGTCCTTGACGACGATCGTGATCTCACCGAGCGCATTGGTCAGGCTCGTGATCTGCACGCCCAGCGCTGCATGCAAAGCTGCTTCGAGGTTGTCGAGTTTGGTTGTCATGGGTAGGCTTAGCGAGCGATCGTGTTGGTGCGCTTGATCTTGTTTTGCAGCTGCATGATTCCGTACAGCAGCGCCTCGGCGGTGGGCGGGCAGCCAGGCACGTAAATGTCGACTGGCACGATGCGATCGCAACCGCGCACCACGGAATACGAGTAATGGTAGTAACCGCCGCCATTAGCGCAAGAACCCATCGAAATGACCCAGCGTGGTTCGGCCATCTGGTCATAGACCTTGCGCAGCGCAGGTGCCATCTTGTTGCACAGCGTGCCAGCAACGATCATCACGTCAGATTGACGCGGCGAGGGGCGAAACACCACGCCGAAGCGATCCATGTCGTAACGCGAGGCACCAGCATGCATCATTTCGACGGCGCAGCAGGCCAGACCGAATGTCATTGGCCACATCGATCCGGTGCGCGTCCAGTTGATCAGCTTGTCAGCTGTGGTAGTGATAAAACCTTCGTTCAGTACGCCTTCGATGGACATGATTTATTCCCAGTCAAGGGCACCTTTCTTCCAGATGTACCAGAACCCGACGGCGAATTCGGCGATGAACACCAGCATCGTGATGAAGCCAGGCCAGCCGAGGTCACGCATGGCGACGCCCCACGGGAAGAAAAATGCCGTTTCAAGATCAAACAGAATGAAGAGGATGGCAACCAGATAATAGCGAACGTCAAACTTCATCCGTGCGTCTTCGAATGCTTCGAAACCACATTCGTACGGTGAATTTTTTTGAGAGTCTGGTTTGAATGGCGCGAGCACGCGACCAAGTAATTGCGGAACGACACCGACTCCGATGCCGACCAGAATGAAGAGCAGAACGGGGAAGTAAGTTTCGAGGTTCACGATTGTCGCAATCAGGTTGACATGAAACTGATCCGAGGAAAAAACCAGCATTCCTCGATAAAAAGCCAGCGAGGCATTTTACCTCGCTGGCCTTTTTCTTGTTTGGTGCCGACGGCGAGACTCGAACTCGCACAGCTTTCGCCACTACCCCCTCAAGATAGCGTGTCTACCAATTTCACCACGTCGGCGTGAGGCCCGTATTCTAACTTGTTTTACCCTTTTTGTTCAATGCACAAATGCATCGAACCAGAGTGAAACACGGGATTTTTTTACTTATTTGGGAATCTGTCCCGATTGACCTGCAGCGGCACCGGTCGCTGGTGCTGTCGGCGCTGCCGGCGTTGCTGGCGCTGCCGCATTCGCTGGTGCAGTTGCCGGGACCGTGGTTGCCGGAACCGCTGCTGCTGGCGCGCTTGTCATCGTGTCAGTGACGCTGCCGGTCGATACGGAACGGCTGGTACCAAAAAATGCCAAAGCAAGCGTTGCACAGAAAAAGATTGCGGCGGCAACACCCGTCGACTTGGACAAAAAATTCGATGAGCCGGTCGCACCAAACAGACTGCCGGACGCGCCTGAACCGAACGCCGCACCCATGTCGGCACCTTTGCCATGCTGCATCAGCACAAGGCCAATGATGGTCAGCGCGCTGATGACCTGGATGACGACGATGATGGTTAATACTGTATTCATTGCAAGGTATCCAATTCTGTTTTGAAGCGTCTGTTTTGAGGCGGTAATCGTTCTGCGTTGTACTGCTTTGCACTGTTTTTATGATTGCCGAACACCGGCAGAAATAATTTATTGCGCGCTGGCTGCGTTGATGATTGCCAGGAAGTCTGCTGATTTCAATGCTGCGCCGCCAATCAGGCCACCATCGATATCCGGCATCGCCATCAGTTCGCGCGCATTGTCCGGCTTCATGCTGCCGCCGTACAGAATCGCCGTTGTCGCCGCTGCGTCGGCATCGCGTGCTGCAAGCAATCCACGCAGGCTGGCGTGCACATCCTGCGCCATTTGCGGGGTGGCTGTTTTTCCGGTGCCGATGGCCCAGACCGGCTCGTACGCAACCACAATGCGCTTGAGCTGCGCCGGCTCCAGCAGAACGAGCACAGCACCAAGTTGCTCGCCAACGATCTGCTCGGTTTGCCCTGCTTCGCGTTGCGCCAGCGTCTCGCCGACACAGACGATAGGCACCAATCCCGAGTGCAACGCCTGCAGCGTTTTTTGCGCTACCAATGCATTGCTTTCTGCGTGATAGGCACGTCGCTCCGAGTGCCCGACGATGACGTACTTGCAGCCAAAATCTGCCAGCATGGCACCGGCCACTTCGCCGGTGTAGGCGCCAGATTCATGGGCTGAAAGGTCTTGCGCACCCCACGCCACGACAGAGCCGGCAAGTTGCTGCTGGCATTGCGACAGATACGGAGCAGGAGCGCAAACCGCAACATCGCATGCTGCCGATGTGCCGAGCGCTGCGACGAGTTCATTGAGCAAGGTGCTGTTGGCAGCCAGATTGCCGTTCATTTTCCAATTACCGGCGACGAGCTTGCGACGCATAGGAGAGTCCTGATTTTAATAACCCGCCATTCTATCCTCAGGGGCCTGCGCGGGTCAAACCTGCAGCATGATCTTGCCGACATGCGCGCTCGATTCCATCAATGCGTGCGCAGCAGCTGCCTGATCCAGCGGGAAGGTTTGATAGATCACCGGTTTGATTTTTTTCTGCGCGAATAACGGCCATACCGTGGTCAGCAAACGCACGGCAACTTCCGCTTTAAATGCCACCGACCGCGGACGCAGTGTCGAACCCGAAATCGTCAACCGGCGGCGCAATACCTGACCGAGATCCACCTGCGCCTTGGCGCCGCCTAGCAGGGCAATCAGCGCGATCCGGCCATCATCTGCCAGGCAGTCGATTTCACGTGGCAGGTAATCGCCGCCGACCATATCGAGGATCACATCGACACCTTTGCCGGCAGTCGCTGACTTGACGATCTCGACAAAATCCTGCGTACGGTAATTGATGCCGATCTCCGCACCCAGTGCTTCACAGGCGCGACATTTTTCCTCCGACCCCGCGGTCGCAAAGACCCGATGGCCAAGCGCCACCGCGAGCTGGATGGCGCTCACGCCAATGCCGGAGGAACCACCCTGCACCAGCAAGGTTTCCTGACCGGACAAATGGACGCGATCGAACACATTGCTCCAGACCGTGAAAAAATTTTCAGGCAGCGAAGCGGCTTCCAGCAGGCTGAGACCGAGCGGCACAGGCAGGCATTGCCCCACCGGCGCGACACAATATTCGGCATAACCACCACCCTGCACCAGCGCACAGACCTGGTCACCCACCAGAAACGGCCGGCCGTCGAGATCACCACCGACGATTTCTCCGGCAACTTCCAGTCCGGGCAAATCCGATGCGCCCGGCGGCACCGGATAATTCCCGGTGCGCTGGAATACATCGGGGCGATTGACGCCGGCCGCCGACACCTTGATCAAGACTTCACCGGCTTTGGGAACCGGCATAGGACGTTCGCACAGGACCAGTACTTCCGGCCCGCCAAACTGGGTGATTTCGATTGCGCGCATGAGATAGCCCTCTCAGGAAAAACTGCATTGTACGAGGAGTTCGACGGCAGATCGCCCGACACGGCCACGGACGTAAAAAAACCGCCGGTGGCTTGCGCCACGGACGGTTTCGGGAGACCGGAAGTCGGGTCTTATTGTGCTGCTGGCGCTGCTGGTGCTGCTGGTGCTGCTGCCGACTCGTCGCTGACGGCGGCTTTCATCGACAATTTCAAACGGCCGCGGTCATCGGTCTCAAGGACCTTGACGCGCACTTGCTGGCCTTCTTTCAGGTAGTCAGCGACCGCATTGACGCGTTCGTTGGCGATCTGGCTGATGTGCAGCAAGCCATCCTTGCCTGGCATGACCTGGACGATGGCGCCGAAGTCGAGCAGTTTCAGGACGGTGCCTTCGTAGATCTTGCCGACTTCAACCGATGCGGTCAGTTCTTCGATGCGGCGTTTGGCTTCCTGGCCGGCGCTGGCGTCGACCGATGCGATGGTCACAACACCTTCGTCGCTGATGTCGATTTGCGTACCGGTTTCTTCGGTCAGCGCACGGATGACAGCGCCGCCCTTGCCGATCACGTCACGGATTTTTTCCGGATTGATCTTGATGGTGATCAGGCGTGGTGCGAAGTCGGACAATTCGGTACGACCGACCGGCACGGCCTCCTGCATCTTGTCGAGAATATGCATGCGGCCTTCTTTGGCCTGGGCCAATGCGACCTGCATGATTTCCTTGGTGATGCCCTGGATCTTGATATCCATCTGCAAGGCGGTAATGCCTTTGGCGGTACCGGCTACCTTGAAGTCCATGTCGCCCAGGTGATCTTCATCACCCAGGATGTCGGTCAGAACAGCGAACTTGCCGCCATCCTTGATCAGGCCCATGGCGATACCGGCAACGTGCGCCTGCATCGGCACACCGGCATCCATTAGCGCCAGACAACCACCGCAGACTGATGCCATCGACGACGAACCGTTCGACTCGGTGATCTCGGACACCAGACGGACCGAGTAGCTGAACTCTTCAGCTGGTGGCAGGGCTGCCAGCAATGCGCGCTTGGCCAGACGACCATGACCGATTTCGCGACGCTTCGGTGTACCGACGCGGCCGGTTTCGCCAGTGGCGAACGGAGGCATGTTGTAATGAAGCATGAAGCGGTCGCTGTACTCGCCCATCAGCGCGTCGATCTTTTGCTCGTCACGGGCGGTGCCCAGGGTAGCGATGACCAGTGCCTGCGTCTCGCCACGGGTGAACAGTGCCGAACCATGGGTCCGTGGCAGCACGCCGGTGCGGATCGAGATTGGTCGTACGGTACGCGTGTCGCGACCATCGATGCGTGGCTCGCCATCGAGGATTTGCGAACGCACGATCTTGGCTTCGAGATCGAACAGGATGTTGTTCACGTCGGAACTGTCCGGTGCAACACCGTTGACCGAGGCCGCTTCGGCTTTCAGTGCATCGAGCACTTCGGTCGTGGCGGTCTTGAGCTTGGCGGTACGGGCTTGCTTGTCTTTGGTCTGATAAGCATCGCGCAGCTTGGCTTCGGCAAAATGCGCCACGCGCGAAATCAGCGCCTCATTCTTGGCAGCAGGTGCCCATTCGATTTCCGGCTTGCCACCGTCGCGCACCAGATCGTGGATCGCGTTGATGACGGCTTTCATCTGGTCATGACCAAACACCACGGCGCCGAGCATGACTTCTTCGGACAATTGCTGGGCTTCCGACTCGACCATCAGGACGGCGGCTTCGGTACCGGCAACGACCAGGTCCAGTGCCGACGTCTTCAGCTGCGACGTGGTTGGATTCAATACGTACTGACCATTGATGTAACCGACGCGGGCGGCGCCAACCGGGCCGCTGAACGGCACACCGGAGACCGACAACGCAGCCGAAGCACCGATCATTGCAGCAATATCAGGATCGATTTCAGGATTGACCGACAGCACGTGAATGATGATCTGTACTTCATTCAGATAGCCTTCAGGGAACAGCGGACGCATCGGCCGATCGATCAGGCGCGAGGTCAGTGTTTCTTTTTCGGAAGGACGGCCTTCACGCTTGAAGAAGCCACCGGGAATGCGGCCAGCGGCATAGGTTTTTTCGACATAGTCGACGGTCAGCGGAAAGAAGTCCTGGCCTGGCTTGGCGTCCTTGCGGGCCACCACGGTGGCGAGCACGACGGTATCTTCGATCGATACGAGCACGGCGCCCGAGGCCTGGCGAGCGATCTCGCCGGTTTCCAGCGTGACTTGATGCTGGCCATACTGGAACGTCTTGGTTACTTTATTGAACACGGTGATTCCTTTCTATTTTGCCGACAGATTTTCAGGAGCTGTCGTTCACCTCACCACCAACGATCGTCACGAGGGAGCGACCGTCTTCCTGCAAATTTCTACATGTCCATCAAAAACAAAATGCCCGCATCGGCAGGGCCGATGCGGGCATTTCAGCAATAAGAACCGTGGGAATTAATGCAAGGTCCCAGGATTACTTACGCAGACCGAGTTTTTCGATCAGTGAACGATAGCGCGTCGCGTCTTTACCTTTGAGGTAGGACAGCAGGCTTTTGCGACGATTGACCATCATGATCAAACCACGGCGTGAGTGGTGGTCCTTGGCGTGGGCCTTGAAGTGACCATTCAATTCATTGATACGGGCTGTCAGCAGTGCAACTTGCACTTCCGGGGAACCGGTATCGTTAAGACCGCGCGCATTGTCCGCAATGATTGCGGCTTTGCTGGATTTTTCCATCGACATGAGTGTTACCTTTCACAGGCGGTGAACGGAGTTGTCACCCCAGACACCGTGAACTACGGGTTTATGCAACTATGGTGAAACTGAATTTTTACTGCGCCGACCACAAATTGGCCGGTGGCGAAGTGTACAGCAAAGCCGCAGGCAGTTCAAACCGTCTAGCCGATTTAAGCCACCCCACAGAAAACACAGCCCATGCTCTCTTTTCGACCCGCCATTCTGGCCTTCACCTTACTGACCAGCGGCTGTGCCGCCCTGCTCGCGCCACCAGTCCATCCTGGCGACACCGAGGCCACCGTTATCAGCCAACTAGGCATACCGACCCATCGCTATCGTGATGGCAATGACCAATTGCTCGAATATGCCAAGGGCCCGTGGGGCCAGCGTACCTGGATGGCACGCATCACCCCCGACGGCCATCTGGCGTCGTACCGGCAGGTGTTGACGAGTGCCGTCTTCGCCACCATTATTCCCGGCAAGTCGACCAAAGACACTGTGTTACGCACAATCGGCGCACCGGGAGAGACCATGTCGCTACCGCGCATCCGGCAGGAAGTCTGGTCCTATGCGTACAAGGAAAGCGACGTCTGGGATTCGATGATGCACGTCCATTTTGACGAGCAGGGCATCGTCAGCCAGATGCTCAACGGACCCGACCTGCGCTTCGACCCGGACTCACGATTTCCGGGCCGCTAAGCGTACGCAGAGCAATGACTACAGCTGCGGGTTCAGTTTCTCTGTCTTCGAATGCAATTTATTCAACGCAGACAGGTAAGCCTTGGCAGAGGCAACCACGATATCGAGGTCAGCACCCACGCCATTGACGATCCTGCCGGCCTTCGAGAGCCGCATCGTGACTTCGCCCTGCGACTGCGTGCCCGTCGTAATGGCATTGACCGAAAACAGCAGCAGCTCGGCGCCACTGGCGGTCTTTGATTCGATCGCATTGACGATGGCATCGACCGGTCCGTTGCCTTCGCCGGCGCAGCGCGATTCCTTGCCGTCGATCGAGAAGACGACATTGGCACGCGGCTTCTCGCCGGTTTCGGATTGCTGCGACAGCGACACGAACTGGTAATACTCGTTGCCCTGCGACTGCGCTTCATCCGCCACCAATGCCATGATGTCTTCATCAAAAATCTCGGATTTGCGATCGGCCAGTTCCTTGAATCGCGCAAAGGCGGCGTTGACCTCGGCTTCCGATTCCAGCGAAATGCCCAGCTCTTCCAGACGCTGTTTGAATGCGTTGCGACCGGACAGCTTGCCCAGCACGATCTTGTTGGCGGCCCAGCCGACGTCTTCGGCACGCATGATTTCGTAGGTATCGCGCGCCTTGAGCACGCCATCCTGATGGATACCGGAAGCATGGGCGAACGCATTCGCGCCGACCACGGCCTTGTTCGGCTGCACGGCAAAGCCGGTGATCTGCGATACCAGCCGGGACGTGGCGACGATCTGGCTGATGTCGATACCGAGGTCGAAATTGAAGTAGTCGCGACGCGTCTTGATGGCCATCACGACTTCTTCCAGCGCAGTATTGCCGGCACGCTCGCCCAGACCATTGATCGTGCATTCGATCTGGCGCGCGCCACCGATCATCACGCCGGCCAGTGAATTGGCGACCGCCATGCCGAGGTCATTGTGGCAATGCACCGACCAGACCGCCTTGTCGGAATTCGGAATCCGCTCGCGCAAGGTGCGCAGCATCGTGCCGTACAGTTCAGGCACGCCATAGCCAACGGTGTCGGCAAAATTGATCGTGGTCGCGCCTTCGGCGATCACTGCCTCGATAACCCTGCACAGAAAATCGACATCCGAACGGCTGCCGTCTTCCGGGCTGAATTCAACGTCATCGGTAAAATTGCGGGCGAAGCGCACCGCCTGCTTTGCCTGCTCGAACACCTGGTCGGGCGTCATGCGCAGCTTTTTTTCCATGTGCAGCGGCGAGGTGGCGATGAAGGTGTGGATGCGCTTGCGCTCGGCTGGCGCGAGCGCCTCGGCGGCGCGGGCAATGTCGCGGTCGTTGGCGCGCGACAGCGAGCACACGGTGGCATCCTTGATGATGCCGGCGATGGCCTGGATCGATTCGAAATCCCCTTGCGACGCTGCTGCAAAACCCGCCTCGATGACATCGACCTTGAGTCGTTCCAGTTGTCGGGCGATACGGATTTTTTCATCCTTGGTCATCGATGCGCCGGGTGACTGCTCGCCGTCGCGCAACGTGGTGTCGAAAATGATGAGCTTGTTTGATGCGGACATGCGGAACTCCCTGGAACGTCGATCGGAATGGATAGTGTCGGTGCAGAACGGCGCAGCCGTCGAAGGCTACTTCAGCTGCAGCAGCTTGATCATGAGAAAAGATGATGGTACGCCCGATGCGCCGGCGTACTGGAGAGGAAGCTGGCGCCATGCCAGCTAGTCGGATGTCCGTACTGCGGCGCCGGGCTCATCGTTCTGCAGAAAAACTATAAGTCGGATCGAATGAAAGTGCAACTCATTGATCCGACTCGCGGGGAGGTGTCGACGGTGGGAAAGGCGTTGTTCAGGTTGGAATGCGCAAGGTCTGGCCGGGGTAAATTTTATCCGGATCCGATAGCATCGGCTGGTTGGCATCAAAAATCCGCTGGTACTTGCCGGCATCGCCATAAAAGCTGGCCGCAATCTTGGACAGGGTGTCACCACTTTTGACGGTGTACATGCGTGACTCCGACTCCGTTCCGGCCGGCACCACAAGCAGGTCAGTTACGTGCGCGACACCCTGCACGTTGCCGCAGCAAAGCAGGACTTTTTCACGCGTGGCCTGATCCGGTACCGAACCCGATACCGTCACCGTGGTGCTGGACGCATCATAGGTCACTGTCAATTGATCGGTCGGCAGGTTCTGGACTTTCATGTAGTCGAGGATCGCTTGTTCCAGCACCCTCTCCTTGCCGTGCAACTCCTCGCTCGACGTATCGACTGGTGCGTCGAGCGGTGCGTCTGCGTCGTCTTGCTTGACTGAGGCGGCATTGAGTAATTTTTCGCCGGCATCCTTGATGAATGAGATCAGGCTCATGGCTAACTCCACATTGGTTGGTGAATGAAGTTACCCAGACTAACGCGCCCAACACCGGCTTTTCTGATGCAGCACAAAGCCGGTGTCGTTTTACTTTTCGTCGGACGTGGTCTCTACGATGCTCACCGGCTTGCCTTTGATCAGCCGCCAGAAATACACGACATATCCGGACAAGCCGTAAGTCACGAACAGGCCGAACAGCCATTTTGGCGGATCGGTCGACACCGCAACGAAACCCAGCACGATCAGCAAGGCGACGATGAACGGCACCGACTTGCGGAAATTCACATCCTTGAAACTGTAAAACGGCACATTGCTGACCATCGTCAAACCACCATACAACGTGATCGCCCACGCAAACCACGTCAGGTCTTCACCCGCAAAACCCAGGTCATCCATCAACCAGATAAAACCGGCCACCATCGCGGCTGCCGCCGGACTGGGCAAGCCTTGAAAATAGCGTTTGTCGACCACCGCAATGTTGGTATTGAAACGGGCCAGTCGCAACGCGCCACCGGCACAATAGACGAACGCAGCGAGCCAGCCGAGCTTGCCCATGCCGCGCAACGACCACTCGTAGACCACCAGCGCAGGTGCCGCACCGAACGACACCATGTCCGACAAGCTATCGTATTGCGCGCCGAATTCACTTTGGGTATTCGTCATGCGGGCCACCCGGCCGTCAATGCTATCCAGAATCATCGCCGCGAAAATCGCAATCGACGCGTGCTCGAAATTCTGGTTCATGCCCATGACGATGGCGTAAAAACCGCAGAACAAGGCTGCTGTCGTGAACGCGTTCGGCAACAGATAAATACCGCGTCGGCGCAATGACTGGTTCCGGTGCGCAAAATCGCCTGATTGCTGAGACGGTCCCGGTCGCTTGAAGCGCAGCATGGCCGCCAGCGCGGACCCGCCACGCTTTGGTTTACGTCGATTAAAAGATGCCATGCAAAATCCGATACAAAATGCTGCCGCCAGAAGAAAGTGGCCAGGCCTGTCAGTCGCCCGATACCACGGGGCGATTTGCCAAGCCCGGCTTCGCGACGCTATTCTAGTCGAGCAACGTCGTAAAGTGCGCCTCGCTGCGATATCTCCGTACCGACAAACGCACAACGTCGCTTAGCGCGCTTCTTCAAGCGCCTTCATGCGCTGATCATTCTGTTGTTGCAGCAAGCCCTCGACTGCCTTTGCCTTGTCCAGCACGGCACGCTGACGCGCAATCGGGTCCGGCGGAGGCACCGCTGGCTGGCAGGCACACAGGCAGGCGGCGCACAAGATGGGCAGGAGCTGTTTCATCGACTTATTTGAAGCGCACTTTTCCGACCACCTGCAGCCGCAAGGTCGTCTCACCTGGCTCGAAACTCGGTTCTTCGACGACTGACTCGGTCGCGATACCGCGCATGGCTTTCATGGCCATCGGACTATCCTGTTGAATGCGGCTGCTGGCACCTTCAAAGTCGATACTCTCGATGACGGCATCGGCCGGATTGCGCCCCAGCGCCTTCGCAGCAGCCGCAATACGCTGATTCAAATTGTTGATGGCCACCGCGATGCGTTCATCATCGAGCTTGCGCGCAGCAACTTCACTGAGCGAAAACGCCAGACCATTCAGGGCAAGCACGCGCTGGGCAGCGGCGACGGTTTTCGGCAAGCCGGCTAAATTGGTCGTAACAATATCGAGCGACTGGCCGACACGCCAGCCCACCGGTTGACGTGGCTTGGCAGACGGCTTTTGCGGTTCATCGGAATACACCGGGTAGGTGTAGTACCCACGCGTGGTCAAGGTGGCCCGGGGATCTTCGCGCTTGATGATCTCGGTACCTTGCTTCATCTTCTGGTTGACGCGGGACGCCGCGACCGACTTGTCCTTGTCCTGTTCCTCGATCATCAACGTCGCCGTTGCCTGGTCATTGGCGCGTTTGACGTCGCCCTCGGCAGGCATGACAAGCAGTGTTCCCGCTGCCGGTGTGGCAACCTGCGCCTGCGCTGCCATTGCGGCACTCGACAGCACGATGCAAAAAATTCCGTTGATCAGTCGCGACATCGTCGATCCTCCCAAAAAGTGTAAGCTGCAGTATGCGCCGGCCGACCCGAGCAAACCACCCGGTGCCAAACATTTTTACAATACAACCTTGCGATAAAAGCCAAAAACAGGGCTAGACGTAACTTCACGCGGCATGACATCGACTCACCGATCAGCTGCGTGCAATTCAATTGCTGCCAATATATTTCTCGTAAAAAAAGCCATGCAATTGCATGGCTTTTCGACGTGCGCTGAACGTTGCCGCGTACGATTTATTCTTCCAGCAAACTACGCAACATCCACGCATTTTTTTCGTGAATCTGCATGCGCTGGGTGAGCAAATCGCAGGTCGGCTGATCGTTAGCTTTTTCTGCAATCGGAAACACCGCACGGGCAGTGCGGGCGACCGCTTCCTGGCCTTCGACGAGTTCGCGAATCATCTCTTTGGCGTTCGGCAATCCTGTGCTCGCCTTGATGGCCGTCAGTGCAGCAAACTGTTCGTACGTACCAGGAGCTGGCGCGCCTAACGAGCGTATGCGCTCGGCCACCAGGTCCACGGCGAGCCACTGCTCGTTATACATACCCATGAACATCAGATGCAGTGTCTGAAACATCGGACCGGTAACATTCCAGTGGAAATTATGGGTTTTCAAATAGAGGGTGTAGGTATCTGCAAGCAGGTGCGAGAGTCCGTCGACAATCTTGCTACGATCCTTCTCGCTGATACCAAAATCCATGATGGGTGCAGTTACTTTTTTTGTGCTCATGAGTGGCCTTTATTTATAGTTGTTGGAAATTTCAGCGCAGGTGGATCGCTACGCCGCGATACGGCATAGTACCGCGGGCGGTCAAACGGTGTTTGACGCTGCCTAGGCTGTACCCGCAACAGGCAAAAAAAAACCGCGCCGAAGCACGGTTTTTCAAAACCAGAAAACCAAATCAGTTCTTCGATTGATCGACCAGTTTGTTCTTCGCAATCCAAGGCATCATCGCACGCAGCTTGGCGCCAACTTCTTCGATCTGATGCTCGGACGTCAAACGACGACGTGAAATCAGGGTCGGTGCGCCAGCCTTGTTTTCAAGAATGAAGCTCTTTGCGTATTCGCCGGTCTGGATGTCTTTGAGACACTGGCGCATGGCGTTCTTGGTGTCTTCGGTGACGATGCGCGGGCCGGTGACATATTCGCCATATTCGGCGTTGTTCGAGATCGAGTAGTTCATGTTGGCGATACCGCCTTCATAGATCAGGTCAACGATCAATTTCAATTCATGCAGGCACTCGAAGTACGCCATTTCCGGCGCATAACCGGCTTCGGTCAATGTTTCGAAACCCGCCTTGATCAATTCGACCGCACCACCGCACAGGACGGCTTGTTCGCCGAACAGGTCGGTTTCGGTCTCTTCACGGAAGTTGGTTTCAATGATGCCGGCACGACCACCACCATTGGCCATCGCGTACGACAGGGCGATGTCACGGGCGACGCCCGATTTGTCCTGGTAGACGGCGATCAGGTGCGGCACACCGCCACCTTGCGAGTAGGTCGAGCGCACGGTGTGGCCTGGTGCTTTCGGAGCGATCATGATGACGTCGAGGTCGGCACGTGGCACGACTTGACCGTAGTGCACATTGAAGCCATGAGCAAACGCCAGGACGGCGCCCTGCTTGGCGTGCGGTGCGACGTTTTCGTTGTAGACCTGCGCGATGTTTTCATCTGGCAGCAAGATCATGATGACGTCGGCAGCCTTGACGGCATCGTTGACTTCGGCGACGTTCAGGCCGGCGTTCTTGACCTTGTTCCAGGAAGCGCCATCCTTGCGCAGACCAACGGTGACGTTGCAGCCTGAATCGTTCAGGTTTTGCGCGTGGGCGTGGCCCTGGGAACCGTAACCGATGATGGCGACATTTTTGCCTTTGATCAGGGACAGGTCGCAATCTTTATCGTAAAAAACTTTCATGGGAATTCCTTGAATTAATTTGTTTGTTATTTGGTTAATTAGTCGTGGACTACAGGACATCTCGCTGCATCAAGCCCGGTTTTTGTAAACCGGGCTGCCTCACACTTTCAGGATGCGCTCGCCGCGGCCTATTCCCGAACCGCCTGTGCGCACTGTTTCGAGTATCGATGCGTGGTCGATCGAATCAATAAAGGCATCGAGCTTGGTCTTGTTGCCGGTCAGCTCGATTGTGTACGTCTTTTCGGTGACATCGATGATGCGGCCACGGAAAATATCCGTCGTCCGCTTCATTTCTTCACGTTCCTTGCCGACTGCCCTGACCTTGATGAGCATCAGTTCACGCTCGATGTGGGCACCTTCGGTCAGGTCGACCACTTTCACGACTTCGATCAACCGGTTCAGGTGCTTGGTGATCTGTTCGATGACATCGTCCGAACCATTGGTGACGATCGTCATCCGTGACAGGGTCGCGTCTTCGGTTGGTGCCACGGTCAGTGTTTCGATGTTGTAGCCACGTGCAGAGAACAACCCCACGACGCGGGACAAGGCGCCGGCTTCATTTTCCAGAAGTACGGAAACAATATGGCGCATGATTACAGGTCCTCCGATCCAAGCAGCATTTCAGTCAGGCCTTTGCCGGCTTTCACCATCGGCCAGACGTTTTCGGTTTGATCCGTAATGAAGTTCATGAACACCAAACGGTCTTTCATGGCGAACGCCTCTTTCAACGCACCGTCGATATCCTTCGGATTTTCGATCTTCATGCCGACGTGACCATACGACTCGGCCAGCTTGGTGAAATCCGGCAGTGAATCCATGTAGGACTCGGAATAGCGGCCGTTGTAATCGATTTGCTGCCACTGCCGCACCATGCCGAGCACGCGGTTGTTGAGCAGGATAATCTTCGGCGTCAGGTGATATTGCTTGCAGGTTGCGAGTTCCTGGATGCACATCTGGATCGATGCTTCGCCGGTGATACAGGCAACGGTCGCATCCGGATTGGCCATCTGCACACCCATGGCATACGGCAGGCCAACGCCCATCGTGCCGAGGCCGCCGGAGTTGATCCAGCGCCGTGGCTTGTCGAAGCCGTAGTATTGCGCAGCCCACATCTGGTGCTGACCAACATCGGAGGTGATGAAGGCATCACCCTTGGTGACTTCCCAGACTTTTTGCACCACCGATTGGGGCTTGATGACGATATCCGAATTCGCGAATTTCAGGCATTCCTTGCCACGCCATGTATTGATCTGCTTCCACCAGCTGGCCAGGGCCACCGGATTCGGCTTTTGCGCAGCCGCTTCTGCGGCGTCCAGCTGGGACAGCAGTTCCTGAAGCACATCGCGTACGTTGCCGACAATCGGAATGTCGACCTTGACACGCTTGGAAATCGACGACGGATCGATGTCAATGTGGATGATCTTGCGGGGTACCGACGAAAAGTGCTTGGGATTGCCAATCACGCGGTCGTCGAAGCGCGCGCCGATCGCAATCAGCACATCCGAATTCTGCATTGCCATGTTGGCTTCGTAGGTGCCATGCATGCCGGGCATGCCAACGAAATTCTCGCTGGTCGACCGATAGGCGCCAAGTCCCATCAAGGTATTCGTGCACGGGAATCCGAGCTTGTCGACCAGCTGATTCAGCTCGGCCGAGGCATTCGCCAGGATCACGCCACCGCCGGTATAGATCATTGGACGTTCCGCACTGAGCAGCAACTGCACTGCCTTGCGGATTTGTCCGGAATGGCCTTTGTCGACCGGGCGGTACGAACGCATTTCAAGTTCCTTCGGATAGTCATACACGCACTTGTGCATGCTGATGTCCTTCGGGATATCGACGAGTACCGGACCGGGGCGACCGGTTCTGGCGATGTAGAACGCTTTTTTCATCGTCATGGCCAGATCCTTGACATCTTTCACAAGGAAGTTGTGCTTCACGCAGGGGCGCGTAATACCGACGGTATCGCATTCCTGGAAAGCATCCTGGCCAATGGCATGCGATGGCACCTGACCCGAGATGATGACCATCGGGATCGAATCCATGTAAGCGGTTGCCAGACCGGTTACCGCATTGGTCACACCGGGTCCGGACGTGACGATGGCGACGCCGGTTTTTTCGGAGCTGCGGGAATAGGCATCTGCCGCATGAATTGCGGCTTGTTCGTGACGAACCAGGATGTGACGGAATTTGTCCTGATTGTAGATAGCGTCGTAGATATACAGTACTGCACCGCCGGGATAGCCGAACACGTGCTCGACACCTTCTTCGGCGAGACACCGGACAACGATTTCTGCGCCGGTCATTTCCAGATTTGTTTCAGTGTTCATGGTACGTTCCTTTCAAGGTCCATTGGAGATTGATCGGATGCTTGTTCCTGGCGAATCCAGTGTAGGCGGGCGGGTCTCGGGCATTCCTTTTTTGTGCGGTTCCGCGGTTGTCGACACCCTCGCAGGAGGATGCCTCGAACTCGGTCAACGCGACTCGTTCAGCCGGAGGATCGAACACTTCAATACAGGATTCTCGCGCTTGTGGCACGGGACAAAGCAAACAGCCTTATGGTAAAGCGCGTCCTGCCGCAGTGCCGTGTTGTGCATGGCTGGCGACGGGACCATAGGTCTCTGCGGTGCGAGAGGGAGACACACGTTAATGCGTCGCACCATTTAGGTCAAGTTAAAACAGTTGAAATTGCCGTCGCCCTCATGTTTTTTACGCAAAAATCATGCACTGGATATAGTTTTTTGCTAGAGTGCGCAGTGTTTCACGTAAGGCTACGTCTCCTCCTTTAACGAATTGAATTCACTGACTTTTTCAGGCGGTCCGGTTATGGTCCGCCACCTTGCATGGCAACTGATAAAGAACTTTCCGATTTCCTTGAGAATGTAGAGCGTCGCGCCTTCAAGCAGGCCGTCTATGCCGTCCGTAAAGACGAGGCTGCGCTCGACATCGTGCAGGATTCGATGATCAAGTTGTCACAAAGCTACGGCGACAAACCCGCCGCTGAATTACCTCTGCTGTTCCAGCGCATCCTGCAAAACACGATCCATGATTATTTTCGGCGCGAAAAAGTGCGCAATACCTGGGTCACGCTGTTTTCGAGCATGACGGGCAATGGCGAAGCGGGTGACGAGTACGAATTGCTCGACCACTACAATGCCGAAAACGGATCACAAGCCTCGGAATCGGGCGCCGACAAACTGCAGCGCGAACAAACGCTGAACGCCATCGATAGGGAGGTACAAAAACTTCCAGCTCGTCAACGCGAGGCATTCCTGATGCGTTACTGGCAGGACCTCGACGTGGCCGAAACGGCTGCAGCCATGGGGTGCTCGGAAGGCAGCGTCAAAACGCACTGTTCCCGGGCCACGCACTCATTGGCACAGGCGCTAAAAGCCAAAGGAATTACGCTATGAACAACAGAGAATTGAACTTCGCTTACAAAGTGCGGCACGCGCTCAACGAAAACCTGGACAACTTGCCTGCGGCAACCACCGACCGTTTAGCCGCCGCGCGCCAGAAAGCCCTCGGCATGAAGCGCAATTCGACACCCCTGCACGTCAGGGCTGCCAAGAGCGCATTGGCAGGACAGGTCGGCGGCTTTTTTCAGCAATCGTCACCATGGCTCAATCGCGCCGGGCTGGTGATCCCGCTGATCGCACTGGTGATCGGTTTGTCCGGCATGTACAAATTTGAAAAACAGCAGCGCATCAGTGAAATAGCCGATATCGATGCGGCCGTGCTGTCCGATGAGCTGCCATTGTCCGCCTACCTGGATCACGGCTTCAGCGCATATCTGGCCAGACAGACGGATTGATGATGGGACGCGGCGCTGTTACCACCGGCAAACCACGATGGATGGCAATCATCCTCGTGGCCGGCATCGCGCTGGCTGCACTTGCCGCACTGGCTGTTCCTTCCATATCGCCGCCCGCCACTCCGGCGCCCACGTCCGTTGCAAGCAAACAGGTAGCTCCGCCCGATACAACGTCCCGTCCATTGTGGTCGGAACTGACCGTACAGCAAAGAAAAGCACTCGCGCCACTGGCCGACGAGTGGAACCAAATCGAACCATTTCGCAAAAAGAAATGGCTGGAAATCGGTAACCGCTTTGGCAACATGGGCCCGGAAGAACAATCGCGCGTCCAGGAAAAAATGCGCGAATGGGCAAAGCTGACGCCCGATGAGCGTCGGGTTGCGCGTGAAATTTATACGCGCACCAAAAAACTGGATGCAAGCCAGAAATCGGCCCAGTGGGAGGAATACCAGCAACTCCCCGAAGACCAAAAGAAAAAACTCGCTGCCGACATCGCCGCAAAAAAACGCGTTGCCAATTTGCCTTCCACGTCGGCAACCGTCAAGCCGACGCCCAAGCCATACGAAAAGGCAGCCCCTGAAAAGGCCGTCGTCGCGCCAGCCATCGAAATAGCACCACTGGCTTCCCCATCCGCGGGGGCAGCACAACCCGCCCTCGCCCCGGCGCCGACCAGTTCACCGACACCATCGAAACTGCCCTGATGCAAGAACTATCCGCACCACCTTCCGTACTCCGACGTATCGCAGTCATGGTCTATGAAGCCATGCTGCTGTTCGGCGTTGTCTTCATCGCAGGCTGGCTGTTCGGCACCCTGCTGCAACAGCGCAATGCGCTATATCTGCGCGGCATACTTCAATACTGGCTGTTCTTCGTGATCGGCGCCTACTTCATCTGGTTCTGGAGCCATGGTGGTCAGACACTGGCGATGAAAACCTGGAAGGTACGCCTGGTTGCCAAAGACGGCGGGAATGTCTCTCTGCAGCGCGCTGCAGCCCGTTTCGCGCTGAGCTGGCTGTGGATCGTTCCTGGCCTGCTGGCTGCCTGGCTGCTGGGTGCCAGGGGCTGGATGCTGGTAGTCATTCCGACAGTAAACATCGTCGTCTGGGCTGCACTGTGCCTGCTCGATCCTGCCAGACAATTTCTGCACGATCGTCTGGCAGGAACGCGCGTCATCAACGTCGCCTATCCAAAAAAGAAATAGTCACTTCGTCGCGATTGCGTTGTACGGGATACCCGGCTGCCGCTGCGGTACACTGAAAAAAACAACCAGAGCGAAACCATGGCATTGAAGACCTCGACCACGCGTCGCTCTTTTCTCAAGGTCGGAGTGATAGGAGCCGTGACCCTGGCTTCCGCCGGCGGCATTTACCGACTGATGCGGCCGGTATCGCTACCCGAAAAATTCACGCTTGATGGCGAGGCGGCATTGGCCCTCTCCAGCATCATCGCAGTGGTCCTCCAGGGTGCCGCTCCCGCAAACCGGAAAACCGTCACGCAAGCCACCGATCGCGTGCTCGCTGCCATCGCCGGATTGCCTTTGACCACCCAAAAAGAAATACAGGATCTGTTCGCGCTGCTCTCGTTCGGAGTCACCCGGCGACTGCTCACAGGGGTTCCTGCCCAGTGGCAGGACGCCAAGCCGAACGATGTTGCCGCTTTCCTGCAAAGTTGGCGCACCCATCGCCTGGCCCTGTTGAAAAGTGCCTATGCCGCTCTGCACGACCTGATCCTGGGGTCCTGGTACGCCGACGAGACAACCTGGGCGTCGATAGGCTATCCCGGTCCGATACAGGTATTGCGCTGACCATGGCAATTCTCTTGCAAAACAATAATCCAATTCCCGATCCGATTGCGGCAGGCCTTGCTGCAGGATGGAACGTCACCGACGCGGCGACGCTGGAAAGCGACCGCATCCTCGACGTCGATGTCGTCATTATCGGTACCGGAGCGGGCGGCGGCGTCACCGCGGAAACGCTGGCGCTGGCAGGTCTGAAAGTGCTCTTGCTTGAAGAAGGCGCGCTGAAATCCTCGCGCGACTTCAAAATGCGCGAAGCCGACGCCTATCCGTCGCTATACCAGGAATCTGCCGCCCGAAAAACCCGCGACAAAGCGATCAATATTCTGCAGGGACGCACGGTCGGTGGCTCGACGACAGTCAACTGGACCTCCAGCTTTCGTACGCCCGACGACACGCTGCTGCACTGGCAACGGCATTACGGTCTGGCAGGCTATACGTCGACTCATCTCGCGCCCTGGTTCAGCATGATGGAGCAGCGCCTGCATATCAGTGACTGGCAGCTGCCTCCCAACGAAAACAATGATCTGCTGCGACGTGGCGCAACCCGACTGGGGATTCCGACTGCGGCCATACGGCGCAATGTGAACGGTTGCTGGAATCTGGGCTATTGCGGCATGGGTTGCCCGACCAATGCCAAACAATCGATGCTGGTGACGACCATCCCGTCTGCGTTATCGAAAGGCGCTCTGCTCTTTACGCACACCCGCGCTGACAAGTTCATCTTTACCGGTGACCGTATCGACAGCCTGCTCTGCAGCGCAATGGATACTAGCGGATTGGCACGCACCGGCAAACGGCTGGTTGTGCGCGCCCGGCATTACGTGCTTGCCGGCGGCGCAATCAATTCGCCGGCCTTGCTGCTGCGCTCGAAAGCACCCAATCCGAATGGCTTGCTGGGCCAGCGCACCTTCCTGCACCCGACCTTGATCTCGGCAGGATTCTACGAGCAGGAGGTCAATGCCTACGCCGGTGCGCCGCAGACGATTTACTCCGATCATTTTCTGACGACGCAGGCCATCGATGGCCCTCTCGGCTACAAGCTCGAAGCGCCACCGCTGCATCCGCTGCTGTTTGCGACGACGATGCAGGGCTTCGGCGCGCAGCATGCTGCGATGATGCAGCAGTTTGCCCATACCCATGCGCTGCTGGCCTTGCTGCGCGACGGCTTCCACGCGCAGTCGACCGGTGGCAAGGTTTTGCTGGCAGCAAACGGATCGCCGGTGCTGGACTATCGGCTGAACGATTTTTTCTGGAACGGAGCCCGGCGTGCATTGCTGTCGATGGCAGAAATCCAGTTCGCCAGCGGCGCAAAAACGGTCTATCCGGTGCATGAACTGGCTCAGGGCTACGGTAGCTGGGCCAGCGCAAAAAAAGCGATTGAAGGCTTGCCGCTGAAACCGCTGCTGGCGCGTGTCGTCTCCGCGCACGTGATGGGTGGCTGCACGATGTCGGACGATGCGGGCCTTGGCGTGGTGTCGTCGAATGGTCGCTATCACGGCATCACGAATCTGTCGGTCCATGACGGGTCGCTGTTTCCGACCTCGATCGGCGCCAATCCGCAGTTGTCGATCTATGCCATCACGGCAATGCTGGCGAGCGGACTGGCGCAATCGCTGACCGGAAAACCGGCACCGCGGCTAGTGCCCCTGTGAGCGCGAGCTGCTGACGTGGTGACACGCTACATGCGCTATTTGCTGCTTGCGCAGTGTCTGGTTGCGGCCGGTCTGGTGGTGCTCCAGATCACCGTCCTGCATGTCCGGAATGCCTGGCTGGCACTCGCAATCAGCATCGTGCTGGTAGTGCTGGTCAGGTTATCGATCACGGCGAACAGCTTCCGGCTGGCGTGGCGGTTTCGCAGTGAAACGCCGGTACCGGCCCGGATCAACTTGCGTCAGACGACTCGCCTGTTCTGCACGGAATTCCTGGCCAGCATGCTGAGTTCTTCCTGGAGCATGGCGTTCCACGCATTTGAAAAAAAACCGGCACGACATCCGGTCGGACTGCCCGTCCTGCTGATCCATGGTTACGGGTGCAACAGCGGTTACTGGCGCTCGCTGAGCCGGAGACTGAGCGCCGCCAACATCACCCACCACGCCGTGAACCTGGAACCGGTTCTGGCCGATATCGACAGCTATGTTCCATCGGTCGAGCAGGCCATAACCACGCTGATTCACGACACCGGCAGCGACCAGGTGGTGCTGGTGGCACACAGCATGGGCGGCCTGGTTGCCCGTGCCTGCCTGCGCGCTCACGGCGACAACCGCATCGCCAAAGTCATCATGCTGGGAACACCGCACCATGGTACAGCGTTGGCCAGACACGGCATCGGCATCAACGCGCAACAGATGCGCTGCAATGCCGACAAGGCCGGCATGGTGCCGAGTGACTGGTTACAACAACTGAATCGGTGCGAGGACATCGCGCATCGTGCAATGATGGTCTCGATCTATTCTCACCATGACAACATCGTGGCGCCGCAACGGTCCTGCCATCTCGATGGCGCGACCAACATCGCCGTGCAGGGAATCGGTCATGTCGCGCTGGCACTCGACCAGGGTGTACAGCAACAGGTGATCGATGAAATCAGATCGGTGCGGGTGCCACCCCGAGCCCGTCGAAACAGGTCGACATCATGAAGGCCACAATCTGCGCATCGGTGTACAGACCCATCATTTTCAGATAGTCGACGCTCGGATCGCAGGAGCGTGCATAGATGGTCAGCAAGATGACCTCGATCGGCAAATCGGCGCGCAACGCGCCGGTGGTGCGGGCGCTATCAATCAGTCCGCCAAGCAGCTCGTTGAGGTCCATCACTTTGCTGATGTAACGGGTATTGCCTAGCAAGGATTCGCGCAGAAATTTATTGTCCGAGGGCAGCGTTGGCAAGCCACCCTGCATCCTGACTTCGAGCGCCCACTGCAAGATACCGCGCAATTTATCGATCGCTGGCATTTCCGGGGGCAACGCGCGTACATGGGTCAGCGTGTTCTCGATCAGGTCGGTCATGGCCGCTGCCGCCAGGGATTCTTTTGATACGAAGTGCTTGTACAGACTGGCCTTGGCAATCCCGACTTCGGCGGCGACTTCGTCCATCGTCATCAGTTCATAGCCTTTTTGGGCGAGCAACTTGTGTACCGCCTTGATGATCGACGCTTCTCTCACGATTAATTGCTGTTGCTTGAAAGAGAGTTTGGGTGTCGGGATCATCGATACGATTTTCTGGAAACGAAGTGAAGTTGAACTTTTTCGATTATATGACAACTACTATCAGTGATTCCGCATTCAAAAACCGGAACTTCCACCCACTGTTGCACAACGTAAAGGGGAACTCATGACATCAACATGCATACCAGCCATGGTCTCCACGATCGTACTGTCCTTCTCGCTAACCGCCGCACACGCCACCGACCTGATTGATACCGCCGCCACGGCAGGCACATTCAAGACCTTTCTGGTGACCGTCAAGGCAGCCGGCATGACCGACTCGCTTAAAAAAGACGGGCCTTTCACGGTCTTCGCACCCAGCGACGAAGCCTTTGCAAAACTGCCGAGCGGCACCCTGGAGTTGTTGATGAAAGACAAAGCCAAGCTGACCAAACTGCTATCCCACCATATCGTTCCGGGCAAAATCCTGGTATCGGAAGTCAAACCCGGCCCCATCAAAACCATGCAGGGGGATGCCGTCACATTAACCTCTGACAATGGCAAAATCACGATCAATGGTGTCAATGTGACAGAGAGCGATCTGCTTGCCGACAATGGCGTGATACAGGTCATCGACTCTGTCATGCTGCCGCGCTGATTCGGGTTGAAAGTAGCGTCACGATGCATGGACCAGAGACCGCCACAGACACTAGCCGTGGCCGGAATCTTCGATGTTATGCTAGCCGCACATTCAATTCGGCGACTCTCCATGACCACGCAACAAAAAGCACCGCGTCGCACCCGCGAGCGGATCCTTGAGCTCTCGCTACGCCTGTTCAACGAATTTGGCGAACCCAATATCACCACGACGGTGATCGCGGACGAGATGGGCATTTCGCCCGGCAATCTCTACTATCACTTCCGCAATAAAGACGACATCGTCAATTCGATCTTCGTGCAATTCGAAAGCGAAATGTCGCACATGCTGGGTGTTCCGGATGCACGCCAGCCGAACATCGAAGATGTCTGGCGCTACCTGCATCTGATGTTCGAACTGGTCTGGCGCTACCGCTTTTTTTACCGCGACATGAGCGACCTGCTCTCACGCAATCGCAAGGTGGAACTGGATTTCAAACTGATTCTTGCCCACAAGATTGGTGTTGCCCGTCAGCTCTGCGACGGCTTGCGATCCGGCCAGGCATTGCAGGCAAGTGACCTCGAAATCGATGCGCTGGCGACCAACATGGTGGTTGTTGCGACTTATTGGCTGTCTTACGAATATGTCCTCAATCCACGCAAATATACCGAGAAGCAAGCGATGGCCGATGCACTGGCACGTGGTTGCTATCAGGTGCTGTCGCTGATACGGCCCTACTTGCGCGGCGACACGCTGCTGCGATTCGAGCAGCTGGCCGACAATTACCAGGCAAAGCTGGGCTGAGCCCGAACCCGACACCATGATCACATCACTTTGCGTCTATTGCGGCGCGTCCCCCGGCGCCTCCACCCTGTATGCCGACGCGGCACGCTCACTGGGCAGGTCGCTGGTAGAGCAGGACATCGCGCTGGTCTATGGCGGCGGAGATGTCGGCCTGATGGGTGTCATCGCAGACGAAGTGATGCGCTGCGGTGGCGACGTGACCGGCGTGATCCCGACCGCATTGGTGGACAAGGAAGTCGGCCACGCCGGCCTGACGCGGTTGCATGTCGTCAAAGACATGCATGAACGCAAGGCCATGATGGCGTCGCTGTCGGATGGCTTCATTGCGATGCCGGGCGGCATGGGAACGATGGAAGAATTATTTGAAGTACTGACCTGGTCGCAGCTCGGTTTTCACGACAAGCCGATCGGCTTGCTGAATGTCAACGGCTTCTATGACGGCCTGATCACGTTTGTCGACCACATGGTGACGCAGGGTTTCCTGCGCCCGCACCACCGGCAATTGCTGATGCATGAAGCCGATGACCTCAGCCTGCTGCATCGCCTGACGGACTACCAGCCGGGACGCATCCCGAAAGTCCTGAGCGCCGATGCGGTCGGGACGCTGCTGCCTTAGCGTCGCTGCTGGCCCTCTTGTTACCCCAGCGCCTGCCGAAAGTCTTCCACCAGGTCCACCGTATCTTCGATACCGACCGAGACCCGAATCAGCGATTCGGCAATCCCCATCGATGCGCGCCGCTCGGCACCCATCTCGAAAAAGATCGTGTGGGCGACCGGAATCACCAGCGTACGGGTATCGCCAAGATTACTGGCCGGGATCGCCAGCTTCAGGCGATTCAGGTAATCGAAGCAATCAACGTCGTCGCGCAATTCGAAACTGAACAGGCTGCCAAACGCCCGGAACAGCTCGCCTGCAATAGCATGCTGCGGATGCGATGCAAGTCCCGGATAGTGGACAGCAGCTACGCGCGGATCGGCTTCCAGCATCCGCGCCAGCGCCATCGCATTGGCACATTCGCGATCCAGCCGCAGCGCCATGGTTTCCGAACCGACGGCCAGATGATGCGCGGCCTCGGGACCCAGCGATCCGCCAAAATCGCGCAGCGCCTTGGCCCGAATTTGAGCCAGACCCCACTGAATTGCCGGAGCACGCTTGTAGTTCTCCAGGATATTCGGATAGCCGGTCCAGTCGAACAGACCGGTATCGGTCAGGCTGCCGCCCAGCGCGTTGCCATGGCCACCGATGGATTTGGTCAAGGCATTCACCACCAGACTGGCACCGACGGACTTGGGGCGGAACAGGTATGGCGAAGTCATCGTATTGTCGACCACGTAAAGTATGCCGCGCGCAGCGCACAGTGCGCCGATGCGCCGGAGATCGGCGACCTGCGTACGGGGATTGGCGATGGTTTCGACAAACACGACGCGGGTGGCCGGCGTCAGTGCTGCTTCGACATGGCTGACGTCGGTGGCATCGACGAAGCTCACGGTCGCGCCCTGCCCTGCGACGGTTTGCCACAGGCTGTTGGTATTACCGAACAAAAATGCCGATGACACCACATGATCGCCTGCACGCAATAGCGATTGCACCACCGCCGCGATCGCTGCCATACCGGTGGCAAAACACAATGTTCCCTGGCCGTCTTCCATCCGGGTGATCTTCTCTTCGAGCGCCGAGACGGTCGGATTGCCCTGGCGGCCATACCGATAGCCGGCTTGCTTGCCCTGAAAAACCGCCGCGAGTTCGCGCGCATCCTTGTAGCCAAAGGCCACCGAGGTATGGATCGGTTTGTGCAGCGCGCCGTGTTCGATCGGCTTTTGCCGGTCGCTATGCAGGATGGTGGTGGTAAAGCCGTACTTGTCTGGAGTAGTCATGATAAAAATCTAGGGTGCATTCGACGGATGTCGATTCATGCGGTCTGGAGTTGGTCTGATTCAATGATATGGACGCCCTGGCGACCCAACTGTGCCGAGGCTCGCAAGGCACTGGCGACAGCGGCGACCGTGACGGCGCGGTATTTTTTGGGAACGAAGAGCTTGCCAATTTTCATCAGCAGCAACGCCACGCGTTCTGCCGGACGCATTTCCTTGCGGTCTCCATCGAGCAACGATGGTCGCACAATGGTCACTCCATGAAACCCGAGAGACGCGACTGCGCCCTCCATTTCGCCCTTAATGCGGTTATAGAACACGTCCGAGGTCGGGCTGGCGCCAAGCGCCGAGACGACGGCCAGCTGGGTCGCACCGGTCTGTCGCGCACGGCGTGCCGAGGCGATGACATAATCGACATCGACCCGGCGAAAAGCCGCCTGCGAACCGGCAGTTTTGATGGTGGTACCAAGACAGCAAAACAGAACCTCGCAAGCGGGCCAGTCAGCCTGTGCAATCTGATCGAAGTCGATCACGTGCTGAACCACTTTGGCCTGTCCGGATGCGGCAAACCCGACATCGACCCGTCGCACCATCAGATGCACCGCATCGACCGCCTTGTCTTGCACGAGCTGCGCGACCAGCGCCCGGCCGACCAGCCCGGTCGCCCCGACCACACAGGCGCCTGGCATCTCAGTCTACCTGGGCCAGGTTCAGGTTCAGCTGCGAACGCACCGCATCGTCACTTTCCGGCTGCGGATTGTTACGGGCAAATTCGATGCGGTCCAGATAGTCGCGTGAAATATCACCGGTGACATAGACGCCGTCAAAACACGATGCCTCGAAATTGCGCAAGGCCGGATTGACGTCCGAGATCGAGCGCTTGAGTGCTTCGATGTCCTGGTAGACCAGTGCATCGGCAGTGATTTCTCTGCAGACTTCTTCGGTGCTGCGCCCGTAGGCAATGAGCTCGTTGCGTGTAGGCATATCAATGCCGTAGACATTCGGAAATTTGACCGGTGGCGCCGCCGACGCAAAGATTACGCGCTTGGCACCGGAGTCGCGCGCCATCTGTACGATCTCGCGGCTGGTGGTGCCGCGTACTATCGAGTCATCGACCAGCAACACGCTCTTGCCCTTGAACTCGGAGCCGATGGCATTGAGCTTCTGGCGCACCGATTTTGCACGGATTGCCTGTCCCGGCATCAGGAAGGTACGACCGATGTAGCGGTTCTTGATGAAGCCTTCGCGGTAATCAAGGTTCAGTTTCAGCGCCAGCTCCATCGCTGCGGGCCGCGACGAATCCGGAATCGGCATGACGACATCGATGTCACCGGCGGTGAATTCACGTTTGATCTTGTCGGCCAGGTATTCACCCATCTTCAGGCGCGCGGCGTAGACCGACGCGCCGTCGATCACGGAATCAGGACGGGCGAAGTAGACGTATTCGAATGCGCACGGGTTCAGAGTCGGATTTTCGGCACACTGCTGGTTGTAGAGCTGGCCATCGTTGTCGATAAAAATCGCTTCGCCCGGCATCACATCGCGCAGGAAGCGGAAACCCAGTCCTTCGAGCGCCACGGATTCACTCGCCACGACATACTCGGTGCCCTTGTCGGTGTCGTTGAAGCCGATGCACAGCGGCCGGATACCATACGGATCGCGAAATGCCAGCAAGCCGTAACCGGAGATCTGTGCCACCACCGCATACGAGCCACGGACCCGCTTGTGCAGGATGGCCACCGCCTTGAACAGCGCAGCCGGGTCCAGCGAGTACCCGGAGGTCGCCTGCTGGATTTCATGGGCCAGCACGTTGAGCAGCACTTCGGAATCCGACGAGGTATTGATGTGCCGCCGATCGTTCTTGAACATCTCGATCTTCAGCTGTTCCCAGTTGGTCAGGTTGCCGTTGTGGGCCAGCGTGATGCCGAATGGCGCATTCACGTAAAACGGTTGAGCCTCTTCGGCACTGGCTGAACCTGCGGTCGGATAGCGGCATTGACCGATACCGATATTGCCTTGCAGCGAACGCATGTTACGGGTGCGGAATACGTCCCGCACCAGGCCGTTGGCCTTGTGCATGTAGAACATATTTGCATGACTGGTTGCAATTCCTGCAGCATCCTGACCGCGATGCTGCAACAGCAGCAATGCATCGTAGATCAGTTGATTGACAGGATTATGAGAAACGACGCCGACGATGCCACACATGGTGGACTCCTAACAAAGACAATTCAAAACTGGACGTGCCGGGCAAGATCACCCGGCAAGAAGGGTATGGCGGCGCGCGCGGCAGCTTCGGCCAGCGGGCTCAGGATCGCTTCGGTCCAGAATGCCTGCTTCGGTATCGACGTCGTGCCACACAACAGTACAACCACAAGAATAATTGTCAAACCCCGCACGGCACCGAACCCACTGCCGAGCACCCGATCGGCGACGGTCAGGCCACTGGCCTTGATCACGCTTTCCAGCGTCATCGTCAATAACATCATCAGCAATCGCACGCCAATAAACAGCACAAGAAACGCCACGATCAACCGTGTCACGCTACCGGGAATCAGCTCCGGAAGCAACTGTGCCAAGGCGTCTCCATACTTGTTGGCCACCACCAGCGCGACGATCCAGCTCGTCAGCGACAGGACTTCCTTAACAAGCCCACGCAAGAGTCCGATCAGGACGGAGCAACTCAGCACAAACACCACCAGATAATCAAACAGCGTCACGAAGCGTACCGAACATGTCCGGATCAGGACGGCACCACGGTGCCCGTCAAACCGATCTTGACCAATTTTGCACGCGCCTTGTCGGCCTCTTCCTGGCTGTTGAACGGACCAATGCGGATGCGGATACGGGCACCACCTTCGGTCGACACGGTCTGGGTGTACGAGGCGATTCCGGCGGACTTCAGTTTTTCCTGTAACTCGGCGACTTTCTCTTTCGAGGCCAATGCGGCGATTTGCACGATTACTTTGGTTGGCTTTTTGTCGGTTTTTGTTGCAGCCGTGTCGCCATCGAGAATCGCACGCGCGCGCGCGCTGTCGGCGAGTTTTTCATCCGCGTCAACCGACTTTGGTTCGGGCTTGCTCTCGGGTTTCGGTTCGGGTCTGGACTCGGGTCTGGACTCGGTTTTGGACTCTGGCTTGGGTTCCGGCTTGGATTCTGGTTTCGATTCTGGCTTGGCTATCGGCTTTGTCGGCGTGGCATTGGCGATCTGTACTTTGGACTTGCTCTCTTCGACAGGCTTGGCAGCGACTACGGAGGCGGGCGGCTTGGCAGGTGACGTCTGGGTCACTGCCGGATCGATGACTTCTTCGGCCTGGTCCAGTGCCGCGCCCTGTGGCACATTGGCTGGCGCAGCGCGTGCCGTGACCGGACGCGCCGGTGGCAGGTCCTTGGAGGGAATTTGAATGGAAATATCTTCGGCCAGTGGTTTTGGCTCCGAGTCCAGCACCATCGGTAAACCGATCACGGCAGCCAGCACCAGAGCAACGGCGCCGACCAGCCTGCGTCGCGCGCGTTTTTTTTCCGGCAGGACCGGGTCAACCGGTTTGGCTGCAGACGCGGCAGGTTGTCGCTTTCCACGAGTGCGGACAGCTTTTGAATCCTCTTCAGCACGCGAATAAAACGCACCTTCGGCGGAGTCTGGTTCTTGCGGTTTTTTGCGGAAAAGCGAGGACAAGCCCATGCGGTCGACTATGAAGGTTTCAGTGATTGTGTGCGGCGCGGTACGCCATCACGCCAGCGACCGTGAGGAACGACCCGAAAACCGCAATTCTATCATTCTCCCCTGCCCGGTTCGTTGCATTTGCGAATGCGTCGGCAGGTGAAGAGAAGGTCTGGATGGTGCATTCTGCGCCCGGATCGTTACCGGGAACGATCCCGGCTGCGAGCAGCTTTTCCTCGATTTGCGCGGCGGTGGCGCCGCGCGGCAGCGGCAGGTCGGTCAGGCACCAGTGGTCGATGTGCCCTTTCAGCTGGGCGATCACGCCATCGATATCCTTGTCGTGCATCGCGCCAAAAACTGCATAGGTGTAGGGATGAAAGCCCATGTTGCCGAAATTTTGCGACAGTGTCGCAGCGGCATGCGGGTTATGTGCCACGTCCAGAATCACCGTCGGACGTCCTGGCAGAACCTGGAATCGCCCCGGCAGGTCGACCAGCACCAGACCGGTCCGCACTTCCTGGGCACCCACTGGCAAGCGGGTGCGCAAGACTTCGAGCGCCGCCAGTGCGGCAGAGGCATTGAGCAACTGGTTGGCACCGCGCAAACTCGGATAACCGAGCGAGTTGCGGCGCTGTACCCGACCGCCATAATTCCATTGCAGCTTGTCGCCCATGTAATTGAAGTCGCGCCCCAGCAACCACAGGTCGGCGCCGATCGCTGCGGCATGGTCGAGCAGCGATTGTGGCGGCATCGGGTCACTGCAAATGGCGGCTTTGCCTGCCCGGAAAATACCGGCTTTTTCAAAGCCGATCGCTTCACGGGTCGAGCCCAGATATTCGGTATGGTCGATGTCGACACTGGTCACGATGGCCACGTCGGCATCGATGATGTTCATGGCATCGAGTCGACCGCCAAGACCGACTTCAAGGATCACTGCATCCAGATTGGCGTCGATGAACAATTGCAGGATCGCGAGTGTCGTGAATTCAAAGTAGCTGAGCGAGATCTCGCCACGCGCCGCTTCCACCCGGGCGAACTGCGCAATCAGGGCATCATCGCTAGCGGACTCGCCATCGATCCTGGCGCGTTCATTGAACCGGATCAAATGCGGTGATGTCGACAAGCCAACCCGGTAACCGGCTTGCAGCAGGATCGCTTCCAGCATCGCGCAAGTCGATCCCTTGCCGTTCGTGCCACCGACGATGATTACCGGGCAGTCAAAATGGATGCCCATTCTGGCGGCGACGGCTGCGACCCGATCAAGTCCCATGTCGATGGTGATCGGATGATGCGATTCAAGCCGGCTGAGCCAGCCGTCCAGGGTTGTCGGAAGCGTTTGCATAGGAACTCGGATAGCGTCGAACGGGAAAATAAAAAGCCCGAACACGTGGTTCGGGCTGGTTAGTGGCGCAGATTGTTATGCCAGTACGTCAGCCGCCTGATTTTGCAGCAGAGCCAGCAGGCGGGCAATTTCTTCGCGCATCTTGCGTCGATCGACAATCATGTCGACCGCGCCTTTTTGCACGAGGAATTCGGCACGCTGGAAGCCTTCCGGCAATTTCTCGCGCACGGTGTTTTCGATCACGCGCGGGCCGGCAAAACCGATCAGTGCCTTGGGCTCGGCAATCACCACATCGCCCATGAACGCAAATGAAGCGGACACGCCACCCATGGTCGGGTCTGTCAGTACGGAAATGAACGGCAATTTTTTCTCGGACAGGCGCGTCAGCATTGCCGTGGTTTTGGCCATCTGCATCAGCGAAAGCAGCCCTTCCTGCATACGCGCGCCGCCGGTTGCGGTAATGCAGATGAACGGCACTTTTTGCTCCAGAGCGTTCTGGGCGCCGCGAACAAAGCGCTCACCGACGACCGACCCCATCGATCCGCCCATGAATTCAAATTCGAAGCAGGCCACCACGACTGGCAGCGACATGATGGCGCCCCCCATGACGATCAGCGCATCGGTTTCTCCGGTGGCTTCCATCGCGGCCTTCAGGCGATCAGGGTATTTTTTGCTGTCCTTGAATTTGAGGGTATCGACCGGCAGGGTTTCCTGACCGATTTCGTAACGACCACCGGCATCGAGCAACGCGTCGAGACGTTCGCGCGCACGGATACGCATGTGGTGATTGCACTTGGGACAGACGCGAATGTTCGATTCGAGGTCAGTGCGGTACAGCACCGCCTCGCAGGACGGACATTTGACCCAAAGGCCTTCGGGCACCGATTTGCGGGTAGCGGATTCGGAGCGCTGGATGCGCGGTGGTAGCAGTTTCTCAAGCCAGCTCATTGTTGCCTCTTAATTTATTTCCTGCGAGATTGTACCTTCTGACCGGGGATACACCAAAAAAGGACATCCGCTCGCCTCTGGTCAGGCCGGCGCGTCGAGTGCGGCGCGAATCCCTGCCATGAAGTTGCGTGCAACATCGACCGCCTGGTCATGCGGTGTGGTTTCCAGCTCCTGGATGATACGACTACCGATCACAACGGCATCAGCGACTTGCGCAATGGCCCGCGCGGTGGCACCGTCACGGATACCGAAACCGACTGCAATCGGCAATTTGACATGCTGACGAATTGCGCCGATGCGCTCTTCGACCTCGCTGATATCGATGTTGGCTGCGCCAGTGACGCCTTTGAGCGAAACGTAGTAACAGAAGCCACGACCGACGGCAGCAACCTGGCGAATCCGCTGATCCGTCGAGGTCGGCGCCAGCAAAAAAATCGAATCGAGATCGCTGGCCTGCATGCCTGCAGCGAACTCTTCGCATTCCTCTGGCGGATAGTCGACCACGATGGTGCCATCGATACCGGCTTCAACAGCGGCCTTGATAAACGCCTGTTGCCCCATCCGTTCGATCGGATTGGCGTAGCCCATCAGTACGACGGGGGTATGTGAATTGGTCTCGCGAAACTCGCGAACAAATTCGAGGACATCACGCAAACCGACCCCATATTTGAGTGCGCGTTCACAGGCGCGCTGGATGACCGGGCCTTCCGCCATCGGATCGGAGAACGGCACCCCGAGCTCAAGAATATCGGCACCTCCGGCAACGAGTGCATGCATCAGTGGCACTGTCAGTTGTGGCGACGGATCGCCGGCGGTGAAGAACGGGATCAATCCGGTTTTGTGATGTGCTGCGAGGGCAGCAAATGTTGCTTGAATTCTGGACATGGCTTCTATTGTGGTGATTGGTGTCAACGACGAGGACCTGCTCAACGCAGGCCGGCGCCGTTATCCGGTCCGGCCTGCGGCATTGCCAGCCTATTTATGCAAGGTCACGACCTGGGTTGCACCAGCAGCAGCGGCAACAGCGGCAGCACCGACGGCACAGGATTCACGGCAATAGAAGTTCATGCCCATGCGCTCGGCGACGGTATGCATATCCTTGTCGCCACGACCAGAAAGGTTGGCCAGGATGATTTTGTCTTTCGGCAGCGTGGCGGCCAGCTTTGCTGCATAGGCCAGTGCATGGGCTGACTCCAGCGCAGGAATGATGCCCTCGATCAGGCAACAGTCGTGGAATGCCTGCAACGCTTCGTCATCGGTAACACCGACATACTGGGCGCGGCCGATATCCTTCAACCAGGCATGCTCGGGACCGACACCCGGATAATCGAGCCCTGCCGAGACCGAATGCGTTTCGGCGATCTGGCCATTGTCGTCTTGCAGCAAGTAGGTACGATTGCCATGCAGGACGCCTGGTGTGCCAAGTTGCAGTGACGCGGAATGCTTGCCACTGTTCATGCCTTCACCTGCGGCTTCGACGCCGATCAACTGAACGTCCGGATAGTCGATGTACGGATAAAAAATGCCCATGGCATTTGATCCGCCACCGACACAGGCAACCACGTAATCGGGTTGACGGCCGGTCATCACCGGCATTTGCTGCAGGCATTCTTCGCCGATCACCGACTGGAAGTCACGCACCATCATCGGATACGGATGCGGTCCGGCAACGGTGCCGATGATGTAGAACGTGTTTTCGATATTCGTGACCCAGTCACGCATGGCCTCGTTCAAGGCGTCTTTCAGCGTCTTCGAACCAGATTCGACGGGGACGACAGTCGCGCCCAGCAATTTCATGCGATAGACATTTTGTGCCTGGCGCTTGATGTCTTCACTGCCCATGTAGACCACGCACTCAAGTCCGAAACGCGCGCAGATCGTGGCGGTGGCAACACCATGCTGGCCGGCGCCGGTCTCGGCAATCACACGCGGCTTGCCCATACGCTTGGCCAGCAAGGCCTGACCGATGACGTTATTGATCTTGTGCGCGCCGGTGTGGTTGAGGTCTTCGCGCTTGAAGTAGATTTGTGCTCCGCCCATTTTTTCGGACCAGCGTTTTGCATGGTAGACCGGACTCGGACGACCAACGAAGTGGGTCAGGTCGTCCCGGAATTCGGCAAGGAATTCGGGGTCCTGGTTGTACCGCGCATAGGCTTCTTTGAGCTCATCGAGCGCATGGGTCAGGGTTTCCGATACGAAGCTGCCGCCATACGGACCAAAGTGGCCGCGGGCGTCCGGCAGGTTATAGGCTTCGGCTTGGGCAACTTGTCGCTCGATGGCGTTGTCGAGTACGTTCAATGTATTCATGGATGATTTCTCTTCAGGTCGTTGATCAGCGCGGGAGCGTGTCGGCTAGGCGCACGGCTCCGATGAAATTCCGTATTGCAGCGGCGTCCTTGATGCCTTTTGCGGATTCGACGCCACTACTGACATCGACGGCAAACGGACGCACCTGCGTCACGGCGTCAGTCGCGTTGAGTACGTTCAAGCCACCACTTAAAACGACCTGAGGCGCGAGTTCTTCTGGAATGAGAGACCAATCGAATACCTTTCCGCCACCACCATAACTGTCGACCAGAGTGTCGAGCAGCAACCCGGCAAACAAGGTGCCGGTAGTGCCATAAGCGCTGCCGTATTCTAGCAAATCTTCGCGAGTTGTTTGCGCGCCGACCCGAACGGCACGAATATAGGGCCGATTGACGGCCGCGGCAATCGCGGCACACTGCTGCGGCGTTTCGTCGCCGTGAAACTGCAGTAGCGATACCGGTGCGACTGCGACCACGCGTGCGACCTCGTCGGGTGTCGCATTGACAAACAAACCAACGGTGGTGACAAAGGCCGGTACGCGCTGCAGCAAGGTTGCCGCGGACTGCGCACTCACGGAACGCGGGCTGGGTGCATAGAACACGAAACCGATCGCATCTGCACCTGCGGCAACCACCTCATCGACATCCGCCGGGCGGGTCAGACCACAAATTTTGATGCGTGTTCGGTGCGTTGGGTTTACTGGGTGAGTCATGAAGAATGCCATCTGGAGTGAAGATCGGCCCGGCAAGTCACTTGCCAGGGCTCATGTTGTCGGTCGGCTCAAGCGCGACCACAGCCAGCCAGAACCAGAATACCCCGGCAATCAGAAGCCGGCGAAAGCGTCCGCTGGTGCTTGCGGCAATTGCCACTTTGGATCGTAATCGATTTTTGCGAGGTACAAGCCATGCGGGCTGAAGGTCGGTGCTGCGAGGTGCCGATTTTTCTGAACCAGCAATTCGGACAACCACGTCACCGATTGACTGCCATTGCCAACATAAATCAGCGAACCGACCAGATTGCGCACCATGTGATGCAAGAAGGCGTTCGCATGCAGCTTGATGACTATCAAATCGCCACGGCGTACGAAGGCGATGTCATGCATCATCTTTACGGGTGATTTGGCCTGGCAATCGGCAGAACGGAACGCCGTAAAGTCATGCGTACCGATCAATCCTTGCGCTGCTTCCTGCATGCGATCCACGTCTAGCGGACGAAACACCCAACCGGCCTTTCCCTCCCATAGCGGCGATCGAACAGGATGGTTGTACAGCAAATAGTGATACACCCGCGAACGTGCACTGAAGCGTGCATGGAATTCATGCTCGAAGTCAGTGCACGCCACTGTCACCCACCGCACCGCAATCGACGGCGGCAAGTGCGTGTTGAGGCCTCTCACCCAGGATGCGGTTGGGCGGTCGATGATGGTATCAAAATGCACCACCTGCTCGATGGCATGGACACCCGTATCGGTACGACCCGCACAGCTAGTCTTGATGTCCGTCTGCGTGAATTTTTTGAGTGCCAGTTCAAGCTGATCCTGCACCGTCAGACCGCTCAACTGGGTCTGCCATCCATGCCACGGCGTGCCGTCATACTGGATTCCAAGAATCAGTCGCTTCACATTAATTCCCAACATGCGCCGGTTCGGCAATGATTCCGTGTTCCAAACAAAACGGGCGCAACCACGAAGCGTTGCGCCCGCCATCAACCAGTCGGAGTAATCAGGCGAGTTTGTCCATCATGGTACGCGCCTGCGCTACCTGCTCGTTGGAGCCACCCTTAATCACTTCATCCAGCAACTCGCGTGCACCTTCTTTGTCACCGATTTCTTCGTAAGCAATCGCCAGATCGAGCTTGGTCGCCATTTCAGGTGCGTTTGACAGATCATCATCAAGCACCAGCGTATCGCCACCTTCCAGCGACAGCGAAAGATCATCACTTCGTCGATCTCGGGCAACCGCCTCCGGTTCGAGATCAAGACTGATACCGGACAAATCAAAGTCCAGTGGATCAGAGGTCGAAGCCGCAACTTTCTTGCCAGACGTCGCTTCAGGCGAAGCAGTCAGCTCTTCTGCTGAAGAATGCTCGGGAGGGCCATCAAGTGCGATATCACTGACATCACGGCCGGCGTGATTGCTCCCGACAGCCGAAGGCGTACCAAGATCACGTTGATCGATATCGAGTTCCGGCACCATTTCTGCCCCACTGTCGGTTGTCGCCAGCGGTGACTCGTCAAAATCAAGCGAGAACTCGTCATCGGTTTTCAGTTCCGGCAAGTCGGGCTCTCCGGGTGCGGCAAGAACGACTGCTTTGATTTCCTGCGCTCCCATTCCATCCAGATCGAAATCCAGACCATCGTCCTCGATGCTGTTGATGGTATCCATGACGGATTTACCTGTTGCCGTATTCGGCTCGGATGGCGTATCCAGTGCAGTCTTGACGGTCGGTAACTCCGGCTCACTACCGATTGCTTCCGGTGTCGTTTCGGGTTCGTACATCGCCGTCGGCTGGGTCATCGACAATAGGCCTTCCAGATCCAGATCGTCCATCGGTCGGGTCTGTGCCGTCAGACCGGTCGCAAGGAGTGCCGACACGTCGGGCGCCTTGCCTCCGGCATACAACGGATTGTTCGGATCCAGTGCAATCCCCATGGATGCCGCTTCTTCCCACTCCCGACCCTCGCCTTTGGTCATCCCGTAAAGCTCACTGGCCATCAGCTCAAATGCAGCGAGGTCCTTACGGCTGGCATAAATTTCGAGTAACTTCAAACGGACCGCATTGTGCTCTGGCTGGGTACGCAGTGCTTCCTTCAGAATTTCCTCGGCCTGTGCGTCGCGTCCGTAAGCAATATACACATCGGCCTCGGCGATCGGATCAACCTCGTTAGCATTGAGCTGGCTGGCCGACGGCGCAAAGTTGGAGTTGAACACGCTGTTATTCGTATCGACGCTTTGTCCGCCGGTCGACCCGAATAACGAATTTGCTTTCAGGTTGGAGTCAGTCAGGATGCTGTCTTCGAACTGCTGAGTTTTTTTCTTGCGGCGCGAACTGAATATGCTGAACGCGCCTAATCCGACCAGCACCAGGCCCAGACCGGGTAACAAAAGCGAACTATTGACCAGACTATCAATGAAACCGGGTTCGGCGGTAGCAGGCACAGCGGCGGGAGCTGGCGGTTTGATTGCAGGGCTACCTGGCGCCGGCACGGAAGGTACGACCTTCGCGGCCTCAGGAACAACAGCGGCAATGACCGGAGGTACGACGACCACTGGCGGCTCAACTTTTTTGGGTTCGCTGACCGGAGCGGCAGTCGCAGCGGGTACGGCAGGCAATGGTGCTTTCGCCGCACTGTCTGCTTTCCTCTGTTGTTCCGCCAGATCCTTGTTTTTCAACTCCAGCAGCTTCTGGAGATCGTTAACATTCTTCTCAAGTTCCTTGACTCGGCTGTTTGCCTCGGCAATTGCCTTGTCTTTGGCAATATTGTCCTCAGCCTGAGCAGCATTTGCAGTCATGGCAGCCGATGCCGTCGGCTCCGAGGCTTTTGACAATTTCAGCTTGTCTTTCGACTCGGTAGCAGCCGACTTCGGCTCTTCGACTTTAGAGGTAATCGCCCCGCCCGCATTGCGCTTTGCGTCGCTGGTTCTGGCCGCGGCTGTAGCAGCAACCTGACCAGCGAGCTTGTTGCGATAGCTGCTGAAATCCAGTGCCTGAGCCACCACGATACCCTTGGCTTCCGATGCGCTGATGCCGAGGGCGGCATCGGCTGTCGGAATAGTCAAAATCTGGCCGGCACGCATGCGGTTCATGTTGTCATCAGTGAATGCTGACGGATTCGCCCGGTACAGCGCGACCAGCATCTGATCAAGAGACACACCTGCCGGACGCACCTGATTGGCAATCCTGGCGAGTGAGTCACCCGACTTGACCAGGTAGGATTTATCACTGGCTGGCGATGCGGTACCGGATGATTTGTCTTTTGGTGCCCGCCCTGCGGCCTGGACAGGTGTAGCGATCGACGGCTTGGGCTCCTGCTCAACGCGTACGGGCGCCGGGCTTGTGACCGGCTTTGCAACTTGTGCAGCATTGGCCGACGCTGCTGCCGCCGCCGCCGCTGCCACCTGTGCATTGCGGACTTCTACAGGATCAAGCAAAAATGTGTACTCACGGACCAGCCGACCATTGCTGCTACCCAGTTCCAGCAACATGTCGACATAGGGTTCGTTGATCGGCTGTGCCGAAGTGACGCGAATGAATTGCCTGCCTCCACGTTGCTCGATGCCGAAACGGACATTGAACAATGCGGGATTGAAGTCGATGTTGGCCTGTTTGAATGCGTCGGCGGGAGCCAGCTTGGCAACCAGTGAATCGGCTTCGTCCTTGGTGACCGATGTCAGTTCGATCTCAGCGTTGAGTGGTTGACCGAGTGACGAAAAAATCGTCAACCGCCCTAATCCTGCTCCCCAGGAACTTGACACCAGAGTGGTCGCAAGCACCGCAGCACTAAGTGCTTTCAAGCTGAACGTGGTCAACTGCGAAGAAGTACGTGGACGCATTTTAAGTGGCATAAGTTAACATTCCGTTGGCGCAATCCGTGCAGTGCACAAACCGTCACTATTTATCATTGTCCTGAGGAACTTTTAACATAGCATCAGGTAGTTGCCCGTGCAAGAACAACTACCTGATGCACTCCTGTAAAAGCCTCGCCCCAATCAACATCTCCGCAGCAACTGCCAAATGCTGCCAAAAGGCAACAAACAGCCAACCGAACCGGGTAGCCCTCAGCGATCCAGAATGATCCGCAACATTCTCCGAAGCGGCTCCGCTGCACCCCACAACAATTGGTCGCCAACAGTAAATGCCGACAGATATTCAGGCCCCATTTCCAGCTTGCGCAAGCGTCCGACCGGAATTGTCATGCTGCCGGTCACGGCCGCCGGAGTCAGATCCTGCATGGATGCTTCGCGCGTGTTGGGAACCACTTTCACCCACTGGTTACTACTCGCGATGATCTGGCTAATCTCATCCAGTGGCACATCTTTCTTGAGTTTGATCGTCAGCGCCTGAGAATGACAACGCATCGCACCCACCCGGACGCACAACCCGTCCATAGGGATGACCGGTTGGGCATCGCTGCCAAACCCTGGTCCGCGACCGAGTATCTTGTTGGTCTCCGCGCCGGCTTTCCATTCTTCTTTCGACATGCCGTTGCCAAGATCCTTATCGATCCAGGGAATCAGGTTGCCTGCCAGCGGCACGCCGAATTGTTTCGTTTCATCCGCATTCATCGCATGCTGTCTTGCCAGTACCTTGCGGTCGATTTCCAGAATTGCCGATGCAGGGTCATCGAGCAAGGCCTTGACGTCGGCATTGATCGATCCGAACTGGGTCAGCAACTCACGCATGTGCTGCGCCCCGCCACCCGATGCTGCCTGGTACGTCATCGAGCTGACCCAGTCAATCAGGTTATGCTCGAACAGGCCACCCAGCCCCATCAACATGCATGACACAGTGCAGTTTCCACCAATGTAGTTCTTAATCCCACGTTGCAAGCTGTCCTTGATCACATTCAGGTTGACTGGATCAAGCACGATGATGGCATCGTCATTCATGCGCAAGGTCGACGCAGCGTCGATCCAGTAGCCGTTCCATCCGGCTGCGCGCAACTTCGGGAATACGTCACTGGTGTAGTCGCCACCCTGGCAAGTAATGATGATGTCGCATTTTTTTAATGCCGCGATATCGGTGGCGTCTTTCAGCGTTGTCTCGTTACGTGCGAGCGCAGGCGCGGCGCCACCGGAATTGGACGTCGAAAAGAATACCGGCTCGATATGGTCAAAGTCACCCTCCTGCTGCATGCGTTGCATCAGTACGGAACCCACCATGCCACGCCATCCCACCAAGCCTACAAGTTTCATCATCATTTCCTAAACGTAAGGCGGAACATCCCCGCGATATTTGACATAAATCAATTAAGTGCTTCAACGACAGCGTCGCCCATCGCTCGCGTGCCTACTAAGGTAGTGCCAGCCTCGTAAATGTCGGCTGTACGCAACCCTCGGGCAAGGACTGACTTGACTGCGGCATCGATGCGATCGGCTTGCTCGGGCTTGTTCAGCGAGAACCGCAGCATCATTGCTGCCGACAGAATAGTGGCTAGCGGATTGGCAATGCCCTTGCCGGCAATGTCGGGAGCGGAGCCGTGTGACGGTTCGTACAAGCCCTTGTTATTGGCATCCAATGAAGCCGATGGCAGCATGCCGATCGATCCGGTCAGCATTGCGGCTGCGTCGGACAAGATGTCACCGAACATGTTTCCGGTAACGATGACATCGAATTTTTTGGGAGCACGCACCAGTTGCATCGCCGCGTTGTCGACGTACATGTGATCAAGTGCGACATCCGGATATTCCTGATGGACCTCGGTGACGATGTCTTTCCAGAACTGGAACGTTTCCAGCACATTGGCCTTGTCGACACTGGTGAGTCGCTTGCTGCGTTTCCGCGCGGCCTGGAATGCAACATGGGCAATCCGGCGGATTTCGGTTTCGGCGTAGCGCATGGTGTCGAACCCTTCGCGCTCGCCCTTGAACGGTCCGTCCGGCGCCAGTCGCACGCCGCGTGGATGGCCGAAATAAATATCCCCGGTCAGTTCACGGATGATCAGGATATCCAGCCCGGACACCACTTCCGGCTTCAGCGTCGAGGCACCAGCCAATTCCGGGTACAGGATCGCCGGACGGAAATTGGCAAACAGGTTCAGGTTCTTGCGCAAGCCGAGTATGGCCTGCTCGGGACGCAGCGGGCGCTCCAGCGTATCGTATTTCCAGTCGCCGACGGCACCGAACAGGATGGCATCGGCATCTTTGGCCAACTGCAGTGTCGCGTCCGGCAACGGGTGACCGGATGCCTCGTAACCGGCGCCGCCGACCGGCGCGGTTTCCATCTCGAACTGTTCGCCCAATGCTTGCAGAACGCGAACGGCTTCGGCGACGATTTCCGGGCCAATGCCATCACCGGGGAGAATTGCGATTTTCATAATATCCTGGAAAAAATTGCGACCGGGCTCAAGCCGGTCGCAGGAAAAAACACATCAAATCCCGTTGGCAAGCCACGGATTGTTCGCCAGATGACGCTCTTCAAAGGCGTGAATCTTGTCTGCTTGCTGCAACGTCAGGCCAATGTCATCAAGACCGTTGAGCAAACAATACTTGCGGAAAGTGTCGACCTCGAACGGGTAGGACGCGCTGCCGTTGATCGTACTGACCAGTTGCTTGTCGAGGTCGATCACCAGACGAAATCCGGGAAAGGCACGCACTTCATCGAACAGATGGTCGATCTGCGACTCGGTCAGCACGATCGGCAACAAGCCGTTCTTGAAGCAGTTATTGAAAAAAATATCCGCAAAACTGGGCGCAATGATCGCTCTGAATCCATATTGATCCAGCGCCCAGGGGGCATGCTCGCGCGACGAGCCACAACCAAAGTTTTTCCGGGTTAGGAGAATGGATGCGCCCTTGTACCGCGGCTGGTTCAGGACGAATTCCGGATTCAGGGGCCGATGGCTATTGTCGCGGCCAGGTTCGCCGTGATCGAGATAGCGCCATTCGTCGAACAGATTCGGGCCAAAGCCGGTACGCTGTATCGATTTCAGGAATTGCTTGGGAATGATCGCGTCGGTATCGACGTTGGCCCGGTCCAGTGGTGCAACCAGTCCGTCATGCAGGTTAAATTTATTCATGCGAAGTCAACTTGAAATCACGTTCGTTGATAGTCAGGAACGTGGCTGCTGCCGGCGCTGCGATGAACGGCAGCGATCGGTAGCCGGTGAAAGAACATCCGGAGATTAGCGGGAGGCACCTTGAACTTTTTCGCCAACGCGCTCGACATCCTTGCCGATACCGTTGATGGTATTGCAACCAGTGAGCAGAAAACCTGCGATAACCAGCAACAGCGCGACAGTTTTTTTCATTGAAGTTTCCCTGTTTTCAAAGTCGATTTATAAAGTACGGACGTCAACGAAGTGTCCTGCAATGCCTGCTGCTGCGGCCATCGCAGGGCTGACAAGATGGGTACGTCCACCCGCGCCTTGTCGTCCTTCAAAATTACGGTTCGAGGTCGACGCACAACGCTCGCCCGGCTCCAGCCGGTCGGCATTCATGGCCAGGCACATCGAACAGCCCGGTTCGCGCCATTCGAAACCGGCGTCACGGAAAATCTTGTCGAGGCCTTCGCGTTCCGCCTGTTCCTTGACCAGCCCCGAACCGGGAACCACCATCGCCAATCGCACATTCGAGGCGCGGAACTTGCCACGCACCACCGACGCCGCCGCACGCAAATCTTCGATGCGGGAATTGGTGCATGAACCAATGAAGACCTTGTCAATCCGGATGTCAGCGATTGCGGTATTGGGTGTGAGCGCCATGTAGGCCAGCGCCTTCTCCATCGAGTCGCGCTTGGTCGGGTCCTTTTCCTTGTCGGGGTCCGGTACCCGGTCATCGATGGCCACGACCATTTCCGGTGAAGTACCCCAGGTGACTTGCGGCTTGACCTGACTGGCATCAAGTGTGACCACCAGATCGAAACGCGCACCGGCATCCGAATGCAGCGCACGCCAGGACGTCACGGCACGATCCCAATGGGGACCGGCTGGCGAGTAAGGCCGGCCTTTGACGTAGTCGATGGTGGTGTCGTCGACGGCAATCATGCCGGCGCGAGCCCCCGCTTCGATGGCCATATTGCACACGGTCATCCGGCCTTCCATCGACAGCGAGCGTATGGTACTGCCGGCAAATTCAATCGCGTAGCCATTGCCGCCAGCAGTACCGATCTTGCCGATCACGGCCAGCACGATGTCCTTGGCGGTGACACCTTTTGGCAAGGCACCGTCGATCTGCACCAGCATCGCCTTGGATTTTTTGGTCAGCAGGGTCTGGGTCGCGAGCACATGTTCGACTTCCGATGTACCGATACCATGAGCGAGGCAACCAAAGGCGCCATGAGTAGAGGTATGAGAGTCACCACACACCACGGTCATGCCGGGCAGCGTGGCACCTTGTTCGGGACCGATCACGTGGACGATGCCCTGGCGCCGATCGCTCATGCCGAAATAGGTCAGGCCATAGGTTTTTGCATTCGCATCGAGCGTCTCGACCTGCAGTCGCGAGGTCGGATCAGCGATGCCGTTGGCGCGATCGGTGGTCGGCACATTGTGGTCGGCGACAGCCAGGTTGGCCGATAGGCGCCAAGGCTGGCGTCCGGCCAGCTTCAGACCTTCGAACGCCTGCGGACTGGTGACTTCGTGGACCAGATGGCGGTCGATATACAGGATGGTCGTGCCGTCGCTGGCGGTATCGACCACATGCGATTCCCAGAGTTTGTCGTAGAGTGTTTGAGCCATGGCCAGCGCGAACCGTTTTTCGGTGCCGCGTCGTCTAAAAAATCGGACTTCGATTATGCCATAGTTGCGTAGTGCAACCCGGGCAAAACCGGCCCCGGCTGCGCCCGCTCAGGGACGCTGGCGCGCTTGCTGATATAGCGGTGCCACCCGTTGCGCGTAATCACCGAGATCGCGCATCCGGTCGCTGCGCGAGGGATGGGTCGACAGGAATTTAGGCGGCTCGCCTGCACCGACCTGCCCCATTTTTTGCCAGAGACTGATGGCAGCTTCCGGGTTGTAACCGGCACGCGCTGCCAACTCGACGCCCATGCGGTCGGCTTCGGTTTCATGCGCGCGCGAATTGGGCAAGCCGAGCAAGCCCATGTAGGCGTATTCCATCCCTTTCTGGCCGAGGTCGCCCGCACCCAGCGCCGCTGACAGGACTGAAATCCCGAGCCCTGCGACGGCCTGTTCCGATGCCCGCTCGCGCGCATGTTCGCGCAGGGCATGGGCAATTTCATGACCCATCACGGCAGCCAGTTCATCGTCGGTAACCTGCAGCTTCTCGATCAAGCCGGTATAGACGGCAATCTTCCCACCCGGCATGCACCAGGCGTTGACTTCGGGCGAACTGATGACATTGACCTCCCATTTCCAGGAGCGTGCATCCGGCCGGAATACCGACGTCTGTGCCACCAGCCGGTCGGCGATCGTCCGGACGCGCGCGGTCTGTGTGGCCTGACGGTTGAGCGTGCCCTTTTGCCGTTCGGCGGCCATCAATTCCGCGTACTGGGTTTGTGCCGATTGATTCATTGCAGCCGAAGAAACCGCCATGCGCTGTTCGCGCTGAATGCCGACCACTCCACCCTGCGTGGTCTGCACGGTTTCACATCCTCCCAGTGCAACTACCAGCGACAGCAGAAAAAGTTTTCGATGAAACGTTTGCAAAATCATGACGTACTCTTCCCTGGAATTGCCTGAAAAACGACGGTCCGCACGCACTGGACAGCGCGCACTCAAATGATCCCAAACTGGCGGCAGCGCAAAGGCACCATTAACTCCGGACCAAATACTGGCATGCGAAGCGAGCCCCGAACATCACAAAAGCTAACGTTGCAACTTCACAAGACCACTCAGTCCGTTGTTGCCGCACGATCGATAACCGCAGGAATGGCTGGCAGCGAGACGCGCACATCACCACACTGGGCTCGGTGGCGCAACGCATGGTCCATCAGCACCAGCGCCAGCATGGCTTCCGCGATCGGCGTCGCGCGGATGCCGACGCACGGATCGTGCCGACCGAAGGTCTCCACCTTGATCGGCTGTCCCGCTTTATCGATCGAATCACGGGGGGTACGAATCGACGAGGTGGGCTTGATGGCGATCGATGCGGTGATTGCCTGCCCGGTCGAGATACCGCCGAGCACACCGCCGGCATTGTTGCTGCGAAATCCCTGCGGCGTCAGCTCGTCGCCATGCTCGGTGCCCTTCTGCGCCACCGACTTGAAGCCGGCGCCAATCTCGATACCCTTGACCGCATTGATACCCATCAAGGCATAGGCGATTTCGGCATCGAGCTTGTCGTAAATTGGCTCGCCCAGTCCCACCGGGACATTTTCGGCCACGACCTCGATGCGGGCGCCGCACGAATCCCCTGCCTTGCGCAACGCGTCCATATAGGCTTCCAGCGTCGGCAGCATCGTCGTGTTAGCAGCAAAAAACGGATTGTGTGCGACATGATCCCAGGACTCGAACGGAATCACGATGTCGCCCAACTGGCTCATGCACCCGCGAAAAACCGTACCGTATTGCTCGAACAGCCACTTTTTTGCGATGGCTGCCGCACCCACCACGGGCGCAGTCAGGCGCGCCGAGGAACGGCCACCGCCACGCGGATCGCGGATGCCGTATTTCTGGAAATAGGTGTAGTCGGCGTGCCCGGGACGAAAGGTCTCGGTAATGTTGCCGTAGTCCTTGCTGCGCTGGTCTTCATTGCGAATAAGGAGGGCGATCGGCGTTCCCGTGGTGCGGCCCTCATAAACACCGGACAGGATTTCAACGGTGTCTGATTCCATGCGCTGCGTGACATGGCGCGACGTGCCCGGCTTGCGCCGGTCGAGCTCCGGCTGGATGTCGGCCTCCGACAGCAGCAGACCTGGCGGGCAGCCGTCGATGACGCAGCCAATTGCCGGACCGTGTGACTCCCCGAACGTGGTGACTGTGAATAGCGTACCAAATGTATTGCCGGACATAAACGATAGCGGTGGAGTGAATGAAAGCAGATTTTAGCAGCCAGTACAGGCAACGCCCAAAAATCTACTAAAAAGTAATAGACCATTGATTACAAAGTATTAATTGGTCACAGATTCGCTTCTCAACGACCTGAAAATATTTCGGTCGGCATAGTAAGTTCGATAGGTAACGCCCGTTAAATCGGTTAAATTCTCGACAGATCACAAAAAACACGACATATAGCGTGCCACATGCGATTAAAGTAGATAAATTGTCAACATCTTTACGGTTAGCTGAATGCCCGACTAACAGAACGACATTCTCACTTGAAAAATCCTCTGAATTTTCGGAACTATCACTATGACCGAACCAATCTCGCCAATTGAAGATGTGATCGTCTTCATGGATGAGGATGTCGCTTCGGATGACCACGGCGTGGCAGCGCCCACCCGTCCCGTCTGGCGCATCCTGATCATCGACGATGATCACGACGTGCACACCGCCACCACCTTCGCACTCGGCAACATCGTTATGCAAGGGCGACCGCTCGAATTCATGCATGCGTATTCCGCGACGCAAGCCCGCGCGCTGTTGACGAAGCAATCCAACATCGCAGACGACATCGCCGTGATCCTGCTCGATGTGGTGATGGAACAGGAAGACGCCGGCTTGCAGCTGGTGCAGTTCATCCGCGATGACTGTGGCATGCAGGACGTGCGCATTATTTTGCGCACCGGGCAACCGGGATATGCACCTGAAATGCATGCCATCAGCGATTACGACATCAACGACTACAAGACCAAATCCGAACTCACCCGCGTCAAGCTGTTCACCACCATGACAGCAGCGTTGCGCTCCTACGCCCAGATACGCGCCATCAGCGCCGGGACTCGCGGGCTCGACCAGATCATCAGTGCCAGTGCCCATCTGATGGCAGCGAAAGGCATGCGCAATTTTTCGGATCGCGTGATGCTGCAGATCGGATTGCTGATCGACCAGCCGTCGACGGGGTTTGCCTGCCTGCGCGAACATCGCACCGAACGCCAGCAGGATTTCGTGCTGGTGGCAGGAGATGCCGGTTATCACTCCCTGATCGGCCGGACTGCTGCAGACTTGCCCGACGCAACGCAGCGCGACACCGTCATGCTCGCTGCAAACAGCCGTCGTAACGTGACTGCAGACACCTTCTGTGCACTGTATTCGGGTACGACGAGTTGTGATTTCGTGGTGCACGTCGATTTACAGGTGCCGCTGACCAGTCAGCAATGCCAGCTGCTGGCGGTGTTTTCCTGCAGCCTGGCAGTGTGTGTCGACAACATGCTGCTGACCGAGCGCCTGCATGACGTGGCGTTTTACGATCCGCTGTGCAAGCTGCCCAATCGGGCACGACTGGTCAATCTGCTGGACGACACGCTCTCCGCCAGCACCAACGAGGACATCACCCTGGCCCTGATCGACATCGATCACTTTGCCGAAACCAACGATGCCTTTGGTCACCAGTTCGGCGACTTGCTCTTGCTGGCCGTTGCAACACGACTGCGCTCTTCGCTGGACCAGCAACTGGTCGTGGCACGCGTCGGTGGTGACACGTTTTGCCTGATCGGTACTGACGAACAAGTCAATCCTGCACTGATTCTTGATCTCTTCGCCACGCCATTCAGTGTTGACGGGGAAGCTGTACCGTTGACGGCGACCGTTGGTCTGGTAAGTCTTACAGAGTATTCAGGCACAGGCACCGATGCGCTCAAGGATGCCGACATCGCCCTCAAGCGGGCCAAGACCCGTCAGCGTTCGGGCCACTGCTATTTCTCGCGCAACATGGGCGTCGATATTCGTGGGCGCGTACGCATGATGCATGCGCTGCGTACCGCGTTCGAACAACGCAAACTGACATTGGTCTACCAGCCGCAAATCAATCTATCGACCCGCAAGGTCGTCGGTGCCGAAGCGCTGCTGCGCTGGTGTGGCGATGACGGACAATTCATCCGTCCTGACGTCTTTATTCCGATTGCCGAAAATTCCGGTCTGATCATCGAACTGGGTGCCTGGGTATTACGTACCGCTTGTGAGCAGCTGGTCGAGCTGCGGGCCCGGGGGTTTGTTGACTTCATGATGTCAGTGAACGTCTCGCAAGTGCAGTTCCGGCATCCGCAATTCCTGACCATGCTGCGGCTGGCGCTGGAACAGACCGGTGCGCCAGCGGAATTCGTCGAACTCGAAATCACCGAGTCGGTGGCGATGGATGATCCCGCGCTATTGATCACGACGCTAGACCAGATCAAACTGATCGGCATGAGCATCGCCATCGACGACTTCGGCACCGGCTTTTCGTCACTCAGTTATCTGCAGCAATTGAAGGTGGACCGCCTGAAAATCGACCGTGCTTTCGTCAACGAAATTACCGATGCCAAACGCGGCAGCAGCATCGCCGAAATGATCATCCAGCTGGGTCATAACCTGGATCTGACCGTCATCGCCGAAGGGGTCGAAGACGAACGCCAGGCGGACATCCTGACCCGCCTCGGCTGTCCGCTGGCGCAGGGATACCTGTTTGCCCGACCGATGGCGCCGGAGTTGCTGCCTGGCTGGCTGCAGCAGCATGACAGAAACTGACGACGCCCTGCCGGGCAAGCCGCGCTTTCTGACCCTGCAGCGCGCCATCGTCCTGACGATCGTTATTGGCCTGCTCGTTCCTGCGCTGCTGATCAACGGATTGTCGTGGTTGCGGCGGTCCGATGTCCAAATCAAATCGCGCACCAACACCATGCTGCGACAGAACGCGGACCTGCTGTCGCATGGCATGCAGGTGCCACTGCGCAACGGCGACCGCGACGGCGCCACCGACCTGCTTAACGTCATGCTGCGAGACGACGACATCATCAGCATCAGCGTCCTCGACAGCACATCGACGCCGTTCGTGTCCGGTGCCCACACGGAACGCCGGGTCGGTTATTCCGCGTCACTGAGTCAGCCGATCAGCTATCGCGATACCATGATTGGCACGCTGCGCGTCGAAGTCTCCAGCAGCCGCCTGCAAAAAACTCTCACCGCCGACATGATGCAGTCGCTATTCGCCCTGCTGGCACAGCTGGGCCTGTCGGTACTGATGATCCTGCTGCTGCTGGAAAGCCGCCTGTTACGACCGCTGCGTCAGCTCGGGCTGGATACCTCACGTTTGGCGCGCGGCAAGCTCGATGTACCGTTCCACTGGCAACGACTGGATGAAATCGGACAGTTCAGCAAGCGGCTGGAGCACACCCGTATCGGGTTGCGCAGCCTGTTTGATGAACTGGCGCGCAAGAATCTCGAACTGGAAAGTGACATCGAAAAACGCCGTAGCATCGAAGATGAACTGTACGAACGCGAAGCACGTTTTCGGGTGCTGGTCGAATACAGCCCGATCGCCATCATCGAATGGGACCTGAATTTTTGCGTGATCGAATGGAACACGGCAGCCGAGCAGATTTTTGGCTACACCCGGCAACAGGCTCTGGGTCAGCATGCCAGCTTCATCATCCCGACATTGTCGCGTTCCGAAGTCAACGCCATCTTCGACCGCCTGATGACTGGCAGTGGTGGCGACCGCAGCATCAGTCGCAATATCCGGGCGGATGGCCAACGCATCATTTGCCAATGGCGCAATGCCCACATTACAACGCAGTCAAACCAGGGTGCCCGCCTGCTCTCGATGGCAGAGGACGTCACCGAAAAACAGCGCGCAAAAGAAGCACAGGACTTTTCGGAAGCGAAGTTTATCGGCGCCTTCGAAGGCAACCCGGACTCGACCTCGATTGCCCGGCTCAGCGACGGCATGATGAGCGACGTCAATTCGACCTTCGAGCGACTTACCGGATATAGCCGCGCGGAAGCGGTGGGCAAAACCACGCTGGACCTCGGCATCTGGCACAAGCCCGAAGAACGCTACGCACTACTGAAGCAGCTGGCCGAAGACTCCGCCAATACCGTACGGGATTACTCTTGGGACCTGCACACCCGGGATGGCTCGATACGCACTTGCCTGCTCAATGCCAACCTGTTCTCGGTCAGTGGCGAAACCTACATGATGGCGGTGATTCGCGATGTCACCGACCAGCGTCTCATGGAGGCACAAAAAGCCGAGGTAGATCGGGCACTGTTGCGCCTGGCGCAGGGCACGCAGGAATTTGCCGGCGCCGCCTTTTTCGACTTGCTTGTGGCCGATCTGGCAGCAGCGCTGCGCACGGATCATGCCTTCATCGCGTTACGGGCACCGGACGATCCCGACAGCATCACCACGCTGGCCTACCAGGCGCATGGGCAGGCGGTTCCAAAGTGCGTTTTTGCGATCTCCGACACGCCTTGCGAGCAAGTCTTGCGAGGCAATATCATGCTGTTTCCGCAGGCGCTACAGGCGCAGTTTCCGACCGATGTGCTTTTAGTGTCAATGAACTGTGAAAGTTACGCCGGTGCCCCTATCCGCGATGCCGATGGCACGATTATCGGCGTTCTGTCGGTGGCCGATTCGCAGTCGTTTGGCAATCCCGATCTGGTCAGGTCGCTGCTGCAAATTTTCAGTGAGCGAGCATCCGCCGAACTACAGCGCAGACAGACAGAACTGGCCTTGCGCAACAGCGAGCAGCGCTTCGCCGCGATCTTCCATTCGTCACCGGTGTCGATAGCGCTGTCGCGCTTCGGCGGCGATTATCGACTGCTGGATGTCAATGAGGCCTTTGAACGTCTATACCGGCGCAGCCGCCTGGACGTTCTTGATGAACCGGTTGACTCTCTGGCGATGCATGTCGATATCGCGGATCGCAATCGTATCGTTGACAGCCTTGCGCAACATGGGCGGATCGAACGCTTCCAGTCATGGATGATCCGTGGCGATGGCAGCAAAACGCTGGTGCAGACATCCGGTAGCGTGTTTGATCTGGCGGGGCAGCAGCTACTCATTCTGACAGCAGAAGACGTGACAGAGATTGATGAAATAAAAACCCGGCTGCTTGATCTCAACAGTACGCTGGAAGTGCGGGTCATCGAACGCACCGAGGCGCTGCGCACCGCCAATCTGGAACTGGCCTCGGCACTTCAGACCCTGCACCAGGCCCAGGACGAACTGGTGCGTAGCGAAAAACTGGCCGCGCTCGGTGCACTGGTGGCCGGCATTGCCCATGAACTGAATACGCCGATAGGCAATTGCGTCATGGTGGCCAGTACTCTGGCCGATCGGACCCGCGAATTCGGCCCCGAAAGCCGCAGCGGCCTGACCCATTCGGCCCTCGCCAGCTTCCTCAGCGACACCCAGAAAGCCAGCGACATCCTGGTGCGCAACCTGGAGCGCGCGGCAGATCTGGTAACCAGTTTCAAACAGGTTGCGATGGACCAGACCAGCTCGCAGCGCCGCCGCTTCTCACTGGCCGAAACAACCGCTGAAATGATCGTGTCGCTATCACCAACGATTCGTAAAACCGCCATCCGGATACAGCAGCACATTCCGGCAACGCTACAGATGGATAGCTATCCGGGTCCGCTGGGACAAGTGTTGAGCAACCTGATCAACAATGCATTGCTACACGGCTTCGATGGACATAGCGACGGCGTGGTGGACATTACTGCGCTGTGCGTCAACGAGAACTGGATTGAATTGATGGTGTCCGATGACGGCGCGGGCATTCCCGCAGCCAATCTGGATCGCATCTTCGATCCCTTCTTCACCACCAAACTTGGCGCTGGCGGTTCCGGACTGGGCTTGCACATCACGCACAATCTCGTGACAGGGATACTCGGTGGTCGTATTCAGGTACGGAGCCAGTGCGGTGCGGTTGGCAGCGGCACGACCTTCATACTGACGCTTCCCATGACAGCACCGCACACAGAGCGCGATAACGTCACCGGACCCGCGACCGACATCACCGGACAAGCTGCTCCCGACTGACCAGCACACCATCGGCATCGGCATAGATCCAGTCACCGGGTCGCACCATGACGCCGGCGATCACGACGTTCAGCCCGGTCTCGCCGGCGCCTTTGCGGTGACTGCGTTGCGGATGGGCAGCCAGAGCACGAATACCGACAGCACAGGCGTTCAATTCATCGACGTCACGGATGCAGCCATGCACCAGGATGCCACTCCAGCCATTTTTTTCGGCCAGCTTGCCGAGATTTCCACCGACCAGCGCGCAACGCAGACTGCCGCCGCCATCGACCACCAGAACCCGGCCCAGTCCGGGCGTCTCCAGAAGGGTGCGAACGAGGACATTGTCTTCAAATAGTTTGAGCGTGGCCGCAGGTCCGCTGAACTGGCGATGCAGTCCATAGCTCTGGAACAGGGGTGGCAGTACCGTCAGGTCGCCAACGCCAAGCTTGTCTTCGTTGGCATCGCATACATCACAGGTAGAAAAAAGCATGTCATTCCTTTTTTTTGGTGGCGTCACTCTGCGCACATACGGAGTGGGTACACGGACACTAACCCGTGCGCCAGGTGCGCAGGCTTGCTACTTCGTGTGCAAATCCGATGGGCACCGGAAATGATCGGGCAACTATCGGTAATCTGACGCCGAGATCGACAAATTACTCCAAGTCAACGCCATTCTTGAACTATTATATCCACGCGTTTTACGTGGTTCAGATCGGCGAATCGTACCGTCTCGGTAAGTGCCGAATAAAAACTTACTAGCAACACCCCTCAGACAGGAGCCGCAGCAGTGGGCGACAACGAGCAACTGGATATCGCAGAGATCGATCGATTGAACCGCAAGGCGTTGTCCTGCCTTGCGTCGAATCGTGCCGAGACAAATCGCCTTGCGACCCTGTCGATGAACGCTGCCTCAAGGATCAGTTACCAGCGCGGCATCGCTCACGCACAATTGAATTTGCTCTCCGTGTTGTTCCACTCGGGCGAATATGACAAGTCCGAAGCCATGTGCACGCCACTGCCGGCGATGTTCAAGAGCTTGAACGATCCGGAAGGCGGCATGACTGCGGCAGTTTGCCTGGGGGCGATTGCCACACGGCGCGGCGACTTTGCCAGTTCAGCCAGCCACCTTGAAAGTGCGCGACAGCTGGCCAGCCAGATCCCGGATTCACTGAACAAATTTTCGCTCTACAACCGACTTGGGATCGACGCGCTGAGCCGAGGCGATATCAGCGCTGGACCGCGCAACTTCCTGCTGGCGCTGGATATCGCCGAACGCTTTGGCACCGCCTCGCACCGGGTCAACATGCTGTCGAACCTGGCCTCTTGCCAGCATGACCTGAGCAATGATGAAGATGCCATTCCGCTGCTGGTCGAAGCCCTAGAAATCATTCACAACGAGCACCTTTTTGCACAGCAACCACTGGTCTCGGGCAACCTGGCCATGTGCCTGCTGGCCACCGGCAAGGTCGCAGAAGCACTGCAGGTCATCACACCATTCTTCAATGTCGCCGATATGGATATCGACGACAAGGCATTCATCTACAGCATCGGAGCGCATGCCTCGATCTTGCTGAAAAATCTGGACCGCGCAAAAAGTCTGCTCGACCAGGCCCATGAGTTTGCCCTGATCGGCGACAACTACGAAGAGCAAATGCACGCCTGGCTGGTACGCGGCATGCTGGACATGGCAGCCGGCCGGGTGCGCGTTGCACTGGTGTCGCTGAACCACGCACGCGCGCTGCTCAGCTACACCCGCAATCCGTTTTATCAGCAGCAGATTTTCAAGGGACTGGCGACGATCCATGCGCGACTCGGCAAATGGAAAAATGCCTACACCTATCTTGAGCAGTACCAGGGACATGTCGAGGTCAGCAACAAGTCCGCGCACGACTCCCGGCTGCTGATGCGCCATCTCGAATCGGAGATGAAAACCTTGAAAGAAGAACGTGACATCGCGCTTGAAAAGCACGCCGCGCGCGAAGCGGAGAACCAGAAACTGGAAGTGCTCAACAAGGAATTAACCCACCAGATCGACCACGTCAATGCGCTGCAAAGTTCGCTGCAGGAACAAGCTATTCGTGATCACTTGACCGGCCTGTACAACCGGCGCCATTTTGAAACCTGTCTGAACGCTGTACTGGAAGAATCGGGCGGAAAGTTTCCGGTTGCGGTGGTCATCCTCGATCTGGATTTTTTCAAGCGGGTCAATGATACGTATGGCCATCCGTTTGGTGATGACGTGCTGATTCGCTTCGCACGACTGATGGAAAGCAACCTGCGCGGCTCCGACATGTTATGCCGCTATGGCGGTGAAGAATTCTGCATGTTGTTGCGCGACATGAACAGCGACATGGCGACAAACAAAATGACGGCCATTGCCGAGAGCTACCGTGAACTGGTGGTTGAACGAGGCGGGCAGACGCTCACTGGCTTCACGTTTTCGGCAGGCATCGCCGAATATCCGCAGCACGGTCTGACCCGCAATGAGCTGTTGATGCGCGCTGACACGGCGCTGTATTGCGCCAAGCTGGCGGGCCGCAACCGGTCGATGGTGGCAACCGGGGACTGAATCAATCCATCCGGATAACCGTGCTATCCGCCACCGCATAGACAAGCTCGACCAGCATTCTGGCCGCCACCGGATGTCCTTCCAGTAGCGCCGGATCAAACGTGATGGTGCCCAGCGCACCGAGTGCCGAATCGGCAAATCCCGGCGTGGCATCCAGAGCGCGCAATGCGTCGATACAACCGTTCGCACCGATCAGCACTTCCACCACCACGCGACCACCGGCACGGCGCGCAAACGCTTCCTGCGGATACACCGGCACCAGTTCCTGGCGCGCGCGAGGGCGTCTTTCAACCAGCACTGCATCAAGGTATCCTGCCGGCGCTACCGTCCCGGGGACGACTGCCTGCGCAAGAGGCGCCTGGTCGAGGCCGATCTGATCAGCAAATATTTCGCGCATGTCGATCACTGGCGTGGCCGTCGGCGGGCTGGTTACCGTCACCGCCGGAGATCGGTGATGCGATGCAGGCTGGTGCGGAGCGGTGGCCGAACGTTGCGACAGTGGCACCGCTGGCGGGGCTGCTGAAAACTCCGGCGTCGTTGCAGGCAATACCGCAAATGCAGGCGAACTTGCCGCAATGACCACGACCGCTGGCGTCACTGGCGCCGGCACGGTGTTCAACATCAACCACGGCACCGCGTGCACTGCGATCGCACCAAGCGAGGATAACCAGTAGCGTGCAAAACAAGGTCGCATCACATCAGGCATCCCGCACCAGTACTACCAGCAATCGGCCACGGTACCGGTACCCGAAAACCCTTTTGTACCCAGATGGTCATACGTCAGATTCGCGCATTTGGCATCCGTGATGAATGGTGTCGCCGTGATCAGGAAGGTGTCTGCCACCGGGATTGTAATGACGATGGTGTACTTGGTACTGGGGGCAGCCAGCGTTGTGACATAGGCGTTGTTCATCGTGTAGTAGCGCTCCAGCTGCGCAGAGGTTTGCAGGATGGCCGATCGGCCCTCGGCACGCCTGGACTTGGCGACTTGCTCGACATAGGAGGGGTAGGCGATCGCTGAAAGAATTGCCACGATCGCCACCGTCACCATCAGTTCGATCAGCGTAAAGCCACCCTCGGATCGTCTTGTCATCACTGCGCTCCCACCATGAAATCAATATACAAAACGTGCACCATCACGGCGAATTGCCCGCACACACCAGACAGGACGTTCACAGTGCCCGGCACGTCGAGCGGAGGTGCAAGAGACCATCGCTCACGATCAGATTGAAAAAAATCAACGCATGATCTCGCGCCAAGACAGGCGACCGCTTGAGCTGGCAGCGTTCTCCAGCACGCTCTCGGTGCCACCTTTGGATCCGGACAGGATCTTGTACTCACGCTTTGGTTCGCCTTTGATGATGGTCGGAGCGGAAGGAATACCGATACTGGAACGCCGTCCACTGACCGGGATTTTTGCGCTGGTGTCATTCACGGCCAGAAAATCACCGACCGTGAATTCCTTGTTGTTGTCGACATCGAATGGTGTTACCGAGAGCCGGCTACCACTGACTGCATCGAGCTCCATCAGCCAGCCGCCACCGCCGTAATCACAAGGCGTGGTTGACGGAATCAGCGTTGAGAAGATCACCCGACCGGCCCGGATGGCCGGATTGAAAATGACCCGTTCACCTTGCGGCAGCGTCGACGACGGCGTCTGCAGATCCAGATACCAGCCTTTCTGGGTCGTGTAGTTCACCAGGTTGTTCGAGGTCAGGCGATAGCTGATCTTGGAGGCGGCAGTAACCTCGGCCAGCATGGTCTGCTGCTGGAGGACAGAACGGGTGATCGCCGGTGATGGCGCAGCACTGCCATCCTGGTCCCAAATGCCGTAGAAGGTTTGCGTCGCGAGGTCGCTGGTGTCGCTCACCTGCAGATAGCGGCCCGTGCCGAATGTCACGACATAGCCACCAACCGGATTACGGATGAGGTCGGGTGCCGACGTGATGGGCTGAACCACACCATTGGCCGAGGTGGCCGTAAACAGTCGCTCGGCACGCCCCCAGCTAGCGGGATCGGCGCCACCCAATTTGAATTTCCAGACATTCCCGGCCAGGTCACCCGCATAGACGGCGTCGACCATGCCGTTACCATCGACATCGACCGGCAGCGGCTCCGACAAGCCATTCGGCGTGCCGGGAGTGCCGACCATGCCGTCGGCGGTGTCTGCTGACAGTTTCAGGTAATCGACGCCAATCTCCCAGGTTTGTTTCCCGACGGCGCGGTCCAGAAAGACAATGTACAAAAATGCCTTGCCACTCGACTGGTTGTTATAGCCATTGCCGAACACCGCCGCCCAGCGGCCGTTGGCCATTTTCACGATCGATGGCTGACCGAAGGTATAGCCAAGATCGGCATCGACCGCATCCGTAAATTCCCACTGGACGATGTTGGCAGCCTGTGCATCGGTTGCGCTGAAACTGGACGGATCAGTCACGTCCAGCGCAAACACGCTTTGCCCACCGCCTGCCAGCGTACCAACCAGGAAGGTTTTCCATGTGCCATTGACTTTCGCGTCACGCACCATCGGCGATCCGTCGACCATGTAGCGATGGGACGTGCCCTGCTCTGTCAACCCTGACAGAGTCGCCATCAGACGGGATGGAATGAATCCGAGTTTTTCACTGCCATCCGTCGCAGAAAAGCCATGCAGCATGCCATCGTTGCTGCCGACGTAGATCATCGGGATGCGATCGGCCTTTTCTTTGATAAACGCCGGGTAATCCGCATCCGGAAATCCACCATTGGGCGTGCCGACGTATTGGGGATTCGAATTGATGATGTCGCCCAGGATCGAGGTTTCGCGCGCACGGAACTGCCCGACTTCCGTACCCTCCTTGCTCTTGTCCCCGCGCAGCCAATTGACTCGCTGCTCGCCGAGGTTATCGTTGACCGACGTGAAATCGGTGTTCAGGGCGAGCTGGTACGACGGTGGCAATTTATCCCAGACGAAGGGGATACCCGCTTTGGTGAACTTGTTATAGGTCAGGATCACCCGCGAGGCTGGCGCTTTCGCGTTGAGCACCTGACCAGCGTCCCACTGCGCATCGGCGCTGATCATACCGGCCTGGTCAATGGCGAACGCCAGTAACTGACCGGACCAGTCAGAGGCATTGAAACGTGCCTGGTACACGTACGAGCTGGTGTTGAGCGACGCCGAATTGCTGGCAACGGAGGCCGACGACGCATTGGTCAAAATCGACCGGAATGCCTGCTGCAGAGAATTTTCCAGTGCCGCCGGGTTGGTGACAAAAAAGTAGTTATCGGGAATCCCGTCAGCACCGGATGTGCCGTTGGTGTTTTTCTTGTCCCACTCCCTTTTAAGGTCAGGCCTGCCGTTGTTATTCAGGTCAGTAAAGCCACCCCACTTCGCCGCGTAATACAGAGGATCGCGCAATTGCGATGCGCCATTGCCAGTGACCTGATAAGACGCGGTAGTTTTCGCTTGTCCGTTCTGACAGTTGTTACAGCCACCCGATGCATTTGTATTCGGACCCAATGGCGTCACGGACAAATTGGACGCATCGTTAAAATTGAACCCGTAGGCACCCGAGTGAAAATGCGGTCCGTCCTTGTCTGTTCCCGAAATGACATAGCCAAACCCTTGCTGGTTTAGTGACGATGCACCAACAACCGCTGTAGATACCTTCACTGTACTGCCCGAGACCGTATAACTGAGGATGCCCCACACATCCTGATCGAAGTCTCCTCCCTGGCTGGAATCTTCCCAATTGACATAAAACGACCCGGCATCGGCGGTTTGCGAAATGATTTTGAAATCAACGATGGTGCCAGAACTGTAGACGCCCCTGCCGCCAGCGTTAAGCCAATAGGCAGGCAAGAGCGTGACCTGCTTGCCATCAACGGTGATGTTGATCTTCGGTGTGCTGGTCGCCAGCTGAATACCGTAGGTCGCCACTTTCAATGATGTCTTGTCGCTTGCCGGAACCACGGCAGCGACAGGATTGGAAGCCGGACGTATCCGGTTGGTATGGGCGTACCAGGCAGCGCCGGCCATCTGGAAGGTGCCTTTCTGGGCGGGTCCTTCCGGACACAGACCGGTTGCGTCGCCGAGTGCTTGTATGGTCTTTGCGGTACACATGCCGTCACTGCTCGACCCGCTGTTTCCAACAAACCATTTATTCCCGTTGATCCCCTCTGCCTCGCCGATTTGGGTGGTCAGGTTTGCAGCGCTCAGCGTGCTGCCAAGATCGCTGAGCTTGTCCATCTGATCTCCGTCATAGGTCGACACACTGGGATTAAAGACCAGCGTGTTGAGTGACGAGCAGTAATTGGTCGGTGTGAGCGGATCGGTCCAGGTCGTGATGACTTCCAGTCCAAGGGCTGCGTCCTTGCTGCCTGACGAATAGACATAGCTGCTTGTTGGTTGTTTACCCGCAAAATAGCGCAGTGATTCAAGATAAATTTCCGACATCGGATTGCCCCAGCTGGAACATTTTCCTTCATTCGCAAAGTCTCCCTGATTACTGCCACCACCCGTTAGCACCAAGCCTGGCATTTGAAAAGTACAACCGTCGTTGTTGATGTACGTGCCTTCACCGTAGTCGTAGCCATAAATCCGCAGCTTGTTCATGGTGTAGACAATGCCTTTTTCTGCAGTGAATTTGCCGTTCGACGACGGCAGCGCTGCGTCAACTTCACTGGCAAAATCCTTCACGTCCTTGCGCAGGACGCCGCCAGAAATATTCTTTGAATAGCTGCCGGTCATCAGACCGAACTGGATCAGGTTGCTGTCACTATCACCGTAGGATTGCAGCAGGCCAACTGGTTTGAAGGTGCCATCGGGATACTGCTTGCACTTCTCACCCGTTTTTAGTCCATCCACGCAGACCTGTACCCGTGCAATGTATTCGCCGGTGGTGGCCGGGGCAGACAGCGCATTGAGGCCGCGTTCTGCGCGCCTGGGATTGTCCGCAGAAGCATCCAGCCCCGATATCAGCGGCACGTTGCCGTTCGAGGAACCAGCCGCGCCCTGAGTACCAGCCTTTTCTTCCGCCCAATTGCACTGCCAGCGTTCATTGGATGCCCACAATGCATAGTTGCCGCGCGCAACGCGAATCTGCGGCGCGGCCTTGTTCGATTGCGAATATCTGTTTGTCGCGCTAGTGTCATCCGGTGTGACGTTGCATAAAGTCAGCCCCGTGCGCGTCAGGTTTGTTACCTTCCAGTTGGAAAATGTTCCCGAGGCCTCTGCAGGAATGCCATTCTGCGCTACCTGGATTTTAAGTTCACCCGGTGTCTGGGATACCCATCCAATCATGTACATGCCGGCACTACCAGCGCCCGTCGCATCGAGACGAATCTGATCACCGAGCCGGAAATCGCTCCACGCCGTGGTTGTCGTGATTGTCTTCTCGCCGGGATTGATCGTCAGCGAGGAAAGGCTCGTCAGCGGCGTGCCGACGGTTTGCGCCACCGTGAAGGGCGTCAGTTTGTCCAGGTCGGCGCCGTTGTAATACTTGGCCCAGGCATGTGCATCCATCGGCTGGTAGGAGCGCTCCAGGACTGTTTCGGAGGTATCGGTAGAACGCATGCCACCGTACAGCAACTTGCGCACGGCATCCATGCGCGACATCGTCGCCCAGTTCAGGAAGTTACCGCTCCACTTGCCGGAGCAATAGTGGTTCCCGTCGGCTACCTTGGCTGGCTCGAAGCGTCCTTTGGTTCCCGAATAGTCATAGCAAATACCTGAATTGAAATAACCGTAGTACTCGACCGTGTTGGTGTACGTCGTCTGGACGACGCCATTGCCAAGCAGATCGGAATAGTCGTTGTAGGCCTTGAAGTAGAGTTGCTGATCCTTGGACATGTTAATCATGACCTGTGGCTTGACCGCCGTATTGGTGTACAGCGGCGCATTGGCGAGATTCAGCGGTGCGGCCCATGAAGGCAAGCACGCCGCCAATGCAATCGACACCAGCACCTGCGGGATGCAGCAACGAACATGGCACGGCGGGCAGGCAAGACGGGCAATTCGCGTAAAAATGGACATATGCGCTCCGGGACCGGATGGTCGAATTGAATGAATCATGGACGTATGGTTTCTTGCACCAGCACGCGTGTTCCTGCGTTCGCGCCGTACCCAATCGCGGTAATTCTGTACAGCCATTTTTGCGGAAGCCGTGCGCTCAGGCTGACACCGTTCAAATCGGGAAGAACCTCAATGAGGTAGCGCGGCTGTGCTGTCACCCCACCAGGAGTGGGTGCCATCTGCAGCTTCTGCGCATTCGACAGCAGAGTGAACTGGCCGTACTCGACCGAGCTATCGGGGTTTTCCAGATACACCTCCCAGACCTGCTTCTCCCCGGCTGCAGCAGGCAGGCACAAACCGCGCACCGTCTTGCAATCGGCAGTCGCACCGGTAGCGCCCTGGATGCGACTTGCCACGCTGACTGCCGGAGGAACCGCAATGTCCGGAGTGATGTCGCGACGGGCATCACGCAAGGCCGATTCGGCGGCAAAAAAAGCGATATTGCGATCCCGGCTGTTCCTGGCCATGCGCTCGTCGGTCCGGTTGATGACGGCCGCGCTCAGCCCCATCAATGTCAGGATCACCAGAAAAAGCAAGCCCATCAGCAAGGTCGAACCCTGTTCGCGCCGGCGCACATCGTGTGTCGTCGGGCGACGCGCGAGCGGCAACATCGACGACTGAAAAGAATGTTTTCTCATCATCAATCCAGTCGATTCCGCAGCGAGACAGAAAACGTGATGTGCTTCCGGATACGACCATCGTTGGCAGGCTTGAATACGCTGCCCGGATCGGACGCAGGCGCAACATTGCCCGAGGCATAGGTGTCGCCAAAATGATTGAAGACCGGCGCCGTCAGCCCTTTTGCTTCGTTGCCAGTGGTGCTGCGCAACACCACCGAGATGAGCAAGCTGGTGGCCTTGCTGCTGTCCGCCACGCCCTCGGGCTGGTAACTGAATCGCGCACCATCGCTATTGATGTCGACGGCGTACAGGAATTGCAGACTTTCTATGCCGCTGACGAGTGCAACCGCGCCGGCAGCCCCGCCGTTGTCACAAAACAAAGCCGGCTCATTCGTTGTCGCATCCAGTTGCACGGTATAGATTTGCGTGACCAGGGTATCGCGCCCGATGGCAGTTCCCCTGCAATCCGTGATGCTGCCGTCAGCGTTGCCGGAGGTGTCGGAGGCACCAAAAAACTGCAGGGTCAGTTCGTCACTGCCATTGAGTCCGGTATCGTTTCGCCCGGTAATGAACAGCTTGCTACCGGCTGCATTGGTGACAAATGACGCGGTCGCATTGATGTCGCGGTAGCCAGACAGCCGCACGTCACGGGTCAACACCTGCATCAGATAGCGTGCGTTTTCCTGGATACGCGATAGCGCGCCTTGCGTGTTGTAGGTCGCCCTTTGCGACAGGTAGAGACCGCTGATGGCAAGAATCACGACCAGCGAAATTGCAATCGAAATCATCACTTCGATCAACCCGAAGCCGTGCCTGCGGTGCCATGGTGTGCGTGTCTTCATGGCTGCAAACTCGTCACGAACTGACCCACGGCGCCGGAGCGCTCGTCCTTCCACCATATTTTGATCACATAGGGCGCACCGGCGACGTTGTCGCAGGCGGGCGCGGCGAGTGTGCCGTCGTTGGGGGTCGAATCAATGCAGATCGTTCCGCCTGCATTCTGGCCGAGTAATTCGGCAACGCTCTGGTTCCACATGTACACGCCCATGCTTGCGAGGTCCGCGCTGCTGCAGCCAGCGGTGGTCATACAGGCAGTCTTGGCTGTCGCCACTGGAAGATTGTAGCTATTGGCGGCCAGACCGGCCCGGTTCGACAGGACATGATCCGCCAGCGATGCCGCCTCGGCCGTGGCGATGGTACGCAGCGTGGCGCTCTGCGAGAAACGCAGCATCTGCAATTGCAGCCCCGCCAGCGCAAGCAGGCCGAATGCCAGAACCAGGATGGCAACCAGGACTTCGATCAGCGTAAATCCACGCTGCCGCGGTCGTTGCACGCAGTGGTTGCCATATCTTGAGGAATGAGATGTGTGCATGGTCATGGACAAGTGGCGATGGCCATGTTGGGACGACCGGTTGCTTCCACCGTAATCAGGCGACCGACATTGCCGGACCGCGAGTCACAGAGCTTGAAAGTGGCAACACCATTTGTCTGACCGGATGAATAGAACTGCAGCCATCCTGCAGCCGGTCCGGTGATGGTGATCAACGCGGCAGATGGGTCCGCTGAAAAAACAAGCGGCTCTGCATTGGATCGGACTCTGTTGGCATCGACATCGGCAAATACGATCTTGTTTTTGGTCCAGTCATTACCGCAGGCAGCCTTGTCTGCACTGGCACACAGCAGTGCCGTGGCATTGATGCGCGATGCTTCGCTACGGGCGGTCTGTATCGCTGCAAGGAATTTCTGGGCTTCGGCGGTCAGCCTGGAATCCTGGATGAATGACTGCAGCGAAGGTGCGGCCATTCCCATCAAAATGGCAACGATGGACATCGTCACGAGCATCTCCACCAGAGTGAATCCGGTGGCAATTGAGCGCGCAGAAGGAGTGGTGTCGACCATGGCGTAAAAATTACTCTATAGAAATATCTCTTGAGAGCAGCTTATTACGCGCGCACTTCTTTTGTAAATATGGTTTTTAAATTAAATCGACTTTAAGTAACAGTGGCGTTGTTGTTTGACAGGTGCTGTGCAGCAGCTCCGGGACCGTATCGGCCGCATCGTCGGGAATGCAGGTATCTGCACGAATTCGCCTTGACATCCGCCCGCTTCATGCATTACTTTCAGGGCATGCCTGCCCCCTATATCCTGCATCACCTTCCCCTGCTGACGATGTCATCGTCACTGCTGCTGCGCGTCAAGCGCACATAAAAATACCCCCTTCCTGTTCAATGTTGCATCTTCCGGCCTGGCACCGGAGGGCAGCTTTGGTCGCGCCTCTTTTTGCCTCCCTTTTTCGGAGAACGCTGATGACACACCCGATGACACCCTATTTACGATGTGCGCCAAGCACATCACGACTAAGCAACGGTTGCCGGGCCTCGACTTCGTGGCAGCCCGTCAGCCATCCTGCATCGAGAGCCACCAGCCATTTCTGTCATCGCATCTCATGGAGTACCGCATCATGTTGAAGAACCCTGCAAGTCGCTATCGCCCGTTCGCCCCCGTCGCCCTCACTGACCGTACCTGGCCCTCGAAGACCATCACCACGCCACCGATCTGGATGTCGACCGACCTGCGCGACGGCAATCAGGCGCTGTTCGAGCCGATGAATGTCGAACGCAAATTGCGCATGTTCCAGACGCTGGTCGAGATCGGTTTCAAGGAAATCGAAGTCGCTTTTCCGGCCGCCTCCGAAACCGATTTCGGCTTTGTGCGGACACTGATCGAACAAGATCTGATTCCGCACGATGTCACCATCGAAGTGCTCACACCCGCGCGCGACGAACTCATCGAACGCTCGATGGAAGCGCTGCGCGGTGCACGTCGCGCCATCGTTCATCTGTATAACGCGACCTCGCCGAACTTTCGCCAGATCGTCTTTGGACTCGACCGGGCCGGCGTCAAGGACATCGCCATCAAAGGCGCGCGCACCATCAAGCGCCTGGCCGCCCTGCAGCCCGACACAGACTGGGTGTTCCAGTACAGCCCCGAAACCTTCACCGGCACCGAACTGGACTTCGCCAAGGAAGTCTGCGATGCGGTAACCGAGGTCTGGGACGCCACACCCGAGCGTAAAGTCATCATCAATTTGCCCGCCACCGTGGAACTGGCATCGCCGAACATCTATGCCGACCAGGTTGAATGGATGAGCCGCAACCTCGCGCGCCGCGATGCGATCATTCTCAGTTTGCATCCGCACAACGACCGTGGCACCGCGGTTGCCGCCGCCGAACTGGGCGTGATGGCCGGTGCCGATCGGGTTGAAGGCTGCCTGTTTGGCAATGGTGAGCGTACCGGCAACGTGGATCTGGTCACGCTGGCGCTGAATCTGTATTCGCAGGGCGTGCATCCCGGGCTGGATTTCTCGAACATCAATGAGGTTGCCCGCACCGTCGAACATTGCACCCAGTTGCCGATCCATCCGCGCCATCCGTATGTGGGTGATCTGGTCTTCACCGCGTTCTCCGGCTCGCATCAGGATGCGATCAAAAAAGGCATGGCCGTGCAGGCTGCGGACACACTCTGGGAAGTGCCGTATCTCCCACTCGATCCGGCCGACCTGGGCCGTACCTACGACTCGATCATCCGCGTCAACAGCCAGTCCGGCAAAGGCGGTATCGCGTTCCTGCTGGAAACCGAATACGGCATGGTGATGCCACGCCGCTTGCAGGTCGAGTTCAGCACAGCGGTGCAATCGCTGACCGATGCGACCGGTGGCGAAGTCGTCGCAGCCGATATCTGGTCCTTGTTTTCGACAGAATATTTCGCCACAAAAGAACCGGTGACGTATATCGGCCATCGCCTGTTCGAGCACGGCCAGTTGCAAGGCATGCATCTCAGCGTCAGCCTGTTCGGACGTCAGGTCACTTTGAGTGGCGAGGGCAATGGCCCGATCGATGCCCTGCTGCATGCGCTGCGCGTGCAGGCAAAGTTGCACAGCTATGAAGAGCGGGCGATGGGTCAGGGCGCCGATGCGACGGCGGTAACGTTTGCGGAAGTGGTCACCGACAATGTGCCGGGCACCGTGTTCGGCGTCGGCATGCATGCCAATATCGTGACCGCATCAGTGCTGGCCGTCATCAGCGGGCTCAACCGGATTTATGCGAAGTTGCCCGCGGATGACAAGGCAGCATTCTTCCGGCAGGAGGAACAGGTCAGCGTGTAACCACCAGCGGTGCACCCATAAAAAATGGGCACGATGCAGATCGCGCCCATTTTTTTATCGCTGACAAGAACGGCAGCAACCATCTCCGGCAGTGCGTATTACACCTCGGCCACGCCTTTCCCGAACGTCAAATCCCCATGATCCACATCAATCAGGATCAAATCCTTCGGCCCGTATTTGCCTTCCAGAATTTGCTTCGACAGCGGATTTTCGATCTGCTGCTGGATTGCCCGTTTCAGTGGACGAGCGCCATAGACCGGATCGAAACCGGCTTCGGCAATCTTCTGCAATGCCGCTTCGGTGATCTCCAGACGCATGTCCATCTTGCCCAGGCGCTGTTCCAGGATCTTGAGCTGGATGCGTGCGATTGCGCCGATATGCTTTTCATCGAGGGCATGGAAGACCACGATTTCATCGATCCGATTGATGAACTCTGGCCGGAAATGCTGTCGCACTTCTGCCATCACGGCCATCTTGACCAAGGCCGGCTCGCTCTCTTCCATTGCCTGGATCTTGTGCGAGCCAAGGTTCGAGGTCATCACGATGACGGTGTTCTTGAAGTCGACGGTGCGCCCTTGGCCGTCGGTCATGCGGCCATCGTCGAGCACCTGCAGGAGCACATTGAAGACATCCGGATGGGCCTTTTCGATTTCATCGAGCAGGATCACGCTGTATGGCCGGCGCCGCACGGCCTCGGTCAGATAACCACCTTCGTCGTATCCGACATAGCCTGGCGGCGCACCGATCAGGCGGGCCACCGAATGCTTTTCCATGAATTCTGACATGTCGATGCGGATCATGGATTCTTCGGTATCGAACAAAAAGCCGGCCAACGCCTTGCACAACTCCGTCTTGCCGACACCGGTGGGCCCGAGAAACATGAATGAGCCGTACGGCCGGTTCGGATCCGACAGTCCGGCCCGCGAACGGCGGATCGCGTCCGACACGGCCACGATCGCTTCATGCTGGCCGATCACGCGCTGGTGCAGAAACTCTTCCATGTGCACCAGCTTGTCACGCTCCCCCTGCATCATTTTCGAGACCGGGATGCCGGTGGCGCGCGAGACGATTTCAGCGATTTCCTCGGCACCGACCTGGGTGCGCAACAGCTTTGGTTTGCCGCTACCGCTGGTGTTGCTGGTTTGTTCATCCTGGCGCGACTGCGCTTCCAGCGCTTTTTCGAGTTCGGGCAGTTTGCCGTATTGCAGCTCGGAGACGGTTTGCCAGTCGCTCTTGCGCGTGGCTTCTTCCATCTGCAGACGGACCTGTTCGATCTCTTCCTTGATGTGCTGACTGCCTTGCACGGCCGCTTTTTCGGCGCGCCAGATTTCTTCGAGGTCGGCGTACTCGCGCTCGCCCCGCAGGATTTCTTCTTCGATCAGCGACAACCGACGTTGCGATGCTTCGTCTTTTTCTTTTCTGATCGCTTCGCGTTCGATTTTTAATTGAATCGTGCGGCGATCCAGTTTGTCCATCACTTCAGGGCGCGAATCGATTTCGATCTTGATCTTGGCGGCGGCTTCATCGATCAGGTCGATCGCCTTGTCGGGCAGGAAGCGGTCGGTAATGTAGCGATGCGACAGTTCGGCTGCCGCGACGATGGCCGGGTCGGTGATGTCGACACCATGATGGACTTCGTAGCGTTCCTGCAAGCCGCGCAGGATGGCGATGGTGGCTTCGACGGTCGGCTCGGCGACCAGAATTTTCTGGAAACGACGCTCCAGTGCGGCGTCTTTTTCGATGTACTTGCGATACTCGTCCAGCGTGGTCGCACCGACGCAATGCAATTCGCCGCGTGCCAGCGCCGGCTTGAGCATGTTGCCTGCATCCATGGCGCCATCGGCCTTGCCGGCACCAACCATGGTGTGCAATTCATCGATAAAGACGATGGTCTGGCCTTCATCCTTGGCCAGGTCTTTGAGCACGGCTTTCAGACGCTCTTCGAATTCGCCGCGGTATTTGGCACCAGCGACCAGCGCGGCCATGTCGAGTGACAGGACGCGTTTGGATTTCAGGCTGTCCGGGACTTCACCATTGACAATGCGCTGCGCCAATCCTTCGACGATGGCGGTCTTGCCGACCCCCGGTTCGCCAATCAGGACCGGATTGTTCTTGGTGCGACGTTGCAAAACTTGAATGGCGCGACGGATTTCATCGTCACGGCCAATGACCGGATCGAGCTTGCCGAGGCGTGCCCGTTCGGTCAGGTCAATCGTGTATTTGGCCAGCGCTTCCCGTTGCCCTTCCGAGTCGGCGGAGTTGACTTGCGCTCCGCCACTGACGGCGTCGATGGCCGCTTCCAGCGCTTTGCGGGTCAAGCCATTTTCACGTGCTGCCTTGCCGGCTTCGGACTTGTCATCGGTCAAACCGAGCAGGATCATTTCGCTGGCGATGAACTGGTCGCCGCGCTTCTGGGCTTCCTTGTCGGCCACATTGAGCAAGGCGCCGAGTTCGCGCCCGACCTGTACTTCGCCACCGGTACCGGAGACTTTGGGCAAGCGCTCCATCGCTGATTTGAGTGCTGCGGTCAGGCCGCCCAGATTGGCGCCAGCACGCTGCAACAGCGAACGCGCACCGCCGTCATCCTGGTTGAGCAGTGCCACCAGCAAGTGGGCCGGTTCGATGTAGGGATTGTCGTTACCAACGGCCAGGCTTTGCGCATCGGACAGCGCTTCCTGCAGTTTGGTGGTGAGTTTGTCGAGACGCATTGTGGACTCCGCAGAAGATTCGATCTTCCACATATTGGGCGTGGCCGTGACTTTTCAAGCCATTGCTGGCTATTCCTACCACGAGTCGCGGTTTCTTGCTTACGCCGTCAGTGCGCGCCAACTTGCATAGCCCGCGATGCAGCAACCGATCGAACCGACCAGATGCACTGCCGAATGAGTGAAGACCCACAGGTACTGTCCGCGCTGCAGCAGCAGCATGGCCTCGGCTGAAAAGGTCGAGAACGTCGTCAGCCCGCCGAGAAATCCGGTGATCAGAAACAAGCGCCATTCGATCGGCAACGAAGTGTTGGCCTGGAAAAACGCCACCGCCATGCCGATCAGGAAACCGCCGCCAAGGTTGGCCGCCAGAGTGCCGAATTGCACCGGATTTTGTGCAGCGTTGAGCCAGATCCCGAGTCCCCAGCGTAGCCAGGCACCCAGCGCGGCGCCCAGGCCGACGGCCAGCCAGGTCATGGCCTGGCGGCCCATTTGTCGAGTGCCATGTCGTCGACCACGCGTGCATCGACCCAGCGCGCGCCGTCCGGCGTCTGTTCCTTTTTCCAGAACGGCGCCTGGGTCTTCAGATAATCCATGATGAATTCGCAGGCGGCAAAGGCTTCGCCGCGATGGGCTGCGGCCACGGCCACCAGCACGATCTGGTCGGTCGGCAACAGCGGGCCGATCCGGTGGATCACCAGCGCGTCCGCAATCGGCCAGCGTGCCTGCGCCTGCACGAGGATGGCGTCGATCGATTTTTCGGTCATGCCGGGGTAATGTTCCAGCTCCATCTGACTCACCGGTGAACCGTCATTGATATCGCGCACGGTGCCGACGAAGCTGACAATCGCACCGACTTGCGGACTGCCGGCGCGCAGCTGTGCGAGCTCGGTCGTCATGTCGAAATCATGTTGCTGGATACGGATCATCATACTGTGTCAGCTCCGGTTGACGGTGGCAAGCAACGCACCAGCGCCGATGAATGCCGCGCCAGTGACCCGATTGAACCGACGCGCCCGGCCTGGTGCACGCAACCAAGGTGCGATCCGTGCGGCGCAATGGGCATACGTCATCAGGCCGAATAATTCGCAGCAGACGAAGGTGGCACCGAGGATCAGGAATTGCGGGAGTCGCGGCAAATCAGGATTCAGGAATTGCGGGAAAAATGCCGTGAAAAACAGCAGCGCCTTGGGGTTGCTGGCACCGACCAGAAAGCCCTGGAGATACAGGCCGAGTGACGATTTTGTCGCCGGCTGACCGGTGCCGGTGGTGAACTCGAAACTCGATTGGCGCGAGCGAAATGTCTTCAGGCCGAGCCAGATCAGGTACACCACGCCGAACCATTTGATGGCAGTGAATACGGATTCGGATGTCGCCAGTGCCGCGCCCAGCCCGACCGCCGAGATCGTCATCACGATGCACACCGCCGTGAGACTGCCGAGTGCACTGATGAGGGCACGCCGTACGCCAAACTGAACGGCATTCGTCACGCACATCAGCACGGCGGGTCCGGGTGTTGCGACCAGCACGCAGACCGCCGCAAAATAGAGCAACCAGGCCTGGATCGTCATCGCATTACTCGTATCAGGAACATCATCACCCCCCCGTTACCGGTGGAAAAAAAGCGACCTCACAGCCATCCGACAGTGCGGTTGTGGCATCCGACATGGTCTGGTCGACCGCCATGCGCAACGCACGCTGTTCGGCCAGCGCCTCGGCCCACACGCTGCCACGTTCACGCAGGAATTGCCGCAGATCGCCTACGGTGCGCACCTGTTCCGGCACCTCCAGCGATTCGCGCCCGGTCCCCAGCAGCTCACGCACACTGGCAAAAAAACGTAGTTCGATCTGCATGCGTGCCGCCATCAATTCAACAATTCGGTAAAGGGGATGAAGCGCACGATGTCGCCCGGCGCGATGGCTTGTCCGGCCGGATTATCGATCAGGCCATCGCCCCAGACGGTCGAGGTCAGCACGCCAGAACCCTGGTTCGGAAACAGGGCGACGGAGCCATCCGCGTTTATCCGCGCGCGCAGGAATTCGTTGCGCCGGTCCGGCTTGGGCCAGGTGAAACCGGCACGCAGTGCATACGCCTGCGGTGTCACGCTGTTGACGCCCTGCAGCCGCAAGATGAACGGCCGCACAAACAACAGGAAGGTGACAAAGCTCGATACCGGGTTGCCCGGCAAGCCAAGGAAAAACGCTTTGCCCTGGTTTTGTGCAGCCCGATCGACCTCGCCGAAAGCCAGCGGCTTGCCCGGCTTGACGGCGATCTGCCACATCGTGAGCCGGCCTTCGGATTCGACCGCCGGCTTGATGTGGTCTTCTTCGCCGACCGACACGCCGCCGGATGTGATGATCAGGTCATGTTCCTGTGCGGCGCGACGCAAGGTGTCGCGGGTGGCGACGAGCGTGTCGGGCACGATGCCGTAGTCGGTGATCTCGCAACCGAGGTTTTCCAGCAGGCCGCGCAGGGTGAAGCGGTTCGAGTTGTAGATCGCGCCGGGTTTGAGCACCTCGCCCGGCATGGCCAGTTCATCGCCGGTAAAAAATACCGCGACCTTGACCTTGCGCACGACTGGCAATGTGGCCAGCCCCACCGAGGCGGCCAGTCCGAGTTCCTGGGCGCGCAACCGGGTGCCGGCCGGCAGGATGTCGTCGCCGGCACGGATGTCTTCACCACGCCGGCGTATCCATTCACCCGACGCAGGCGCATGCGCGACGATGACGTCGTCGCCATCGGCAGTGCATTGTTCCTGCATGACGACTGCATCGGCACCGTCCGGGATCAACGCACCGGTAAAAATGCGCGCTGCGGTTCCCGGCAATAAAGGCTGACCGACGTGACCGGCAGGAATGCGCTGTGCCACGCGCAACCGCGCCGCGCCGTCGCTGCAATCCGCCGAGCGCACGGCATAGCCATCCATTTGCGTGTTATCCATCGGCGGCACATCGAGTTGCGATGATTGCGCCAGCGCCAGCACACGTCCGTTGGCCGACAGCGTCGGTACGATTTCGTGTTCGGTCAGAGGCTGTGCCGCCGCCAGCAGCAAGGCGAGCGCATCGGCAACCGGCAGCATCGGCGGTCGAGGCGCTGTCATAAACCGGTCTGCGCCACGATGAACGCTTTGACCTGACTGACGTCGGCATCCATGATGTCAAACCGCTGCGGCAGGTTTTCGATGCCGTCGAAACCTGCCGGGCGCACGGCATCGGCGCCGAGTGCTTCGCGGATGGTTTCGTTGAATTTGGCGGGCAAGGCGGTTTCCAGCACGATCATGGGTACTCCTGGTTTGGCATATTCGCGCGCGACTTTTATCCCATCAGCGGTGTGGGTATCGATGGTCAGGCCGTAGCGGGCATGCAGGTCGCGGATCGTGGCCAGGCGATCTTCGTGACGTGAACAGCCCGATGCAAAACCGAACTGCGCGATTTTCCGGAATTCATCACCGTCGCTTCCCGGTGCGCCGGACAGGTCGAACCCGCCATCGGTCTCGACCTTGGCAAACAGCGCTTTGACGCGCGGGGCATCCCTGTCCAGCAAATCAAAAACGAAGCGCTCGAAGTTCGACGCCTTGCTGATGTCCATGCTGGGGCTGGTGGTGTGATAGGTCTCGGCTGATTTGCGGACACGGTAGATGCCGGTACGAAAAAATTCGTCGAGCACGTTGTTTTCATTGGTGGCGGCGATCAGCTGGTCGATCGGCAAGCCCATCATGCGGGCAATGTGGCCGGCGCAGATATTGCCGAAATTGCCGGAAGGAACAGTGAACGAGACCTTCTGATCATTGCTGGTGGTGGCATCCAGATAGCCACGGAAGTAGTAGACGACCTGCGCTACCACGCGTGCCCAGTTGATCGAATTGACGGTACCGATCTTGTAGCGAGACTTGAAATCGAGATCGTTCGAGACCGCCTTGACCATGTCCTGGCAATCGTCGAACACACCCTTGATCGCGATATTGAAAATATTCTCGTCTTGCAGGCTGAACATTTGCGCGGTCTGGAATGCACTCATTTTCAGGTGCGGCGACAGCATGAAGACGCGAATGCCACGCTTGCCGCGCATGGCGTATTCGGCAGCACTACCGGTGTCGCCGGAGGTCGCACCAAAAATATTCAGTTCGGCATGCTGCTTGTCGAGCGTGTATTCGAACAGGTTGCCGAGCATCTGCATCGCCATGTCCTTGAAGGCCAGCGTCGGGCCATTCGACAGCGCCTGCAGCAACAGCGTCTTGTCGCCGTCCTGTTCGATGACGTGCAGCGGGGTGATGCGTTCAGCCGATTCGCCGGCGCGGGTGTTGCGGTAGACCTCGGCCCGGTAGGTCTTGTCGGTCAGTGCTTTCAGGTCGATTGCCGGAATATCCGTGGCGAATTTTTTCAGAATTTCCAGTGCCAGGTCGGCGTAGGACAGACCGCGCCAGAGGTCGAGTTCGGCACCGGATACTTGCGGATACTCTGCCGGCAAATACAGCCCGCCATCGGGCGCCAGGCCACCCAGCAGAATGTCGGAAAAAGTTGGTTGCGCGGCGTGGCCGCGGGTCGAGACATAGCGCATAGAAGTGAAGGAGCAGGCGTCGTTGAATTGGCTGCCATTATAGCCGCCGCGCCTGCTGCCCTGCCCGCTTTGTCAGGCGGCGTGACTGAGTTCGCGCGGCGTGACTTTTACGTTATGCAACATGTCGTCGACCATGTGCTCCAGACCGATGCGTGGTTGCCAGCCCCAGTCGGCCCTGGCCTGCGCATCATCGAGACTGTGCGGCCAGGTGTCGGCAATGCCTTGACGCGCGTCGGGAGCGTACTCGATACGAAATGCAGGCCGCTGTGTGCGAATGGCTGCCGCCAGTTGCGCCGGATTGAAACTCAGACCGGCGACGTTGTACGAAGAACGCACCTTGACTTGCCCGGCTGGTGCATCCATCAGGGCGATGGTGGCGCGAATGGCATCGGACATGTAAATCATCGGCAGTGTGGTGTCCGGACCGAGGTAGCACGGATAGGCTTCGCCGCGCAACGCGGCATGAAAAATCGCAATCGCGTAATCGGTCGTACCACCACCCGGGGGCGACTTGTAGCTGATGATGCCCGGATAGCGGATGCTGCGGACATCGACGCCATACTTGCTGAAGTAGTACTCGCACAAACGCTCGCCAGCCAGCTTGCTGATGCCATAGATCGTGGTTGGATCCATCACTGTGAATTGGGGGGTGTTGACTTGCGGCGTGTGCGGGCCAAATGCGGCGATCGAGGATGGCCAGAAGACCCGCAATGGCTTTCCGGCCTGCGTGCGCTCACGGGCTATTTCAAGGATGTTCAGCAAGCCATCCATGTTCAGCGTCCAGGCCTTCAGTGGCGCCTGCTCGCCGGTGACCGATAGCAGGGCGGCCAGTTGGTAGACCTGCGTGACGTTGTAATGATCGATCAAGGTCGCCACCAGCTTGCGGTCGAGTACGTCAATGGCTTCGTAACGGTCCGCGCCGAACAGGTTGCGCGGACCGAGGTCAGCGGCAATCACATTGTCAGAACCATGCTGTTGCGCGAGTGCCGCGACCAGTTCGCTACCGATCTGGCCATTCGCGCCAATTACCAGGATGCGTTCCATCATGCGACTCCGGTGGTGTCGAGCAAACCCAGTTCGCGACCAGCCTGAGCAAATGCCGCAAGTGCCTGATCGAGCTGTGCCGTCGTGTGTGCCGCCGATAACTGCACCCGTACCCGCGCCTGCCCCATCGGCACCACCGGATAAAAGAAACCGGTCACCAGCACGCCCAGCTCGTACAGCCGCGCCGCAAAACGTTGCGCCACGGGTGCGTCGAACAGCATCACCGGAACGACAGGATGGGTGCCCGGCTTGATCGTAAAACCCAGCGCAGCAATCGCGCTGCGGAAGTACGCCGTGTTCGCATGCAGGCGGTCACGCAGTGCGGTGGACGATGCAAGTTGCTCCAGCACGGCCAGCGATGCGCCTGCAATCGCAGGTGCCAGGCTGTTCGAAAACAGGTACGGACGGGATTTCTGGCGCAACGTGTCGATGACTTCCTTGCGTGCGGCAGTGAATCCACCCATTGCACCGCCGAGCGCTTTGCCCAGCGTGCCGGTGATGATATCGACGCGTCCCATGACGTGATGATGTTCGTGCGTACCGCGTCCGGTAGCCCCCATGAAACCGGAGGCGTGGCATTCATCGATCATGACCAGCGCGCCATACTTGTCAGCGAGGTCGCAAATTTTATCGAGCCGGGCGATCGTGCCATCCATAGAAAACACGCCATCGGTGGCGATGATTACGTGGCGCTTGCCCGCTGCGGCCTGCAACTGCGCTTCGAGATCGGCCATGTCGTTATGCTGGTAGCGCAGGCGTGCCGCCTTGCACAGGCGGATGCCGTCGATGATCGAGGCGTGGTTGAGAGCATCGGAAATGATGGCGTCGTTCTCGTCGAACAGCGGTTCGAACAAGCCACCGTTAGCGTCGAACGCCGCCGCGTAGAGAATGGTGTCATCCATGCCGAGGAAGTCAGACAGGGCTTTTTCGAGTTGTTTGTGGACGGTCTGCGTGCCGCAAATGAACCTGACCGACGACAGGCCATAGCCATATCGCTCGGTGGCGTCGATCGCTGCGCGAACCATGGATTCCTCGCCGGACAAACCAAGATAATTGTTAGCGCAAAGATTGATCAGGGTGCGACCATCGTCGCAAACGACTTCGGCGCCCTGGCGCGAAGCGAGTACACGTTCGTTCTTGTACAAGCCTGCGGTTTTGAGCCGCTCCAGCTCCCGGTCCAGTCCAACAAAAAAATTCTGCTTGCTATTGATATCCATGGCGCCCTCGACAGTTGGTAGAATCGGAGTCGATCAGATGACATCGAACCGGTTCATCAGTTTTCTTAAATTCCATTATGTAGAACTTAATTTCAATATAGTGGATAGTAGACACCCTTCCCCCAATTTGCAAGCGCGCTTATGAAAATTCCTGTCGTCCCCGCAACCCCACCTGAAGTTGGGGCCACCTTGCAGCGCATGCGGCTTGAACGTGGACTGACTCTGGAAGACCTGTCGCGTGCGGCTGGCGTATCAAAATCCATGCTGTCGCAGATCGAACGTGAAAAGGCAAATCCCACGATTGCCGTTGCCTGGCGTCTGGCGAATGCGCTGGGTGTCACTATCGCCGAACTGCTGTCGTCGGAGACGCGTCCGGTCGAACAAATCAGTATTCTGGAACCACATGAAACGCCGACACTGTCGGGCGACCATGCAGGTTATGTCCTGCGCATCCTTGGTCCGATGTCGCTCGCCGGCAAATATGAATGGTATGAATTGACGCTGGTAGCTGGTGGTGCGTTAGTGTCAAATCCGCATGATCCAGGAACCACCGAACACCTGACCATGCTGCATGGAACTGTCGACATCGAAGTTGACGGCCTGAAAAAGAAACTGAAGATGGGCGGTACTGCGCGCTATGACGCGGACAAACCGCATGCCATACGCAATTCCGGCAAGACCGAGGCGAAGGCGTTGCTGGTGGTGATACATCGCTAATACAGGCAACGTCATCACCAGTCACCAGCGATTTTTTCAGCGGCGTTTCGAGAACATCACTCACACTTTTTTGCATCTTGGCTGGAACTGAATTAGTGCTCCCGGTACAGAAGTATCTCAATCCTCTTCTTGAACGGACCATGCCATGCAACATCGTACTTCGCCATCAGTCTCACCGCGCCACGCAGCAAGAACGTCACCTGACTTCGCTAGCACGCCACAACGAACCAATTTGGCTAGTGTCGAATTACTAAGCCCGAGCAGGGGGACGGGCGAATCTACACCGCCTGGTTCACCGCAAAGGGGCAGAATTCCACAAAATCTACAACACGCATACGGTCAGGCTACCCCTTTGCAGACACCCGTTGCATCGGCGCAAGCTGGAACATCAAGAGCGATCATCAGACCCCATCGTGATTTTCTTGAAAACACAATGGGGCGATCAGATCTCGCGGATCTGGCAGACCTCTTTGCTGCAGAGACTCAACAATGGGCGTTCATCGGTAGCGTGGCAATGCAGATCCACGGTCACGATTTGAATTCGGAAACGGCGAAAAATTGGCAGCCAGGTGATGCCGATGTCCTTACCAATGAAAACGGCCTGCTCAGTATTTGTGAGAAGCCAGTTGCCTCAGCGAATCCTGACGAACCGGCGAAGTCTCGCGGTACTACATTTAAATTTACTGAGACATTGAACGTTGATGTCGTCGCCGCATCCAGAACCGACAACAGGTTTCGCGGCCTCGAAACCGATACGGTGTACATAAAATCAACACCTGTGTTGTCGATTGCAGCGTTAATCCGCTTAAAAGAATCAGCGTTACGGTTTGCGCAATCAAATAATGCCTCGGACGCAGTCAAAAGAGGCGAGGATAATCTCAAGGTTTTGAATAAACTTAAAGAACTTTCCGATGCGCGTACGTCGAAAGCATCACCCGGAAATGTGCAGGCGCAATCAGAAACGCCGTCTGGTTCGGATGCCGCGTTATTGTCATCGCCCACCACAGATAATTTGTCTGCTGACCGACCTTCCGCCAGGAAAGGCCGCCGACTGAACTTTTCCTGTTTTTCCGCCCAAAAATCTCCTGGCAGCGACTAATGCTGATGAGGTCGAGTTGGGCCAATTAATTAGCATCTCTCGGGTGGGTTAGCCGGATAAAATTACTTCCAATCAAGACACTAACCTGCATTGAAAAAATCCGGCCGACAGCCCCACGACAGTAGCAACGTGAGCGCAGACAACGAACAATCGATGCAAGGAAAAAAAGCCTTGCAATCCGTGCTAAGTCGATCGATACTCCAAATGCGATAAGTTCTCATTTGAAAAGGGAGTACATCATGGATCTTCAAAAAACCCAGTCTGATCAGGACGCACCGGTTACAGCAACCGCACAAAGTCTTGCACCAACTCGTTATCAAAGCAACGACCTCTTCCAGCAAGAGCGTGAAATTGAAATTGAGCATCACGGACGTATTTACAGGATGCGCGTCACTCACTTGAACAAGTTAATTCTGACTGCCTGAAGCAATCAGACGCGGTGCTTCCAATAAAGCCCGTTAGCGACGTCAACACGACTTGTTTGTCGACGTTCTGCCAATGAGACTGTTCTCATTACTAAAAACGACGCGCTAGAGGGAATCTATAGCGCGCCGTAAAAATGTAGTCATAAAACAATCTGTCAAATCGGGTTGGCAGAGAAACTGAGTGTTTTACCACCGCTGGCAACCACCAACCAGCTATCACCGCCATCAGATACCGTTGCTGTACCAGCGGTGACCAATGGTTTCGCGAATCCGGTCTTGGGAAAAATCCAGCTCATCCTCGCCAGATTTGTCGGATGAGTCGCCGTGTATTGCCGAACACCGGTAGCAGAGACCGTTTCGTTCCAGCCGACCTTGCTGCGCGCATTCATGAAATTATCAATGTCAGCAATGGTGTACCAGGCGAACTTGCCAGCCTGCTTTTGTGTCTTGGCATACGCCAGCATGTTCAAGACAACATCTGACCATTCCGCAGCGCCATTCGGATGCATGTAAATCAACCGGTTTGTCCGATTTTGAACGCTGAAATCGATCATTTGCTTGTACCAATCGATTACATTTTGTTTTGGTATGTTGTATTCAATAAATTCTTCAAACGTTGCATACAATCCGAGCGGCATCACAGGATTGATCCACAATTTCGGATTCTTGAACACACCGTCGCTATAGTTGCGCGTTGGCCCCATGCCGGTATGACCAAGGTAATACGTACCAACGACGCCATTCTGCTCAAGCCAGTTCATGGCCCATGATGGCGTATTTCCCTGCGGCGCTGCATACTCGATCGTAGGGCGTCCTATCGCAGCTTCGACGGCGTTCTTGTTCAAGTCGAGATACTGCTGGAATGTGGCTTGATTGCTTTCGGAGGCGTTTTCGCCGAAGTAATCATGAATCCAGCCACCGTGGTTGCCGATCCGATGTCCCTGTGACTGGAGATTACGCAACATCGTTTGCGCTGCAGTATTGAGAGGCAAATTCCATCCCAGACGATCGCCGAAAGCAATTGTGTCAGGACCAGCAGTGATGTGGATTGAAAATGGACCATTGGTAAAAACACCTTGCCGGGTCAACTGCGCCATATCCGTTGTGAAGTTGGAGCAGAGATGCCAGTTCAGTGTCAGACCGGCACGGGCATTCGGCATTGTCGACAATCGCGGTAATTTCAACATGTCGTTAGCAAAGTAATGCAGAAATCCATGCATCAGCATCCCGTCTGCGCCACCTTTCAAATAGGTCAACGGCGCATTGACGAATAGTACTTTGCCGCTACCTACCGGATTTATGCCTGCAACCAGGCCGAATTGCGGTGAGTTTGCGAGTTGTGTTCCGGCGAACGTTCCACGCGTGACAAAAGTAGGATAAGTCAGCGCTCCGTAAACATACCCGCTGACGGCATGCACACTGTCTGTTGCAGCAGTAGTTACTGCCGCAAATGACAAGGGTCTGGCTACACCAATTCCAGAAGTGGTTGTAGTGAGCGGTGTCGTGTCGTTAACCACCGGTAATTTCTTTGCGGTATTAAACTTAAGTGGCGGTGCCACTGCTGTCTTGGTGGGAGCGGGACCATTCAGTGATCTCAGCGCCGTAGACGGCACTGTTGGCGTGGTGGTTTTTGAAGCAACCGGACCCGTTGCCGTACGTACAAGGGTATGCTTGTCGATCGGATCTGCCTTGAACTGCTGTGCATGATCGTAACCGAGTACACCACCAGGATTGCTTGGCCCAACAGGCAGGTACAGTGCTTCATTGGGAGCAAGGTTCGCACTTTTAAGCGAACCTGTTTCGGTGGCGATGACCTTGGCGGAGGTCGTACTAATTTGCGGCGCAACTGCCGCCTTGGCGGCACTAATCGCAGGGCTGGTAGCGCTGCTGGCAAACAGCATCGACTTTCCAGGTGGAACCTGAATCTGCCTGAGGTTGCTTTCCAAACCAGTAATTGGCCCGAGACCGGTAGTTCGGTCACGCAATTCGTCGTAGAGCAAGTAGTCGACACCTGCCAGAGTACTAAACCGGGATTTAGGTATTGCATACGCTCCATCAGAAGTCAGCGCTCCAAAATCATAGACCAGCATCGCCTGACCGCCACCCGTTACATAATTTTGTATTGCCGTGACGAGTGTCTCTGGCGCTGTGACATGAAATCCATCTGGCAAAATCAAACCCCGGTAGGCATTTGCACCGGATCCGAGCGCAAGAAACTGTGTATCGGTTAACGTTTCTATTCGAAGGCCCTCTTCCCGGGCAGCATCCAGCCAGGCAGTCACACCGGGATTTGTTATCGCCAACCCATCCGGCAATAACAACGCAATCGTACCGGGGCTAGGTATTCCAGACATCAGGGCCAAGCTAGTAATGTTTGTGACAGGCGCCACGGTAGTTTGTGCGTTGACGAGCACGAGCGGCATGAAGGTCGCCGCTATCAGTACACCACCGCTAAAGAACTTTTTTTTATTCGACTTAAGCTTGGTCTGTCCCAACTTTTTTACATTATCGGGAACGTTGACGAGCCATTCACTTATCCGGCTTATCAACATGCAGCATCTTCCTGATGCCACTTTTGATGAAATATCGTCCATGCTTTCCCCCAAAAAAATAGATGAGCGGTTTTACTACCCGCTCATCTAATTTAATGAGGCCATTTACAAGGAGTTTGCGATTCCACATAACACTCTTGAATGCAGAAAAAAGAGTAATAATTTTAATGACAACGGAGACATTTTTTACCTGGCGATCATATTTTCATCACTACTTTTTGTATCGAAGCGTGTTCGGATGCGCTGAAAAAACCACAGCGAACGCCCGCATGCTGCTGAAGTGAGGGGGAAGCGAAAGATTGCGACTGACAATGCCCGCCGACCACGGATGCAGGTGTGTACCACAGACTGGAAATTGACTGATTCCTGCCAATCCGTTCTATTTATGTCATAGCCTCGGTCATATAGAGAGCGATAAGCGCAGGATCAGATTTCCGGTGTCGCACCTCACCATAGATATCCAGATTCAAAAGAAAGAATTTGCGCAAGCGGTATGACGGCATTCAGCAAGGAACCCGGCACCCGGCGATAACAGTAGCTCGGGCGAAAAACGAAACGACGGCGTGTGGAGTTGATGCAGCACAAATATCGTCCCAGATACAATAGTTAAGCACGTAGAGACGCTCATAAAATTTGTTGAACATGAATGTTAGCGTTACGGCATCCGGCGCGAATGTCTCCAAGTTTTAAATCGTTGGCTTCGACCAAGTAAATTGCCTTGCCATAGTTCAAACTTAATCGTCGTTGGAGAAAGCAAGCAATGCATCCAGTATTTACAGAGACATTCGGAGGTCTGTCGAAGTCCTACTACTTCCGGCAGTTTTTTTCGGGTTACTACTTCTAGCCGTTGTCATGTTTATATCATCCAGGGGTTCGCAGGGCGTGTCACCATGGATGGTTTTTTTGCGACGATCAACACCTTGCTATACCCATATTCCCGTACGTGTACGAAAGCATCGTCGACTTTATAACGGGAAACAATATGTTCTTCGTCAATGTGGTTCTACTGATGACCGTGAAATTGATGACGATGATACTTTGCTGGGTCGGTGCCGTCTTCATTGCGCCAATCGGTTTGGTATTCCTATATTTTCAACAAAGCAAAAACAGTGGGTAGAACATGTTGCAGTGCTAAAGAGCTCCTTCGTTACACAGACACAAGGTTAGTGGCGAGAAAAAATTGATGACATGCCGGATTAGATTGCGACGTCCACTGCAAAGATGCGATTCAACTCCGGTTTGCAACGCCATCGATTTGCACAGACGCCAAGTCACAGATTGAACCATCTTGATCGACGCCGGGTTTGTGGTGCTTAATTCAGGAAGTTAACGTTTAACGCGCGTAAACGCAAACCGCCCCGACAGCGAACTGTCGGGGCGGATTGGTTGCTACATATAACTGAGCCTGACGATGACCTACTTTCACACGTGTTGACGCACTATCATCGGCGCAACGTCGTTTCACGGTCC